>JBEKBW010000104.1:0-17375 GCA_050015215.1 Candidatus Sulfotelmatobacter sp.
GCATTGGATGAGGCGCAGATGCTGCAGACTCGGGGCTGGTGACACGGCGGGTGGCCCAGGTCTCAGACGCCTACTCCCATGTCTCGCAAAAGAAGCGAGACATGGGGCACCCCATTTCGGATATTGTTCAAGCTTCTCACGCCGCAGGTGGGCGAATCGTCATCACCAAGATGTCCGTATCATTAATCTTCACCGGGCCTTCCTCGCCCATTAAGTACCAGCGAAAACTGCTCCATGGCCACTGCTCGGGCTTGGCCACCAGGCCGCGTGTCACCGGGTTGCGGTGGATGTAGCGGAGTTTTTCGATTCGCTTCTTCTCGGTCCAGACATTGAAATCGTAAAACCGCGCTTGCCAGAAGCGATTCGGCGTCATTGGGGTGCCCCGCTTCTCGCTTCTTTTGCGAGAAGTGGGAATGCCGTCTCCCACTAAGCTGCGGACGAAACCGAGCTTCAATGCCTGAATCGCAGTCGAGAGCGTTTCCCGCTGCGGTTCACTTACTAACAGATGAATGTGCTCGGGCATAACTACGTATCCCAAAACCACTAAGCGATCCCGTCTGCGAACGCGCTCGAGTACTCGCAGGAACAGATTGCAGCGGGCTGCGTTGTTGAAGAGTGGCTGGCGTTGGTAGCAACTGAACGTTACGAATTGTAAGTCCCTGCCGCCGTAGAAACGATGGAGATTTTGGGGCATGGGGGAGTGTAGGAAGAAAAGGAACTGATCGTCTGTGACGAGTGAACGTGGAGCCTAAGGAATCCGAGAATCCCATGTCTCGCAAAAGAAGCGAGACATGGGGCACCCCATTTCTGAATCGTCCTGAATAATTCTTTATCCCGGCTGCCGCCACTCGCGCTGATGCTCCACTGCGCTCGGGGCAGGCTGTGGGTACCCGGCAACTGTCATCTCCCTTACTTGGCGACTTCTTTGCCGATGTCCTTTACTCCAACGGCCGTTTTTTCACCAGCTTTCTCGGTGTACTTCACGGAAACTTTCGAACCTTCCTTAAGGCCTTTGGCGGAGTCCTTGGTGCCCTCCCAAGCTGTGTCCCCGCTCCACTTGATGGTGTGTTCGGTACCATCGGCAGTTTTGACCACGATCGTTTTGGCGTCGTGGTCCACATGCTTCACGAAGCCAGAAACCAGATGAACCGCATCTTCGCCCACTGCGACGGCCTGCAAAGCGGCTACCGCCAAGAAGGTGGAGAGACAGATCAACGCAATTCGCTTTGCCATAGAGATCGACATATCGGTATGCTCCTTTCCAACTCGAAATGAGTTTACACTCATCTCCTCTGCCTTAACCAGAGTGACTCAGAGAGGCCTTTCGAGGAATGGTCGAAATCTTGTCCGGAGGATATCGATTTTCTGGCGCCGCATCTCGCAAAAGAAAAGAGACAGGATCGACCCCGCCCATCTTAGCTATTGTCCCAAGCACCGGATTAAGACTAAACTCTAGCCCTAAGTGCGGAGCAGTTTAGTTCTAACGTTGTTTCTGGCAAGCACCATGACCAACCGCGCGTCGCTTCCGGCATTTTTTCTTTTACTTCTCTCGTCTTCCGTGTCTGCGCAGACGTTTGGTTTGCCGGGTTCGAACTCGCCAACATTTTCGACGCCATATCGGCAGCCCCAGCAGCCGATCGATGTGAATCAGAATCTGTGGTTGCTGAACGGTCGGGATCGCAGCCCGCTGGAGGGTGCCAGCGGTTCTCTCTCGAAGCTCGACCTCAAGGCTCCTGGAAAGGCGCGCCGTGAATACGACAAGGGCTATCAACTTCTGCAGCGCAAAGATCTGCAAGGCGCCATCGAACACCTAACCACCGCAATTTCGATCTACTCCACTTACGTCTCGGCACACAATGCGCTCGGCTCCGCCTACCTCGGTTTACATAAGAATGATGAGGCCCGCGCCGAATTCGCTGCTGCGGTTGCGCTCGACGACCACCTGCCCACTTCCTATTTGAATCTGGGCTGCGCCGAACTCGCTCTTAGCCGTTTTTCGGCCGCACAAGAGGCCATCCAGAAGGCATCCAGCATCGCCCCTCTCGATCTTGAACTACTCACCGCGCTGGTCTATGGGCAGTACATGAATCATGATTATGGGAGCGCAGTCGAAACTGCCCGCCGCGTGCATGAGCGCAAGCACGATGGAGCCGCAATGGTTCATTTCTTTGCCGCTGCCGCCTGGGCGGCGCAGGATAACGTCCCCCAGGCGCAGAAGGAATTGTTGACGTTTTTGCGCGAGGATCCGAAGTCGCCCGCCGCGTTGCAGGCGGTTCAGATCATGGAGGATATGAATCGGGATCAGGAGCATCCTTCCGCGGTTGCTGCTTTGAACGTTTCCATTACGGCGGCGTCGGCCTCAATCCCCTCCGTGCCGGTGGCGTTACCGCAGCGCGTCCAAAAGCTCCTACAGGACGCGAAAGAGAGCGGCCAAATTGCGGAGGCTGAAGCGGAAGCGGAGTGTCCCACGTGCGCACCGGACGAATCTGCAGCCGAGGCTGAGGTGACGGCCGGTTCGGTTCCGCGTCGCAGTGTCTCAAGCGCCGCCTATCCCGGCTTTATTTTGCATTCTTCTACCGACGAGGTCGCCGTGTTTTTTGCGGCCACCGATCATGGCAGGTCAGTGACCAACCTTACCGCGAATGACGTTAAGCTCCACGACAACAGCAACCCTCCCGCCGTCGTTACCGGATTTCGCAGTGAGTCTGAGTTGCCGTTGCGCCTGGGTCTTGTCATCGACACCAGCGCCTCCGTTCGAGACCGCTTCAACTTCGAGCAGCAGGCTGCCAACAATTTTATGCAGAAGGTGATGACCGGCCAGAATGATCTTGCATTTGTGATCGGTTTCGCCAACTCGGTGCTGCTGGTCCAGGATTTCACCAACGATCAGAAACTTATTTCCCATAGCGTCGGCGAACTCGTGGCCTCCGGCGGCACGCACCTCTGGGACGCGGTCGCCTTCGCCGCCGATAAGCTCGCCAGTCGCCCCGAATCCCAGCCTGTGGCCAGAGCTCTGGTGGTGATCAGCGACGGCGAGGACAATTCCAGCAGCGATACTCTCAAGCAGGCGATTCGCAGCGCGCTACGCGGAGAAAGTCGCGGTCTACACCGTCAGCACAAAGGATGTACTGGATGAACCCGACAAAAATGTGGTGGGCGAGCGGGCCTTAACCGCCCTAGCCGAACTCAGCGGTGGAGCTGCCTTTTCCCCCGGCTCCATTCACAATCTCAATGGCAGTCTAGCCGCCCTGCAACAGGTGATTCGTAGCCGCTATCTCATCTCCTACAAACCGGCTTTCTTCCAGCGCGATGGCAAGTACCATGCCATCGATCTCAAGGCGGAGAAAGATGGACACGAACTGCGCGTGTACGCGCGCAAAGGCTATTACGAATCCACGGGATCGCACAATGGGCCGGATCGTTTTTGAGCACAACCAACTGCTGGAAGCCCGGGTCATTAGGAAGTGTAAGTCCAGCCTTAGGGATTCCCTCGGCCGGTTCGAATCATCTTCGCAATAGTATTCTCCCGAGAGCCCGAGCAATGGTAAGGGGATGAGTCGCCAAAGTGCAGATTCGTCCTAATGCACTTTGCGGTTCGTGAAAGACGCCGAGTTGCCGCAGCACGGTACCGCGGTCATAGTAGATTTTTTCCCCGGCCAGACGGTCTTCGGCGTCGAAGGTGTACACACCGCACAGCGGGAACTTGACTCGCCTCCCTGTCGCGGGCAGCCCGCGCCAATCTCCAAGATGCGTCCCGCGGATAATTACCTCAACCAGAATGGCCTCCTCCGCCACATGCTGGCGTTCTACGTGGATCTCCAAGTCGGGGAGCGCCTGCATCAGCTGTGTGTAGAAAAGCCGCACGCCATCGCCATCCTTGTAATGTTCGTCCCACGCTTCATCGTCGTATCGGGCAGCATCGCCGAAGGTGCTAAGGACTGCTTCGAGGTCGTGCTTGTTTTCCAGCCGAATGTGTTCTTCGACAATGGCGACACGGGCTGACCGCCTATCTCTCGGGAGTGATGCGCTTGCCACCGGTACCTCGCTTAAGTTCAGGATACCTGGGTTTTGTTAATTCTTGCGCCCTAGCCTATTCCCAAAGCCACAGCTCATGGCGGGCCCGTCCAAACTCCACTTGACCTGCTGCAGACGCCTCGCACCCCCACAACGACGCCCAAGCTCATCCCCCGTCGTAAACTGAAAGCGTCATGGCCACTGAAGTTTCCGTTCAACTGGTTTCGGCGCGAAGACTCGCGGCCGTCCGCCAGTCTATTCGTCTCGACCAGATTGCCACCGCCTGGTGGCGGGCCCTCGACCAGGTGTGGGCGTTCCTGCAGCAACATCCCGGACTCCGAACGGATGGCCACAACATCTTCCTGTATCACCATCCGGCAAACATACAGTCGCCGATGGACGTGGATTTCGGCGTTCAGGTCACGCGCCTCTTTGAGCGATCCGGAGACGTGGTTTCGACCGATACCCCGGCGGGAAGGGTCGCAACCGCTCTGCATGTCGGACCATACGAACGGCGATTCATGCCTGGGCCGCCGCCAACAAAGCGTCGTTTTCCGGCACGCTCTGGGAGATTTACGGCGACTCGACGGAAGATGCCGCGAAACTGGAAACGCGGATCGAATATCTCTTGTCCTAGGGAATATCTCTTGTTCTAGGGTCGTCCACACGTAACTGCCACCTACGCGATCACTTTTTCCCCAGCCTAAAATCAATCCCTGCCGATAACCGAAGCGTGCCTGTGTTAACACCGTTGGCGCGGAAGGTAGGAAAATCAAATTGGCCCCGCACCGCGAGTCTGCCGGCGCGATCGAGCGCAACGTCAACTCCACCTCCGCCGGAGTATGCGAAGCCGTTGTTCGCGCCGAGAAAGCCGTTGTTCGTGGTATTCGCATGCACTCCGCCGATTCCGCCCTGAACGAACGGAATCAGGCGGTTCCATCGGCGAAAGGAAAATCGCGGGCCGAAAATGTAGGTTTCGCCGACGAGGCCGGGGATGCCGGGAGCGCCGTCATATGAGCCGAAATCGCCGACCGCTCCGAGCCACCGGTTGATATTGAAGGCCACAGCGGCGCTGCCGCCGTTCAACTTGAGCGTGTAGCCCTTGGCGAGGAAAAGGAAGGAATATTCCGCAGACACGTCAGCAACCGGAAGTTGCTGCGCATAGGAAGCTGCGGACAGAAAGAGGAAGGCGAAGACTGCCAACACTACTTTTTTCATCGGCGTCAGTCTCTTTATCGTTATTCCGACGGCCCTCGATCTTGGCCCACGCAGAACACTAACACCGATTTTTGGAAAAAGTGTCAACCCAGGCGCGGCGAACCTGACGGAGGGGTTGAGGGCACCGGAGCGTAGAAGGAGTCTGATCTTCTGCGACACTTGAAGCTTGAGTTTCGTACGTCTCGCAAGAGAACGAGAGACGGGCACCACGTTACCTAACTCCGGCTCTCAGTTGAATCCCAACCCCTCCAGAGGAACGCTCTGCGGTGAGCCCACACCGTCGTAGGCGATGCTGAGCGACGCCGTAAAAGTTCCGTCGGCAGTTGGCCTGAACTCGACGTGGATGAGGCAGCCCTTGCCTGACGCCAATTCCGCGCCGCAATTGTTCTGCTGCACGAACTGCGCCGCTCCCGTTCCGGTAATGCTGATGCCGGTAATTTTCAGCCCGAGGTTGCCCACATTGGTGAGAACCACTTCTTGTGGCGTGCTGGTCTTGCCCACCTGGTTTTCCCACTCATACAAGCTGGTGGGCGAAATACTGGCTGCAGAGCCTAGCAATACTTGCACATTCGTCGGTCCGGCGGGATTAGTGCCGGCATACAGGAAGTCCAGCTTGCCGTCGTTGTTAAAGTCAGCCACGCTGAAGCCTCCGGTGGAACCCGAAGACCAAGTATTGCTATACGGCAGCGTCACGGCCGACTGAAACGTGCCGTCCCCGTTACCCGGAAACACGGAGATGTTCAGGATTTCGTCGTCGGAATTTTGCACGGCGATATCCAGCTTGCCGTTGCCAATGAAATCGCCAGCCTGGATGCTTCCAAAAAGTGATGCAGCAATACAGCTGCCGGGCGTGAACGTGCCATCGCCGTTGCCGAGAAGCACGCAGAGTCCACTGTTAAAGTCGACGGCGATCAGATCGGGCTTGCCATCCCCATTCACATCGGCAGTGGCAATCGAATTCGCCGTTGTGGTGTAGAGAGCGCCGGCGCGGAACGTGCCGTCGCCATTGCCCAGATAAATTTGCACTTCGCCGTCGTTATTTCCAAAAGCTGCGGCCACCCCGAGGTCGAGGATGCCGTCGCCGTTAAAATCTGCCACCGCGATATTGGAAGCGTCGAATACATTGTCGATTTGCGCCGCGGGATCGAGCGTAAATGTACCGTCGCCATTGCCCAGGAAAATACTGATCGAACCAGGATATCCGGACGCGGTTCCGAGCAGGTCGAGTTTGCCATCGCCATTCAGGTCCACCAGCGCGAGGGGTTCGACATATTCGAGCGGCGATCGGGGCTTGAGTTGACGGAAGTGGCCGTGGCCGTCGCCCAGCAAGACCACTGTCTCGTTGGAGTAGTAGTCGCTGACTACCAGGTCAAGATTGCCGTCGCCGTTGACATCGCCGGCGCGCATCCACTCGATGGGAATCGTGACGTTGGTAGTGATCGGAGCGGCGAAGCCCCCGTGTCCGTTTCCGCGATAGTAAACAATCGAGCCGACGCTTCCGTCGGCTTCCACGAGTACGGCATCGGACAACCCGTCGTGATCGATGTCCGCTGCCAGAACCCCAACCGTAAGGCCGGGTTCAAAAGGACCTTCGAGCGCAGTCGAGGGCGCCAGGAAAGCTTTTTCAATCGGGAAGGGAACCGAGTTGGAAGTTCCTCCGCCGGGCGTCGGGTTGACCACCGTCACGGTGCCTGTCCCTGCCTTGGCCACGTCGGCTGCCGTAATGGCCGCCTGCAACTCACCCCTCGAAACGAATGTGGTCGTGCGCGCCGAACCGTTCCAATTCACGACCGCATTCGATGCAAACCCCGTTCCGCGCACTGTAAGTGTAAATGCCCCTGACGCCGGCGCCGCGCTGAAAGGCGACAGCGGCTGGTTGACCAGCGGAACTGGATTTGTCTGCGCGCTCGCAAGAGTCGCGAAAACAAAAATGAGGGCGATAGCGTGGCCGGGCTTCATGGAGTTCTCCTAATCAATTCGCAATCAGGTGTGATCGTAAGGCGCTTGCAGAGACTGAACCTTTCAGTGCAGCTGAAGGCCTCGATTCTGTCCCTTTGGACGCGCCTGGTCAAGATGAAAGAACTTGCAACGTTTATTTCCGGTTGGGGAAAATGCAGGGCACTCTCCGAATTCCATCACAGATCCGTGTTGTATCCTAGTTTCAAATCATGTCTCGCGTATTCATCACCGGATCTTCCGACGGCCTAGGCCGCATGGCCGGAGAATTGCTTATTCGGCAGGGACACAGCGTCGTTCTCCACGCTCGCAACGAACAGCGCGCGGAGCAGACGCGAAAGGCTGTTCCCAAAGCCGAGGCGGTCGTCATTGGAGACCTTGCCAGCATCGCGCAGACCCGCAAGGTGGCCGAACAGGCGAACGCGCTGGGCGCATTCGACGCCGTGATTCACAACGCCGGCGTCGGCTACCGCGAGCCGCGGCGCATTGCGACTGAGGATGGCCTGCCTCACGTGTTCGCTGTCAACACGCTTGCGCCTTATATTCTGACGGCGTTGATCCTCAAACCCAGTCGCCTGATTTACCTGAGTTCCGGTCTCCATCGAGACGGAGACGCTTCGCTGGAAGATTTGTCATGGGAGAAGCGCCCGTGGCGAGGACAGCAGGCTTACTCCGATACCAAATTCCACGACGTGCTTCTCGCGTTCGCGGTGGCAAGGCATTGGCCCGGCGTTTTCTCGAACGCGTTGGAACCGGGTTGGGTCGCGACAAAAATGGGTGGGCCTTCAGCCCCCGATGATCTCGATGCCGGATACGAAACCCAGGCCTGGCTCGCGGTGAGCGATGACAAAGCCGCGCGTGTAACGGGCGAATACTTCTATCACCAAAAGCTGCGCAAACCGCAGCCGGCAACACGCGATCCTGAGCCGCAGGAGAAACTGATCGAAGCCTGCCACCGGTTTTCTGGAGTAGCGCTGCCGGAAAGAAACTAGCGCAAACTTCGCGCGCCCCGCTTCTCGCTTCTTTTGCGACACCCTTCGGCTCGGCTCACGGCAGGCTGTGGAATGGCCTCACTCTTGGGGTGCCGCATGCTAGCCGGGCGCCCAGTACTGCCTAGCGATCGATTTCCCCTACGCACCTCAAACCGACCATGGTGCACCCTCCTCCCGGACAGGTGTGCCTTCCGGGGCAGCTATTCAATTCGGTTGCCTGTGGTGGATCGGCTGCAACACCCCCGATAAACCTCTGGTCTAAGTCCTTTAAAGTGATTTTCTTCAGCTTCAACTTTTTCATGTTAGTGACCTTCGGGTTGAACTAAATACATGAATCTCACTTGGCCGCAATGTTAGCTTCTCATTTCTTTCCGGTCAATAAGGTGGTCGTTGCATTTAATATCTGGAACAAATCCTCACCCCCTTGTATCGTAGCCTGCGGGTCCGGATAGTGCGTGGGCAGGTGGCCCGGAGCCGCAAAAGGGGCGAGGCACCCGACACCCGGAGAAGAACCGGCGGCAGGTCTTGCCGCCGGAACGTCCTAAGCACCACAGCTATGCGATGAGCTGCTGGCAATGCAGTGTGCATTTGGTTGGTCACCGCGGTTGTGAGCTGGCGCACTCAACAAAAGTGCCAGCACTAGCGAGACGACGAAGTTCATGTACCCTCCTTCGCTTGGAACTTCCCCAAGTATCTAAGCCTTCGCAAGATTATAGACTGCGTACGACCTATCAAATTCACCGGGTAGGTCCTTAGGCGGCGCGCTCGTGATCCCGCTTAATCTCCTGTCCCGGTAGTTCCTTCTCCTTGGTCCGTATCTCCACTTGCTCATGCTTGATATCAAGTCGCAGCCGGTTATAGATGCCCATGTATTGATTCGCCACCCAAACCAGCGCAAACAGCGCCACGAGATACCCGCGCCAATCCGTATAAAGAAGTTTGAACTGCGTTATGTACAGAAACACCGCGGCGACATAATGGCTGAAACAATACTCGCAGGTGAACAGGTAAAAAAACTTTCGCCGCACCGGCGATCTCGCATATCTCGACTGCCGCTGGCAAAAATCGCGCGGCTCGCGAAACACCTCTTCGTGTGTGATCGTCCACGCAATACACGCCACCGGAATCGACAGCAGAAGCAACCAGGCGAATTGATAGCTTAAGAGCACGGCCCAACTTGGATGCACAAATTCCCGGAAGAGCAGTGTCTAAATGCCCCGAATCTTTCCGTGAGTAATTCCGCTGGAAGTGAGCGCCCCCCGAGCAAAGCGCGCGCAAGGGCACTGCATCTCGGCGCGTGGGCGCTTCTGATCGAGATCGCCCGCAGACCCTCTCCCATCCCCGAACGCGACGCAGCCGCCTGCGACCCAGCGGTTTAGTATCAGGGCATGCCTTCAGGCATTCCGCAAAGGGCATCGCAGACGGCGCCTTTAGGCGCTTCGGCTTTCGCTGCCTTGAATCCGTACCCCCAACGCGACATCAATTAATATTGAAATCGAACGATCAAGCCCAAAGTGCCGACGACCAACGACCAACGACTAACGACGACACTCACCATCGGAGTCCTGGCCCTGCAAGGCGACTTCGATGCCCACCGCCGCCGCCTCGAAGACCTAGGCGCCAGAGTTGTGCTCATCAAAAAGCCCGAACAACTCGACGAAGTCGATGGCCTCGTCATCCCCGGCGGTGAATCCGGCACATTCCTAAAACTGTTGGGCGAAAAAGGATTCGAGAAGCTAAAAGAGTTCGTGCGCCTAAAACCAACCTTTGGCACCTGCGCGGGAGCAATTCTGCTTGCCACTGACGTGGAGAATCCCAAGCAAGTTGGGCTGGGTGCAATCGATATCAGCATCCGACGCAACGCTTACGGCCGCCAGGTCGATAGCTCCATCCGCGAAGGCAAGTTCCTGAACGGTTCATCCGGTGACAACGCCGCGTCTCCGCTGGAAATGGTCTTCATCCGGGCCCCAAAAATCGAGCGCGTGGGTCCAGCGGTCGAAGTCATAGCCACCGAAGGCAAAGACTCAGTCGCTGTAAGGCAGGGAATTGTAATGGCCGCGACTTTCCATCCCGAACTGTCGGAAGACACGCGAATCCATCAGGCGTTTCTCGACTTGATAAGAGAAAACGGAGGGACCAGATAAATGTCTGACGAAGACATCACATCGCTTCGAGGTCCGGTCGAGAAAGTTGACGGGAAACTCGTCCTGAGAATTCCGCTCGACGCCGGTGGTGACCGATTGATCGAGTGCTCGCGGGGACTTTCGGAGACCGAAGCCGGCTACCTGAACATCACGATACCGGAATGGCTGGCTGGGGTTCTGCGCATTGAAGCTGGCAGCGTGGTTTCGGTAGACAATCGCAATGGCAAGTGCAATATTCAGCCAATTAATCCTTTACTTATTCAATAGGGACGGCCAGCGATTCACTTTGCCGGCAAGAACTCAATCTTTATATCCTGGCTAGCGGCCTTGAAATCAAAGTCTGCGGTCACGAAAATGCGTTCCCGGGAATCCGCTGTGAGTTCCACTCCGAGGGCATCCACGTAGGGAATTGAGGATGTGAGCCGGATCAGTGCCGCCCGCACCGCACGGTCAGCATCCACAGCAACCACTGGAATTCCAAATGAAGCCAGGCGCGATAGCACCGAGTCCATGGTTCGGCTGCCACGATTCTTGCAGGTCTGACCGGCAATCTCGCCCCAGTGCAGGGAAGAGATGACCGCCTCGCATTCTCCCGCCAAGTGCCCGAGGATGATTTCAGACACGCGATCCGCTCCCGCCTCGCCGTCGAGGAAGCGCAACACGGCGCTCGAATCGAGAACGTAGGTCGCCATCGCCTAAAATCGATCCTTCGCGCGCCGGCGATCCCGCAGCAGACTCTTGGTGAGAGACGGCCCTCCGGCCAGCATCCCGCGAGTCTTCTCCACAAGCTCCCTTGTCACCGGCTCCAGGATTATTTTTCCCTCCGCACGCGTCACAGCGATCCGCGTCCCCGGCTTAATTCCAAGTGCAGCCCGCATCTCGGCAGGAATGACGAACTGCCCCTTAGTGCTTACAGTAGTAATCTGACAAGTCATTCTTACATTATACCAAAGGTAAGAGTTTATCCCTGCCATCGATCCCCCAAAAATTCCCTTGACAAACCCTATCGCGTAACTATACGGTTACGTATTATGCGGAACCGTTCGGTTACATATTCCCCGGAAAGAAACACGGAGGCCACCTTCCAGGCCCTCGCCGATCCCACCCGCCGCGCTGTTCTCGACCTTCTTCGCCGAGGCAGCCAGCCCGCCGGAGGAATCGCCAGCGCTTTTCCCGTCTCCCGTCCCGCAATCTCCAAACATCTGCGCCTGCTGCGCCGCGCCCATCTCGTGCGTGAGCATCGCGAAGGCCGTCACCGCGTCTACCAACTCAATCCCGAACCGCTTCGCGCCGTCGACTCCTGGCTCGATCAGTACCGCAGTTTCTGGAAGATGAACCTCGGCAACTTGAAAACTTTCGTAGAGGCCGAATACGCCAAAGAAACCCAGCAGCAATCTGCAAAACAAAATTCCAAATCGAAAGGAAAACTCTAAATGAAAGCGCTCCGCAGCGTTCTCCCGGTCCTACTGATGTTTGCCGCAACCGCCCTCGTGGCCCAAACTAGCGCCCAGAAATCTTTCGACCAACTTAAGACGCTCGAAGGCGGCTGGGAAGGGAAGAACGGACAGGGTCACCCCGTCACCGTCAGCTTCCGCGACACCGCCGGCGGCTCCGCGCTCATGAGCGAAATCCACGGCCACGGTCCCGAACAGATGATCAGCATGTTCCACCTCGATGGCCCCAACCGCCTGATGCTCACGCACTACTGCGGCGCAGGCAATCAGCCGCGCATGACCGCTACGACCTCCGCCGACGGCAAGACCATCACCTTCGACTTCTTCGACGGCACCAATATCGGCGACGCTGGCCACATGCAGCGCGTGGTCTTCACTATGGTCGATGCCAACCACCACACCGAAGAGTGGACCTTCAACGCCGGTCCCGGCAAAGAAATGAAGGAATTCTTCGACCTGCACCGCGCCGAAGTAGCCCAACAATAACCGAAAGACGTGAAGGTGGAAATGGAGCGGCGGACCTCTTTGTCCACCGCCGTTGATGTTCAATATTTCAATCATCAAGATAAGGAGCACAAATGGCAACCCTAGCAATCACCCCAACTCAGGATGCAATCGTCAGCGAAATCTTCATCGCCGCTCCCGCCCAACGCATCTTCGAAGCCCTAACCGATCCCAAGCAAGTTATGACCTGGTGGACCAGCGAAGAGTGCCGCATCGAGCGATTCGAGTTCGAGGCCCGGTGCGGCGGCAAGTGGCGCTTCCAAAACACCAAGTCAAGGCTCAGCGTGAACGGAGTAAGCAACTTCCACTGCGAAGGCGAAGTCATCGAGTACGATCCTCCGCGCTTGCTCGCCTACACCTGGATCTCCAGTTGGCACGAAGACAAATCCCGCCGCACCGTAGTTCGCTACGAACTGACCCAGGAAGAAGGCGGAACGCAGGTAAAAGTCATTCACAGCGGATTGGCCCAGGAATCCGTTGCCCGCGAAGGCTACAGCGGCGGCTGGCCCGGCGTTCTGGAAAGACTAAAACACTTCACCGAGAAATAATCGGCGAAATGTGTGAATGGAAACACCTAACGAAACGTGGCGCCCACTTCTCGCTTCTTTTGCGAGAAGTGGGACTCGCCGAGTGATGCCGTGATCGTAGGGGGGAGGAAGCAGATGGGCTAACTTCCATCTCTGTGTATTTTAATTCGCAACCGGGTCGCGCCCTCGGGAATCGGACCAGTAAGACAGGTCCGAAAATGGAGGCGAAAAAATGTCAAAGTATCCGGTTCTATTCGCAATGGCAGGAGTGTTGGCTCTGGGCAGTCCCAGCAAGCCCACGGCAACCTCAGGATCGTGGCAGGTAGACGCTCGCCATTCCGATGCTCAACTCATCACCGACGCGACCACCGATTACGGCAAGACCCAAATCGACGTAACTCTCGGCTTCGGCCGCGTCAGCGGCCGAATCAATATCGACAACGACGATCTCACCAAGTCCTGGTTCGACTTCCGACTCTATCCCGCCACCGGCATGACCCCCGACATTACCGAGGACGGCAAGTTCCTCACCGAGTGGCTCACCGATCTCTCCAACAACACCTTGGTATGCTTTCACTCCAAGGGCGCCACGCGCACCTCCGATGGCAAGCTGCAAACCACTGGCATTCTCGCCGTAACTCGCGTGGATCGCAACGTGGACGCAACCCCAAGCGAAGCCTACTCCGGACCGGTCTACGGCCCGCCGATCATCCATCGCGTTACCCATGAAGCAACTTTCGTCTTCGACCTTGCGCCGGCCAAAGGCAACG
The DNA here is from genome assembly GCA_050015215.1 of Candidatus Sulfotelmatobacter sp. GTDB lineage: Bacteria > Acidobacteriota > Terriglobia > Terriglobales > Acidobacteriaceae > Sulfotelmatobacter. Next base: position 13,580 of record JBEKBW010000104.1, read on the forward strand.
GGGGCAAGGACGGCGAGATTGTGGCCGCAGGATCGACGCGCACGTTCCGCGAGGATTTTCCCCAGTTAGTGAAGACCGTAGTAAGCACTTACTGGCCCCCTGTGGTTCAGGATAAGAAATGTCAAAACCCGGACTTCGGCGGAGGCCAAGCCTACAGCGGCCCCCAGTGCACCGGAACTCTTATCGAGGCTCCCGGCCTTCCCGCAGCCCCGCACGCAGCCGGCGGCCAGGACGTCGGCATCTCACAGCATTTCAACGCCCTGGTTGGAAATCGTCTGACGGTAACGGTTCACCTGCGCCTGACGCCCAACACATCGTCAGAACAAGCAGCAATGTGAAATCAAACAAGGATGACAGCGCCAACTGAAGCGGGTGCCCATCCAAGCCATCTTTTGGCTTGGGTGGGGATTCTCTAACGAGCTCGCGGTTCAGAAGTCCGAAAAACTTGTCAAGCCCCCAACCCACCCAATTTCCCCTAACTCATTGACCAGCCCACACAAATATTTCTGCAAAACTGTCCCTTTCCCCTAAAGCTAATTGATATAATAAAAATATAGAGCAAAAACAGGCGCAGTCCCACAAGGGACGTGCGCCATTTTCATTTTCACCAGAAATTGTTCAAGCAAAGGAACCTTTGTGCCGGATTGGGATGCAGCTTCGTCTGGGGGTGCCCCATGTCTCCCATCTTTTGGGAGACGTGGATCGCTCACGCGCATAGGTCCCGGGATATTGGAGAAGACGGTTGGAATGGGAACCCGAGGCAAGAGCTGACGAATAGCGAGCGACTGCGCGGCCCAAGGAGGCAATGTCCGATAACAGGTATTATGTAAAGTAGAGCGACTCCTGTTCCGCATCGAGCTTTTTCAACGCGTTTGCTGCTGATCCTCCGTCCACCCCTCGGAAGGTCAACGACCCCACAATCAGTTGACCAACTTGATCTTCGGCGGCACGCTAGCCGCACGAACAATCAACTCCGAGGCAGCCTTACCCAGCGTCACCGAACACCTCCGCGAATACTCGCGAAGAATCTTCACAACGTCATCATCAAGCTTGAGCGTAACGCGCATGACGGATGCTCACGAAAAGAAAAACATCGGGTAAGGAGAATTGAAGTTGAATGAAAAGGGGAGTCGCACCACCGGCAAAGCGCGACGCGAATTCCCTGCCAGGAATGTGTAACCGTACAGTTACATCTTATACTTGCCCAAATCGTCGTCGTTCAAGCCTTCAAGATACTTCCGCAGCTCCTCGGCAGTCACGCGATCGGACATGCTCGCCGCCTGCTTCGAATTCTTCAGCACCAACTCATCCACGAAGATGGGACAATCCACCCGCAAAGCCAACGCCAGCGCATCCGAAGGCCGCGAGTCGATGCTGATCACCTCGCCCCCGCGCTCCAGCCAGATCACCGCATAAAACGTGTCTTCCCGCAACTCAGTGACAACAACTTTATGCACCTGAGTCTCAAGCCCAGTAAGCACATTCTTAATCAAATCATGCGTCATCGGACGCGGCGTGTTCACCTTCTCCATCTCCAGCGCAATCGCATTCGCCTCATAAACCCCCACCCAAATAGGCAACACCGACTCACCAGCCACATCCTTAAGAATAACAATAGGAGTCTGCGTGACTGGGTCCATCAAAAGGCCGCGGATTGTCATTTCTACTTCCATTTGGGCTCCTGCAACAACCTTATTCTCTCCACAACTTTGGCTCCTGCAGCAACCTTACCTCCGCAACAAGCTGACCCCCTGCAACAACCTTGGCTCCTGCAACGACCTTGCCTCTTGCAAAAACCTTGGATCGTGCAACAACGCTTTATGCGACAACATGGCTTGAAGGGGAGGGCGCATTTGCTTTTTTATATCACCAATTCCCCTAAGAGCGAGTTGGGAAAGGTTTGGGTTGCTTTCACATTTACGTACGTTCCTATTTGTGGAACCGATGTTTCCGGAGCGGTGAAGTTTAAGGTTTTGTTTTGGGTGGTGCGGCCGATCCATTGCTTACGGGATTCGTTTTTCGCTTCAACCATTACTTCTTGCGTTGTTCCTAAGTACTTCTTGTAACGCTTGATTTGGATTTCTTTTTGGCGCTCCATCAGCGCTTCCAGGCGGCGGGATTTCTCTTCGTCCGGGATCGCGTCTTGGAGCGATAGTGCCGGTGTGTTTGGGCGCGGGGAATATTTGAAGGTGAAGACTCCGTCGTAGCCTACTTCGTCCAGCAGGTTCAATGTTTCCATGAAGTCTTGGTCGGATTCTCCTGGAAATCCTACGATTACGTCTGTGGTGATCGCTATGTCGCGCTCGGCGGATTTCATCCACGCTATGCGTTCTTCGTATTGCTCGCGAGTGTAGAGGCGCTGCATGGCTTGCAGCACTTTGTTCGATCCGCTTTGCACTGGCAAGTGAACATGGTCGCAGAGCGTGGGGACGGCGTCGATGGCATCTACTATGTCGCGGCCGAAGTCGCGCGGGTGCGAGGTGGTGAAGCGGACGCGCTTGATGCCGGGGACTTCTCCTACTGCGACCAGCAATTCTGCGAAGCTTTTTCTGGAAGCCGACTTCCCTGCTGAGTCTTTGTACGAGTTAACGTTCTGGCCCAGCAATTGAATTTCTGTGTAGCCCAGATCGGCCATCTGGCGGGCTTCGGCCAGGACCGACTCCGATGTGCGGCTGCGCTCTTTGCCGCGGGTGAATGGGACGACGCAGTAGGCGCAGAACTTGTCGCAGCCTTCGATGATGGTGATGTATCCGCGATGCGGGTTGGTGCGGGCAGTGAATTCGGTTTCGAAACACTTGTCGGTGGCGCGGTCGTCGAGGCCGGTGATGCGGATTAGGCTTTGGGCTGTGAGCTTTGAGCTGTGAGCTTCCTTCGGATTTTCTTGCGGGACGGTTTCCAGCTGCTTCAGCATTTGCGGCAGATTTGTGTAGGAGGCGGAGCCGCAGACTAGCGAGACGTGCGGGGCGCGTTCGAAAATTTTCTCGCCTTCCTGTTGGGCTACGCAGCCTAGCACTCCGAACTTTTTGCCTTGGGATTGCAGCTTTTTGAAATCGGCCAGTCGATGGAAAACTTTTTGTTCGGCTTTGTCGCGGATGGAGCAGGTGTTGTAGAGAATGAGATCGGCTTGCTCGACGGTTTGCACCTGGCGATAGCCTTCGTGCACGAGCGTGCCGATGACTTTTTCGGAGTCGTGCACGTTCATCTGGCAGCCGAAGGTTTCCAGGTAAAAGGTCTTGTCCCCAGACATGATTTTAAGTATAACGCTTGGTCGTTCTGGTTGGGCCGGGCGGTCACGTCCTGCCGCCGATTTGAGCGCGCCAACGAGATGAGACTTGGAGACATCGGTCCATGTTACGCAGGCTAGGCCTCGCAGCTTCGTATTTGATTGCAATCGTTTACGCCTTTTCGATTGTGCTGCCTCTTCTTTACTGTTACCGGCATAACGGATGCAGGGGCCCGGCTGAACTCGATGCTTTTATGCCCGCCTTCATGTTTACTCCTGTTGGCTCGATCGCTACAGCTTTTGCATTGCACAACGCGATTCAACGAATCAGAAAAGAACAATCGTGGTCCTGGGTCTTCTGGCCTCTCGCGATTATTTTCGCGATTGTTCTTCTCGGCGTTGTTGCTGGTGTCGCGCTCATAATTTATTACACTGCATCTCATCGTTAAGGAGCACTATGGCATTTCGCAGGCTCACGTTTGGATCTGGGCTTCGTTTCTTGGCCAGGTGTGTCTCAGCTCGATGCGCCGCGGCATCCTGGCTTGCGGTCTGTTGCTTCGCATATGGGCAGGT
>JBEKBW010000105.1:0-16400 GCA_050015215.1 Candidatus Sulfotelmatobacter sp.
ATCGTGGAGGGGTTCTGCAACTCGCTTAGCCTAAGTGGTATTACTTCCATGTTGTTTGAATCATCCAAAAGGTCGTAGGTGTATCCATTCCACTGTAAGGCTGCCGCCCCTGTAACATTCGACGCGGAAAGCGTATACCACACATTCGGATTAACCCAAACGTAAATGACATCATTGCCATGATCAAGCGCCGGGCCTGTTAAAGGAACCAGCTTATTCACGAATGATGTCGTCTGATTAACTGCCCAAGAGGACGAAGAATCAGACTCCGCAGTAAATTCGTTCGTGTAAGTGCCAGTGACCGCGACTCCACTTGTATTTTTCCCACAAACGGGGATCGGCCCGGTTGCCCCACAGATTGATATGCTCGTGGTAACGTTCTTGGAGAAGGAACTGGAAGTGGAAGAGCCGTGGCCCATCATCGTCGTGTCAGTGTACTGAACATAACTCTGTTCTCCTGGGACCGTGTATGCAATGCCGACTATCTTGTACTTGGGACTGATAAAACCCCGACCGTATGTGACTGTTTCCTTCGTCGCGCTGCCCGCCGTTCCTTGCAAATAGTACAATCCGTCGCTCGACCATTCGGTCAGCGGGGAAAAAAAAGGGCCCTGATGACACTCCAGTCCTGTGCCTGACCACTGGGTAAGTGTGCTAACGCTGGGGAACTGGTGAGCAACGGCTGAAGTATCAACGAAGGTCCAAGTATAAGCAGATGTCTTGACGGTGCAGGTCTCCAAGATTTGCGTCGTCGTTTTCACAGTAAAGCTCAGTGTTCCTGGAATGGTCTGCCCAAACGAAAAGCTTGGCAAGGTAGTTAGAGTGAAGAGTAAACAAAGGAATGTCCTCCTGTACGTTGGCGTGGACAATCTAGACTTATTGGCATTCATCGAGAAGCTCTCCTTGCAAACCCTGTGGGGTCTGCGGTCCAAAAGCGTGATCGGCGACAGCGCGTGGGCGAGTGGCAGATTGACGTGGCTAGCGCCGGCGGTTCACGCCGGTCATACCACGAGCTTGGTTGGCAGTGGTGGATAATTGCAGCCGCACGGACGCGGCCAATTCTGGAGAAAGAAGCCGACGGGATCTGCCAATCTGTCCGTCCGAGCCCCCTCGTTGGACAGCCTCATCTGGCTCGCCGCCAAAGGTAAAGCGACTGCGCACCGCTGTCAATGAAGACTGGGAATATTCTTGTGGAAATCTGTTAACTCATCTACTTCTGACACGAACCGCCAACCTCAAGTAGAATTCTTCTTGCGCTGGGATAGTTTCTGCAGGGCGCTCTCTAGACAAGCTTCAGCGGCCAGCCCCAGTCTGCCGGAAAGATCTATTTGTCATTGCCAGACAATCCGCAGCTCAAGAATGACCCGCTCACGAGTGCCCCGCAGTTCTCTGCCCCGCCGGTTACTTACTCGCCTCCGCCGATCGATCCGCAACCGGGACCACCCGCCCCCAGAGCCAGCGAAAACCCCATCTGGAGCGGATGGGACGTACTCCTCATAGCCGCACTCACGCTGGGCATCCTCTTCCTAGTACAACTGGCAGTCGTCTTCGCAGCGCGCCACTTCGCCTATCCGCACCAGAGTTGGGGAGACGTCGCGCAGAAACCCGTGCTTGCATTAATTTCCGAGCTCGCGGCCTATGCCGTGATCGCAATCTACATGGTCCTGCTGATCGAGGTGAAATATCACTCGCGTTTCTGGTCATCCATTCGCTGGAACTGGCCGGGGCTTGCGGGGATAAGCCTGATTGGCGTCGGCGTTCTCATGCTGGGCTTCGACATGCTGGGCCGCGTTCTGCCCATGCCCAAGAGCACGCCCTTCGACCAATTTTTCGACAGCCCGCTCGACGCGTATCTCACGGCTGCTTTCGCCATCACCCTCGGCCCGCTAATGGAAGAGATTTTCTTTCGTGGATTTCTCTATCCCGTGCTGGCGCGTCGCCTCGGAGCATTCTGGGGAATTGTTCTTACGGCTCTCCCGTTTGGTGCAATGCACTACATTCAATATCGTTCGTGGTCGGCGGTTCTCGTCATTGTTCTGGTGGGCGTCGTGCTCACTACTGTGCGTGCAGTCACCAAATCAGTCGCGTCAAGCCTTATTGCCCATGTAGGCTACAACGGAACGTTGATGGCGATCGCCATAGTTGCTACAGACGGATTCAAGCATATGGATAAGACAGGAGTGTTCCTGAATTACTATGCAAGATAGTTGTAAGGCTCTCGCTTCCCGTTAAAGTTGGGTGGTTCCGAAACGATTCAACGGTCCACAAATCTGTTTCTTCGATGTTTACGACTCCGTCCATTTCTGGCATACTCGCATCGCCATGAAAGGCAACGCAAAAGTCCTCGCTGAATTGAACAAGGCTCTGCGCGAAGAGCTCACCGCCATCAACCAATATTTTCTCCACGCCGAGATGTGCGAGAACTGGGGCTATCACAAGCTCTCGGACTACATCAAGAAGCAATCCATCGGCGAGATGAAGCACGCCGAGACAATCATGGAGCGCATCTTGTTTCTCGACGGGACACCCTCCATGCAGCCGCTCGACGTGAAGATCGGGAGCACGGTCAAGGCGATGATCGAAAATGACCTTGCCCTCGAGGTCGGCGCGGTGAAGATGTACAACGATGCGGTCGCGATTGCGGTGAAGGAAGGCGATAACGGTTCACGCGAATTGCTTGAAAAGTTGGTTCAAGACGAAGAAGAGCACGTTGACTTCCTGGAAGCTCAGCTACATCAGATCAACGAACTGGGCTACGAGCGCTACCTATCGCAGCAGATCGGAAAGAGTGAGGAGTAAGAGCGTATCTTTTGTTATCCTGAGCGCAGCGAAGAACCTATGTACTTTGCCGGCGGCGAGAGGATGCAGAGGTTCTTCGCTTCGCTCAGAATGGCAAAGCTGCGCCGGGGTGACGGCAATTACTTTACGGTAACTGTCAGCAACTGCGCCCCACTCACCACATAATCCAACGGCGCGGTTGCCGTCTCGTCCACGTTCGACTCTCCGCTCACAATCATTTCCTGATTACCCCGCATGCCGTCCATCACATTCATAATGGAAATCGGCAGCGTAGGCATCACCTTGTCGGCGACGCGTGCTTCGGGGTCAGCCTCCAGCAGCGAAACATAAACGCGATTGTTCGAGTGCTCTTTGTTGAGCAGAGAGATGGTTGAAGCGAGATCAAGCTTGCGCCCAAAGGCCGGATTCGAGCGGCCGATGTGGTCGAGGGTTTCGCCATCGCTAACCAGAATGCGCAGCGTTCCTTTGCTGGCGGAAGTTGGAATCTTCACCGGGATCTGTTGCACGATGCGTTCGCCGCGATAAGGAGCGAGCACCGTCTCCAACATAATTTCTTCCCCAGGGCGTGCTTCCGTCACATCGGTGCGCGCGCTTTCCAGCCGCGCCCAGCGGCGCTCTCGGACGAGATCGAAATCCAGGTTTACTCCGGCAACGGCCGCCGCGCTATAAGGATTGTCGTAAATGCGCCCGAAGCGCTCCCCTAGCGAGATGGCAGCCTGCATCGCCGCAGGCTGTGCGCCATCGGAAGGAGCGAACATATTTTTCATTGTGACTTCAGGAAATCCCTTAACCCCAATGTTTCCACTCAGGCGATAGGTAATCTCTTCGCCGAATTCGTTGACTCCGTGCAGCGCATTGAACACCGTCACCATCAGTGCAACGGGGGTCAGCCGTGGATTGTTCAAAACCTCGTAATGGAATTGCTTAACGCCTGTGTCGCTGTGGATATTCAACGTAACCGGAATCATATCCGGCTGGCGATTAAACACGCCCATGATTCCGGTGTGGCGATCCTGCACGAACGTCCCAACCGGCTCGGTGGTATTCACGATCTTGAAAGCGTTCAGCGGCGAAGGTAGCGTGGCCAACACTTCAGCCTTGTTCATAGGAAGATCGACCGCACCAAATTGCAGCAGAGGATGGCCACATGCGAGCAGCCGCTGCGGGTCGATATAAGTGACCGTGCAGGTCGCTTCTATATCCATATCTCCGCGTACGAGAATTGCGCTGATGGCCGAGCCCGGTTCAACCGGCTCAGGCTGCTTGTCACTGCTCACCGAGCCTGCTCCCATCACAGGCACGACTCCTGCGGAGCCGAGTTGGCCGGAAAACAGTTGAATCGCCTCCTGCGAAAATCCATTAAATACCAGTGGCGTCTCAATCGGCTGCAGGTAATTGGCAAAGCCCTTTGCGTAAGAGTCCTGCGCCGATCCCGGAATCTGTACCGCTTCACCCGGGCCGGAAGTCTTTCCGGCAACATTATTCAGCGCAGGTTTCACCGCCGCGCTCTCTTCTGCCGGCGAACGATCAAGCGCGTTAATCTCCAGCATGTCGGCAATGGGAGTCACTCCAGCGATCGGCTCCTTGGAAAATTCGCCAATGCGGAAAGCCAGCGCGCCAGCCAGTTTGCCGTCCAAATAAACCGGGCTGCCGCTCATACCCGCAACTACGCCGGTATACTCCACCTTCTGCCCGTGCAGCCGCACCAGAATCACGTCGCCCTTGGGACCGTTTACGTTGTGCAGTACGCCCAGAACTTCCACATCCATGGCTTCGGGCTTTACGCCCTCGAACACGGTGTAGGCTACACCGCGCATTCCGGTATGAATTTGAGAAACCGGAATGGTTGGTTGATTTTGCGCAGACTCGGACTTCTGCGCAGAGACGAGCAAAGGGAGGAAGAGAAAGGCGACGAAGAGCCCTAATGCTGATTTTTTCATGTACAACGCCCACCGGGACTGGAGAGCCCCGCAAGTTGAGTTAGATTTCGCCAGATTGTAAGTCGTTGCCAGGAGGGGAAACCGGGAGCCGGGCAAACATCCCAATCGCGAATCACTGCGTCTATACTAGCACAGGGGGTTTTTCGCTCCCAGAAGAATCAGACCGCCCGGGGTTTAACATGTTTTCCCAATTAAAGTCTATGAACTGCTACAGGTTACGCGCGGAAAATCCTGCGTGGGCCATGGCGTTTTTGGCCATTGCTTTGGTCGTCATGTTTGTGCCCACCCAATCCCAGTCTCAGGACCAGATCCAACCTCCCGCTGCTGGCAGCGACAACGGCAAGCCCAAGCAGGACGCCCCGCCCGAAGCCGGCGGACCCGGCGGTGACATCGGCCCCTACGCCATTCCGAAAAAGACGACTGAGGAAGCTCCGCCTCCACCCCCACCTCCAACCCCCAAAGCCGCCGAAGGTCTGCCGGACTACTCCATTCGCGTGAACGCTCCCTTGGTCAATGTCGATGTAATGGTCACAACTAAGAGCGGTCAATTTGTTCCCGGCTTGAAGCAGGAAAATTTCCGATTGTTTGAAGATGGAGCGCCACAAGCGATCAGCAGCTTCAACGTTACAAAAGCTCCCATCACAGCGGTCCTGTTGGTCGAATTCGCCTCCACCACCTACAGTTTTATGATCAATGCGTTGCAGGCCTCCTACGCCTTCGCCAATACGTTGCAAAAGGATGACTGGGTCGCGGTTTCCTACTACGACATGCTGCCGCACATTCTCGTAGATTTCACTCAGGACAAGAAAGCAGTCTACGGTGCTCTGAACCAACTGCGTATTCCGGGGTTCGCCGAGACGAATCTGTTTGACGCTTTATATGACACACTTGATCGCCTCGATCGTGTGGAGGGAAAAAAATACGTCATCTTGGTAACCACGGGCTACGACAGCTTCAGCAAACTAACCCTCGACAAGATCACAAAGAAAATTAAAGACACGAAAGACGTGACCATTTTCCCAATTGAGGTCGGACAGATCGCTCGCATCATGGGTCGGGCCGGGAACCGCGGCATGGGCATTCACGCCAGCGAAATAGACTATCTACAGGCCGATAACGAAATGCGCACCTTTGCCGCTATGACGGGCGGCCGCGCTTACTTTCCACGCTTCGAAGCCGAATATGGGGAAGATTTCCAGGACATCGGAAACGACATTCGGCATCAGTACTCGATCACTTATCGTCCGACCAACGACAAATTGGACGGCACATATCGCAAGCTGAAGGTGCAGGTTGTTGCGCCGGACGGCGCTCCGCTCAAAGTGAAAGATCAGAAGGGCAAGGAGCAGAAAATCGACGTTGTTGCCCGCGACGGCTACACCGCCCGGCACTCGGTGGACTAGCCAACAAGCTCGATTGACACCTGTCGCCTACGGAAGGAAAATCCTCCTGCGCTGGGCGCAACCGGGCTTGAGCTTTGGCGCGGTCCGAAGGGGGCAGCCCTCATTCCTGAGACTAACCCTAGGAAATCATTTATTTCACGAAGACGAATGTATATACCATACGTGTATACAAGAGAAGGTGACTTATGGGAACAGCGCGGGCCTTCAAGTCGGGAAACAGTCAGGCCGTGAGGCTCCCAAAGCAGTACCGTTTTAAATCCAAAGAGGTTGAGATCTTCCGGCGCGGCGACGAGATCGTTCTGCGCGAAAAGGATAAAGACATCTCTCGCGCTTTCGATTTGCTTGCGGACCTGCCTTGCGATTTCGATCTCGCGGAACGGAAGAACGACCTGCCGCAAACCCGCAAAGTGTTGTGATGGAAACGCGCTATCTGCTGGATACCGGTATCTGCATATACATACGCCAGCAAAGGCCAGAAGCGGTCTTGTCGCGCTTTCGAAAGCTCCGCCCCGGCGAAGCCGCACTTTCAATAATCACATATGGAGAGTTGCTGTATGGCGCGGCCAAGAGCGCCCAGCGAACTCTTGCTTTGGAACGGCTGCGAGAACTGGTTCACTTCTTGCCCCCTTTGGCTCTTCCAGAAAACGCGGGAGAAGCCTACGGAGCTATTCGTGCTGAATTGGAGTCGAAGGGCCAGATGATCGGTAACACTGACCTGTGGATCGCCGCTCACGCCCTAACCATAGGGTTGACGCTGGTGACTAACAATCAAAAAGAATTTCAGCGCGTGAGCGGCCTGAAGGTGCAAAACTGGGCTAAGTGAATCCTTATTGAACCGCGATGGGTGCTCGTGACGAAGCACTCTACACGCCTTCCCACCCGCATTGGTTTACAATGAAGTGTCTTCAAACACTCATCCTTTCAATCAGCCCTGGAGGAATCCATGAAGCTTACCCCTGGAAAACTTACCGGCCTCAAAAGAGTCTCCAACGATAACGGTGTGATTGCAGCCGCAGCCATGGATCAGCGAGGTTCGCTGCAGAAATCTCTGGCGAAAGAAAAAGGCGGAGAGATCAGCGACGCCATGATGGAAGAATTCAAAACATTGGTCACGGAAGTTCTTACCCCGCATGCCAGCGCCATCTTGCTCGATCCCGAGTGGGGCCTGCCCGCCTCCAAGCGCCGCGCCAAAAATGCGGGCCTATTATTGGCCTACGAAAAAACCGGCTATGACAAGACCGGTCCCGGGCGTCTGGGCGATCTGCTCGACCACTGGTCGGCGCGTCGTTTGAAAGAAGCTGGCGCGGACTGTGTGAAGATTCTTCTCTACTACAGCCCATTTGATCCCAAAGAAACCAACGACAAGAAACATGCATGGGTCGAGCGCATCGGCGACGAGTGCAGGGCGAATGACATCCCGTATTTCCTCGAATTCGTCGGCTACGAAGAAGGCGCCGATGAAAAAGGTCTGGACTACGCCAAGAAGAAGCCACAGATCGTTACTGAGAGCATGCGCGAGTTCAGCAAGGACCGTTATGGCGTGGATGTGCTGAAGGTCGAAGTCCCGGTAAACATGAAGTTCGTGGAAGGCGTGCAATGCTTCGGCGGACAAAAAGCATATACAAAGAGAGAAGCTATCGATTTCTTTCACAGCGCAGCGAATGTGGCCACCAAGCCCTTCATCTATCTTTCCGCCGGAGTCAGCAATGCCGAGTTCAGCGAAACCCTCGAACTGGCCGGCGAATCCGGAGTGAAGTTCAACGGCGTCCTCTGCGGCCGCGCCACTTGGAAGGATGGTATTCCCATCTATGCCAAGCAGGGCGCGGCGGCCTTCCGCAAGTGGCTCGAGACTGAAGGCGTAAAGAACATCAACAACGTCAACAGCAAGCTTAAGTCCGCGACTTCCTGGCACTCGATCTATGGTGTCGAGCCCGCGCTGGCTCACGCGTAAGTTCAGGCCCCCCCTCGTGTGGCGCGGGCGCTCCGGCCCGCGCCATTCATAATCACGCAAACGCCCGCCTGTGGTATAGTTTCCGTCTGCGAAGGCTGTCCCCCTCTCACCTTCGCGATCCCTCCTCCCGAGGTCAAACAAATGATCGCAAGATTTTCTCGCTCCAAGGTTCGCTCGCTTGTCTTTTTAGTTGCTGCCCTGTCCATGGTGATTTCCGCCGCGGCAGTCCCCACCGAGCAGGTCGTATACAACTTCTCCAAGAATGGTTCGGGCGCTTCCGTACATTTGGTCTACCACTCGGGACGGCTCTATGGTGCGTCGACCCTGGGCGGAGATATCGTGTGCAGCAATGGCTGCGGATCGGTCTTCGAACTCGCGCCTAAGCAGGGCGGAGGTTGGAACTATCGCCTGCTTTACGCTTTCACTGGGGGCACCGACGGCAATACCCCAATGGGGGCTGTCGTCTTCGACGCTGCTGGCAATCTCTATGGTGCTGTTAATCAAGCAACAGTCAACCAACGGGGAGGCGTGTTCAAGCTGACTCCCAGCGCTACGGGCCAGTGGACCGAGACCACGATCTACTCCTTCGGTTCCGCGACTAATGATGGCCAGAATCCAAATTCGGGAGTGACGGAGGACGCTGCCGGCAATCTGTACGGAGTGACACTTTACGGAGGGACCGACGGGCAGGGGATCGTCTATCAGCTGACGCCGAATTTGAACGGGACTTGGACCGAGAGCATCCTGCACAACTTTGCTGGCCGCCCGGATGCGGGGAGTCCCGCCGGCGAAGTCTCCTTCGATCAGGCTGGCAATCTCTATGGAACTACCGTTTTTGGCGGGAGCAATGCTCTTGGGGCCGTCTACGAATTGTCGCCAGCCTCCGGCGGTGCCTGGACGGAGAAGGTTATCTACAGTTTTGACGGAACCCAGGGGCAAACCCCGGAAGGCCCTGTCACGCTGGATGCGACAGGAAATGTTTTCGGTCTAACCAACGCGGGCGGCAAGTACGGAGAGGGCACTGCGTTCGAGCTTATCCCCGGCGCTGGAGGGAGTTGGAACTTCTCCCTAGTGCACACGTTCGGCGCATCAGGGGATGGTGGGTTTCCAAGCAACGCCTACCTTACCGCTGGATCGGTCGACACTTTTTACGGCACAACTTTTATCGGCGGCGCCATCGGTGGCGGCACCGTGTTCAGGCTCAAGCTTGAGGCTGGCGGGCAGTGGTCAGAAGAATTAGTCCACAGTTTTGGCGCCGCCAACGACGGCAGCGCTCCCTACGGCAGTGTGACCGTTGGTCCGGGTAACGCATTGTTCGGCGGGACCAGCTACGGAGGAACAGCTGGTACCGGTGTCATTTACGAAGTCACACCGTGACCGATTGCACCGCGATCCTCTCCGCCTGACAACCTCAGGCGGAGAATAGACGTCTCCACGCTTGGATCCGGCGACTGCACCACCTGCCTCTTTTCGAGCACAGAGAGAAGAGAGCCCTTTAGTGCAGATGGAAAAGCATCTCCAGTAAAAAGAAAAATCCAGCTCCCACAAAAACCAGCAGCGCCATCTTCATCGCCGGTTCCTTATTCACCTCCGGCACCAGGTCCGAAGCCGCCACATAAATGGTCACTCCCGCGGCCAGCGGCAGTCCCGCCGCTACATGATGCCGAAACAACGCCATTGTCAAGACGCCCGCTAGAGTGGCCCCGCCCAAAATGACGGACGCGCCCCAAGCCGTTCCCCGGCTGCGCCCGCTGGCCAGCATGACTGAGCTTACGGTGAAGCCCTCCGGAATCTTATGCAGAAAAATGGCGAAGAAGATAATCCAACCCAAACTGTTCGAGACCAGGAACCCAGACGCGATCGCGATCCCATCGAAGAACGTATGGATGATCAGCCCGAAGAGCACGGAGTAGCTCTTGTGGGAATGGATAAACTCGTCTTTGTGCGTTTCTTCCCCGAAGTGGAAGTGCGGTGTGACCGTGTGCTCGAAAAAGTGAATGATCAAATATCCGAGCAAGATCAGAAAGGCGGCGCTACGTCCACGCAGCTGCAAGCTCTCTGGAATCATTTCGATCAATGCGGTCGCCAGCATGAATCCCGCGCCCAGCGCTACGAAGTAGCGTAGATATCTCCGCTCCCAGTTTCGCTGCACGATAATCGCCCCGCCAAAAACATTAGCGCCGGCGGCAGTGAGGCCAAGCAGGATGCTCGTGGCAATGGGATGCATATGCGGTAGTAACTACTGCTTTTTCGTAGCTCCTCTCTGCGTTTGCAACTCCGAAACGAAAGCCTGTTCCCGGTCAGCCACATAGTTCCTGTAACCTTCCGGATCAATGTACGGGTTTGACCCACCGGCCGTCATTCTTGAGTACTTCTCTTCCATGCCGAAGTAAATCCCATGCGCACCCAGGAAGACATCGCAGGGAAGCGACTTGAGCACGCGAAAGCCGTGAGCGTAATCGTCGGCAATTGCCGGATAGCGCTGGTTGTTTACCAACTTATATCCCGGATTAACGTTTGGGCCGCCCACGATCACAACGTTGTACGTTTTTTCCGCTTCGTGTGCCTTCAAACTCCAGGTTGTGCAGCCGCGGGTATGCCCGGCGGTCTTGTGAGCTGTCAGCACGGTATCGCCAAGTTTCACCTCGTCACCATCGTGAAGCACGCGGTCCACTTTGGCCGTCGGATACAGCATCGTTACATCGTGACCGTACTGGAAGTCGCTCTTGCCGCCAGATTCGACGACATCCACATCCGCATCCATGACCATGTATTCTGCGCTGGTCAGTTTTTTCACCTCGGCGCTGCCTCCATCGTGATCGAAGTGAGCATGGCTGATCAGCAAGATCTTTACGTCGCTGAAACGAAACCCCAACTTTTCAATACTCTCCCGAATGAGCGGGACAGAAGTTCTCAAATTGCTGTTAATCAGAATATGCCCGACGGGCGTCGTGATCAGATATGCGGCCAGTCCTCGGCTGCCCACATAATAGACATTGCCGACCATCCGGTGTGGAGGAAATGGTTCGCTCCAGTCCGGGGAACCCGCTGGTGCGGCGTTGGATTGAGACGCGCTGGCCCGTGCGGGCTCGGCCGTTGCAGGACTCGTTTGTGGAAAAAGGCAGGCGGCCAAGGTCAGAGCAGAACCAAACAAGATCAGGCGAAAGAGCATATGTGGAAGAGTATACGGAGGCGCTCGCGACTATCCGCTATGCCGAATATGCATTACGTCCCCATCCTGAACGATATAATCCTTGCCTTCGAGACGTAGGGTTCCCTTTGCCCGCGCATTCGCCTCAGAACCGGCTTCCAGCAACTGATCCCAGCGAATCGTCTCGGCGCGAATGAAATGCTTTTCCAGATCGGAGTGAATCGCTCCCGCCGCTTCCTGCGCGCGGGAATGCGCGGGAACCTGCCATGCGCGGCATTCGTCTTCCCCAGCAGTGAAAAACGAAATTAAGCCGAGTAGTTTGTAAGTTGTGCGAATCAAGCGGGTCAGGCCGCTTTCAGTAAGGCCGTAGCTGAAAAGAAATTCCGCCGCCTCGGCGTCATCCATTTCCGCAAGTTCCGCCTCCACCTTTCCACAGACTGCGGTGGCTCCGGCATTCGGCCGGCCGGCAATTTCCGTGAGCTTGTACTTGCCAACCGCTTCTTCCAGTTCCTTGCCGAGTTGGCCCGACTCGCCAATGTTGAGCACATAAAGAATCGGCTTCTCGCTCAGGAACATGAAACCGCGGATGCGCTTCTTGTCCTCCGGAGTCATCTCCATTTCGCGCAGCGGCTTTTCCGACTCCAGTTGCACTTTCGCCCGCTTCAGTAACTCGAATTCTTTTTCGAGTTCCGGAGTCTTCATCTTCTTGAGATCCTTTTCCAGCCGCTCCATGCGCTTTTCCACTTGCCCAAGATCGCTGATCATCAGATCGAAATCCACATTCCTGATGTCGCGCAGCGGATCGATCTCTCCGACATGAGGAATCGCCGGATCATCGAAGGCCCGCACCACGTGCGCCAGCGAATCGACGTTGCGCAGATGCGCCGCATAAGCGCTATCCTTCAACGCCTCCTGCCCGATCGCGCCCACATCCACATACTCAACCGACGTATGCGTAAGCTTCTTCGGGTTATAAAGCGCAGCGAGCCGGTCGAGCCGGTCGTCCGGAACCTTGGCGACCCCGATGTGCGCCTCGCGCGGATTAGCCCGTGCCTGACCGGAGAGGTGCGCCTTGGTTAAAATCCGAAACAAGGATGTCTTGCCCACCTGTGGCAGGCCGATAATTCCAGTTTTCATAAGGGAAGCTCTTAGCCGTTAGCTCTTTGGCTTAGCTTGATCACGGTGCAGACAGAGCGATCAACGCCCTTCGCCAAACACTTCAGAATAAATGATGAAGTAAGGATCGCCCAAATGTGGGCTGATTCTGGGAAGGGCTCGACTTCAGTCGTGCTGCTAAGCTCCCCAAAAATCCGCCGCGCTTCAGCGCCCGAGGTCTGCTTCTGCCGCCGAAAAGACTCTTTCCGCAGCCTTCTAGAATTTGGAAGCGGTCAAATACACCACCACCAACCCCAACAGAAGCACTGCACTCTCCACGCGCGTGGACCACAGATGAAGTGCGTCGAACTGCACGCGCTGAGGATTGTCAATCGGCACCGCGCGCAC
The DNA here is from genome assembly GCA_050015215.1 of Candidatus Sulfotelmatobacter sp. Lineage (GTDB taxonomy): Bacteria > Acidobacteriota > Terriglobia > Terriglobales > Acidobacteriaceae > Sulfotelmatobacter. The sequence continues at coordinate 12,748 of JBEKBW010000105.1, forward strand.
TTCACCGAGCGAGGCCCGCAGCACGTCCATGCGCGGAATGATTCCGAATTGCGAGATCAGCGTAAGCGCAAGCATCAGGCAGAGAAGAATGTGACGCACGGCAAAAATGTGTGCAGTACCATCCGTCAAACGGCTGTACAAGAGTGAACTGACCAGGTACACAATCCCGGAAATGATCGCGATCCAGTGCAGCTTGCCAAGCGAACGGCCGACAACGTTTCCAGCAAGATGCGTTGTGGGCAAGACCGAGAACGCCGTGGGAGCAACCACGAATGCGAAAAAGATCAGCCCACCCATCCAGACAACCAGCGAGAGCAGCACGAGGAAGCGAAGGAAGGACATATCCTTGAATATATTACCGATCCTTAAGGACGGGACAAGACCGAGAGGAAAGGCTCAATTCGTCCCGCGCCTGGGTTCGCAGGACCCAGCCCTCCGGGTAGGATCGGGCCCCACACGAAGCTACACCATATGAGCACAATGAGGGAGCCCCCGGCGATGCAGACGACGATGCGGCTGAAGCTCCGCAGACTCTCTCCTTTGCACGCATAATGGCGCTCGGCGTCCTGATACAGGGTACGGCCTTTTAGGAATGCATCCGGCGTATAGAATCCCATCGCCTGTTCGCAACGAACCAGCAGCTCTCGAACGACGATTCTGAGATCATGATTCTCTCCAACAACATGCCAGTCAAGGTAGATGAGGCCCACCGAAACCAAAGTTAGGAGAATTGCCGGGAATAGGTGGTACCTCAGATCGACCTTTGAAGCCGCTGTAACGCCTGCTCCGAAAATCGCAATGATGAGCAACAACAGCTTATTCTCGCCGTCCTCGATTGCCCTTAGCTCCGCGGAATGCTTCTTATAGGCCTCGTAGAGAGCACTATGCCGGTCAGAGTCCTTCCACACCAATGTGGATTCGATCGGATCGTCGGGGACGCCTTCGTGCAGGTGTTTATGCCAATAGTCATTTTTCTTCGGACACGGCGGGCGGCGACTGTCTCCCCACATCGCGACCTCCCTGAGCGGCAGTCAGCAAGGCTCAACGCTCCAGGGGCGACCCTATCTAACCATTTCTACTGGCTGCTCAACCCGCGAGGATTATATGGGCACCGCCACACTCTCCACAATCTCTTTCAGCACCTGATCGGCCTGATCCGACTTCTTCACCGTGGATGCGTACTGCCCGTTGACGCCTACGCGATGCGCGAAGACCGGCACGGCGAGAGGCTTGAAATCCTCCGGAGTGCAGAAGTTTCGTCCCTCAAGAAACGCCATGGCTTGAGCGGCTCGATAGAGCGCCTGTGCCCCGCGCGGCGAAACGCCCAAAGAAAGATATTCCGATTTCCGTGTTCGCTGCACAATTTGCAGCGCGTAGGTCACCAGCGATTCATCCACGCGAACCTGTGTAACGGCCTCCTGCATTTCCAGAACTTCTGCGCCGGTGAGCACCGGTCGCATATCATGAACCCGCGCTGCTCCAACCTGCGAGCGCAGAATCTCACGCTCGGCTGCGGCGTCCGGATATCCCATGCGCACGCGCATAAGAAATCGATCCAACTGCGACTCCGGCAAAGGATAGGTCCCGTGATGCTCCGCCGGATTCTGCGTTGCGATCACTAGAAATGGCTGCGGCAGTTCGTAAGAGTGCGCGTCGACCGTAACTTGCCCTTCGTTCATAGCCTCGAGCAATGCCGACTGCGTTTTCGGCGTGGTGCGATTGATTTCGTCCGCTAGCAGAACATTCGTGAACACTGGGCCGCGCTTGAACTCGAACTCCTGCTCCAGCGCCGAATAAACCGAAATTCCCAGCACATCGGAAGGCAGCATGTCGCTGGTGAACTGCACGCGCTGAAACGTGCAATCGATGGCGCGAGCCAGCGCCTGGCCAAGCGTAGTCTTGCCGACGCCGGGAACGCCTTCAATCAGAAGATGTCCGCGGGCGAAGATACTAACCAGCGCCAAACGTACGACATCGTCTTTGCCGCGAATCACGCGGCGCAGTGTCTGCTCTAGCTCCGCGGCTTTGTGGGAAATGGCAATTGCAATCTCAGGAGACATTGAATGGATTCTACTATTGGGCGCGGGATGGCTCGGCGTTACCAATGTCACACTCTAGCTGCGAGCGCTGAGCTTTGAGTTGTGAGCAAGCTCTTACGCAGACCGCATCAGCCTCTGGAATGAGAACGAAGGCAGGCTCGATAACTTGCAATGGTTTGGTTGAGAACCAGAGCGCGGCGGCGAAGTTCGCTCACGGCTCAAAGCTCACCGTTCGCAGCTTTTTACTGCATAAACTCCGCGGGCCGACCCGTGAGCCGCTCAATCCTCTTCGCAATCGGAGGATGCGTCGAGAACAGACTCCCAAAATTCATCCCCAACAGCGGCTGAATAATAAACAAATGCGCCGTAGAAGGCGAAGCCTGCATCGGCACACGCCGCGAATAGGCATCCAGCTTCTGTAGCGCGCTAGCCAGCGCATACGGATTGCCCGTAAAGTGCGCGCCGGTCGCATCGGCCTGATACTCGCGCGATCGCGACACTGCCAACTGAATCAAGCTCGCCGCAATCGGAGCGACAATGAGCATAAACAGCGCCGAAAGCCCTCCGCCGCGCCGCTCGTCACGGCCTCCGCCGAAGCCGCCAAAGATCATGGCAAAGCGGCCCATGCTGGCCAGCATGGTAATCGCGCCGGCAATCGTCGCTGCGACTGAACTGATAAGGATGTCGCGATTGTTTACGTGGCCCAACTCGTGCGCCAGAACGCCTTCCAGTTCTTCGTCATTCAGCAGGCCCAAAATCCCGTGCGTTACCGCAACCGAGGCGTGCTGCGGGTTGCGTCCCGTGGCAAAGGCGTTTGGCGACTCGGTTGGAATCACGTACATCTTCGGCATCGGAATGCCCATCTTGGGCGCCAATCGCTCAACGGCAGCGTAGGCGCGCGGCAACTGCTCGCGCGTTACTGGCTGCGCGCGGTACATGGCCAGCGCAATCTTGTCGGAGTAGAAATAGGAGACGAAGTTCATCACGGCGGCAAACACCAGCGCCAGAATCATCCCGTTCTCGCCGCCAAAGTAGCGGCCAAAGAACATCAGCAGCAGCGTAAGCGCGGTGAGCAGAAACGCGGTCTTGAATGTGTTTCCCATAATTGGATCTCAGCTATTGGATGTTACGCCTTGTGGGGAGATGCAAGTGGGGGTGGCACGGGGTGAGAGAAACGGATGGGGGTGCCCTCCCCTGGGGTAATTCGCTGGAATCAGGAACTTAGCGGGAAATTGGCGGTAAACCACGCCTTGGAAAGGACTTAGTTTTGCGCCGCATTCGCCCTGCGGGCGGGGCGATGTACTGCCTCTGCTGGGACAATCATGCGGCGAATTCGAGCGAGGCGCAAGGTTGGATGTCACAACGGGATTGTGCCAATTTTTGTTAGATAACACGTATTACATCACATGTGATATCATTTGTGTTGACAATATGACATCATTATAGTAACAATAATGTGCAAAGGGAGGAACAAAAGATGGCGAAAACGCAAAGGGTCGTGTTTAGCTTTGATGAGCGTAGCCTCGAAAGTCTACAGAAGATCAGGGACCAGGGCCGTTTTTCATCGATGGGGGAGGCCGTTCGCGACTCCCTCCAGATCAGTCGCGCTCTGCA
>JBEKBW010000106.1:0-17671 GCA_050015215.1 Candidatus Sulfotelmatobacter sp.
GGTGCGGTCAATCAGAATCCCGTCCCAGTAAATCTGCAGATTCGTAGTAATCCGAATCTTCCGCGTCGCCACCGGTAGCTTGCCCGTGAGATCAGCCGTCATAGTCCGCGGTCCGCCTGCAGGAAATCCGATGTCCTCGATCACCCGCCGCCATTTTCCATCTAAACCCAGCGCCTCCACATAAGGAGCTATCGCAATCACTCCCGCCTGCGAAGCCGCGTACATGCTATTCGCGGAAAAATACTCCACCTCGCCATGCATCAAGAGCCACAAAGGCCCGCCGCGATAATCCTCACCCAAATCCAAAGTCAGGCTGTGAGGCCGAGCAAATCCCAAAAACTGCGTCAGCTTGAAATCGCCAAAATAACGATGCGCCAGCAAATCTGGCAACACATCGTGCCCATGCTCATCCCAAGCCCCAGCAGGCGGGCGCGCATCTTTCTTGTTGCTCACCACCACCTTGAACTCCGGATAAGGCGGATTCGAAGCAAAATACTCATTCGGATAAACTTCCATATCCGCGGGATGATCCACAGCCATCAACCGCACCTGATCCAAATAAACCGCCTCTTCCAAAGGCTCCATAAACCGAAAACTCAAAGTCTTCGATGAATCCAAAGGGTGCCCCGTCCTTATCGCTGCGTCTTGTGCAGCGATAGGGCGGGGACTTTGACTTTCCTTCTCTCGAATCATTCCCCCATCCACCTTCACCCACTCCACCGGACGCGGCACATCCCGCTGCCCCGGCCCAACCCAATGCCCCACTACGCCCGCCCCCAGCATGTCGGCCACAAACTCATACCGCTCCCCATCCCACACAAACAAAGTCGGGCACGAACTTCCCCGCCGGTCGATCTCCGTAAAATTTTGCTGCCGGTCGCCCGCAACGTGAATTTCGTCCTGCAGCACTCCAGTCGGCCACAACATGCGTACAATGTCGGCCTCTTTCGCCTCGCCCAATCCCACCACAATTTCGGTCGAGTTCTGCCCCAAATATCCATTCGATCCGGCAATCTCAACCTTCTGCCGATTCCCTCCCGCAAACACCTCCACCTTGGTTCCAATCGCGCTCTTGTTGTCGTTCAATCCCTTCAGCGAAAGCCGCAGCCAATGATTCTGATTCCCGCCCTCATTGCGTAGCAGCACCGCCGGCCCATGATTCTGCGTGATCAGCAAATCGGTAGCGCCGTCGTTGTCGTAATCGCCGGTAATGATCGCTCGCGGATGTTCGAGATGAATCTTGTCGAGGCCGACGTCGGCAGTGACATCTTTGAATCCATCGGGACCAAGATTGCGAAACAGTTTGATCTCGCCCTTGCGATCTTTGTTTTCGCCGACCGCCACCAGATCGACCCAGCCATCTTCGTCGTAATCCAAGGCGGCAACGCCGTAGGCACGGACCCAATCCCTCTCGGGAAGTTCGACGCGATCAAAGCTTTTGCCATGATTGTTGCGCCAGAGACTAATAGCGGGCGCGTCCAGGTGTGTGAATGCCAAGTCCATCCAGCTGTCATGATCGAAGTCAAGAACTGCCACGCCTGCTGTCTGCGATGGCACGGGCGAGGACCAGAGTTCACGTCGAATAAACTCCCCCTCTCGCGGGTTCTCATAAACCAGCGTTCCAGAGAATCCGTTCATCTTTTTATCGGCGGGGCCGGTGCCCATGCCCGTTGTAACAATGTCAATAGCGCGATCATTGTTGTAATCGGTACCGACGCCAGAGAGGTTAGGAGTGCTGCCGTTAAGTGCCAGCGACTCCGTAACGTTGGTAAATGTGCCGTTCCCATTGTTACGCCACATCGTATTAGCACCGGTTAGGTGTTGCGAGAACGCCCTCGGATTGCCGGTATTGCCTGTGACAAAGAGGTCGAGATCGCCGTCGTGATCATAGTCAATGAACGTTAACCCGCCGTCTCGCACTTCGCTCTTTATTCCCGAAACCTGGGTCACGTCCTTGAAGGTTCCATTTTTCTCGTTGTGAAGCAGCAGCAGACCGCCATCCAAACTCACTGCGAGGTCGGGAAAGCCGTCGTTGTCGTAGTCCCCTGCCGAGCAGCCCATGCCGTGAAGGTGCGGATCGAACCCCGCCTTTCTAGTCGAATCTTCAAACTTGCCATTGCCCAGATTGTGATAGAGACCAAGGCCACCCAGCGGTCCGTTGTTCGCGACGAAGATGTCAGGACGCCCATCTCCGTCGTAGTCTAGAAAACAAGCTCCGGGCCCGAGAAAGCTTCCCAGGTCATTTGCGTTCACAGGAGTGACGCTTCTGCTTAGGATCCCCGCCTCCCGCGTCATATCCACAAACCGCACCTTAATCTGCGGCGGCGGCTTCAACACCGCCAGCGGCGACTCCACCACGCGGGAGTACTGCCCCTGTTCGCCATAAGCCAAACTGATCGGCGCGCCAATCTTGTTCTGCGTGATGTATTGGAACTTCTTCAGATTCTCCCGCGCGTGATCAACATCACCCGCCTGCTGATAAGCCCGCGACAATCCAAACTCCGCCGAAGCGTGCAGCGGATTGATCTTTAGCGCACGCTGAAAAGCCTCAATCGCCTGCGGAAACTGCTTAGCCTGCACATACGAAGCCCCAAGAAAATACCACGCGTCCGGATCATTCGCATCGAGATCGACTACGTGACGAAACGCCTCAATCGCCCCCGCAGAATCGCCCGTATTCTTGTCCAACAAACCCAGGTTGTACCACGCATTCGGAATCTTCGCGTCCTGCTTCAAGGCATCTTCCAAAGCCGCCCGAGCCTCATCAATCTTCTGCAAATTCAGCAGCGCAATCCCCTGATTCAACCGCGCAATCGTCAACTTCGGATCAAGCTCCGCCGCCTGCCGGAACAATCCCAGCCCCTTCTCAAAAAGCTGCTGATTCATGTACGCCGAGCCGAGATTATTCAGCCGCGCCGCCTCAGCAGGATTTGTTTTAAGAGAACTCTGCGGCGCAGTCGAGAATAGGCCAAGAGCAGCCAGCAGAACGCCGGCCAAAGCAACAGAAATTCGGGGAGTCATTTCGCCTACGATTTAAACACAGAGACCACAGAGTTTGTCATCCTGAGCGAAGTAGGACAAGCGAAGCGTAGTCCTACGCAGTCGAAGGATCCCTATAGCCGCACCGAGGCCAGCTAAGGTTTTCCGGCACGCAAACCGTAAGCCCGGCCAGCTACGACGCCCTTCCCTTCCTGAACCGTAACAGTCTGCCCTGCGCTAACATTCGTCAACCGATCCACCAGCCCGCTGGGCCATTCAATCTCAACCCAATCAGCCTTCCCTTGCCCGCCCAGCCCAAACGTAAGCACCAACTCGCTCTGTGAAAGATAACTCGATCCCGACCGCAGCGTCTTCGTCTGCTTGTCCGCGCCAGAAGTAACGCGCACAACCGCCCCAATCCCATCCCGATTCGATTTCGTCCCCACCAGCTTCACCCGCAAACTGTGATTCGTCCCACCCTCGTTGTGAAACAAAAAGGCAGGACCTGCATTCGTAGTGAGAAGCATATCCAGAAATCCATCGTTGTCGATATCCGCATAAGCCGCGCCCCGCGCCACTCGCGGAGCGGCAAACGCCGCCCCCATCTGCGCCGTGACTTCCTGAAACTTGCCGCCGCCCAAATTGCGAAAGAGATGTGCAGGTTCCGCATACCTCACTCTTTTTTGCACGCTCTCGATTGCATCTTCAATGTGCCCGTCAGCCACGAAAATATCGGGCCAGCCATCGTTGTCGTAATCGAAAAAGAAACACCCAAACCCCAATGTGACCAGCGTCGCCCGACCCACTTCCGACTGCGGCGCCTCATCGACGAACAAACCATTGCCCTCGTTGTGATAAAGCGAAGCCATCTGATTCGCAAAGTTCGTAATGATCACGCTGGGATGGTCGCTGCGATCGTAATCCGCAGCATCCACGCCCATGCCCGCGCGTGCCACGCCATCTTCGCTGAAACCAATTCCGGCAGCCACGCCGCGCTCTTCAAACGTTCCATCTTTTTTGTTCAGATAAAGCTTGTTCGGCTGCGTGTCGTTGGCAATCAGAATGTCGGGCCAACCATCGCCGTTGTAATCGAGAACGGTGATCCCCAGACTCTTCGAGGTTGGATCGCCCATGCCCGAGCGCTCCGTGGCATCTTCGAACTTCCCCCCGCCCAGGTTGTGCCACAAGCGCACCGCCGTGCCCTTGTACGACTCCGGCGTGCAGTACGATTTGTGCGTGCCATCAACCGTACAGTAGAGATCGCCCTGCTCGCTCCACTGCACGTAATTAGCAACGACGAGATCAAGCTTGCCGTCGCGGTCGTACTCGACCCACGCAGCGCTCGCGGAAAACTCATTCGGCCCCCATAGGCCAGCGGCCTTGGTCACGTCAGTAAACGTGCCGTTGCCGTTGTTATGAAACAGATGACTCTGTCCCAGCGCAGTGATGAACAGATCATCGAAGCCATCGTTATCGTAATCGCCAACCGCCACTCCAAGCCCAAACAACGGCACTGCCAGCCCCGCCTGCCGTGTTACATCCGTGAAAGTTCCGTTGCGATTGTTATGATAAAGCTTCGGAGTCGTAGCTCCACCATGGGGGTGCCCCGGAAAATCGTCGCCGTTCACCAGGAGAATATCGGGATACCCGTCATTGTCGTAATCAATGAAAGCGCAACCCGGCCCCATCGTCTCCGGCAGCCATTTCTTGCCGAAGGCACCGTTGTTATGCGTGAAGTGGATTCCCGCCTGCGAAGTGATGTCGCGGAAACGAATCTGCTGACCGGCTACAGGCGCCGGCAAAAAGAAAATCAACCACCACAGAGGCACTGAGACACAGAGAAAACTGAGAAAAGGGTCTTCTCTGTGTCTGGGTGTCTCCGTGGTCAAATGCTTTTGATCGGCACCCATCACTTGGCGCCTCCAGCAACGGTCGGCGAAGCTGCGGCTGGCTGCTTCGCATTCGCCGCCGCCAGCGGCACCGAAACATGTTCATGGACAGCCTGCCGCTCGTTGTTGTCTTCGGGATGTAATTGCCGATAGGGCCCGGTGATCGCCTGTGAAGACTCATCCGCCTTGAACCGCAGATAACGCGCCTGATGTTCCTTCGCCAGCTTTTCGTTGCCCAAACCGTTGTAGCAAAGCATCAGGTTGTAATGCGCCTGCAAATCCTCAGGATCGATTTCCAGCACCGATTCCAACGTCTTGACCGCCTCGGAATATTTTCGCTGCAAAAACAACACGCGCCCCAAATCATTCAGCGCCACGCGATCCCGAGGATACTGCGCCAAAACCATCCGAAGCCGCGCCGCCGCACCCTCATAGTTCCCATCCGCGCGCAGCACGCGAGCGTAAAAGTAATTCGCCCGCGCCAGATTCGGCGACAGCGACAGCGCCTCTTGTAAAACCGCGCGCGCGCGATCCATGTCCCCCTCCTGCACCGCACAGCGCCCAATGTTCACCCACCCATCCGGATTCTTCGGATCCGCCTCAGTCACTTTCTGGAATGCCGCCGCAGCAGCCTTCAAATCGCCCTGCAGAAATAGCCCGATTCCATAATCGTTCCACCGTTGCCACTCATCTTTAAGAACAATCGTCTTCGGCTGCAAAGCAGGCGCATTGCGCGCCACCACAGGCAACGTAACTTCATTCTCGGCCACGATGACGATCGGCAAATCAGGAATCTTCTTCTCCTTCGCCGAAACCCCGCTCAACGATGCCGTAAAAATCGTCGGGCGATCATCGTAGTCGGGAGAAACAGAATTCGGCGAAGCCGGATCCGGCTGTCCTGCAAAAGCCTCATGCGTGCCATACCACGAAAATTTTCTGTAGCACAGCCGCGCATGCAGCGTGATCTTATTACCAGTATTCTCCGGAATGAACACCCGATAATGCACCGTGTCCGCCGCACCGGGCGGAATCAAACGCACATAAACCACAGCCCGCGTAGCCCAGGCGTTGCGCTTGTTGATCGGATTCCCATGCGCGTCTATCTGCAACGATCGATAAAAGTGCGCACCCTTTTCCACCGGTCCTCTGCCGCCATCCTCAACCATGCCCGACCAAAAAATCGTCTGGCTTTTATCGTCTGTTCCTTTCAGCTCGAGCCAAGTGTCATAGGCATCCACCGTGCCACCCGGGAAAAAGTGTCCAACTTTCTTCGTGCGCACGACCACATCCACGCGCACCGTATCTCCGCGCCGCAGCACGGGTTGCACACGATTCAGCGGGGCGGTGACGGGCGCAACTTCGCCTCCAGCCTCGGCCGCGACTTTGGTTTCAGCCTCCTCGCCCACGGCAAAGGTCGTCGCCATCTCCGATTGGCTCGCCGCACCGGATTTCAACTCAGCCTGCGCTGGAGACACCGCAAAAACATCTACGGTCAACGCGCCACTCTTCAAAAATCCCTGCGTCAATTTCAACTGCGCGTCATCCTCATTTGCCGTAGGCACCGCCGTATTCGCCCCCGGAAAGCGATGCGAGTGCACGAAGCCGTTGATATTCCCGGCATCTTTCGATGCCTCCGCCGGCATGTGGCAATCTGCGCACTGCTGCGGCTTCGGTGGATAATAAAAAGATCGCGCCCCCTGCCCCGAAACTCCGCTGGCCTGCCAGTTGTCGTATTCGTTGAATCCGCGGAACCAGCGATAGCTGTTCACCGGCACATCCAGATGCACCTTGTGGCAGCTCGAACAAAACTCCGCTGTCTGCGTGCGCATAAACGGTTTCAAGAAAACGCGCCGGTGCGGCTCCGGATTCAGTCGTATCAAGAAATCATGCAAGGCTCGCGCCACCGGGTTCTGCGTAGCCGCCAACTCATGCAGCTTGGGATACTCAAGATAAAAATCCGCCTGCCCCATCGTGCTCTTCACGTCGGCGATCGAGTGGCACATCATGCAGCCCAGTCCGGCCTGCGCCTCCGGACGATGAACGATCTGCTTGATCGGCGTATCCATCAGCCCCGCGTAAAGCACCGCCGGATCATGGCATCCGCCGCACCACTTCGAAGGCCGGGTGCCGACCGTATCCTGCATGTACTCGATCGACTTGCGATACCACTGATTGTTGAACGAAGAAAAATGGTGCGCCGAACTGAACCACTGGTTATAGATGTCTTCGTGGCAGCGCTTGCAGGAATCCGACTCCATAAAAAACTTGCTGGGAATTTTCTGCTTGCCGTAAACCTGCGCGGAACTCGGGAAGAACGCACCCTCCGGACCATCGCCCTCGCCATTCATGTTCTGCGGCGGCATGGCCGGATTCTGAATTCGCGAACGCATCTGCCAACTATTGCGCACGTAGCGTGCACCGTAGGTGATCCCCGCGAGCAACACGAGACACACCACCACGCGCACCGCAACCGTTCCCACGCTCGAATCACGCCCGCTGAGCTTGTCGACGATCAGCAGGCCAGCGCCGATCACCGATAACACGATATGTGCATAAAGCCACTTCCACTCGGTGCGGGGCGTGCCGGTTTTGATGAGAATCAGACCAAGAATTGCGCCTGCGGCAATCAGCACCCAGCCGCTGCCCGCTAGAATGCTTCCTCTGCGAAACACGCGAAGCAGAAATGGAATCAGCAAAGTCGCCGCGAGCACGCCGCCAACCGCATGCAGCAGCACCACGCCGGCATAAAAGAGATTAGGCTGCGGAAAGCCGTAGAGATACACCGCCGAAATTCCGAGAAATGGAATCAGCCAGGCCAGTACTCGTCCGGCAAAGCTTCCCTGTAACGGATTCTCGCTCATGTAGGAATCGATTGAAGACTCGCAGCGCGGCCCCAGCCCACACATCGAAACCGCTCGCGAAACACTCTATTTACGGCGGGGCAGAAACGAAATAATGCAAAAATACTATCGCAAACAATCAGGCACCCAAAACAAGCGGTGGAACTCTCCACGCACTGATGGAGTTCTCGATCGCCGCAGCCACCACGAGCACTTGCTCCTCCTGCCATGGTCGCCCCACCACCTGCACGCCGATCGGAAGTCCGTCCGCCGAGTGTGCAACCGGAACCACCGCCGCGGGATTGCCTAATAGATTGAAAAACTCCGTATAGCTCCACGCGTCGAGATACTTCACCGTTTGACCATCGATCTGCCAACTGCGCTCGCCATGGCGAAAGGCCGGAATCGCCGCCGATGGACACAGCAGAATCGGATACTCTTCCATCTGCGTGAAGAACTGCGCTCGCAGCGCATCGCGGCGAATCCACGCATCCAGCAACGTCCGCCCGCTGTGTGGCGGCAACTCCGCCGACCAATCGAGAAACTGTTTCGAGATCGGGCTGAGATCGGACTCCCGCCCACTGAACATCGGCCGCAGCAACATTCCCCCCGCCACCACAAAATATTTCCACCAGAGCTGGCGCGCTTCTTCCAATCCATCGGGATGAAACTCTTCCACGACAAATCCCGCACCACGCAAGGCTTCCGCCGCAGTGCAAACGGCGGCGCGCGTTTCCGGCGTCACCGGGGTTCGGCCATCATCCTCGAAAAAACCAACCTTCAGTTTTCTAGTTTGGTCTTCACTCGGCCATCGCACCGGCACCGGCGCAGCGTTCGTATCTCCCACATCCGGCCCCTGCATCACCTCGAATAAAAGTTTGAGATCTTCCACCGTTCGCGCCATCGGCCCAACCACGCCAATCGAAGCAAACGGCCCGGCAGACGCAGGAAAGTGTCCAGTCGAAGGAATCCGCCCCGGCGTCGGCTTCAATCCGCAAATCCCGGTGAAGTGTGCGGGGACACGAATTGATCCTCCTCCGTCGCTCCCCACTCCTCCCGCGGACATTCCCGCCGCAATCGCGGCCGCCTCGCCGCCGCTCGACCCTCCTGGTGTCCGCTGCAAATCCCAGGGACTATTGGTCCGGCCATACAGGAGGTTGTCGGTTTCCCACGCCATAAGCAATTCCGGCGTATTAGTGGTGCCCAGAATAATGGCACCCGCATTCTTCAGGCGAGTCACCAGCGGCGCATCCTGCCGCGCTACAAATCCCGCGCGCAGCCGCGTTCCAGCCTCGCAGCGAAAACCATCCACGTTGAACGAACTCTTGATGCTGAGAGGAACTCCATGCAGCGCACCCATCGGCGCCGAACGCTTCACGGCAGACTCGGCTTCCTTCGCGGCGCGCAGCGCACGCTCCGCATCCACCTGCACAAAAGCGTTCAGTATTGGATTTAGATTTTCGATTTTCGCTAGATGAGCCTCCACCAACTCGACGGGCGAGAGCTTCTTATCCCGTACATGGGCGGCCATTTCCGCGGCGCTGAGAAAAGTCAAATCGCTCATGAACTTTTCGCTCGCATCGCGCAATCCAGCCGCCTCTTCTCATCCGCGGTAAGCCGGCGGTACCGGCCCTTCACCAAGCCGCCCAACTGCAACGGACCAATCGCTACTCGCACCAACCTCAACACCTCAACTTCTGCGGCTTCCATCATGCGCCGAATCTGCCGGTTCTTACCTTCGTCGAGGACAATTTCCAGCCAGCTATTTTTTTCTCCACCGCGAAGATACCGAGCCCGTTTCGCTTGCAAGACGGCGCCATCGTTCGATCTCACGCCACGATGCAATTCCCGCAGAAATTCGTCGCCCACAACCTTTCCGATTTGCACGTGATAGGTTTTCTCCACATGCGTCTCTGGAGCCGCAAGGCGCGCGCCCCATTCGGAATCGTTGGTCAGCAGCAGCAGTCCCTCGCTCGCCTTGTCCAAGCGCCCAACCGGGGCCAGCCAGGGTATGCTATTTTCTTTTAAAAGCGCATAAACGGTTTCGCGGCCTTGCTCATCCGCAGCCGTCGTCACAATGCCGCGCGGCTTGTTCAACATTAAATAAACTCTTCGCTGCGCCTCAACGTTCTTTCCGTTGACAGCGATCCGATCAAGCTCTTCCAAAACCGGAGTCTCCGGATCGCGGCGAATCACGCCGTTCAGCCGCACACGCCCACCGCGAATCAATTCCGCCGCTCTCGACCGCGAGCAATAGCCAAGCTTCGACAAAGCTCGTGCCAGCCCAACCTTCCTGCTCGTCGTTTGTTCAACCTGCGTTTGTTTCACCGGCCTAATGCTAACGAATATTTGCAGCCTTCGCGCGCTTTAGTGTCCTTAGCGGTTTATCTTCGGCGTTTGGTACGATCAGTACAGGATAGAAATCCCTATGGCCGTTCAACATCCTCCCCGCTTTCTTAAAATCGTCAACGACGCCAAAACCCGCGTTCGCGAAACCAACGTCGCCCAAATAAAAAGGAGAATGGACAAGGGCGACAAATTTCTGCTGGTCGATGTGCGCGAAGAGAGTGAATATGCCAAAGATCATCTTCCCGGCGCCATTCATCTCGGCAAAGGCATTATCGAGCGCGACATCGAGCAGAAGGTGCCGGACCTCAATACGGAAATCGTGCTCTATTGCGGCGGCGGATTCCGCTCCGCCCTTGCCGCCGACAATCTGCAAAAAATGGGCTACGCCAATGTCATCTCAATGGACGGCGGCATCCGCGACTGGCGGGAAAAAGGATATCCGCTGACGAACGGCTAACGACGCGAACCAGCGAAACTTGCCAGTGCGCAAGACCTTGCATTCAACATGTACCTCGGCGCGTTTTTTTCTTGTACCGTTGTCCTCCTCGCGCTGAATTAGGACTATGTACCTTATATTCTTGACATCGCCGCGGTAGTGTAGGAAACTTCCACCACGCACAGTTGATCCTTCCAAACCCGGCATCCGGCGCGGGAAGTCGCTTGAGCAATAAGATTTCGCAAGGAGCAAATTGACGGTGATGAAACACGAGTCAAGTAGATCGATTGGAATACTTGGGTTTTGCTTTTGGGTAGCGTTCACGCTCTCGCTAAGTTCGTCAGCTCAAGCCCAGACTTTCGCCATCATTCACAACTTTGCGGGCAGCGACGGCGACGCTCCGCTCGCGGGGCTGGCTATGGATGCAGAACAGAACCTGTACGGAACCGCGAGCAGCGGCGGACAATATGGCGGCGGCGTGGTGTTCAAGGCTACCCGAGCCGGCAAGGAAATGGTAATGCACAGTTTCGGAAAAGCAGCAGACGGGTCCAGTCCTGAAGGCAGCCTGATCTTGGACGCGTCCGGCAATCTCTACGGAACTACCTTCTCCGGCGGCACAGCCGGCGCTGGAACCGTGTTCAAGATTTCGACGAAAGGCAAAGAGAGCATCCTTTACAGCTTTGCCGGTGGCGCCGATGGCGCCAACCCAGTCTCCGGCCTCGCCATGGACGCGTCGGGCAATCTCTACGGCACCACGTCAGCCGGGGGAGCGTACAGTGCTGGCACCGTCTTCGAAGTCAGCGCATCCGGCCAGCACACCGTGCTCTACAGCTTCGGAAGCATCGCGAACGATGGAACCGATCCGGTAGCTGGCGTTACGCTCGACACACAAGGCAATCTCTACGGCACAGCGGCGGCTGGTGGCTTGTACAGCTACGGAACCGTTTTCGAGTTAAGCCCTTCAGGTTCTAACTGGACGGAAAACATTCTCCACAACTTCGAACTGCAGGACGACGGCGGCACTCCCTACGCGGGACTAATCTTCGATCACTCCGGCAATCTCTACGGCGCGGCAACACAGGGCGGCGCTGGAGGCTCGGACGGAGGCGGCACGGTTTTCGAACTGACTCCGTCAGGCGGCAGTTGGACTTTTAGCGTGATCTACAGCTTGACCGGGTGGGGAATCTCCGGAACATTCCGCGACTTGCTGTTCGATGCCTCTACCGGCGTAATCTACGCCACCACGCATTGCGACGGCGACTATGACGCTGGAACGGTTTATGAGCTGAAGCCTTCAGCGGGCACATGGTCCTACACCGAACTCTACACTTTCACTGGCGGAACTGACGGTTATTACGTCTTCAGCAATCTCGTGATGGATAAAGGCGGCAACCTCTACGGCACGACCAACACGGGCGGCGCCAACGGCTACGGCGAGATTTTCAAGGTGAAGCCATAAGTTCAGGGTTTCGAGTTTCAAGGTTTCAAGTTTCAAGGTTTCAGAGTTTCAGAGTTTTGAACATCCTGACCACTGAATGATTCGCGCGGTTTTAACCGTTGAAACTTTGCAACCCTGAAACTTTGAAACCTTGAAATCTGATCTGTGGTAAGCTCCGACCTTCTTACCACTCTATGAACGCGCGCATCTTCTTTTGGTCGCTCACCTCGGCTCTCGCGGGATTTCTCTTCGGCTTCGACACCGTAGTAATCTCCGGCGCGGAAAAAACCATTCAAACCCTCTGGGGACTAAGCCCGGGCCTGCACGGCATCGCCATGGCGTCGGCGCTCTACGGTACGGTAGTCGGCGCACTCGTCGGCGGATGGCCCGCCGACCGCTTCGGCCGCAAAGCCACCCTACTCTGGATCGGCGTTCTTTATCTCGTCGGCGCCGTAGGTTCCGGTCTCGCTCCCAACGTAACCGTATTCATCGTCGCGCGCGTAATCGGCGGGTTGGGTATCGGCATCTCGACCGTAGTCGCGCCCATGTACATCTCCGAGATCGCCCCGCCGAAGCATCGCGGACGCCTCGCCGGCATGTTCCAGTTCAACATCGTGTTCGGAATTCTGATCGCCTTCGTCTCGAACGCATTACTAGCCGGTGTCGGCGAGAACGCATGGCGCTGGATGCTCGGCGTTGCCGCGTTCCCTTCCCTTCTGTACGCGTTGTTCTGCTTCGGCCTGCCCGAAAGCCCGCGCTGGCTGCTAAGCCGCAAGGGCGACCGCGAATCCGCTATCGACGTATTGCAGCGCATCGAACCCGATGTCCCCCGGGCACAAATCGCCGCCGAGGCCGATGAGATCATGGCTGCCGCAGCCTCGGAACAGAAATCGTCCTCCGGACATTTCTGGACGAAGCGCCTTCGCAAACCCATCCTGCTGGCCATCCTGATCGCGTTCTTCAATCAGATGTCCGGCATCAACGCCATTCTCTACTTTGCACCGCGCATTTTCGAACTCACTGGCCTAGCCGCCAAAGCCGCGCTACTGCAATCGATCGGCATCGGCCTCACCAATCTAGTCTTCACCTTCGTCGGACTCTGGCTCATCGACCGCCTCGGCCGCCGCACTCTTCTTTATATCGGCTCCTTCGGCTACATCGCCTCGCTCGGAGCCACCGCATGGGCCTTCTTCACGCAACATCTTTCCATCGTTCCCATCTGCATCTTCGCCTTCATCGCGTCCCACTCCATCGGCCAGGGAGCCGTCATCTGGGTCTTCATCTCCGAAATATTCCCCAACCGCCATCGCGCCGAAGGCCAAGCCCTCGGCTGCGGCACGCACTGGATCTTCGCGGCCCTACTCACCACTTTCTTCCCCAAGATGGTCTCCGCCTTTCCCATCGGCTACGTTTTCACGTTCTTTGCGGGCATGATGGTGCTGCAACTTCTCTGGGTAATGACAATGGTGCCGGAGACCAAAGGCGCATCGCTGGAACAGATTCAAAGGCAGTTGGGCATCGAATAAGGGCGGCTTCTTGCTTCGGAGGGTGCGATCTGATTACAACAGTAAACTTCCTATTGACGTTATCTACGGCGGTCGCTAACAAATTTCTGACAAGCCGAAATCTCTTTTCTGACCTGACCAATTCCCTCAGATAAATGCTGTGCAAGAACCTTCATCTTGACATGGGTCGGTTCCGGTGTAAAAGTTCTTCTCTCAAGTTCATCCCAATCGGACCTTCCCATCCGATTCAGCGGCCGCCCATGTGGGTGACGGAAGTGAAGGTCCTAAAGGCATTTCCAGTTCTTGAATCGCCGGAGGCGCGTTATGCGCAAGAATCTCGTTTTCCTCTCGATGCTTCTTCCGACTTTTTTTCTGATGGCGCCGGCAAGCGGCCCCTGTATTTGTTACTCCACAGAGCTTTACGATTCCGGCTTCTTCGAATGGGTTCGCCGTGGGAGACTTTAACCGCGACGGCAATCTCGACCTAGTGGTGGTGGAGGACGGAGTTGGTCTAAAAGCGCAGGTTTATTTAGGCAACGGTAAAGGGAGTTTCACAAAAGGGTCGTCGTCGCAGATTGCCGCCAGCTCGATATGCGTAACGGTCGGCGATTTTAATAACGATGGCATCCTCGATCTGGCGATCGCCGGCAGCGAAGCGACTGACATTCTCCTGGGTAACGGCGACGGTACTTTCCAGGCAGCAAAACAAATTCCCCAGTCGCAAATATTCAGCATTGCAACGGGTGACTTCAACAACGACGGGAAACTCGATCTCTTGCTCAATGGACAGACGATCCTGTTGGGCAACGGAGACGGCACCTTCCAGAAACCGAGCACTTTCGGCACCTACCTCAGCTACCTTCCGGTGGCGATTGGCGATTTCAATGGAGACCACAAGCTGGATTTCGCCCTGCTCTACACTGGTGCGACCAATTCGGTAATCACCTATCTCGGAAACGGCGATGGGACATTCCAAACGCCATTGACTGTAGAGCTGCCGGGCTATCAGGCGCGATCGATTACGGCGGGCGATTTCAACGGCGACGGCAAAACGGATCTGGCGGTTTCGGGCTGCTCCGACTCCTATTGCAACGCCGCGGGCACGGCGAACATTCTGCTCTCCAACGGCGACGGAACTTTTCAGGTTCAGACGATCACCGAGCTGGTTGGTGTCAAACCGGGCGTGATCCTCACCGCCGATTTCAACCGCGACGGCAAGACAGATCTAGTGGAAATCAACGGCAGCGCCGACATCACCGTGTGGACGGGCAAAGGCGACGGAACCTTCAACGTGTCGCAGAGTTGCGCGCTGCCTACGGGGCCCGCGAGCGCGGCTATCGGCGACTTCAATAACGATGGGCAGCCCGATATTGCCGTGATGAACCTGGAAAATAACAATGCCACGAAGGTGATGACGCTGGTTTTGGGCGCCACGGGAGCGAAGTTCCTGGCGGCCGCGGAGTCCTACGCCTACGCGCCCGACGTCCTTGCCACCGGTGACTTTAACGAAGACGGCAAACTGGACGTGATCGCCAGCAGCGGCTTTGACAACCAGGGCACGGTGGCTCTGGGCAATGGCAACGGCACGTTCCGGGCTTTGCCCAGTTTTCCCATGTTGCCGGAGGGCAATTCAGCGAGTGAAATCCTGGTGGACGACTTCAACAACGACCATCACCTCGACATTATTTCGCTGAGCGACGAGCACTTGGGCCAGGTAGTGATTGGCCTGGGAAACGGAAACGGGACATTCAAGCCGGGGATTCGAATTAACTGCGGAAGTGAGGCCAACTTCGTGGTCGCGGGCGACTTCAACGGGGACGGTAAGCTCGACCTCGCCACGACCAACTACGGCTCCGGGCAGGGCAGCGTTAACATCTGCAGTGGTAACGGCGATGGAACATTCCAGGCGCCGACGACGATTAACCTGAGCGGCGGCTTAATCCCGGCTTTCGCCGCGGCGACTGACTTAAATGGCGACGGCAAACTCGACTTGATTGTCGTGAACGGTGAAAATCCGGGTTCGTACATCACGATGCTGGGCAACGGCGACGGCACTTTCCAGGCGGCCTCAGCCCCGGCCGCGCTCGGCACTTATCCGATGCAACCGATTTTGGCGGACCTGAACGGCGACGGCAAAATCGACATGGTGCTGCAGATGAATAGTCCCACGAACAATCTTTACGTACTACTGGGCAATGGCGACGGTACTTTCCAGGCGCCGGAGATTTTCAGCCTCGCCGATGGCCCGGGGTATGTCCTCGGTGGCGCCGTGATCGCGGATTTCAACGGAGACGGCGCTCTGGATATCGCCGCGCCTTATGGTTGCTGACAGGTCGGAGTGGTGGGTATCGGCATGCTCTATGGCACGGGACACGGCACGTTTACCCAGGGAGCGGCCATTGGTGTGGTTCCCGGCATTGATCGTCGGCGGTGATTTCAACGGGGACGGCAAGACCGACATTTTGTTTGGCGACGCCTACAGTAACATGGTTTCTGCCTTGCTAGACGTATCGCGGTAAAAGTTGGGCAGCATTTAAGAAACTCACGAAAGGACGCGCCATGAAGCGATCCCCGCGTCAGCCCAGACCTCTCTCGGAACAACTCGGCTTCCGGCTCAACTTGTACGCGACCGCAGCCAGCGCCGCCGGAGTGGGCCTGCTCACCCTGGCACCGCGCGCAGATGCGAAGGTCGTTTACACGCCCGCCAATGTCACGATCGCGCCCAATAGCACTTACAATCTCGATCTCAACAATGACGGAACCATCGACTTTGTTATTGCGCAGCATAGCTACCCAGGCTACTCGGCAACTCTTTAGAACCATCGACTTTGTTATTGCGCAGCATAGCTACCCAGGCTACTCGGCAACTCTTTATGTGGGGCCAAATGCCAATGGAGTGGCAGCGCGTGCCGGGGCCGCCAGTTGCGGATGCGACTCGGCGTTTGCCTTTCAAGCCGGCGTCAAGATTGGTCCCGGGAAGCCCTTCGTGAGTGTCGGAGCAGAACTGGCCAAGGTCAGGAAGATGCACGGTTCGGTGTTGTCCTTCGGGCTTTGGAGGAATGAGAATAATCGGTACCTGGCGTTGAAGTTCCAGATTGACGGCGAAACTCACTATGGGTGGGCGCGGTTGAACGTACAGTCTTCGTATGCGCAGGGAGTTGCCGGGACCCTCACCGGATACGCTTACGAAACCATTGCCAACAAGCCGCTTCGGGCCGGCCAGAAGTCGGGCGGGTCGGACGCGTCATTCGATCAAAATGACAGTCTTGGCGGGTTAGCCGCGGGTGCAGCCAAGTAGTCCACGCCTGGCTTACTTCCGGGGCAAGCACCCGAACCGGCGTGCTTCGGGTGATGCTTGAGCTTCGAGGGGCTTTTGTTCCGAGAACTAAAAACTCTCAGTGCCGCAGCCCCGGCAGCGCCACCTTCCCCTGAATTCCCTCACCCTCCACTACTGTATAAATAAAATCCGCAGCCACGTCCCGCAAAGTCTCCGTCTGCCCATTCGGCCAGCGAATATCCACCTCGCTCATCTTCTCGTTCGCACCCAACCCAAAGTGCAAGCGCAGATCGTTCTGCGAAAGATAACTCGCCCCGCCGCGCACTTCATTGATCTGCGAAAAACCGCCGGCCTTCACCGTGACTCGCGCCCCAATCGCCGCTTTGTTGCTCTTCACGCCCACCAGCTTGAACAAAACGCGATGATTCCTATCATCATTCCGGTTCAGCAGCAGCGCCGGTGGCTCGCCCACGTTCAGCACCACAATATCGACATTTCCATCGTTGTTAATATCGCCAAACGCCGCGCCCCGCCGCGATTGCGCCGGCATATCCGCCAGCGCAGAAGATACATCCTCAAAAGTCCCATCGCGACGATTGCGAAACAGCAGGATCGGCTGCCGGTAAGGCGTGCCTCCCGGAATCGTATCCACCTGGGGATAAACGTGCCCGTTCGCAACAAACAAATCGAGCCAGCCGTCATTATCCATATCGAAGAACGCCGTTCCCCAACTCACATACGGATAAGTCGGCTTCAACAATTTCGCTCGAATGCTGACGTCGGCAAAATTCTCTTTGTCCACGTTGTGATAAAGCGTCGTCCCCTGCTCGACAAAATTCGTCACCACCATCGACAACCGGCCTTCATGCAGATAATCGCCCCAGTCCACGCCCATCGAACCCTGCTCCATCCCATCGCCGCTAAGCGCAACGCCAGAGAGCAAGCCGACATCCTCGAA
>JBEKBW010000107.1:0-19957 GCA_050015215.1 Candidatus Sulfotelmatobacter sp.
ATTGCCGAGGGCGTCCTGGCGATTGAGATGGCGGCATTGGCGAGCGACGTTGCCATGAGCATCCATCCCCATCCCACGCTTTCTGAAACCGTGATGGAATCCGCCGAGGTTTTCTTCGGTACGAGCACTCACGTGTTTCGGCCTAAGCGCGGATAGCGCGCACTTCAAGTCGGTCTAACTTCACAGGCGACCTGTCCGCTACAATAAAATCTCACTTTGCCCGAGCTACCCCCGGCGCACTCGGTCGCCCGCACCGCCGGAAGAAATTCATGGATAACCTTTTCAGACGGCTCGCATTTCTCGTTCTAATTCTCGCAGTCTGCCTGCCACTATCCGCGCAGGGCGCGCTGGGTGCCTTGCTGCAAACACCAGCACCCGGGAACGCTGCTTCGAAAAACCCTGTCGATCCGCTCGGCCGCGACACGCCGTATGGCACGGTCTTCGGATTTTTGCAGCAGGCGGAAAAAGGCAACCACAGCATTGCCGCTCAATATCTGCAGATGAGTCCCTCACGCCGCCAAGCGGAGGGCGCAACTGTGGCGGAGGATTTGAAAGAAGTGATGGACCGCGCATATTCGGGCAGCCTCGGCAGCAAACTGCCGGATGGCGAACCGCAGGAAAGCGAAGGGGTGCCCGCGGGCCGCCAAAAGCTGGGAACCATCTCGTCGGGCGATGCCGAAGCAAATCTTGAATTAGTTCGAGTTGCCGATTCTAATGGAGCGAAGATTTGGCTGATCTCTTCCGATACTTTGGCGAGGCTCCCCGAACTCTACGATCAAGTCAGCGCGCGGAAAGTGGAAACGCGATTGCCCCAGTGGATGGTCAGGT
This sequence comes from Candidatus Sulfotelmatobacter sp., assembly GCA_050015215.1. Lineage (GTDB taxonomy): Bacteria > Acidobacteriota > Terriglobia > Terriglobales > Acidobacteriaceae > Sulfotelmatobacter. Next base: position 829 of record JBEKBW010000107.1, read on the forward strand.
ATCACCCGGAGGGCATGCCGCTGTGGCAATGGCTGGCTTTGTTGGTGTTGATTCCGGTGGCCGCCGCGGCGGCGTGGCTAGTTTTGCGCATGCTGCAAGTCCCGATCCGCTGGTGGGCGCACCGGCACGGGCACGCAGAGTTAGAATCGCGGTCCGTTTCCGGCGCGGCGTGGCTGCTGGTTGGCACGGTGATACATCGGATCTTCGCCGAATATCTTGGCATGCCGCTGCTGCAGCGGCATTACTACACGCAGGTCACAACGGTCGCGGTCATCCTCGGCACGAACTGGATTCTGTGGCGGGTGGTGCGTTGGTCCCTCCGGCGCGTACGCAACCAGGCTCTGGCGCATGGCCATGGCGGCACGGGTTCGCTGATGTTGCTCGGCGAGCGGCTCATCAAGGCTGTAATCGTCGTGATGGCAGTGTTCCTTGTCTTGAGCACGCTCGGGTTCAACATGAGCACGGCCCTGGCAGGACTCGGCATTGGCACGCTGGCCATCGGATTCGGCGCCCAGCAGACGATCGCGAATCTATTTGGCGGCGTCTCGGTCCTGGGCGATGAAGTAATTCGGGTCGGGGACGTTTGCAAGTTTGGCGACCGGACGGGAACGGTTGAAGATATCGGGCTGCGTTCAACCCGCGTGCGGACCGATGAACGAACGCTCCTGGCGATTCCCAACGGCACGGTGGCCACGATCAATGTCGAAAATTTGAGCCGGCGGGACAAGATGCTGTTCAGAACTGTTCTCGGCTTGCACCTCGACACTTCCGTCGATCGCCTGCAAGCTGTGCTGGCGGAGATTCGGCGCGTTCTGGCGGAGAATCCTAAGATCGAGAAGACTACGATTCGTGTGCGGCTTATCGAACTTGGGACCAGCGCTCTGAATGTAGAGCTGGTTTGTTACGTTCTAACGCGGGATTTCGAGGAGTTTGCTGCCGTGCGTGAAGCGGTGCTGCTGCGCATCATGAATCTGGTGGAGGACTCGGGGGCCAGCCTGGCTGCGCCTTCGCAGACGCTTTATTTGAGTAAGGACTCTGGCGGCGCAGCTGAGACCGTGCTGCAGCAGATGGTCGGCGCGAAACAGGGCAAGGAAGATTCTTCCGACGGCAGCAAGCAAGAGTAGGAGCCGCGCAGAAATGAAAGCTGCTCAGGATCCATTATTCCATCGTGCTACCAGCCAGAGCAGAAAACGGTGCGTCGGGTAGTAGACCACGGCAGGGACGACGATCAGATAAGCGAGCAGATAGAAAGGCCTGGGCACAGCGTGTTCCTCATGAAAGAAGAGACCGCGAGCCCAGTTCACATCAAATTGCGGACGCCAGAAATAGTTGATCGGCACTACGATCCACGCAGTCAAAGTCTGATATTTCCAACCTCGCTTGTCATAGCCTAGCCGCCAAATCGCCCACAGCAGTAATGGCGGCGTTATCACATGAAACAAACTGCTTAGTCGAATCGCAAGTGCAATATGCGGATCGAACATGTACTCTGTGCCGCCGATCGGATGGTGTCCGGTAACAAGAACGCCTGCGAGGTCGATGCCAAAAAGAGTCTGGAAGAAGAGAAGCGAGCATGCTTGCCAGGAAAATATCAGCGGGCTTTCCAGCCAGAGAGCCGCGGCTATGAAGAAGTTGCCGAGGTCGCAGAAGAAAAGAAAATTCTGCGCGCCATATTGCCGCCAATAAAACGGCACCCACACGATTACGCCCGCAGTCCATAGAAGCTTGAGCCAGAGCGGAATTCGCATGGAAGGAATCGAGGCCTAGCCGAAAGACGAAACGCGCTAAGTAGCTACTCCAGTCGCTCCAACGTGTAATACAGCGAATACGCGCTGTTATCTGGAGGCCCAGTTAGGGTAGTGCTGATAGATATGGGTGTTCCTCCTTTGGCCTCTAGGACCATCGTTGCGCCACACTGGCAATTTCCAATCCAGATAAATGACCCATTCTGGTCAAAGTTGGAATCTGAAAGAAGTTGCGCACCGCCGCCGTTATATGTCTGGCCGGAGTCATCCGTCCACTCCGCATTAAACTGCCAATAGGATGTGTTGTCGGTATTGGATGGTGTTGTCACGGTGGCATACGCGGAAATCCGGTACAGGCCGCTATCTACAGGCACGTAGACATTCGTTTGCGGAATGGCTGCTGTCTGATTGAGGAACTTACCTTTTGCGACGATGAAAGTCGGCGCGGATATGGTGCTTGGTGTGTTCGCCCTTACCAGTGAGGCCACCAAGCCGCAACCAAGCAGAAGAACCGCTACCGACAGAGCTTTTTTCATGGGCTTACCCTCCCCCAAGGGCGGAAGCGAGTCTACCACGAACAATGATCTATGAGTATGTCAAAGGCATCATTCCGCAAATCGGCTGATGGACAATTACCAGCGTAACTTGATGAGCCTTACGGGCGTACCTACGATGGTCATGATATGGCTTACCAAGCACTCCTCTTCTGTCCGGATGAGAAGACCGCTCGCACCGTAACGCAGGTTCTTAGCGAGCTGGACTTCGAGGTTATGCCCTGCACGGAACCCTTCGCTGCCGTTAAGAAGTTGATGGCAGAGCACTTCGACGCCGTAGTGGTGGACTGCGATAACGAACAAAACGCCACCTTGCTCTTCAAGAGCGCGCGCAATGCGCCCAAGAATCATTCGGCATTAGCGGTTGCCGTGGTCGAAGGTCAAGCCGGGGTGGCAAAAGCCTTCAGAATCGGCGCAAATTTGGTTCTTACTCGACCCATTAATGTGGAGCAGGCCAAGGGAACGCTGCGAGTGGCGCGGGGTTTATTGCGAAAAAACGAGTCGCCAAAACCTGCGGCAACTACGGCCCACGCCGCACCATCGGCAGAAGTTCCGGCGGCAACGCCCGCAAAGGCTCCGGCAATTTCGAATATTGTCCCCACGCGCCCTGTTGCTCCGTTGACGATGGCGGGTATAGCGACAGCGAAACCCGCTGCGGGCGAGGCACCAGAATCATCAATTTCGAAACTGAATACTCAGGAAGAAGAGCCCCACCAGACCGTTAGCGCCGCTGCAACACAACCCTCTTCGCCGGAAATCACACCGTCGGTTGCCACGACGGCAAGATCACCGATCTCATTCGCCAAACCCGAACCCATTAAACCGGCTGCAACCGGACTTTCTACCTCAGCGGCTGCCAGCGCTCCCGCACCAGCGCTGGAACCAAAGCCTGAGGCGCAGGTCCCGGATAAGACATCAACGGCCAGTTCACAACAGGCATCGTCGGAGGAGAGAGTCGAAGCTATTGGAACCAGCGAAGGTTCCGCGGCGGCTGCGCCCTCGCTGACATTTGGCGGCACGGTCGCCAGTGCAAGTGAACCTTCTCGCGAAAATAAGAAGATTCTCCTGGCGGCGGCCGCGATCGTATTGATTGCATCGGCGGGTTATGCGGCGTGGACTCAGTTCGGACATTCGAATGGAACTCCGGCGGCTCCAGTTTCGGCGGCTCCCAATTCGGCAGCACCGCGTCCGGTGGCAAACCCTGCGGCACCGGCGGTTGCGCTGGCAACACCAGGAATGACGCCAACTCCCACCACCGGTCTCGCGAAATCGACTGAATCTTCGCCTGCGATCACAATCCCCGACCCGAATGCTAATTCCCAAATGACTGGCTCAACCAAGGCGAGTCGAACTGGGCCAGCAACGGACGACGCTAACAGCAAACCTGTGGCGAACAGTAAGCCTTCGAGCCCGGATTCATCCAAAGCCGTATCGCCAACCGCGGCCGCGAAAGCTCCAGAGACTGCACAGCCTCTTATTGTGAAAAGCGGCACTACGAAAGCGGGAGCGTCAAGGCTGCAAACTGTTGACACTGCTGCACCGTCCATTGGGAACATTGAGACTGCAGAGAACGGAGGGGCGCTTCCGAATCTGATGGAGAACTCAAGCCAAGCGACAGTTCCCGTACTGCAAACGGTGAGCATTTCGCAAGGAGTTTCGCAGGGACTGGTAATCAAGAAAATCTCGCCTTCCTATCCCCCGACTGCGCTGCGGCTCAGGATTGAGGGACCGGTGGAATTGCTGGCGACCATCTCCAAGAAAGGCGACATCTCGGCGGTAAAGGTTGTGAGCGGAGATCCGAATTTGACTCGCGCCGCAGTCGATGCGGTGAAACAATGGAAATACCAGCCGTACCTGCTGGATGGGGCCCCAGTCGAGATTCAGACCCAGGTCACGATCAATTTCAAGCTTCCGCGGTGAGCTTCCGAATTTTTCAGCAGTGACTAAGTGTCGAATCCCGGAGGCACCCGCGCGCGTCCGCACGGCATTCCTAGAATGTCGTAGCCACCGTGAAGCGGAAGGTCTTGCGTGGCTCGCGCAGCAGGAATGTGGGAGCGTAGGTGTTCACCGCCAGGTGATACGTGTATTCTCCCGCGGAAGTCAGGAAACAGCCCTTCGGCCCGCAAGTCTGCGGGAACATGCTCTGAGTGATCGGGATGGGCGGAGTCGCTGGATTATCCAGACGCAGCGGGTTGTAGGCCCAATAGATGCGAAACGGCGCGTTGATCACGGGAAGGAACATCTGCAGCTCAAGACCGGTGGACATTCTCGGTCTCCAGTTCGTCGTGCCCAGCACCTGTAATTGATTCGAAGGCTTGGGGTTCAGCGGGCTGCCTTGCGTGCAACCTGTGCCCGTGGCGGTCGCTGTAGCTTGATCGAGCGCGGGACACCCGAATTGCTGTGTGACCACCTGCTCGTACTGCACGTCGGCAATCTGCAATTGCGACTTCCGCGTAACCGGATCAATGCCGGCGTCCATGAACGGAGCTATGGCGACTGGCCCGTAGATGGTGATGCGGTATTCGAAATTGGTGACGATGCTCAGATCGCCGCCCGGGAACGTGATCTGGTCCACCGGGATCGGGATGTTCAAGTTTCCTAACAGAGGATTCAATGGGTTCTTGAGAACGCGCGTTCCATCCGGATTGGTCAATGGGATGGAACCAACGCTGGGGAGGAACGCCACCGGCGATACCGAGCGGATATCGAAGCCGCGCAAATCGTTTTCCCCGCCCATATAGGAGCGCTGGAACGGAGGAGCTACGAATCCGCCGTAGCCGGAGATAAACGATCCCTGTACATTGAACCCCAATGCGTTGCGCCGTTTCTGGACCGGAATAAACCTCTTATACTGCACAATCGGACGAACCGAACGAACTGTGCCACCGATTCCCGCGATCTCCGCGCCCAAAGTGAACTGCTTTCCCGAGTGCGGCGAGATTGCGCTATCGAGCGTGTTCATCGAGAAATTGGGGAAGATTTTGCTGGTGATGATACCTTCCAGAGCGTTCGGGCCAGAAATGCCACGAAAAGCCAGGAACTCGAACAGATTTCTCGAAGCGGAACTCAACGCTAAGAGCGACGAGCGGTCGAACGAATAGGTGATTCCAACGCGCTTGAAGGAACGCCGCAACGGATAGCTTAAAGAAGTCGTGAATCCCGCGCTCGACTGCGTGTAATTCTGCAGGTTCTGCAATATCGTGTTCGGCAAATTAAGAGTCTGGCCGCTGAAAATGGAAAGTTGCCGGGCCTGATTGTAACTGATCCGGTTTACATACACGTTGAAGCCGAACTGCAGAGGCCGGTCAAACATGTACGGTTGTGTGAATCCAAAACGGACGCTGCGGGCCAGATTTCCCAAGCTGGCCTGTATCGAGAGTGTCTCGCCCAGGCCGAGGAAATTGTTGGTGGAGTAGTTGATTCCGATGAAGGCGCCCTCTAGGCCGCTGACGCCGCCGTTCAGGCCGATGCTGTTCTTGCCTTTTTCTTTCACCTTCAAGGTGAGGTCGACCAGACCTTCTTTCTCGTCCAGTTTACGGTCGGTAATGTTGGGATCGTCGGGCTTCAACTGGTCGAAATATCCCAGTTGATTCAGGCGCAGCAAACTCAGCTCCCACAAGCGGGAGTTGTAAATGTTGCCTTCTTCAAGAGCGATCTCGCGGCGGATCACTTTATCGCGCGTTGTGGTGTTGCCCTGGAATTCGATACGGCGCACGTAGAACTGCTTGCCTTCGTCTACGTCAATGTCGAGAAAAATCAGCTTTTTCTCGTCGTCGAAACGGGTGTCAGGGACGGAAGTGAAATTGATATAGCCCTGTTCACCGTAGGCCTTGCGCAGATTCTCCAGTCCCTTGGCGACTTTTTCCTTGCTGAAGACGTCGCCGTCCTTGATGGGAAAGAGATTGCGCAGTGCCTTCACGTTGGTCACTGCCTTATTGTTCTTGAAGGTGATCCCGCCCAGGGTATAGCGGTCGCCCTCTTCGATGGGCATGGTGATGTCCACCGCCTTGCCCGGCCCAGCCATTAGCAAAGGAATGTGGCCGCCCTGGTGGCCAGTATCGTGAATCTTCGTCTGCGGCTCGTTCACGATGACTTTGAAGTAGCCACGATTCTGGTATTCATTGCGGACGCGTTCCGTGTCTTCGTCGAGCTTGGTAGCGTCGTAAGTCCTAGCGAAGATGTTTTCCAGAAAAATGGAATGCGGAACTCCGATAGGCTTGAGGTTCTTCATCGATGCACGCAAAATCCGCGATTTCACGTTCTTGTTGCCTTCGAATCTGATCTTGCCCACTTTGACTTTGGGGCCTTCTTTAATCACAAACGTAATACCAATGGCAGCCGGGGGGATGTCGCGTATTTCCGTTCGGATGGTCGAGAACTGGCGGCCATGTTCGGAGAGCAAGCCCCTAATCGCAACCTCGGCCTTCTTCACTTTGGTCGGATCGTACTGATTTTCTACCGATAGACCGACTTTGGCTTCCTTAAAACGATCGAGGACGTCGCTGGTGGAGACCGAGCTTAAGCCAACATAGTTGATCTCGCGGATCGTCGGCTTCTCCTTGACCTGAATAATCAGGCGCCAGCCTTTAGGGGTCTGCTCGCGAGTGAAGCGGATATCTTGGAAATAGCCGGTATTCCATAGGGCGTTGAAGTCGCGCTCCAAACCGGCGGGATCGTAGATATCGCCGGCGTGCGTAAAGATGCGGGCTTTTATGGTCTCCGATGGAATTCTGCGATTGCCGGTGACGTCGATCTCTGAGATGACATCGGTCTGCGCCAGAGCCCCCAGCCCAACGAATAGGATGAACAAAACAGCGGTCCGGCCGAGCCACCGCCTCCTCCCACAAAGCCGTGAGAATGAAGAAGATCGATTGCGGCGGGCGCCGGAAAGGCTCGGGCCGTTCTGGAGCACAGTGATACCCGTATGAATGCGAAAGAGAATCGCTACGACCTCAGCCTCTGGGATCTGGGAAAACGATAATTATACGGTAGCAAGCGAGAAAGCGTCCAAGCCGCCACTCTTGCAGGTGGCTTTATGGAATGGACTTGGCCGACTCTACCTCCACCAAGACGGAATAAAACGTGGCGGAGTTGCCTAGATCGGAAAGTTTTTCTGAGGTCAGCACATTAATATTCCGGAGTCCGGGACTCAGTTTGGCCCAGTTAAGCTTCGCCGAGACGACCCCCGGCTGCACCTTTCCATCGACTTTGGCCTTTAGCAGCATCTCGCCTCTGCCGTTAAAGACGCGGACATTGTCTCCATTCGCGATGCCGCGAGGTCCCGCATCCGCAGAATGCATTTCAAGAACGTCAACCTCTTCCATGGAGCGAATTGAAGGCTGATCGGAGAAAGTCGAGTTCATAAAGTTGTCGGCTTTGCGCGCGAGCAACTCTAGGGGAAACGTGGATCCTTGGGATCCGTGGCGGGATTCTGAAGGAGCTTTGAACTCGGCTACCGGATCGAGGCCCAATGACTTCATCGCTTCGCTGTAGAGTTCGGCTTTGCCAGAGGGCGTGCGGAAATTGCCGTGAGCAAAAGGCAAAAAGGCCTTTCCAGCCGAAGAAACGGCGGTGCCAGAAGCACCACTCGACGCGGCAAGGGCCGAGAAGTTCAACGCTACCTGGGGCTCGCTTTGCAGTCGTTCGCGGGTTATTCCTGTAAGCAGGGGGTTTTTAGAGGACAGCGCGCCATCAATCATTTCATCGATGCCTTCGTCAAAACATTGATCGTCGAATCCCATGCGCTTTGCCAACCCCCGGAACAGATCCACGTTCGACCGGCACTCCCCTATTGGCTCAATTGCCCGATCTGAGATCTGCAGGTAGTAATGTCCGTAAGCGGCCTGCAAATCTTTGTGTTCGAAAAAGGTCGTGGCTGGTAAGACGATATCCGCGTAGTCGGTAGTATCGGTAAAGAACTGCTCATGCACCACCGTGAACAAGTCTGGACGTTTGAGTCCGCGAACCACTTCATTGTGGTTGGGGCAAACCGCCGCCGGATTCGAGTTGTAAACGAACAGCGCCTTCAATGTCGGATCGGCGAGCGTGTTCAATGCCTTGCCTAGCTCTACCATGTTCACGATACGAGCTGGTTTCGCACTTGTCGGTCGGAGGTACGGTCGCCTGAGAGCATTTTTGTTCAGTTCAAATGCGCCGCTAGTAGATAAGTGAATGCCGCCGCCCACTTCCTTCAGAGAACCAGTAATGCAGGGCAACATTGTAATGGCGCGCATGGCTGTGCCGCCATTTTCCGAGCGTTGCAATCCGTAGTTCGGACGGATGACTGCGGGCCGAGTGGTCGCATACTCGCGCGCCAGTTTGCGGATATCTTCGGCGGATATTCCCGTCCACTCCGCCGCGCGTTCAGGAGAGTAATCTTTTACCTTCTCGCGTAACGCGTCGAAGCCTAGGGTGTAGCTCTCCACGTATTCCGCATCGTGCAGCCCCTCGCCGATGATCGCGTGCATCATGGCCAGCGCGAGCGCGGCGTCGGTTCCCGGATTGATGGGAAGGTACCAGTCAGCGCAAGCTGCGGTGCGCGTGCGATAGGGGTCGATCACGACCAGCTTTGCGCCCTTGCGCCGCGCTTCAACGATGAAAGGCCAAAGATGAACGTTGTTGCCGTGAATATTCGCCCCCCACGCGATGATGTAGCGTGAGTGGACAAATTGCTCGGGCTCGGTGCCGAGTTTGACTCCGAACACTGATTCCAGCCCAGCCTCACCTGCCGAGGAACAAATGGTGCGCTCCAATTCGGAAGCGCCCACGCGATTGAAAAACCGGCGGTCCATCGAAGCGCCGTTCAGCGCACCCAAAGTTCCGCCATAGGAATAGGGAAGGATAGCTTCGCTGCCAAATTCGGCAACAATCTGTCGGAAGCGAGAAGTGATCTCGTCCAGCGCTTCGTCCCAGCTAATGCGCTGCCAAACCTGCGTGGCGCGGACGCCCTCGTCCGCGTGACCCTTGGCCGCAATCCGCCGCATGGGATAAAGCACACGATCAGGGGAGTACACGCGATCCAGATACTTCGCCACCTTCGCGCACAAGAATCCGCGCGTCATGGGATGCTGCGGATCGCCCTGAATCTTCGTCGCGCGGCCATCTTCGACAGTGATTAACACCCCGCACGCGTCTGGGCAATCGTGGGGGCACGCAGCATGGACCACTTTCTTCACGATCCTTCGATTATAAGGCGAATGCGGAGCGGCTGGATGCCTGAGAGAAGGCGCTACTTCAATCCGATATAAAGATCCACCTGCGAGTCTTGCGGATTCGAGGTCCGTCGATCATAAAGCTCAAAATCCGTCTTGTAGGCGCGCGGGGAACCTAATTCATGGTTGTCTTCCATCGTCCACACGCGCTTCCAGGCGGCGATTACAACCTGCGCGACGGGTCCTCGTTCGCTGGTGATGACCGCATAGTTCCCCGCAGGAATGGTTCTCAGAACGAAGCCCGCAGGCGCCGGCGTCCCGTCCTGGACCCGTGCTCCGAGCGTAAACGAATACTCGCCATTGTGATCGCTGGCGTAATTGCTGTACAGAGCGTAGATGTTGTTATCAGTCTTAGCGGGGATTTTCTGGAGCAGTCCCTCCTGAAAAATGCGCTGCCATTGCTTTCCAATCAGGCCGTCAGCAGTAGCCTCTTTCGCATTGCTGGTGCGCACTTCGATACCTATGACCGAAAATGCTGGCTGATGGACGACTTTCGGCATGACATTTTTGCCTGCAACCAGAGTCAGCGAGAACAAGAGCGGAATTAGCATGAAGGCAGAAGGCATGGCGGGCGTCGATCAGGAAATCGCCCCACATTATAGAGCAGCAACTTGAGAAAACGGGCGGCCGATTTCGGCCGCCCATCGAATCCAAGCTGGAAGTTCAATTACTGCGCCGGTGGCGGATCGGCTACAACACCCGCTGCCATAATCGGACCACCGGTCAGCTGGTCGTAAAACAACAACCCGCCGGCGACGATCGATTCGCCACTTTGCAGAGCGCCTAAACCGGTGGTGTTGATGAAGAGTGTGTTGTTCCCCGTCCACACGGTAAGAGGCCCTCCGCCAAGCGAGTAACCAATCAGCGCGTTGTTCTGCAACTGGAAGTTGCCGAGGTTGCCGCTCACAATGCTGGGCGTGCCCGTCATCGTGCCGTAAACGCCCTGCAGGCGCAGAGAAACCATCTGCGGCGTAAACGCGCCATTCGAGCTGGTGCCGCCGACGAAAATACGCTGGCCCACAAGCACGTGAGAGGGGCTGAACAGGGCGTTGGTGAACAGATTGTTGAAGAAGCAGATGTCGTAACGGTTATCTGCGATCTGGTTGACATTGATAATCTGAATCGTGTCGCTATCGCTCACCAAGTCGGCGCTGGTTTCGCCCACCCACATCGTAATTTGCTGCACCGGTCCGCTGGTTGGATTGATCGCCAGGACGCGCCCCGAGAGAAACGCCTCGTACGTAGTGATCACTTCCACATTGCTAGCCAGCAGGCTGCCATCGGCCTGGTAATATCCCTGCACTCCAACAAACGCGGGCGCTGCGAGATTGTTAATACTCCATCCGCTATTGAACGTGGTACTGCTGTTGACCTCCACGGTTAACTGATGACCGTACGGACCCTGAATAAGGAACGAGTTGCCCGACCCGTTCACGGAAACAAGGCCGCCGGTAAGATCCGTCACCTGGCCATTAGGATCGCTAGCCTGCACGGCGCTCGCGTAAATTGTGGGATTAACCATTCCAGTAACCTGGCCGTTTCCGTCTACCGCGACGGACTGGCGAATATCGAACTCCATCCTTAGACCCGCCAAGCCGTTGCTGTTCACAACCATCGGCGAGGGAAAATTCACCGTAACCGTGGTCTGTGTAGCGGAGCCTGTCGTGGGACTAAACTGGCCTGCGATCGGAGCACCAATCGACGGCGGAGTTGTGCTCATATCCACCCACGAGATCATTGGAGTCGACAGCGAGAACGTTGCGCTATTGTACGTATCAGCGGGAACGGTGTTGAACGCCAACGGCGAGCGCAGTCCCAGCAATCGCGCGAAGTCTACCGTGGTTGGCGTCGACAAAACCTGCGGAGCGCCGTTCTGGCCATTCAACGCGATCGAATTGATGGTCACATCGAAGCCGACCACGGAGGCCAGCGGAGCATCTTCCCCGGTTACAAACACTGCCGCAGATTGAGACTGTGGATTGGAGGACGAAGACGAGTTCGTGGACGAACTGCAGCCGACCTCCAGCATCGCCAGTGCCAGCAAGAATGTGATTCCCGAAAGTCTTTTCATAGCAAACTCCGAATCGAAGAAATCTGTTGTGAAGGCTTGGGGGAGCCGCAACTTGCTTCACGACAATGGAAACACGCTGGCCGCAAAGATGTCGCGTAACCGGGGTTCCTGTTACCGGAAGCGTTACTGAAAGGGGAAAGTGGCTAGCTGATGCTTTTTCAGCGGGTTAGCGGAGGGATGGAGCCGAGAGCTGACAGGACATGGACTTTAGTTTCACAGGGACATCGAAACACCCAGCGTGCCTGCAAATTACTTGATCTCCAAAACTTCCTTTTCCTTGGCCTTGCTCATCTCTTCCATCTTCTTGATTTCATCGTCGGTGAGTTTTTGAATTTCATCCAGCGACCGCTTCTCGTCGTCTTCGGTGATTTTCTTATCCTTGGTCGCTTTCTTGATGGCATCGTTGCCATCGCGCCGGATATTCCGAACCGCTGTGCGATGCTCCTCCAGCATTTTGTGTAGGTGCTTCACCATTTCCTGGCGGCGTTCTTGCGTAAGCGCGGGAACTGGAACGCGGATGAGCTTGCCGTCGTTCATCGGGTTCAGCCCCAGTTCGGCGGAACGGATGGCTTTTTCAATTGCGCCAACTTGTGAGGGATCGAACGGCTGCACGGTAATCATCTGCGGCTCGGGCGCGTGCACCTGTGCAATCTGATTCAGTGGCATCTGCGATCCGTAATACTCGACACTTACGCCGTCCAGCATATGGACCGAGGCGCGGCCGGTTCGCGTGGCCGCCATCGCCTTGCGAAAATCTTCCACCGCTTTATCCATTCGTGTCTTGAGTTGCAGCCGGATTTCTTTAAGAGGCGCGCTATCGGGCATGGATGAGCTCCATTCAGCGATTCACAAATCGAAACGTTGCATTATAAACCGAACAGGATTTTATGCCTGGATTGCACATCGCAGAGAAATTGCGAACCAAACTTCTTACCCTACTCTCGATCCAATCTTTTCTCCGCTGACCACGCGGCGAATATTGCCGTGCCGGTTCAAGTCGAAAATGATGATGGGCAGATTATTGTCTTTGCACAAGCTGATGGCAGTGGAATCCATCACTTTCAGTCCGAGTTTCAGGACTTCCATATAGGTAATCTCAGTAAATTTCTTCGCGTCCTTTACCTTCATGGGATCGGCGTCATAGATGCCATCGACTTTGGTGGCCTTAAGAATCGCCTCGGCCTTGATTTCCATGGCGCGCAGAGACGCGGCTGTGTCGGTTGAAAAATACGGGTTGCCGGTTCCGCCGGCGAAGATCACGATGCGTCCCTTCTCCAGATGGCGGATGGCGCGGCGGCGGATGAAAGGCTCCGCGACTTGCTTCATCTCGATCGCCGATTGCACGCGCGTGTAGACGTTTTGCTTCTCCAGCGCATCCTGCAAGGCCAACGCATTGATCACGGTCGCGAGCATTCCCATTTGATCGGCAGAGACGCGGTCCATATCTTTGGCTTGCTCGGCCACGCCGCGAAAGAAATTGCCACCTCCGACGACGATGGCGATTTGCACGCCGAGTTTGTGCACGTCGGCCAATTCGGCGGCAATTTCGTGGATGCGTTGCGTATCCACGCCGAAGCCCTGGTTTGCGGCCAGCGCCTCACCGGAAAGCTTGAGCAGAACGCGTTTGAAGGCAGGGGTTGGCATGGATTCGAGTTTCCGGTTTCCGGTTTCTAGTTTCCGGTTGCGATCCTGACGCAACCTCGTCTCCCGGCACACTTCGAAACCGGACACTGGAAACCAGAAACTGGAAACTGATTTACTTCGTTACCGGAGCGGCGTCACCGCCCTCTTCTGTCTTCGACTTGGTAATGGCGATGGTTTCCCCCGCATCGCCGACTTTGAAGCGCGCAAAGCGCCGCACGCTGATGTTCTCGCCGAGCTTGCCGATCTTGGCAGCAATCAACTGCGCGATCGACACGGTTTGATCCTTGATGAACGGCTGCTCGAGCAAGCAGACTTCCTCGTAGAACTTCTCCATTTTGCCAGCAACCATCTTCTCAGCAATATTTGGCGGCTTGCCGGAGGCGACGGCCTGTGCAAGAAAAATGTCCTTCTCGCGATCGAAGTCGGCCTTGGTGACGTCCTCCTTGCGGACGAATTTCGGGTCGCTGGCCGCAATGTGCATGGCGATGTCGTGCGCGAGTTCCTTGAAGTCATCCGTGCGGGCCACGAAATCACTTTCGCAATTGACTTCAACGAGCACACCGATCTTGCCGCCGGCGTGAATGTAGCTCGTCACTGCGCCTTCACTGGTAACGCGCGTAGCCTTCTTAGCCGCGACCGAAACGCCTTTTTTGCGTAGAATCACGACCGCTTGCTCCATGTCACCTTTGGCTTCGGTGAGCGCTTGCTTGCAATCCATCATTGGCGCTCCGGTTTTCTCCCGGAGATCCTTCACTTGTGCTGCGGAAATATTTGCTGTAGTAGTGCTCATTGGTTGAACGTCCTTATGAATTCTGGGTCCTGCTGAGGTTTCAAGGTTTCAGAGTTTCAAGGTTGCAAACACTAAAGATCGCGCCGCGTTAACTTTGAAACCCTGAAGCTTTGTTACCTCTGAAACTTGCTTCTTACAAACCTTGACCCGCGCCGGACGACCCGCGCGGGTCAGATTTCAAACGCCCGGTTTTCGCCTTGAGAGTCCCTCAGGGGCTAAAGCCCGCATCTCTTGTGCATCTCACACGGCACGGCTAAAGCTGTGCCCTGCCCAAACTCTGTAAAGTCCGACCAGCCGTGACGGACGAATAACGGGCCGCCATTAAACCGTCTGGCTCTCCACCTTGTGCAAAACGGCATCTTCATTGGCGACCGGTTTTTTATGCGCTCCGCGGCCGCTCATCACATCTTCCATGCTGATGTCTTCCAGATCCGAAGCAGAGTCGCGATCGCGCCCGATCGCTTCCAGGTCGGCGCCATCATATTGCTGAGGAGCCGCCTCGCGTGCTTGCGCCAATTCCGCAGCCGCGCTCATGTCGGCAATTTGCTTATCGCTCATCAACTGTGCGCCTTCTGCAATCGACTCCGAAATTTTCGAGGTGAACAAGCGGATCGCGCGCAACGCGTCGTCGTTTCCGGGAATCACGTAGTCCACTTCCGTCGGATCGCAATTCGTATCGACCACTGCGACCACCGGAATGCCCAGCTTGCGCGCCTCGCGCACGGCAATCTGCTCTTTGTTCGAATCGATCACGAAGATCGCATCCGGCAACCGGCTCATATTCTTGATACCCGCCAGGTTGGCCTGCAAGTGCTTGCGCTCTCGCTCGAGCTTGATGACTTCTTTCTTCGGCAGCAACTCGTAGCGGCCATCCGTGGCCATCTCGTCGAGTTCTTTGAGCCGCTTCACCGACTTCTGCACCGTAACCCAATTGGTGAGCAGGCCGCCCAGCCAGCGCTGATTAATGTAGAAGCCGCCACACTTCGTCGCCTCTTCGGCGATGGCGTCCTGCGCCTGGCGCTTGGTTCCCACGAAAAGCACAATTTTGCCTTCGGTCGCCAGATCCTGTACGAACTTCGACGCCTCTTTAAACATCTTCAGCGTCTTCTGCAAATCGATAATGTAGATCCCGTTGCGCTCTCCGAAGATGTATTCCTTCATCTTGGGATTCCAGCGCTTCGTCTGATGCCCGAAGTGAACACCCGCTTCGAGCAACTCCTTCATGGTGATAGTAGCCAATGAACCTCCTTATTTTTCTCGTCCCCGCGCCGCGGGGCACGAGAAGAATTGAACACCCAAATCAGCTATTAGCCTTTAGCTCTTAGCCAAAACCCTTGTCATTCCGACCCCCGAGCGACAGCGAGGGGCGGAGGAATCTCTAGCGCTTGCTGAACTGGAAGCGTTTGCGTGCGCCCTTCTGGCCGTACTTTTTGCGCTCTTTACCGCGCGAGTCGCGAGTCACCAAGCCTTCGGATTTCAACTTGCCGCGCAGTTCAGCATTAAACTCCATCAGCGCGCGAGCGATCCCCAGCTTCACCGCATCAGCCTGGCCGCGCACACCACCGCCGAGAACGCTGGCGATAATGTTGAACGACGCCGCCGTGTCAGTCGACGCCAACGGCGCCTTCGCTGCCGATCGCTGCGCCGGAGTTACAAAGTACTCCTCAAACGCTCGCCCGTTGACCTTAAACTCGCCGCTGCCCGGGCGAAGATACACACGAGCAATCGCCCGCTTCCGCCGTCCCGTTCCGTAGTATTGAACCAACTCAGCCATGTGTGAACCGTCAGCACCCAGCCGTTAGCCGTCAGCCAACCCCGGTGCCTGACACCTTTCAATAAATTTTCAAAGTCCTTGCTAGAAATCCGAAACAAGAAACTGGAAACTTTCGCTACGCCCGCACTTCCAACTGCAAGTCCTGCGGCTTCTGTGCTGCGTGCGGGTGCTTATCGCCCTTGTACACATTCAGCTTCGAAAGCATGTGCGCGGCCAGTTTGTTCTTTGGCAGCATGCGCCGCACCGCGTCTTCGATAATCTGTTCCGGCTTGCGCGCCAAACGCTTGCGATAATCCTCAGTCCGCAGACCGCCCGGGTAGCCGGTGTAATGGTGATACTGCTTCTGCTCCGCCTTCACGCCGGTGGTCTTGATTTTCTCGGCATTCACCACGATCACGTGATCGCCAGTATCGAGAAACGGCGTATATTGCGGGTTTTCTTTGCCCATAAGGATGCGCGCCACCTGCGAAGCCAGACGACCGAGCGTCTGCCCATCGGCATCCACGACGTACCACTTGCGCACAATTTCCCCCGGTTTGGGGAAATAGGTTGACATCGGAACTCTCCCAAAAATGAAAAAGTTTGCGAAACGCGATTGAAATTAAAAAGAAGACCGCTCGTTGATTCCCCGGCGAGGACGCCAGACCATCAGGCGGGCAACCGCGAGACTTCCCAAAGCTTTAAAGATACCGTAGGTTGCGAGCGAATGTCAACGTTTCCTTGACCAGAGCAGGGCCCTAGAGACAAAGTTCGCGCCCAGTGAGGGAATCGCCAGGCTTTTGTCGCCTTTCTATACGAGGGCAGGTGACTGACAAATGCTTCATTTTCTCGGCGAAACTTGGATCTTCGGGTGGGTGGTTGCTATGATCATGGCATTGCGGTGGCACCATGTACTGGTTACTGGCAGCCAGTCCGACTCCGAAGGGGTTCCAGAGCAAGGCCCTACCGAGAGAACGTGGCCGGTCCTCGACCCTAAGACAACGGCGTCGCGCTTTGTCGAAGCTCAATTGTGACCTGGGCTACGCAACTACTCATACGCCAACGCGTCAATGGGATCCTTTTGCGCGGCTTTGTATGCCGGATAGATCGCACCTCCGGCCGCTCCAACTATGGCGATGATGGTTGCACGGAGCATCCATACGCCGCTTTGATCGATGTGAACCAGCGGCCAGCGTTGCTGAACGCCCACACGCGCCGCCATGCTTATCGCGATGCCAATCACGATTCCCGCGAGCGCCAACACAACCGTCTCTCGCAAGATTACGTTGACGACGTAGAGCTTCGAGGCGCCCATCGACTTCAGAATGCCGATCTCCCGTGTGCGCTCCATTACCGCCGTGTACATCGATTGAAAGATCACCAGGAAGCCGATGACCAGGCTCACGCCGATCACTACGCCGATAAATGGGCGAAAGCCAGGCAGGCGGCTGGGGGTCATCATGCTGAGGTAATCAGAGGTCGACAGCACCGAATATTTTTCCATCCCTGGCTGCGCCTTGATCTCATTCACGACGGCAGCAGCATTCTCGGGATTATCCAGCTTCACATAGAACACCGAGGCTTTGTCTTTTGCACCGATCAGGTCTTGCAGAGTGCTCATCGGAACGAATTTCCGCGCTCCGCGGCCATTCTCCACGATGCCGGAAATCCGGAATGGCTGGTCGAGAATATCCATCGTGTCGCCAACCTTCACGTGCCTTTGGCGCGCGATGTAATCATCTACAAGTGCGTCATTCGGGCCTTGAAACGCACCGCCAGAGAGGTACTGAAAAGGTCCGCCCAGGGCTTCAAAGCTGGCCATATCGATACCATCAATCACTTCCAGTCCGCCGGAGGTGGCAATCTGCCAGATCACCGGGCTGACTACTTTCACATGCGGCATGTGTGCAATAACTCCCGCCACCTTCGCTGAAACGGGAGCCCCGCTGATGCCAGCCAGGAATGACGATCCTGGAGGCTGCACGATGACATCCGCTCCAATGCCGGCGGTGCGGTTCTTGGAGTCGTTCATAATGCCGTAGCAGAGCCCGACGATCATCAGAATCAGCGTGACTTCCAAGGCAATTGCTACAACGCTGATCAGCGACCGAATTGGCCGGTGGACGAGATTCGCGACAACCATTTTGTTCATCATGGGAGGTTAGTGATTGGCAAGCACCGCTTATCGTTGATTATTTGCACTCGCCGGCGGAGCCACTGCGCTCGACTCCGGCTGCGGCCGATTGAGATGCACCACTTCCGCCCCCGGCGGCTGCTGCAAAGCGAATTGATCGTCCCGCAATGGCTTGTTCAGTTCGAGCTTCAGGATGTTCAAGGTAATGTCGTACTCCTCTTGCGGCCTGGATATCTCGATGCGCGAAGGAAAACTCACGCCGTCGTACTCCTTATAGTTGGCGTAGCGGGCGTCGGTGATCAGATTTCCCTGCTCGTCATAAATGTACTGGCGATGGGGTTGCAGATCGATCCTGCTAAAGACAATCTTTCGTGCCAGCACCCCCTGGTTCTGGTCTTTCTTGCGAATGACAATTAACTCGTAATCTTCCTGCAGCACGCGATGACCTTTCGCGTCGTGCAGAATCTCATCGCCATTCTCGAGCACAGCAATCTCGCGCTCATTGTCAACGGGACGGATCAGCAAGGCGTCGTATATATCTTTCGGCCGGATATTCTCCATTGGCTGATCGGGGTTGCGGCTCTCCATTTCATTGCTGCCGACAACGAAGCGGTTCTTAGGCGGAATCCACAACTTGAAATTCTGCCCGTCGCTCACCATGTCAAACGCGGTGGTCCGCACGATCGGGAGTAGGCCGATCATATGCAGCATGGCCGGTTTCCGCGCCAGCACGTATCCGCGAATCTCTTTGTAGTCGGTTACGTGGCCTTTCTTTGCGCCGCCAACGGACGTATCGATGTCAACGGTCGCCTGCAACGATTGAATTCTCTGCGCCTGCAGGTTGATGCTGTCGATCAATGCCGACTGGGAAGCTTCCTTAAGCGGAGCCTTGGAATACGTTTCCTCTACTGGGCGGGTGTGAAACAAACACCCTGCAGTGGGCAGCGTCGCCAGAATCAGGATCAGGGCACTAAAAGGCGCACTACGTCTCATGAAGTATTGGATGATCTCCAGAACATTTGAGTATAGCGCGAGCAAAAGGGTGCACGAAGTTGCCTACGCCCAAAGGGTTTAGCGGCCTCAGAACCTGCTTACTAACGTACATCCCCCACAGATAGCCGATTTCACCACATTCCTCATCTAAACTGTTTTCATTGTGCGTAAGCTGTCCTGGCTGTTCCTACTTGGTGTTCTCGCCGGCGCAGGTTGGCTAGGTTGGGCCCTGCT
>JBEKBW010000108.1:0-22486 GCA_050015215.1 Candidatus Sulfotelmatobacter sp.
TGGACTTCAAACTCGTATCCGATTACAAGCCGCAGGGGGACCAAGGCCGCGCCATTGAGTCCCTTCTGCGCGGAGTCTACGACCGCGAGGAGCACCAGGTTTTGCTGGGCGTGACTGGGTCGGGCAAGACTTACACCATGGCCAAGGTGATTGAGGCGGTGAACCGTCCGGCGCTGGTGATGGCGCATAACAAGACTCTGGCGGCGCAGCTTTATCACGAATTCAAGAATTTCTTTCCGCACAACGCCGTTGAGTACTTTGTTTCCTATTACGACTACTACCAACCTGAGGCCTATGTTCCGGCCGCAGATCTGTTCATCGAAAAAGAGGCGACCATCAACGATGAACTCGACAAGCTGCGGCTTTCCGCCACCAAGTCTTTGTTTGAGCGGCGCGACGCGCTCATCGTGGCTTCGGTGAGCTGCATCTACGGCCTGGGATCGCCCGAGGCCTATTACGGCATGATGCTGTTCCTCGAAAAGGGCCAGAAGATCACACGCGAGGACATCACGCGCAAGCTGGTCGACATTCTCTATGAGCGCACCAACGGCGAGTTCAAGCGCGGCACCTTTCGTGTGCGTGGTGACGTGATCGAGGTCTTCCCTACTTACGACGATATGGCGTACCGCATCGAGCTGTGGGGAGATCAGGTGGAGTCGCTCTCGCAAATCGATCCGCTCTTCAGCACGGTGAAACAGAAGTACATGCGGCTTCCGATCTATCCCAAAACGCACTATGTGATGAAAGATGAGACCAGAGCCTCAGCCGTGGAGTCGATCAAGAAAGAGCTGGTGTGGTGGGAAGTGGAACTGGAGAAGCAAGGGCGCGTAGTCGAGTCACAGCGCATTCACCAACGCGTGAAGTTCGATCTGGAAATGATCAAGGTGATGGGCTACTGCCACGGCATCGAAAACTATTCGCGGCACTTTACCGGGCGCATGCCGGGCGAGCCGCCGCCCACTCTGCTCGATTATTTCCCGCGCGATTATCTGATGTTTATTGACGAGTCGCATCAGACCATTCCGCAGTTGCGCGGCATGTATGCCGGCGACCGCTCGCGCAAGGAGACGCTGGTGGAATACGGCTTCCGCCTGCCCTCCGCGCTGGATAATCGTCCGCTGACGTTTGACGAATTTGACCATCGCACCAATCAGCTCGTGTACGTTTCGGCAACGCCCGGGCCATATGAGCTGACGAAATCTGCGGGCGTGGTGATTGAGCAGATCATTCGACCCACCGGATTGATCGATCCCGAGGTTGAAGTGCGTCCGGTCAAAGGCCAGATCGACGACCTGCTGCACGAGATTCGCGCGCGCGTAGCGAAGGGCGAGCGCGTGCTGGTGACCACGCTAACCAAGCGCATGTCCGAAGACCTGGCCGAGTACTATGCGGAGGTCGGCGTAAAGTGCCGCTACATGCACTCGGAGATCGAAACGCTCGAGCGGGTGAAGATTCTGCGCGATCTCCGCAAAGGCGAGTTCGACGTATTGATCGGCATCAATCTTCTGCGCGAAGGCCTGGACTTGCCGGAAGTATCGCTGGTGGCGATTCTCGATGCCGATAAAGAAGGCTTCCTGCGCTCGCAGGGATCGTTGATTCAGACCATCGGCCGCTGCGCGCGGCATTTGAACGGGCGTGCGATTCTCTACGCCGATCGCATGACCGATTCGATGAAGCACGCGATGGATGAGACATTGCGCCGCCGCGCGATTCAAACTGCCTACAACGAAGAGAACGGAATCACGCCGGAGTCGATCGTGCGCCCGCTCGATATGACGCTGGCAGGAATTGTTGCCGCGGATTACACCGACCTGACCGGCGGCGAAGCCGAAGGTATGCCGGAGTTTAAGTCGCAGGAAGAACTGGACTCGTATATTGCGAAACTTGAAAGCGATATGCGCGAGGCGGCGAAGCAGTTTGAGTTTGAAAAGGCTGCGAAGTTGAGGGATACGATTAAGGAGTTAAGGACGAAGGAATTCTTGTTCGTGTAGTGAACAGTAACTTCGCAAAACTCTCTGAGCTATACTCTCGTCAATGAAGTCCTCAATTCCAATTGTATGTCCTGCCTGCAGCGAGAAATTCGCGCTTGAGATAAGCGGCAGCAACCTTCCAAAATATTCGCAGTGTCCGAAATGTGGCACCCAGCCTTACAATTTCTGGCCATTGGGTAACGTAGTCACGCTGCTTCTAATGGAGCGTGCCAAACAGGAGCTGGCAAACGGCGATGTGACCATCGCAATACTTTTAAGCGCTATCGCTGTTGAGGGTGAGATGGCATACTTGTTCTTCAAATGGAAGGGAATTGACTCCGGAAAGCTGCTTGCCAATCAGACCCCGCAAGACCGGAAGGTGTGGGAGGTAGAGTGGGCCAAGTTGAGGTCGATTCGAAAGCGGCTGGATGTGCTTTCTGGATTGCTAACAGCCATGCCGTTCAATGAGTTTGCATGCCTAAGAAACGAAATCCTGAAGCCCGCGCTGACGGGTTACGACTGGAGCACGACGATCCAGACATTCTTGCAAGAGCAGCTTTTCAACAAGCGCAACGAGATTGCGCACTATGGCAGGATCGATTTTTCGAAAGCAGATGGGGAGCAGAGTGTTTCACTGGCACTGGCCTTACTCAAACTCCTCCGTTCGATGGACGACAAGCGCATTCATGTAATGGATGAGGGTCACAAAAAGGCACGGGAATCGTCATCAAGTGAGATCTAGATGCAGGTCACACCACATGAGAACTATCTGTTCGAATATTGCAATGGCGGTAGAATCTGAATCCCCCGCCACGGATGCATGCCCAGCAAATCCGCATCCCCCGAAATAATCACATCCGCCCTTCCGTTGAGCGCCACTTCCAGAAACTTGTCGTCTTTCGGGTCGCGGCACTCGCGTAGGGTTTGGATGATGGGTACAAACTCGGCAATCCGTCCAACGCGTTGGATGAAGCCCTTCCGGGCCTCCCGGCTAACGTAGCGGTCGAATTTTGGGCGTGAGAGAACGTCGGACAATTCATACATGGTTGACTCCGAGAAGAGGAGGATTGATCGCATCTCGGCTTGCGCCAAGGCCTGAGCGGGCAGCGATTCCGGCAGAATCAACTGACTTACAAGAATGTTGGTATCGACCACGACACGGGAGAAAATATCCATCAATCCTTAAGGATGTCAGCGAGGATTTCTTCCGTCATGCCACGCGCGGCCGCATTGCGCCCAATACGGTCGCAAAAGCGCAGCAACTCCTCCACATCATTCTTGTGAATCCGCTCGTACTGCTCTGCGGAGATAATGACAGCAACATCGCGGTTCTGGCGGCGGATCACAACTGGCTCTTTCTGGGCGGCATCGATAACCGCCGCAAAGCGTTGCTTAGCCTCAGTAGCGGAGACGGCCTTCATGTGTCCATTTTAGATAAAATAGACAAGTTAAGCAAATAATGAGTGCATTCGTCGCCAATCACACGCTCCGCACCGGCCCCGGATACTCCGCCACTATCGAATCCGCAGTGAGAAGCGTGATTCCCTCCACGGTAGCCTGCGCCACCAGCAACCGATCGAAGGGGTCTTTGTGGATCGGCGGCAGACTCTCCATGGCTACCACGTGGTCGCTGAGAATCGGCAGCTCGGTATATCCATTGTCCAGCAGCCCGCGGCGCAGCAGCCGCGGATCGGCTTGGAAGTCGCTGCGGCCGAGTCCGCGCTTGATCGCCACTTCCCACACGCTGGCTGCGCTAAACAGGAGTTCATTCGCCGGGTTATCGATCAATTTCCGGGCGGTCGCGGGGAGCCGATTCGGTTTGCCCGCAGCCCACAGAAGCAGGTGGGTATCGAGCAGAAGCTTCATTTTCCGCCCGTAAAGATGCGCTCAATTTCTTCTTGACCCATACGGTCGAAGTCGTCTGGCACAGAGATTTGCCCAGCCATAAAGCCAAGGCGCTTGACTGCTCTCCCCACGGGAGCACCCAGGGCTGTGACTTTCACCATCGGCCTGCCAGCCTTCGCAATCACAAAAGGCTCTCCTTCGAACGCCTCTTCGACCAGCTTGGAGAGTTGGGTTTTGGCTTCGTGAATGTTTACTGTTTTCATGGCGCAGCTATGGACTAAACTAACTTGGTTTAGTCTATACCACGGCTGCGCCACAGGGCAACCGCGATTCTGGCGGTTACCTGCCGTAGGCCGCGCTGGCCGCCAGCGGCTTGCGGTGAAAAGTGTAGCCGTCGAAGGTTTCGGATCGGAAGTTGAGATTCGACGCCGCAAGCTTTTCGGTTTGGCTGAGGAAAAGATATCCGCCGGGCTCAAGATAGAGATGCAACCGCTCTAGAAGAGCTAAGCGTTGGGCGCGCGAGAAATGCGGCAGTACGTCCATGCAAAAGATGCAGTCGAAGCGTCCGATGTAGCCAGGACGCGCGAGGTTCATGCAGTTGTACGTCACCAGGCTGCGCAAGCGCGGCTTCACCAGCAAGTGCGCGACGTTGGCGGCCGGTTGAGAGTCGTTGGAGGCGCCTCTTCGGTGCATGTCAGAATCAACCGGAATCTCCGTGATCGAAGCCGCCGGCGAACTGATCTTCGAAAAATAATTGCGAATCATCGCCGGTGGCAGCCCGTCCAGCGCGGACTGCAGATAGACTCCGCGGTCGGCGACCTCGACGTTGCCCGGCAGGAGGTCGCTGCCGACGATGTGAACCGAGCATGCTCCACTCAGCTTTGCCGCCTGTGATGAGGGGTTTGCGGAATTCTCTGCGATGCCGCCAGTGCGGGCGCTACTCTTGCCGCTCTGGCTCACGCCGCTACCGCTCGCCGGCACGCTCACATTCGCTGGGCTCACCGCTTCGCAAACCGCCATGGCAATGGAATATGTCTCTTCCCCTGTAGCACAGCCTGCGCTCCATATGCGAATCGGGCTCGGACCGTCTGCCGACTTGCGCGCCCATAGTTGGGGCAATACTTGTTTTGTCAGCGCATTCAATGCGCTGGAGTGTCGAAAGAATCCCGTATTGGTGTTGAGCACTCCGTCAAGAAAGGCCGGAAGTAAGGAAGGATCCTGCTCCGGCGAGCGCAGGCCCTCAAGCAGGGCTGCGGAGGAAGGAATCTGATGCGCTTCCATGAAATCCGCCGCGTGCGCAGCCAGGGCGCTGTTTGGGCAATCAAGAGCCACACCGACTTGCCGCTCGACCAACAGCCGGAACTCCGAAATCTCGTGCTCCAGAACGGTGCTGGTAGCAATTAGCTTATGCATACAGGCCTTCCCCAAGCGCAACTACTTCAACTGTCCAACAACAATTGATCGGCAGAAATCCTGGAACTCCGCTCTCCGTCCAGCCTCTCTTCAATCAGCCCCTGCCACCGCGACGCGAAATTTTCCCGAATCCCGTTCCATCTGTTGTGCGACAACGTTCATTTCCTTCTCCAAAGACGAAAAACGCTGCATCACTTCATGAATTCGCAGTGTCATATTGCGAATGGTTTCGATCTGCCCTCGCGCCTGGGCCGACAAGCTGCCCGGTTCAATCAGCAGTAAATCGGAATTGCCGAGAAGCGACGTGAGCGCGTTGTTGAGCCCATGCCGCATCTCCAGCATGTAGCGTCCTAACATCGCCTGCCGCTCCAGAGCGGCGCTGTTCTGTTCGGCGGCGCGAGCTCGGGCTTCGGCGCTGGCCCGGTGTACGGCCTCGTTGGCGGCGAAAATCAGGGCGTCCAGCCAGTTCTCATCGTTCCGCAGCACAGAAATTCTTGGCCAGCGCTCCCGCACCAGTTGGGCTGTGGGCGCGTCCGGACAAATACTGAATACCGGCTGCATGATTGCGTGCAACGGCTCGAGAATTGGCGAAAGAAGCTCCCGCCGCAGGGGGCCGACAATGGCCACTTCAAAATCATCCACGGTGCGCGGCCAAAGGTCGCCGCTCAGCACCGTGAACGTAGGCACGTTGCGCTCGGCTTGCCAGCGCGCTGTCACGCTCCGGGAGAATTCAACTTCATCGGAAATTATCAGTACGGTCGGATGATCCACTGCCGGTCCTTTTCTATCTTCTTCCGCGAACTCACTGGTCTTGCTGGTGAATTTGTATGCCGACTCCGTTGTTCTATCTCAACTTGTTCTATCTCACTTTTTCTTTCTGGGCTGCGGCTCGCTCTCCGGATTCCATTCCGCGGGCTCGATGGAAATCTCAAACTCAGCTGGCTCATTTTTCGCCACCGCGAACTCGGCTTTTGGGCTAGCCGCCGCTTTCGGCGCGGTTTTCGCAACCGTCGATCGCCCCCCCGAGCTCGCCGCCGCCACGGCTGCGCGGGGTTTAGCTCCAGCGGCCAGCGCCGCCTTGGCGGCTTCGGTCTTTTCCAAAGCCTTCTCGCCGCCGTCATTGCCGGATCCACTGTCTGGCGCACCCTGCCCCAGGGCCGCATCTACCGACGCCCGCAGGTCCACCAGCATGCGCAGCGGTTGCCCGGACGAGTACTCCGCCTGGAACATCACCTTCCAGGACTGGCAAATCATTCGCAATCGCACGATCGGCTCCTGCGCCGAAAATCGTTTCCACGCCCCGTTCATCGAGTTCGGTCAGGCCGTCGAGAATATTGTTGAGATCGGTCAGCATCAAACGAAAGAACGCGCGGCGCATCAGATATCCAAAGCGGGTGAACGCGATCAGCGCAATCGGCATGTAAAACAATTCGCCTGCCTGTGCCTTCGCCTTGCGGCCCTGCTCCAGCACGCCGCCGTGTAGCAGTTCATCCAGCGACTTGCACCGGCGTGCCGCTTCCAAAACCCGATCCAGAGCGTTCAACCACACGGGCGTTTTCAGCTCAGCTTTCCCCAACAGCGGTTCCAGTTCTCGCGCTACATAAGCGATGTTCGCTCCGTCGTCCGCCAACTCCGTAGGCGCTTTCTGACTGAAATATTGCACCAGTAGGAAGTCGATCTTGTCGCGCGAGGAAGCGGTGTGCGTCGGCTTTGCCACAAAATGCTGGACCAGCGCGGCAATCCCGTCCGTATTCACGATTGAACTGGTCTGCAGGAACTGGCGGAGCTGGTGCACTTCGATGCGCTCATCCATATCATCGAACCACTGCTGCGCCTGCTCTACTGTTTCCCGATCGGGGGCATCCGCCGGTTCATCGAGAGCGGCGCAGGCCGGCGCGTCAATCACAAATTCCCGCGCCAGTTCAACGTAAATGGGGTGGAGTCGGCGCGCGCTCGACCACAGCGCCGCAAAGTCCGGAGCAGATGATGCGGGTTGTGCAGGAGGTGTCATGATTTCACGATCCAGTTGGGAACCGAGGTGAGAAAGCGGGCAGCGACAATCGTCGTTCCAGGACGATACTGCAACGCCACGACCGACGCTTCCGTGTCGAGTGAGCCATCGGCGTTGCGCAACCGTAATACATCGGCGAACTCCAGAGGCGTGGTGCAGGCGAACAGAACTTCGCGCGGCGTTCCAAATTCGATGACGGTATTTTCGGGAAGCTCCAAAGCGCCGGGCTGGCCTTCATTCGTAACACTCTTGCGAATGAGTTGCACCGGTATCCGCACCGGCGTCGCTTCGGGAAAAAAGCGCGCCAAGTCAGCCACAATGCTGGCCTTTTTGACCCGTGCCTTCGCTGATCCCAGCTGTCCCAAAGACTACGCCCCCGTTCAATTGCGAGTTGGGCTCCCCCTCTTCCCGGTTAGGAAGAGCGTTGGGGAGCCGAAACACGCGGTTATGCAGCCACATAGGAGCACGAGCGGGACCATCGAATAAAACGGAAGGACTTGTACCGTAGAATTCGATTTTTCAATAGATTAGAGGGTTTTGTCGAACCTGCCTCGCGGTCCCTGGAAAGCTGAGTCTCATCATGAGACACCCAATCTCATTTCAAGAGAAAAAACCGCACCCCCGAGGGTTTGTTACGAAATCCGAACAATATGGAACTTTTTTTCTTGCGGTTACTCTTCGTCGAGTAAGTATTCCGCAAACGAGGTAGGCTATAAATACGATGGCCGGCAAGGGAACGTACAACGCGGCATCTGCGAGCCCGTATGCCGATTACACAATGGGGGGCACACTTCCCAGCGCATCCACTCTCCCGCAGGCGACTGTTGTTAGCGCGGAGTTCAGCAACGGAATGGCGGCATCTGCCACACCGACGGGTTTTGTGGTATACGACTTGGAGGGTCACACACAACTGATGGTCGGGACGACGCCTACCCCGGTGCGGGGAATCGCTTCCGACCCGCTCTGCATGTCCGCCTACTTCGCAGTGCCGGACAGCAACGAGTACATTGCAGTGCCGCTGGAGTCGCAGTAGGAAAGCTGACGCCGGGCCACCGACCCCGCTCTCTGCGTCCCTGCCCGGGGCCGAAATTCTCCATTCGGGCCGGACGGCGC
Organism: Candidatus Sulfotelmatobacter sp.; assembly: GCA_050015215.1. GTDB lineage: Bacteria > Acidobacteriota > Terriglobia > Terriglobales > Acidobacteriaceae > Sulfotelmatobacter. The sequence continues at coordinate 8,353 of JBEKBW010000108.1, forward strand.
GGCGAACTTGGTCGCCTCCCAGTTCTCGTGAAAAGGGGGCAAGTGGCGGCGGACCTGGCACATCCCCTAGCTAACGCCAAGCGCTCACATGCCCGTGACGATCCGATCAATGCCCGCCGTGACTAGGGGAGTTGCGCTGGTGGGAGTCGCGGTGTCCCTTGCTGTGGCGATGGTAGCGCAGGCCTCCGCCCAGCGGCAGGAGTCGCCCCCGCTGGAGGCTGGTCCCGAGCTCACGCAGATATACCTCCCTGTAGACCCTGTTGGCACCGTGCAGTACCAGCCCGGAGTTGGGTTCACGATGTCGGCGCGCTTCCACAGGGCACTTGCCGCAGACCTCGGTTTCAGCGTCACTCCCACTGTGCCCCTATCCGGCACCAGCTTCGCCGGGGGAAGGCTCACGCAGGCCCTTGTTGGCGCGCGCGGGGGCCTGTATTTTGGACGCGTCGAAGTCTGCGCCAAGGTGCGGCCCGGAGTCGTCAGTTTCGGTGATGCGATTCTTCACGCATTCCCGACTCCGGCGGGCGTTCAGTTTCAAACGGGAAGGCTCACGGAGCCCGCGATCGACGTAGGCGGAATAGTAATAGTGCACGCTTCGCGCAGGCTGGGGTTCAGATATGAAGCAGGGGACACGCTAATCGATTATAGGCCTAGGTTTATTAGCGTCTCCGAACCGAGGGTAAGTCACATAGTGAGTGCCCTTGCGTTCGGGTTGGGGTTTGTGGTCGCCTTCTGAAGCCGCCCCGAACGAACTAGCGGGACCGCATCTTCTTCCCATCTGCCGTGTTAACAAGGGTGGGACTCATTCTTAGATTGGACCGTTGCCGGACGAGTGAACTGCTATTCTTAGAGGCACCAAATCCGAGTCGAGCGTATTCGCCTGTTCGAGGACGCTCCATCGTGACCGGGCCATGCTTTGCTAAATTGTGACCACAGCTTAAGAAAATCCATCAAACGTCGAATCTGAAATCTGTCGGCCCCGGGTAGGTGAAGAAGCCTTACGACTGAAGCTTGGGAGATGAAACCTGTATGAGAATCACCCTAAAGAAGTTTCTCTGCTCCACCGCCTTGCTTTCTTTCCTGTTTGCCACCATCGCATTATCACAGCATGCACTTGCGCAAGACACCGACGATCCACCCGGACGCGTCGCCCGCCTCGGCTACATGGAGGGTTCCGTTTCCTTCCAGCCTGCCGGAGAAGACGATTGGGTAGGAGCCGTTCCCAACCGTCCCATGACCACCGGCGACAAACTCTGGTCCGATCAGGATTCGCGCGCCGAAGTGCAACTGGGTTCCGCCGTAATTCGCCTCGGCCCGATGACCGGATTCTCCTTTCTCAATCTCGACGACAACACAGTTCAGATCCAGCTGACCTCGGGCGCCATTAACATCACGGTCCGCCGGATCGGCGATGACGACGACTACGAAATCGACACTCCGAATCTAGCATTCACCATGTTCCAACCCGGACACTATCGCGTAGAGGCCAGCGAAGACGGGAGCAACACGACCATCAGCGTTCGCGAAGGCGATGGCGAAGCTACGGGCAACGGCCAGAGCTTCGATTTGCGCGGCGGTCAAGTCGGCTACTTCAGCGGCAGCGATTCTCTCTACGCCGATGTCGAGCAGATCGGACCGCCCGATCCGTTCGACACCTGGTCTGAAACTCGCGACCATCGCTACGACTATTCGCGCTCCTCGCAGTATGTTTCGCGCGAGGTAGTCGGCTTTGACGATCTCGACGACAACGGCGCCTGGAGCGACCATCCCGAGTACGGTCATGTCTGGTTCCCAAACCGAGTCGAAGTAGGATGGGCGCCTTACCACTACGGCCACTGGGCCTGGATCTCACCCTGGGGATGGACATGGGTTGACGATTCCTCATGGGGCTACGCGCCTTTTCACTACGGGCGCTGGGTCAGCGTCGAAGGGCGCTGGGGATGGGTCGCCGGACCGGTCGCGGTTCAGCCCGTCTATGCGCCGGCGCTGGTTGTCTTTATTGGCGGCGGACCGGGCGGATTCGGCGGCAATGTGGGATGGTTTCCGCTGGGACCGCGCGAAGTTTACGTCCCTTCCTATCACGTGAGCGAGGCGTATGTGAACCGCGTCAACGTGAGCAGCACAACGGTGACTGTCACGCAGGTGACCAACGTCTATCACACGACCATCATCAACAACACCACCAACATTACGAACATCACCTATGCCAACCGCAACGTGCAGGGTGCGGTGATGGTGGTTCCGCAGCACGCCTTCACCAGCGCGCAGCCGGTGGCGCAAGCGAGAGTTCAAGTCAGCGCGCAGCAGATCGCATCGGCTCCCATGAGCGGGAGAGTTGCTGTGGCTCCAACACGCGACAGTGTGCTCGGATCGAAAGCTGCGACGGCGGGACACGTGACCGCGCCGCCTGCGGCCATTGCGGCGCGGACGGTGGTCGCCAAGAAAACCCCGCCCCCGCCGCCGGTGCCTTTTGCCAAACAACAGCAAGCGCTCGCGGCACATCCTGGACAGCCGTTGGCAAGAAACGAAGTGCAGCAACTGCGTCCGGCGGCGGCTGCACATCCCGCCGTAAAAGTTGCGCCTCCCGCGAAAAAGGCCACGCCAACCACGGGACATCCACCGGCTCCAGCTGCGAATGCGGCGCGGCCCGGTCAGCCGGCGCCCGCACAACCGGCCAATCGGCCTGCTCCGGCACAACCAAACGCTCATCCGGAAGTGAATCGTCCGGCGGAAGCGCCAGCGCACCCTGCAACGCCTCCACCAAGCAATCGGCCGCCCGCCGCGCAGCCGAACCCACATCCCGAGATGAACCGGCCGACAGAGGCACCAGCGCATCCGGCAACGCCTCCGGCGAATAATCGTCCAGCGGAACCGCCTGCCAAAACGGATCGCCCGCCTGCAGCTCAACCGAACCGGCCAGAACCGAGCCGCACCGAGCCAGCGCCTCGTCCGCAGACTCCACCGCCGGCCGCGCATCCGCAAGAGCACACACCGCCTCCGGCGGCAAAACCGGCAGCGCCTCCGCCGAAGCCGCAACCCAAACCGCTAACTCCGGCGGAGAAGAAGAAGCAGGAGGAAGAGAAGAAGCCGCAGTAGAACGATGGACGGCTGGCCCAGCCTTCCCAAGCTACTAGCTCCGCGGGTGCCCCGCCCTGTCTCTGCGTATTGTGCAAAGACAGGGCGGGGAATTGGACTTACCTGTCATCCTTTCCTGCTACCGGAATGACTGAAAAAAATCCCCCGCTCCCGCGCTCCCGTCGGCCCACCTTCGGCTTACGATCTCCTCAATGCCGTGCGGCCTCAAGCGATTTCAGCAAGCGCGATGTCTGCACTTCCTGCCGTTCAGCTGTTATCGTCGCGCCCCGCTGCTAGGCACCCCCATACCCGAGATGTTTTCGAGCAAACCCTCGAGCGTCCCGCCAGGGTACGGCTTCTACATCGCCGGATACGTAGTCATGCCCCAACATGTTCATCTGCTGATCAGAGAGCTGGAGCAAGCGAAGCTCTCGCTGGCTTAGCAGATGTTGAAGCAGAACGTCGCCCGCCAGCTGCGCGAAGCGGAGGGCGGATCGTTCTGGCAACCGAGCTACTATGATTTCAATGTTTGGAGCGAACCCAAGCGAATCGAGAAGCTGCGCTACATCCATCGCAATCCGGTGCGGAGAGGATTGGTGGCGAGTCTTGAGCAGTGGGCGTGGAGCAGCTTCCGTTACTATCTTTCGGGAGTTGAAGGCGTGGTAGAAATTGAATCGCAGTGGACCGCGCGGAGGCGGGAGCAGCTCGGAGTTATACCGCAGATCACAGGAAGTCAAATTCCCCGCCCCTTCGGCAAAAGCCTGTAACACAACTCTTGCCAGGTTAGTAATCCGAGTGTACTATTTCCGGGAAAATCCGAGCATTTCAATAGTTCGCCATCGCAGATGTTATGAACGATTCGAACAGAAGGGCTAGGATGCCGGATAAGTCCGTCGAAGGAGGAAACTATGGCAGGGATTGATGATGTCAAAAAGGCGGCGCTTGACTTAGCGATCGCGGCGAAGCAGGCGCCAGCGCCGGTGCAAAACCAGCAGCAGGCCATTGGGGGGCACGATTTTCTGCACATGGCAGCGGAGGCGCTCGTCGCGACCGCTCATTTCATTGTTGCCGCGGCGAGGTTTCAGGACCCCAAGGTGGCCGACGCCCTGAAAACACTGTCGGACGCGGCCAAAGAAAAGAATTTATCGCTCGACGATCTCCTGAAAGCGCGGCGGGCTTTAGACAAATAGACTCGAGTTGCCGCTCGCTCGGATCCGCTTTCGCGGTGGGTGAGCGCATTCTCATCTTAGGAGGGAGGTTCGGCGCACTCGCGCCGGGCACTTGTGGAGTCTCGCCTGGGTGATTTCGAGCTATTAGTTCCCAGTAAGTGACAAGGAGCCTTCAACCACGTGCAGTTACCGCTTGTCCACGTCACCCTGCAAGCCGTGTGGTCGACTATCGTGGTGTTGGTACTTGCGATCTGGTTCGTCTTCTCGGTGGCTAATCAGTTCCGGGTGGGCGCCCATTGGTCATGGAGGCGTTGGGATCGGCTGCAACTCGTGCCTTCGTGGACATTCTTCGCGCCCAACCCCGGAAGGAGCGATCTGGAACTCTATTATCGGGACGTATTTGAAGGCGAGCGCATCGGCGACTGGATCAAGGTCCCGCTTGCCGAGCCGCTCGCTTGGATTTCCGGGATTTGGTACCCGAAGAAAAGAAGTAAGAAGATTCTTCTGGACGCAGTGCAGAGTCTGCTCACGCTCGCGGACAAACTCGAAGAAGACCCCAATCTGATTAAGATCACACTCCCCTATCTGCTGCTTCTCCACATCGTAAACGAGATTCCGAAGCCGCCGGGCGTCTTGCTTCGGCAATTCCAGGTGCGCGAGTCATACGGATGGTTCACCGAGCGAGAGCCGCGCATACTGCTGCAATCGGAGGCGCATGCTGTCTAGCACTTTGGCTGCATTCGGTTCCATAGGGCCCGCATCCGCGGTGAAGCTGACCTCGATGCTGCTGGCGTTTGGATTGCTGATTTCCACAATCGAGCACTTGTCATGCTGGTACGAATTTCAAACTGGCGGAATCTACTCGTGGAAGATACTGTCGACGAATTGGAATGAGAAGCGGTTTATGCTGGGTACGAGAGCGATGGCTGTCGTTTTCGATTTCCCTGGCATTCTGGTCGTGTATGGGATCCAAGCCGCTGCGGCCGCGGCAATACTGCTGCAGGCCTCGTCGCCAGGAGTGCCGCGCCTCCCGCTCATCCTCCTCGGGGCCACTCAGCTGCTGGTCAAATTCAGGTATGGATTTGGCGAGGACGGGTCGGACCAGATGAAAACTGTCATCGCACTTCCACTCGCGCTTTACGCGGTGGCGCCAAGTTCCTTGCTTGGTGACGCGGCGCTCCTGTTCATCGCGCTGCAGAGCTGTCTGGCGTACACGGCAGCGGGCATTGCAAAGGCGTCCTCGAGGATTTGGCGCAGTGGGGAAGCTGTTTTCGCTATTTTGAATACGCGCTCCTATGGAAATGCGGCGTTAGCGCGCTGCCTTCGTGACGCTCGATGTTTGAAACTCGGGCTGGCTTGGTCGGTTATCGTTCTCGAGACACTTTTTCCATTGTGTGTCATCGTGCATCCGCCCCTGTTCTGGGTGTTCCTACTTTGGGGCCTGGGCTTCCATATCTTCTGCGCCTTTTTTATGGGACTGAACAACTTCGTGTGGGCGTTCGTCGCAACGTATCCAGCGCTCTTGTTTGTTCGCCAGTTGATCTGACAAAGGTGACCGAGTTTCTCCTAAAAGCCTACGCTGCCACCTTCGAAACTCCCGCCGGCGGAATCGTCGCGCGGCGTACCGCCGATGATAGCGCGATGCGGGTAAATCCGCTGATCATCATGCTGACGCCTACCAGTATTCCGATGGCCCAGGTCGCGCTGAACGGCCATTGCAGATAAATCATGGCGCCGAGCAGCAAGGTGATGAGGCCATCCACCAGCACCCAGGCCGACCCGTGCACCGGCCGCATTTTGAAATAGAGAACTATGTTCAGAACGCCTTCGATTACGAACAGAGCCGCCAGAAAGAGCGTGAGCGATGCCACGCTCAGCAGCGGATGGACGAGCATGTACCCGCCGAAAGCGAGATACGCCAGGCCGACCAGCAGCTTCCAGAGCACGCTGCCCGCGCCGTGCGAGTGAAATGCAACCGCGATATGCACGATACCGGCAAGGACGATCAGCCACGCGACTACAGCACTCACCGCAACCGCGGCGAGGAATGGCGCGCAAATCGCGACAAAGCCAAACACCACCAGCAGCACGCCCCAGAGAATCGACAACGTGGAACCGTGCCGCCCTACCACAACCGGAGTAGTTGTTGTCATAAGAACCTCCTTGGGCACAGATATTACTCCCGAATTCGATGAGAGTCTGCGAGAAAAGAAAAGGCTACATCAAACTATCCGGGGATGGGTGCCTTGCTCTCGCGTCGGAATTCGCGGACACATCCTCCACTTCTCGCAGAGCACGCGAGAAACGGGATCCGCGGCTTCTGACTAATCTTCTCTTCCGCCGCGCGCCTGCAGCAGCGGAGCGCCCCACGCGCTGGCCGCCAAGAGGGCGCCGAAAAGGATGGTGGCATCAATGCTGCTGCGGCCTTGCGGCGACCAGTAAACGTCTTTCAGGTTCAGCCAGAGGGCGAATTCGTCGAGGGTGAGGGCCGCGCCTACGCCGTAGAGGATTGCCATGAAATGGCTGAGAAGGATTGACGAATCGCTGGCGCCGGTGCCGATTTCGGCAAGCCATCCGTAGCCGACGAGAAGCAGAATGATGATGCCGAAAACGAGGTGATGAATGTGGCGTCCGCCATGCTCGATGAAGTGAAATGGCGGAATTTTGTGGAGCACGGCGAAGACCACGGCGCGCACTCCGGCGAAGGTGAGGAAGAAACTTACGGACGCGACGAAGAGGCGGCGGCGCGGTCGGTCGGGGATGCGCTCGTGGAGAATATCACCGGCAGAAGGGCCTTGCAGCAGAAGGAACAGGAACGCCGCTCCCGCAATCGAGAGCAGCAGGATAAACCAGTCATAGGCCATGCGGTATTAGAGCATGGGCGTTTTAGCTGTCGCGCGCGCGTGCGCGCGATGCATCTTGACTTCCCCCACTTCTCGCAAAGCAAACGAGAAATGGAGCACCCTCAGCGACTGTTGGGATCCTGAGCTTATGCTTTTTGCGCTTCGCGCCTTAAGGCCCGCTCGAGGGTTTGGTCGAGCGCGGCTTTCGCTTGGTCGTACTCCGCCTGCGAAATTTGTCCTTGCTTACGCTCGACTTCTAATTGGAAGAGTTCTTCCTTTATTCCTTCCATCAGCATGGAAGAAGTACGCTGCGAGCGGGTTGTGCTGACGGGTATGTCGGCGGATTCGAAGTCGTCTTCGTGCAGAACAACCGGGCGCGAAGAGCCGGGTTTCTGGCGCGCCAACGCGCGGGCGGCGGATTGTTGCCGCGAGGCTACGTAGACTCCGCCGAGGAGCAGAACGGCGACGAAGCCTCCGAGGATCCACCAGCGATATTTCTGCAGCGGGTCGGGAGCGTCGATGGGCGGGCCCAATCCTCCGCCAGGACGCGGGGCCGACGATTGCGCGCCGGGCGGGGAGCTTTGTTCGGCTTCGCTCGAGCCTTGAGCGTTTGCCTCCTGCGCGCCTGCAAGCGTGCCCTCGCCGGAAATTTTGAACGCCAAGTTTTGTCCTGGAGTGGTGTTCGATGCTACTTGCACGGTGGCATCGGGTTCGTTGGGATAATTAATCGGCTTGAATCCGGCGGCACTTGCGGCGGCGGTGAACTGCATCGCCTTGGGCAGCATGACCACGAAATGCTCGAGGGGATAGATCGATTTGGGATCGAGATTGGCGCTGCCGCTGTAAGGAACCTGATAGCTGACTTCGAAGCGCGTGAGACCCGGACGCAAAGGAAAGATGAAGGAGTAGCGATTCTTCTCGCCTTCCGGCACCGGAGCCGACTTCAGGGGATTGCCGCCTTCCGTCGTCGCGGTGGCGGAGTCGTCGATTACATGCGCGCCCGCGGGAACATAGAACTCAAGGTTGCGCTCGTTCATCTGCGTGCGCGGCGGATTGGAGGAATTCTGCACGCCAAATTCGCGCGTAATCAAGGCTTGGCCCTGCGCGGCCTGAATGCGCAGAATGTCGGCCACCACTTGAACGCCTTCCACTTTCTTGGCGACGTCATACACTTCAAGCTCGACCGAGGTTGTTCCCGGGGGCGCCATGCGGTGATACGTAACTTCCTGATGGATGGCGCGGACGAGGTGCGGAGCCTGCGCGTCGTCGAGTTTGAAGGTGAACTGGCCCTTGGCGTCGGTGGTGGTGCGGCCGGATTCTTCCATGCCCTGGCCGAGTTTGAGCAGGACGACTTCGTCTCCGGCGGAGGGTTTCCCGGTGGTGGAGTTCTTTACCGTGCCGGTGATGGTTTGGGCGGCGAGGGCGGCGCTCCCGAGGAGGATCGCTATGCAGACGCTTGCTGCGAATTTTGGGAGGTTCCTCGCTCCGCTCGGAATGACGCCATCGTTGGGTTGGAGAATCTTTCTCAAACTTGAAACCTCCGTACATTCGGCGTCGGCTCTTTCTCCAGTCGTGCGATTTCAGCGAGGATGGTTGCCGCTTCATCCTGGAGCGAAGTCTTGATCGAGGCATAATCCGCGTCGGGCACCTTGCCGGCTTTGTATTCGAAATTCAGGTCGCGCAGATTTTCGTAGACTGCGTCTTTGCGCTCGCGTAGATATCCGGCACGAGTTTTTTCAGGACCGAGAAAAAGTCTTCCCGGCAAATAGAAAACATAGAAGAGCGAGGCGGCGGCGAGCGCGAGACAGCATACTAGCGACGTCATAAATCAGTCTCCTTGCGGGCCTGATCGCGGAATTGATCGAGTTGCTGTCCGTGTAGTGGGCGCAGCCCATCGGCGATGGCAGGCGCTGGTCGATTCTTCCAGGCGCGAATCACCAGCACGATCAGGCCGAAACCCAAAATGAGCGCGACGAACGGCATGATATAGGCGGCGCGGTCGAAGCCCCTAGCGGTCGGCGCGGCCAGAACCGTGGGTCCATATTTCTGCACGAAACTTTGCTCGACCAAGCTGTCGCTGTCTCCGCGCGAAACGGCTGCCATCAGTTCGTTGCGCATGCCATCGGAGGCTGGACAACCGACGTGATTGCATTCCAGAAGAATCTGGTTGCAGCCGCAGATGCACATCATTTGGTGGCCGATTTCGTTGAAGCGCGTGCCGGGGTCGCCGGCGCCGAGGAGGGCGAAGACGGCGCCGCATACGAGGATTATCCCTGCGAGCTTTCGGCGTAACATCCCATGTCTCGCAAAAGAAGCGAGACGTGGGGCACCCAGATTCGTTGGTCGACTATTTGACATCAATCCCCTGTAACTCCGGAACTGGCTCGCACCGGTTCCAGTCGTGCCGTTGCGGGTGCACGTACCGGCGCCGGCGCGTTCGGCACCAGGGCCAGAACCGTGCCGATCAGCATGATCCACACTCCCATCCATATCCACATCACCAGCGCATTTAAATGCGCTTTCAGGATGGGATGGCCGTTATCCTGATTCACACCCTCGAACACTAGATAAAGATCTTCGTTCAGCGTGGAGCGAATGTCGGGCATGGTCGACGTCTGCTGACTGGCATGGTAGAAGCGGCGTACCGGACTCATGGTGTCGATCTGCTTGCCGCCTTTGTAAACATCGAGCAGCGCCCATTGACTGAAGTAATTCGCGTTGTCGTCTTCGGTGGACGAACGGCAGATCAGCGTATAGGGGCCGATCGTCATCTGGTCGCCGTTCTTCATTTCCATTTCTTTATCTTGATTGAATGCGGCGCCAGCGAAGCCGATGATGACCACCACCACGCCGAAGTGAACAATGTAACCGCCATAACGGCGAGTGTTGCGATGCGTGAGCTGCACCATTGAGGCGAACATTCCTTGGCCGGTGTGCTTCGAAATCACGCGGCCGCCACGGTAGAACTCGCTGGCAACCGTCAGCGTCACCAGCACTGAAAGAGCAATTGCCATCAGAGAATAGAAATAAGAGATATCCTGCCAAGGCTTGAGGCCGAAGGGCGATCCCCAACTCTGTGGCGTGATCATCAGAAAGACCGCGACCGCGATTGCGCCGATCGTCGGCCACATGAAGTTGCGTTTCAGGCTTTCAAAAGAAGTCTTGCGCCACGCCAGGAGCGGACCGAGGGCGGTCAGGATCAGAAGCAGCAGAGCCACCGGAATCGCCACGCGATTGTAAAACGGCGCGCCCACAGTGACTTTATTGCCCTGCACGAGTTCGGAAATTTTCGGGAACCACGTGCCCCACAGGACGGTGAAGCAGAGCAGAACGAACAGAAGATTGTTGAACAGGAAACTCGATTCACGCGAGACCAGCGATTCGAGTTTGTGCTCGCTGCGCAGATGAGATTTGTTCTTGACGAAAAAGAACGTAAACACGATCAGGGTGATGGCCAGGAACCATGCGAACCAGTCGCCAATCGAAGATTGCGCGAAGGCATGGACGGAATTAATGATGCCGCTTCGCGTAAGAAATGTCCCCAGGATCGCCAACCAGAATGTGGCGAAGACCAGCCACATGTTCCACATCTTCAGCATGCCGCGCTTTTCCTGCATCATTACCGAATGCAGGAAAGCTGTGCCCGTGAGCCACGGCATCAGCGATGCATTCTCCACCGGGTCCCATCCCCAATAGCCGCCCCAGCCCAGCACAGAGTAGGCCCAATGTGCGCCGAGAAAAACGCCGCAGGTGAGAAACGCCCAGGTCACCATGGTCCAGCGGCGGGTGATGTTGATCCACTTTTCACCGGGATACTTCATGATCAGCGCGCCCAATGCGAACGCGAAGGGAACGGTGAACCCTACATAGCCGAGATAAAGCATGGGCGGGTGAATCACCATTTCGGGATATTGCAGCAGAGGATTCAGCCCGTTGCCGTCGGCGGGAATCGTGCCCTGCACAATGGCAAAGGGATGCGCCGCGAAATTCAGCAGCAGAAGAAAGAAAATCTGCACTCCGGATAGAACCACCGAGGCGTAGGCAAACAGCCGGGGGTCGGTCTTGTAGCGAAGGCGCAGGACGAATCCATACGCTGCGAGCAGCAGCGACCAGAACAGCAGCGAACCTTCCTGCCCAGACCATAGGACAGCAAATTTATAAGGAGCCGGGAGATCGCGATTGCTGTGGTGAAGAATGTAGGCGATTGAGAAATCGTCACGGAAGGCGCAAATGACGAGGACCACCGAGGCGAGCAGCACGGCGGCGAAAGTGGCGATGCCGGCGCGGCGCGCAGTTTCTCCGATGCGCTCAGAACCTTGGCGAATAAGAGCGATCAGCGAGCTCTCATGCGAACCGGCAGCGCGACCTGCCCCAGCCAGTTGCGGCGAGGCGTTCCGTTGAAAGGCGAGCGCGATGATTCCGGCGGCGAACGAATAAAAGCTCAGCGCCAGAGCGAGCAGGAGTGCAAAACTGCCTATTTCCGCCATGAGGGAAACCCCGGCCTATTTTTTCAGAAACACCCGAGCGAGGCAAACGCACGGTCTACATGGACGATGCCGGGGAAAGCCGGCTGGTTTACATCCACCCGCACGAACCTGCCAGCACGAACTCTCCCGTGCCTTCAGCGGAGCGGGCGGCAAGCAACCCAGCCGCCCCGTGCCGGTTACAGCATAGCTTATGCGCGCTGGCGATAGCGCTGCATCACTTCCCGCTCCGCAGCGAGCCAATCTTCGGCCTCGCTCCCCGACCCGTATCCGCGCTGCTGGAATATCTCATAAGCACGCCGCCGGATCTCGTCTTCCATGTTGATAGGAATTACATTCTTGCGGGGCTCGGCTTTGTGCAGTTCGAACTTCCGGGTGTCGGAAGTTGCGACTGCCTGCGGAGCCGCACTGGCGCCTGCTGCAGCCGCTTCTGCTTTCGGGGCACTAGCTGCCGGCTGACTTGCGCTGGCCACTTCCGCGGCCACCGGATTTCCGTCCGGAATCATAGGGCCGCTGACTCCGTTCTTTTCCTTTTTTGCCTTGCTGCCTGAAGAGGATTTTGCTCTTGCCATGTTTGGATACTCCTTTACGTCGGGAATCTAGGAATGTGATTGATTTACTCGATTGTTCGGATACACCTTTGCCGCAACATTTAAGAGAACGTGGAGGTTGTGCTCGTAAGAATTGTGCTTAGTATAAACTGCTTGAGGCTGTGGAAACAGCCCCTCCACTCGAAAAATTGCCCGCTCCGGCTTTGATATAATCGGGATTCTCCGGATGGCGCTATCGTCTAGGGGTTAGGACGGAAGATTCTCAATCTTCAAACCCGGGTTCGATTCCCGGTAGCGCTACCAACGCTTTTCCCTACGCTTCTCGATTCGGCTTGGTCCCCTCCCGAACATTTTCGCCGGAATCGTGGATGAGGTCAGTTGGCCGATTACGTATCAGCGAAGAGATGTGGAACCTCGCTCAAAACCTTTTGCAGTATCAATGAGTGCTATCGCGCAATGTTATGTCAACTGATGGGAGTCAGGCATGGGATTAACGCATCTCAGCGCTCGACAGTCGCTATTCCCTGTAGACAAGCGGAGGCCCGCTGACCTTGTGGGCCTTAAGGGCGACCGATACCTCGACGCGATCGCCGATCTTGACGAACGGGATGCCTTTGTTCATCCCGTAGTCCTTTCGGTCGAAGCCCATAGTCCCTTTAATGTTGCCCTCGCCGGTGCCCTTGCCGGTAAGTGAAAGGTTCAGCGTCTCGGGCTTGGAGACCCCTCGAATAGTAAAGGTCCCCGGCACATCAAAGGTGGTGGGTCCGGTTTGCACAATCTGGGTGGAGTGAAACGTGATATACGGATCTTCGCTGGCGTTGAAGAAGTCCTTGCTCTTTAACTTGTTGTCTTTCATGCCGCTTCCAGTATTCACGGAGTCAGCAGAAATTTTGATGTCGAGTATGCCTGACGTGACGTCGGTGGACGGAAAGGTTAGCGTGGCCTCCCACTCGTTAAACCTACCGTCGATGGCCACGGAAGCCTTCACGAAGAACTTAACGTCGCTTTCTTCAGGGGTAATCGTGAACACTGGACCTTGGGCTTGGGCTAACGAGGGCAATAGTGCCGATGCCAAAAGGCAGAACACCGTCAATCGCACTAAATCCTCCTTGAAGGTAAGCAGCCCAACAACCCAGATCGCGTCTAGGCTATCACTTCCGCCCATCGGATAATACTCGTTAGCGAAGGGCAGGGCCGAAAGGACAGAAGCCGCCACCGAGAACAGAGCCCCACGAACCGAGGCTGCAGCAGTGGACCTCGAGAGGTCTATGAGCGTCAATTTCACCGGTACCTGGAAAGCAAACTTGCCTAAGAGCAGATTCTTGGGTCCACCGCCGACAGCTATTACAGTGAAGATCGAGCATTCAGATCCTGAACTGCAGGAAGAGATACTGCTCACGAAGGCCGACGGAAGCGAAGAGCGCGCCATCTTCAAATGTCGGACGAATGGTGAGCTAGGTAAAAGTGTGCTGAACGGCAGCGCAGTCCGTGGAAACGCCAGGTGGCAAGGAGAGGAGCTCCTTATCGAATCGTGGATGCAACTTGGCACACGCGAAATCCATTTCTGTGACTGCTGGTCCCTGTCTCCAGAAGGGCAGACCTTGTCTATGGAACACCGCCACGACGATTTGGCTGGACAACTCACCGTCCTCGACAGGGCTGGATAGAATTCATCCTCCGGCTGCACAGCACAGAGTTTTTCCGCAACCTGCTAGCAGATTTCCCGCGATACAATCTTCGGGTAGAAACTCCCAGGAGACTTGACTGATGACCGACTTGCTGAACCTGCTCCACGAAGAACGCGCCACGCTGACGAAGAAGCTGGCCGGAATCGATGCCGCCATTCACGCGCTGAATGGAAGTAGCGTATCGACCGTGATAGCTGCTGTGACCAGAATCAAGGCTGGGAAGAAGCGCACGTGGAAAATGAGTGCGACGGCAAGGGCGAAGATTTCTCTGGCGCAGAAGAAGCGATGGGCGAAGTTAGGTCATCGGCAGACGTAAGCGTGTCCATC
>JBEKBW010000109.1:0-15848 GCA_050015215.1 Candidatus Sulfotelmatobacter sp.
TCCTCTTCGAGCGCTTCCTCAACCCCGAGCGTGTCTCCATGCCCGACATTGACATCGATTTCTGCATGAACCGCCGCGGCGAAGTGATCAACTACGTAACGCAAAAATATGGCCGCGACAACGTAGCCCAGATCATCACCTTCGGCACCATGGCCGCGAAAGCCGCCATCAAAGACGTGGGCCGCGCCATGGACATCCCCTACGCCGACGTAGACCGCATCGCGAAGATGGTCCCGACGCAGCTCAACATTACGCTGGATCAGGCCATCGAAGACTCACCGCAGCTCCGCGAAGCCATGGAAAAAGACGGCCAGATTCGCGAGCTGATGCAGACCGCAAAAAAGCTGGAAGGCATGGTGCGCAACTCCGGCGTGCATGCCGCCGGAGTCGTGATCTCGCCGCGCCCGCTAACCGAATTGGTTCCGCTGCACAAGACGAAGAACGACGAAATCGTAACCGCTTTCGACATGGTGGCCATCGAAAAGATGGGCCTGTTGAAGATGGACTTCCTCGGCCTCACCACGCTGACGATTCTTACCGACGCGCTGAAATTGATTGAGCAAACTTGTGGCAAGCGAATCGCGCTCGACGAGATCCAGCTGGAAGACGCGGAAACCTACCAAAAAGTTTTCTACACAGGCCTGACCTCGGGTGTCTTCCAGTTTGAATCTCACGGCATGAGAGACGTGCTGCGCAAATATCGCCCCGATTCCATCGAAGATCTAACAGCTCTAAACGCGCTGTACCGCCCCGGTCCAATCCAAGGCGGCATGATCGATGACTTCATCGACCGCAAGCACGGCCGCAAGAAAGTCGAGTACGAACTGCCGGAGCTGAAAGAAATTCTGCAGGAAACGCTAGGCGTGATCGTGTATCAGGAACAAGTTATGCAGATCGCGAACCGTCTAGCAGGCTACTCGCTAGGCGAAGCCGATCTGCTCCGCCGCGCCATGGGCAAGAAAAAAGCTGAAGAAATGGCGCAACAGCGCGAGCGCTTCGTCGAAGGCGCAGCACAACGTAAATTTCCGCCGAAGAAAATCGAAAAGATTTTCGATCTAATGGCCCAATTCGCCGGCTACGGCTTCAACAAATCGCACTCCGCCGCTTACGCGCTGCTCGCCTACCACACGGCCTACCTGAAAACGCATTATCCCGTGGAGTTCATGGCCGCGCTGCTAACCTCAGTCACCGGCAGCACCGACGATGTAGTGAAGTACATCAACGAGTGCCGCGAAATGGGCATCTCCGTCGAAGCTCCCGATATCAACGTCTCCGACGCAAACTTCACCCCGCACGGCGAAGCCATCCGCTTTGGCCTAGCCGCTGTAAAAAATGTAGGCGGCAACGCGATCGAGTCAATCGTCGCGGCACGCAAAAAGCTAGGCCGCTTCAAGTCGATCTACGAATTCTGCGAGAACGTAGATCTCCGCCTGCTCAACAAGCGCGTCCTCGAATCGTTAGTAAAAAGCGGCGCAATGGATTCTCTGGGCCGCCGCGCACAACTAATGGCGGTCCTCGACCGCGCCATGGAGCGCGCTCAAAAGGCCCAGCGCGACGCCGAATCCGGCCAGCACGGCCTGTTCGGCGTGTTCCAGCAGGAAGAAAACGAAGCCAACAACGACAAACTCCCCAACACTCCCGACTGGGACGAACACGTCCGCCTGACCGCGGAAAAAGAAATCCTAGGCTTCTTCATCTCCGGCCACCCTCTGGAAAAATTCAAAGACAAGCTGGGCGACCTGCAAGCGCTGAGCATCGCTGAAATCGGAGCGATGACCAGATCCACGGGCAAGGACGAGACCATCGCCACAGCCGGAATCATCGCTAACGTCCGCGTGCTCAAGTCGAAGCGCGGCGACTTCTACGCCCAAGCCACGCTAGAAGACATGTCCGGCTCCATCGACATGATTGTCTTCCCTGAGGCCTACAAAAAGTTATCCGAAAAAGTAAAGCTCGAAGTGCCGGTCCTCGTTCGCGCGGGTGTGCGTATTGAAGAAGGTGCCAATCCCAAAATCACCGCCGCAGAAATCATGCCGTTGGAAGACGCCAAAGTCCCCCTCCCGCGCGCCATCCGAATACGCGTCCCGCTGGAAACTTCCGCAGAAAACACAGTCGACGATCTCCACACTCTCTTCACCGAGCGTAAAGGCGAAGCCCGCGTGTTGTTTGACGTGGAACGCTCCGGCGATTTCATGGTGGTGATGGAAGCCGAAGGTTATAATGTCCTGCCGGACCGCAACTTCATCGCCCGCGTGGAACAGCTCTGCGGCCGCGGCAGCGTGCGGGTAATAAGCTAGTAGCGCCGGCGTCTCGCCGGCACGAGGGCGAACTCAAGACATTTAGTTATAAAGCTGACAGTGTGCGCAACGTAGCTAAGAAGTTTCTAAGATGGCCGCAAACCCAAAAGCGCAGCAAGAGTTAGACGACATCGAACGCGAAGTCGCCCTCATCGAGGCTGACTCCAGGCAGAACGAGGAAACTCATCGTCGCCTGGCGGCGCTGCACACTCGTTTGCACACGCTGCGGGAGGAGATGAAAGGCCCGCAAACCGCCTGGCAGAAGACCGAACTAGCCCGCCATCCCCAGCGCCCGCAAGCTCTCGACTACATCGAGCGCCTTTTCACCGACTTCAGCGAAATCCACGGCGACCGCACTTTCGGCGACGACCCCGCCATCATCTGCGGGATGGCCCGTTTTCACGGCGAAGAAATCCTAGTAGTTGGCACGCAAAAAGGCCGCGACATGAAGCAGCGCGTCTACCGCAACTTTGGCACGCCGCATCCCGAAGGCTACCGTAAAGCACTGCGCATTATGCAGGTCGCCGAAAAATTTCGCCGCCCGATTCTCACGCTGGTCGATACCGACGGCGCCTATCCCGGCATCCACGCCGAAGAGCGCGGCCAGGCCGAAGCCATAGCCCACAATCTGCGTGAGATGGCACGCCTGGAAGTTCCAATCATAGCCACAGTAATCGGCGTAGGCGGCAGCGGCGGCGCGCTGGCCATCGCCGTAGCCGACCGCGTTCTCATGATGGAGAACTCAATCTATTCGGTGATCTCGCCCGAGGGCTGCGCCGCGATTATGTGGCGCGACGCGACAAAGAAAGAACTAGCCGCCGAAGCTATGCGCATCACGGCAACCGATCTTCGCGAGCTAGGCTGTATCGACGACATCGTCCCCGAACCTGAAGGGGGCGCCCATCGCGATCACGAAGCCGCCGCCAATCTGCTGGACGTAAGCCTCCAGAAGCACTTGGCCGAACTCAAGAAAACTCCCGCCCCGGATTTAATCGTGTCACGATATAATAAATTCCGTAACATCGCACAGTTCTTCAAGGTGGAATAAATCGCGCCCTACCGAGCTCCATAGCGATGTCATCCCGAGCGCGGCGACAGTCGCGAGAGGGACCTTACGACAGCATGCGGCGCGAGTGACGTAGACAGGAGTACAAACACCGCGTGCACAACCCTTGCCACCCGCATTGCTAGCGTCCACGCGGTCGTAACTTCCCTCCAAGAGCTGTCGCTCTTGTCGTGATTACACCGAGGAAGGTGCTCTGCACAAAACGTCGGCCTTGGCACCGAGGTTACTTATGGCCCACCTGACTAACTTCGCGCTACAACAACGACTCTCGCCGCCGTATAATGGTGAGTTTCCCAACAATGTAATCGAGCGGAGCACTCCGCTCTCATAAGTAAAGGAGTTGGAATGGCAACGACGGATATCGTGCCTCAGGGAGCAGGCGGGCAACTGGGGCGCAAGCGCATCGTCAACGACATGAGCATTCAAGTCGCGACGGTGAACGGTTCAGGCTCGCAAAGTTCAAACACAGTTTTGTTGCGCGCAATTTTTCAGATGGGCGTTCCAATCTCCGGTAAGAATCTTTTCCCATCCAACATCGCCGGACTTCCGACGTGGTACACAATCCGCGCCAACAAAGACGGCTACATCGGACGCAAGAAAGAAATCGACTTCCTGGTCGCGATGAACGCCGAAACCGCGCAAGACGACGTAATGTCGCTGGCCCCCGGCGCGTCGGTTCTTTATGACGAACCGCTAGCTCTCGACAAACTGCGCACCGATCTAATCTTCTATTCCGTTCCCTACGACAAAATCGTAGCCGCGGTCTGCCCCGAAGCCAAACTTCGCAAGCTAGTCAAGAACATGGTGTACGTGGGCGTAGTCGCCTCGCTTCTCGAAATCGAGATGGGCGAAGTAGAAAAAGCCATCCGCAAGCAGTTCGCGAAAAAAGCAAAGGCCGCCAATCTGAATCTAGCCGCAGCCCAGGCCGGGTTCGACCACGCGAAAGCCAACCTGCAAAAACGCGGCGTCTATTACATCGAGCGCATGAACAAAACTGCAGGCAAAATCATCATCGACGGCAACTCCGCCGCCGCTCTCGGCTGCATGTTCGCCGGATGCACAGTAGTGACCTGGTATCCCATCACGCCGTCGTCATCGTTGGTCGAAACGATGATCGAATACATGAAGGAATATCGCATCGGCCCCGACGGCAAAGCCACCTTCGCCATCGTTCAAGCCGAAGACGAACTCGCCGCCATCGGCATGGTAATCGGCGCAGGTTGGGCAGGCGCGCGTAGCATGACGGCAACCGCCGGCCCCGGCATCTCGCTGATGGCTGAATTCACCGGCCTCGCCTATTACGCCGAAGTCCCCGGCGTAATTTGGGACATCCAGCGAGTCGGCCCATCCACCGGCCTGCCCACACGGACGTCGCAAGGCGATATTCTCTCCACCGCCTTTCTCTCCCACGGCGATACAAAAAATATCATGCTGATTCCGTGCTCAGTCTCCGAATGTTTCAGCATGGCATCGGAAGCCTTCAACCTGGCCGAGCAATTCCAAACGATAGTATTCGTGATGTCCGACCTCGATCTCGGCATGAACAACTGGATGTCCGATCCCTTCGAATATCCAACCACGCCGATCAAGCGCGGAAAAGTTCTTAGCAAAGCTGATCTCGACAGACTCGGCACCTTCGCCCGCTACAAAGATCTCGACGGAGACGGGGTAGGCTACCGCACGCTCCCGGGAACCGACCATCCCAACGCTGCCTACTTCACCCGCGGCAGCGGTCACAACGAAAAATCCAGCTACAGCGAGCGCCCCGACGATTATGAAAACAATATGGAGCGCCTCAACCGCAAATTCGAGAGCGCCCGCGCCTTCGTCCCGCGCCCTGAAATCACCAAAGGCACCAACGCCAAAATCGGCATCATCGCCTACGGCACCTCGCACTGGGGAGTAAGCGAAAGCCGCGACCAACTCAGAAATGAATACGGCATCGAAACCGATTATCTGCGTCTGCGAGCCTACCCGTTCACCCGCGAAGTCCACGACTTCATAGCCCAACATGAGCGCATCTACGTGGTGGAGCAAAATCGCGACGCGCAAATGCTAAGCCTGCTCAAGCTGGACCTGAAGGCGGAACTAATCGCGCGCCTGCGCAGCATCGCCCATCTCGACGGCCTGCCGCTCGACGCCCGCTCGGTTACAGACGAACTGACCAGCATGGAAGGCAAATGAACTCTTTCTCAGAAAATTCGAATCCGGCGTCATTCCGAAGCCCCGCGTTTTCACCAGCGGGGCGAGGAATCTCCGCCCCATCGCTTTCTGGGCGTGTACGCCGGGAAGGGCACGAGTTTACTCGGGCCGTTCAACTGCATCGTATCGGGGCACGACTTTAGTCGTGCCATTAGACCGCAAAAAAGATTCGCGGCTTTAGCCGCTGAGGAAATTTTAAAAATGTCCACGACGACAGTAGCACCCGGATCCGCCGCACCCAAAACCAATCGCATCGGCCTCACCGTGATCGACTACAAAGGCGGCAAGACCACGCTCTGCGCCGGCTGCGGCCACAATGCCATTTCCGAGCGCATCATTGAAGCCATGTATGACATGGGCGTCTCGCCCGAGCGAGTAGTAAAGTTGAGCGGCATCGGCTGTTCGTCAAAGAGCCCCGCGTACTTTATGAACCGTTCCCACAGCTTCAACTCGGTTCACGGACGCATGCCCTCGGTAGCAACCGGCGCGATGCTGGCCAATCGCAATCTGATCGGCCTAGGCGTAAGCGGCGACGGCGACACCGCCTCCATCGGCATAGGCCAATTCGTGCATCTCATGCGCCGTAATCTTCCCATGATCTACATCATCGAGGACAACGGCGTGTACGGCTTAACCAAAGGCCAATTTTCCGCCACAGCAGATCTCGGCTCGAAGCTGAAGTCCGGAGTCATCAACGATCTTCCACCAATCGACACCTGCGGCCTGGCCATCGAACTAGGCGCAACTTTCGTTGGACGCTCGTTCTCCGGCGACAAGCGCCAGCTAAGCGCCATGCTGAAAGCCGCCATCGCTCACAGCGGCGCGGTCATGCTCGATGTAGTTTCTCCCTGCGTCACCTTCAACGATCACGAAGGCTCGACCAAGTCCTACAAATACGTGAAGGACCACGAAGAAACGCTGCAGGAAGTCAGCTTCGTACCTCACTTCGAAGAAATTGACGTGGAATATGATCCCGGAACCTCAGTCAGCGTCGAAATGCACGACGGCTCCCACCTGCAATTGCGTAAGCTGGAAGAAGATTACGATCCGACCGACCGCATCGCCGCCATGAAGCGCTTAAGCGAAGCGCATGATAAAGGCGAAGTTTTAACAGGGGTTTTCTACGTCAACACCAAAGCCCCTACCTTCCTGGAGATGTTGAATATGATCGATGATCCGCTGGCAACTCTGCCGGAGTCCGTAACCCGCCCCGGCCCCGAAGCGCTGAAAGCTGCAATGGAAGAGCTGATGTAGCCTTGAGGCCGTGCAGAGCTTAAGCGTGATGTCATCCCGACGAGAGCGCTAGCTCTCGGAGGGACCTGACGATGCGCGTACATCAGCAATGCAGCCGAAAAGAGCGAAACGAATGCAAGCCGCGTGGGCACTCCTCAAAAGCGACCACCGCACTCCACGTCGACGTAAGGTCCCTCTCGCGGCTCCCGCCGCGCTCGGGATGACATCGCGCGGTGGAAAAGTCGATGAATTCCGGTGACATCCGCCACATACGATAACCGAAAATTCGTCGCAATCTAAGCGAGTGCAAAAGACCTACTACGTCTACATCCTCGCAAGCCAGCGGCGAGTGCTCTACCTAGGAATGACCAGTAACATCGAGCAAAGAATCTTCCAGCACAAAACCCACGCCTTCGGCGGCTTTACAGCACAGTTCAACGTAACGAGCCTAGTCCATTTCGAGCGCTACGGCGACGCGCTGAAAGCAATCCGCCGCGAAAAGAAGATCAAAGGCTGGCGCCGCGAGAAGAAACTCGCCCTGATCGAATCCGAAAATCCCACGTGGCGCGATCTGAGTTACGGCTGGTACCAGAAGCACCAATTCCAACCCGACCGAAGAGTGTCCTGAAGCTTCCCCGATGACAAAATAATGTCATCCCGACGAGAGCGATAGCTCTCGGAGGGATCTTACGATGCGCGTGCATCAGCACTGCAGCCGACAAGAGTGTTTCCAATGCAACCAGCATTGCTCTTCCCGCGCGCAGCAGCGACGCTGCTAGCTGTCCTAAGGTCCCTCCCGCGCCGCGCTGGGGATGACAACGTAAAACGAAACCTACTTCGAACTCCCCACCTGCAACCCCAACCCCGCCCCGTAATATTGCGCCAAGGCGTGCCGCTCCTCATCCGTAAGCAGCCCAGCAATTATTCGCATCGGCTCATTGATATCGTTCGCGCGCTTACCACCCGCAAACGCAGCCAGCTGATCCAAAACATAATCCGCATTCTGCCTCATCAACGAAGGCGCACCCGGACGATACGCCACCGGCCCATGACAAGCCTCGCACGGCGGAATCCCGCGTTCGCCATCTCCAAACGTGATCAGGCGAGATGCGATCGCTGCATGGCTCGCATCCGGCGGCGATTGCGGAAACGCGCGATTATCCTGAAAGTCAGAAAACACCGGAAGCTTGGAATAATAAGCCACGACATCCGCCAAATCCTGTGCAGAAAGCGAGTCCGCAATCGGACCCATCGCTCGCGATGCGCGCTTGCCGCTGCGAAAATCTTGCAGCTGTTTCCACACCGCCAGCTTGTCCATACCCGCAAGGTTCGGAGTAGATTGTTCTTGGCTGAATCCCTCGGCCCCGTGACAATGTTCGCAGCGCTTCGCCAGCAGCGACCCGCGGAAAGCATCTCCGGAAGAAGCTGCGGCGATCGTCTCCGCAGTCCACTCCACGTAAGACGGAACGTGATCCGGAGCGGCGGCGAACACCCCGCGTAGTAACGAAGTAGCTGCCATACCGGTGAGCAACATCACAGCAACAATCGCCACGCCAATCAGCCGCGGCGAATAATCTCCACGTCTTCGCGCCAGCCTATTGCAGCGCACAGTTGCCCCTTTCACCCGCCTGCAGAGCAGGGAACTGCTCGCGGGGCACGACTTTCACCTCCGAGCGCATCGCGTAGTGTCCCGCGCCGCAAAACTCGCGGCAAACCGTCTTGTAATTTCCCGTCCGCGGAAACTGAAGTTGAGCCTGTGTGATCGTGCCCGGGAGCGCCTTCACCGAATAATCGGTTCTCCCAATCGTCAGCGCATGAACATTATCAGCGCTGGTGATGCGAAGATGAACCGGAACTCCCGCAGGAACCAGCACACAGTGCGGCACAAATAAATATTGCTCGGCAATCATGCGCACCGTAACCGAACCATCCGCATTCTGCTCGGTCCCAAGATTGTTTTCGACAAACTCCCCGGAGAGATGCAACGCCAGCGGATTGACTTCATGAGAATTTCTGAACAGCCGCAGGATCGGCTCGTCAATCTGGTAGTAGCGCGTAGCTGGGATCAGGCAGAGCACCAACCCGGTCAACAAAGCCGTTCGCAGTTTTCGCCAATTCACAATTTGTCCGATGTCGGAATGAAGCGGAAGGTAACAAAAATCATGTCATCCTGACGAGAGCGATAGCTCTCGAAGGGACCTTACGATGCGCCTACATTAGCACAGCAGCCGACAAGAGCGTTTCAAATGCAAACAGCATCGGAGTTCCCGCTTGCACCAACCACGCTGCCAGCCGCCGTAAGGTCCCTCTCGCGGCTATCGCGGCGCTCGGGATGACCTCAGCTGAGTTTCGTCGAGCTATCCTTCGAGTTCCCTCAACACCGCGCTGCACCGCTCGCAAACCGTCGGATACTTCTTGTCCTCGCCCACCCGCGTCGAATAATTCCAGCAGCGTTCGCACTTCACCCCGTCAGCCTTCTTGATGTCAACATGCACGCCGCCGGTTCCGTTCCCCGAACCCTGCGTCAAATGAACCGCGGACACAATAAACAAATATCGCAACTCGTCCACGTGACGGGACAACGCGGAATATACCGGCTCTGACGCCGCAATGTTCACCTGCGCTTCCAGTCCGGTGCCGATCAGCTTGTTGTTGCGCGCCTCTTCCAGCGCTTTAAGAACCTCATCGCGCACCGCCCGCAACGTAGCCCAGTCCTCATCTGCCTGCGCCGCCACGCCACTGGAGTCCACGATTTCCCCCGCAGCAGGAAACAACGCCAGATGCACGCTCTCGCTGCGCCCTGCCGACTTCGGCAAATACTCCCACACTTCTTCCGCGGTAAAACTCATGATCGGGGCCAGCAACCGCACCAGCGCCTCCGCGATCTTCCACGCCGCAGTCTGTGCGCTGCGCCGTCCCGCCGACTCGGGCGCGGAGATATACAGCCGGTCCTTGAGCACATCGAAATAAAACGCACTCAAATCGACGATGCAAAAATGATTCAGCCGGTGATAGATCCTATGAAACGCAAACTCCTCGTACGAGCGTAGTACATCGGCAGCGAAGGCCAACGTCTGCCGCAACATGTACTGATCCAGTGCCTGCATTTGATCGAACAGCACCGCATCTTTTTCCGGATTGAAGTCGTAAAGATTTCCCAGCACATACCGGAACGTATTCCGAATCTTCCGATAGTTCTCCGCGACTCTCTGCATCAAACCTTCCGACCCAACCACATCCTCACGAAAATCCACCGATGCAACCCACAACCGCACCACTTCACCGCCCAGCCTCGAAGCGATATCCACGGGATCGACATCGTTCCCCCGCGACTTCGACATCGCCTGCCCCTTCTCATCCAAAGTCCACCCCGGCGTCACAACGCCCTTGTAAGGCGGCGTCCCGTGCGTTCCCATAGCGCACAGCAGAGACGACTGAAACCACCCGCGATACTGATCTCCACCCTCAAGATACAAATCCGAAGGCCATGGATAACTAGGCTCATCATCCACTAGCGCAAGATAGCTAGCCCCCGACTCCAGCCACACATCGAAAATGTCCGTCTCTTTTTCAAACTTCTCGCCGCCGCAGTGCGGACACTTTGTCCCCGCAGCTAGAATCGAATCCGGCTCCGAGGTAAACCACGCATCTGCCCCCGAGCGGGCAAACAACTCCACGACCTTCTGATTCACTGCCTTATCATTCAGCGGCTTCCCGCAACTCTCGCAAAGAAAAACCGCAATCGGAACGCCCCAAACCCGCTGCCGCGAGATGCACCAATCCGGCCGCGTAGCGATCATGTTCGAAAGCCGCTCTTCGCCCCACCCGGGGTCCCATTTAACATGGTTGATCTCTTCGAGCGTCCGCGTGCGCAGAGTGTCTTCCTTCGACTTTCCGCCCGGCATAGGCGTCTCCATCGAAATAAACCACTGCTCCGTAGCCCGAAAAATTATGGGATTATGGCACCGCCAGCAATGCGGATAAGAATGCTCCACTTTTTCCGTGTAGAGCAGCGCCCCGCGCGACCTCAACAAATCGATGATCGGCTGATTCGCATCCCACACCCGCTTGCCGGTGTACTCGGGCAAGCCGTTGCGCAAAATTCCTTTTTCATCAACATTGCTGGTAGCATCCAGCCCATACTTCACGCCAGTGATAAAGTCCTCCGCACCATGCGAAGGCGCGGTATGCACCACACCGGTTCCGGTATCCATGGTGACGTAATCTGCCAGCAC
Source organism: Candidatus Sulfotelmatobacter sp. (assembly GCA_050015215.1). Lineage (GTDB taxonomy): Bacteria > Acidobacteriota > Terriglobia > Terriglobales > Acidobacteriaceae > Sulfotelmatobacter. The sequence goes on from JBEKBW010000109.1 coordinate 11,034, forward strand.
GCCAAGAATCTTGCGATCAAGAAATGGATGCTGAAAGTTCAACCGCTCGAGGACGCGCCCCGGAAAATGCGCCAACTCCCGAGTCTCGCCCAACCCACACTTATCAGCCACATCGCGAGCCAACTTAGCAGCGACGATGTAAACCTCTTCCTGCGTGTGAGAGCGGGTGCCCCATGTCTCGCTTCCTTTGCGAGACGTGGGAGCCGACAGCGCCACGTACTCTTCATCCGGATGAAACGCCACCGCCATCGAAGCCGGCAAAGTCCACGGAGTAGTAGTCCAGATAATCGTTGAAACTTTCTTCCCCGCCAGCGCCGCGTCAATCCGCGAAGGGTCGTCAATCAACGCATACTTCACAAACACAGTAGGGCTGCTGTGGTTCTCGTACTCAACCTCAGCCTCGGCCAGCGCCGTCTCGTCATGCATGCACCAATAAACCGCACGCAGCCCCTTATAGACGAACCCGTTCTCGTAAAACGAAAAGAAGGTCGACAGCACCACCGACTCATACTGCGCATTCATCGTGACGTAAGGCCGGTCAAACCGACCAAACACGCCGATGCGTTTGAACTGCGTCCGCTGCAAATCCAAATATTTCTGGGCGTACTTGCGGCACTCCGCGCGCACATCGTTAGGCCGCATCTGCAGCTTCTTGCCGCCAAGCTCCTTATCCACCTTGATTTCAATCGGCAAGCCGTGGCAGTCCCACCCCGGCACATAAGGCGCATCAAAACCCGCCATGGTCTTCGACTTGACGATGAAATCCTTCAAGCACTTATTCAACGCCGTGCCCATATGAATCGGCCCGCTGGTGTAAGGAGGCCCGTCGTGCAAAATGTAAGTAGGCGATCCCTTGCGCGCCTCGCGAATGCGCTCGTAAATGCGCGCCGCCTCCCACCGGGCCAGCATTTTGGGCTCGTTCGAAGGCAAGTTGGCCTTCATCGGGAAGGCAGTTTTAGGCAGATTGATAGTGTTTTTCAGTTCGAAGGGCACCAGGTCAGCGTCTCCCAAATGATTGAATCTCTTAATTATAGGGAGCAGTAGGAGGAACGTCTATCACAGCTCGCGTGAGCAGCGATGTCATCCCGAGCGCGGCGACAGCCGCGAGAGGGACCTTACGACCGCCAGCGCCACCATTGCTGCGAAGGGGACATACCAAGCCCCGTACCCAAAAAGGTCACGCCCCTCCGCTCACTAATACACTTCGTAAACCGGCTCCAGAAGAGGTACAATTTTGTTTAAAGGAAGATGAACCGCCCTTTCTGCCGCCAGGGGTGGCAAGTAGGGGTAGTTTGCAAATCTGGCCTCAAACGAGGCAACTCGTTACTATGTCCGTTCATCAGTGTTAGGCAAGGGGTTGGGATGGGCGCGGGGAAACCACTCGCCGTCCCTCATCGTCAAGCCGGGGAAAGCCGAATCAGGGAACATGTCATCCGTAGATTTGAAACCGCATCCCGCTGAAGAAATAAAGGAAAGAGAGCCGGAGCTTCACCTCCTGCTGGCGCCCGACACGTTCGAACCGCTGTGGAAATCGTTGTTTCGCGGCCTCGACGAATTCTTTTTCCCCAAGAAACTTCCTCCGCTAAAGCTCGAGTCGAAGCCCATCCCGGTAAAAGATATTTGGGGCTTCTACAACTATAAAAAGGACGGCGCATTCGGTTCCACCATCGCCCACGTGGTTGTCATTGGGCTGATCATCGGCGGCACCATCCTCGGGCACCGCGTTGTCGAAAAAGTTCAGGCCAAGCCGCAAGCAACAACGGAGCTCATCGATCCTGGCGACTACAGTCTCAAACCCGCAGCCACGCAAGCCGGCGGCGGCGGCGGCGGCGGTGACCGCGATGTCCTGAAAGCCTCTCGCGGACGCCTGCCCAAGTTCTCGATGCAGCCCCAGATCACTCCGCCTACCGCGATCATTCGCAATCTCAATCCCAAGCTGGCAGTCGAACCCACAGTCATGGTCCCGCCCGATATCAAGGTGGCGATGAACAACCTGCCCGTGATCGGCGACCCGAAATCATCCGCGGTAATCCCCTCCAACGGCACCGGAGGTGGCAGCGGTATTGGCGAAGGGTATGGCGGCGGCGTGGGATCCGGCAATGGCCGCGGCGTAGGTCCCGGCGAAGGCATGGGCATGGGCGGCGGCGTCTACCGCCCCGGCCGCGGCGTAACTCCACCGCGCCCAATTTATTCTCCCGATCCCGAATTCTCCGAAGAAGCCCGCAAGGCCAAGTATCAAGGTACCTGCACGCTGATGATCGTAGTCTCGGCCGACGGCAAACCCACCAACATTCGTGTAGTCAACTCGCTAGGCATGGGCCTGGACGAAAAGGCAATCGAAACCGTCCGCACCTGGCGCTTCGAACCCGGCCTCAAAGACGGTCACCCAGTAAACGTGGAGATGGCCGTAGAAGTCGACTTCCACCTGTACTGAGATCAAGTTTCGTATCAGGGGCACCGCTTCAGCCGTGCCGGAAAGCTTCAGAAAGCCAACAGGGCTTTAGCCCCTGTCTTCCTCGACTCGCCTCAACACCGCGTGATAGCGTACCACCCGGCAACGAAATCCCAACCTCTCATATAACCCAATCGCCCGCACATTATCTTTTCTCACATGCAGAAATGGCGCCTCTCCCCGCGCAAGAATTCGGCGCATAATCTCAGAAGTCAAGATCCGCCCATACCCGCGCCCAGTATGCTCCGGATGCGTGCAAATGGCGCTGACCTCCGTAAATCCCGGAACCTTGAGCCGCTCGCCCGCCATGGCAATAAGTTTTCCTCCGCAACGAACTCCCAGATAAGTTCCAAGCTCCCGAGTACGCTTGGCGAATGGTCCCGGTTTGGTGAGATCAACCAGAGCCACCATCTCCTCAGTATCGGCCGCCCCAAGTTCGAGAATCCCCAGATTGTCCGGCGGAGAAGCAAGCTCCTCACCATTGCGCTCATAAATCATCTGCGGCATCGGAGTTCCCTTGACCAAGCTCCATCCCGTCCTCTCTTGCTGATAAGGCGCATCCAAAGCAAGATTAACGGTCTGTCCCACCGGAACCAGTTTTGCTAAAGAGTCGTACCCTCGGTCGGTGGCCTCAAGAAACGCCGCGATCGCGGAAACCTCCGGAATAAATCTGCGCGCCTGGTCAAACGACTCCGCGAGACCCGCATGCCGCGTGCCCAAAGATTGCCAGACAACATTGTCCAGGGGATGCATCGTGTCCTTTCGGCGCCGCCAATATTGGATTCGAAGGCGGACGCGAGGACACACTAATTGAACGTCAGCGCAAGACTCTATCCGAAGCGTGCGATCAAACCGATTTAGAGTCGCGATCGAGCCAGTCGGGAATTAGCGACCACCGCAAGAATCGTGATGGCATGTGGAAGAGCGGTGCTTCGGCGCCGCGTTATGCCTATTAGAAAAAGACTAAGCTTCCCCCGGGTTAAGACTGATCCGAATCGCGTTCAGCAGTTCGTTATTATCGGCGGGCTTCTGGAAAAACGCGGTCGCGCCCGCCTTTAATGCACGCTGTTCGTAGGTGGCAGGCTCGCGTGCAGTTAGCACGATGACGGGCACAGTGGAGAGGTACCCCATCTTCCGCAGCCGCTCAAGTACGACGAATCCATCTCCGTCAGGCAGGCCCAGATCCAAAATAATTAAATCCGGGCGCTCTTTCTCGGCGGACGTAATCGCGCCGTAGGCATCGCCAGCGGCAACCACCTCGTAGCTGTTGCCTCGGAGCCGCAGCCCCAGTACGCGTACCAGATCGGGATCATCGTCCACCAGCAGAATCTTTGGGCTCGGAATCGCTCGTTTTCTCCTGCTTGTTGCCTGATCGGCAATTGGTGTCATGTCCGACAGCATGATAGTCACCATCGGCGGACCGGGCGCAGGACTCTAGGGAACCTCACCCGTGGCGATATTACGACAGGGCGATGGCTCACCCTCCCTTTTCAAGAAGGCGAGGTCCGCGGATCCCATCCATCGAAAACCGCGGTGGATGGGGCAGCCTCACCCGTGGCGATGCAAAAGTGGCCCAGCGGCCCTGGACGCGGTACCTACCCGCGCCCTCAGCTCTGGATGTTCATAGAGCGCGCACGACCAACACAATCAGCACAACCACAACAATTGTTCCGAGCAAGCCATAACCTAGCATAGTTCCTCCAAATCCTCGATGCGGGAGATCTGGACCAAGTATGCCGAAAGATAAGAGTCTGCGCTGCTCAGTTTTGCTCATGCTACAAGTGGCGTTGCCGGGTGCCCCACTTCTCGCTTCCTTTGCGAGAAGTGGGATTCCACGACTCCCGCCACCCTTTGGATTCTGACTTTCACTCACAGCCGGCCCACACTTCGTTTGATTTTTCCCGACGCAATTCCGAAAAGGTTACCCACCCTTCGCTTCGAAGGGTGGGTGGCACAGACGATGACATCAGGAGCTTCGCCTAAGGCAGCCTCAGCTCTCAAGCCCAGTTTTCATGCGGACTCCCGGCGATGGTGGTGACGAATGCACAAGAAGTCGAGGTCCGTGGTGCCCATCCATCGAAAACCGCGATGGATGGGGCAGTCGCACCCGTGGGCGATGCAAGGGTAGGCCATCCGGCAATCATGAATGAGGCTTAGTACACGGCTATCGCGCGGACCGCGACCGTTCCGTTGCGATCGAGACCGTGAACCACTTTCCCGAAAACCGTGAGTTTTTGTAATCCGCTCGTAAGATCCGGACTTGTGGTATTGGGTGGGAATGTCACGTAGAACTGCACCGGTTCAAACTTTTCGCGATTGATGCCCAATTTATAATCCGGTCCATCGAAATCGTGAACAAGTAG
>JBEKBW010000110.1:0-15830 GCA_050015215.1 Candidatus Sulfotelmatobacter sp.
GCTGGAGTTCAATGTTTCGGCGCAGGAGGATTCTTCACAGGCTGCGTACCAACATGCGTCAAAAGATGTGGAGCAAGTTCGACAGGTTTTGCACGCGAACGGAATTGAAGCGAAAGCCGCGAATGTTGGCTTCTTCTCAGTTCAACCCATGTACGACTGGAAGAATGCTAAACAGAAAGTGATTGGTTACCGGGTGACTGCCGACGTTACGCTCAAGCTGAAGGACTTTTCGAAGATTGGGCCGATTACTCAGCAACTGGCTGAGGCCAATGTGAGCGAGCGGCAGACGCTGAACTACACGCTGGAAAATATTGACGAGGCCAAGAACAAGGCCGTGGAAGATGCTTACCGCCGGGCGCGAAACTCTGCCGATACCCTGGCGCGGGCGAGTGGCCGCGGTTTGGGAGAGTTGTCTTATGCATCGGTCGATACGTTTGAGAACGCACGCCCGGTGCCGATGCACATGGCTCGGGCAATGTCAGTCGCGCCAGGCGCGGCTGCGCCCGCCCCGACTGAGGAGTTCACGCCACAGGCTGTGACTGTAACGGCGCACGTGAATGCGCTTTTCAATCTGAAGTGAATTGCGAGTTTTGCGGATTTTACTGTGAGCGGCTATGGCATCGCTTTCGCAACTGCGATGCGGGCGGGATCGATGGGAATCGGACGCTGGATCTCCATCTCGATCGAGGTTCCCACCTCAAGTTTGACGTCGGGTCCGCGCTTCAATAGAGCCCAAGCCACGCCAGCTACCGCGCCAGCTCCTGCGCCGACTCGCGCACCATTGAGCCCGCCCGTGGCTAGGCCTCCGGCTGTGGCTCCGCCCAGCGTCCCATAGACGCCATTCTTGGCGGCATCTTCAACTTTCTTGCCTGTGTCTTTATCCTGCTGGATGGTGCCTTCGGCGTCCTTCACGCCCTTGTCGTCCGCGCCGGGGGTGTTCTCCACTGAGGCGGGGAGCATTACTGTGTATCCGCTGGGATAGATCAGCGTGGTGAAGTGCATCAGGATTTCCGAGCGTCCCTTGCCGTGCCCGGCGCGCTCGACGTGGGCAATTTTGCCTTGGACATAAGTGCCGGATGGGACAACCACACGTTCATTCACCACAAAAGGAAAAACCGTTTCGGCATAGACCGAATCGCCCTCGCGAGCGTTCTTGGTAGAGATTGCCTGCTTGAGCGTCAGCGGAATTTTGGTGCCGGCAGGGATCGTAATTTCGTTGGTGCCTTCCTCGGAATGCTGAGTGGCTGCGGGCGCGAGCTTGGATAGGTCGTTGGGAGCGGGAGCCGGAGTGGCGGATTTCTGCCCGAGAGCTATTCCGGTGAACAGCAGTATTGTTAGCGCTCCTCGCATCATGACCTCCGGAAGTCGTTCTTCGCTGATCTGCACGTGATTAGCCAGAGATTAACATGGATTTAGGCGGTGGGATGCCGGGATTGTCGGGAGGGTTATCCGCTCTGCCGACGTGCGCTGATGTCGCCGAAGGTAAGCTGTTAACCTTTCTGTAATTAGGGGTATACCCCCTCCCCACCATGATCTTGAAAGCATTGGAGTTAGGCCGGGGTCGCCTCGTAAAATCTACATATCAAATAGATTAGATATCAAGATCTAGAAAACCAAGAAGTTATACCCGATTCTTATTGCGCTGTGCGTCATACTGCCTTTGCTGCGACTATGGTTGCCCGAACTGTTTGTGGAAGGCAAGGTTGGATATCACGATGTAAATAGCGGCTCGATTATGATAGTGCCCAGAAAGACAGGCCAGCCTCCGCCCTCGGTCCCAAATTGATCGCTCGTCAGATGGCGAGCCGTAGTTCCGGCTTTCCGAACAAGCGCGTTGAGTAACCGGCATTTGTTACGTCAATGCAACACCTGCAAATCGTCTCGTATACGTAACACGACTCTCACTTTCCGTCACTGTTGCAACTCGTCATATCCTGACTCCGTAACAGATAAATTTTTTTGTTGGGACGCAATCAATCTGAGCTAGAACTGCCGCACCGATTCGGACGTACCCGAGCCCGCGCTGTCCGAATTCATGTGTACGGTCGCTCTTGCAGCTTGCTGCAAAATCCCAGGCGTCCGTTCTTGCCGAGAATTACCATGAAAAAGACACTCGCAGTACTGTTGTTTGCCTTCGGTGTTTCCGCCGTGGTTGCGGCACCCGCCAGCGCCACTACCTGCTCCGGCAACTATTCGGTTGGGAGCCAACTGCTTTTGGTTAGTACGGTCACTGCTGAATTTGCCGGCGAAGTTCTGTACGCGACTCCCAAAGCGACGAACGAGACGGTTCGTACCAACGCAGTGAATGGTTTAACCAACTTCTTGACGTGGCTCGAAGCCTGCCCAGGGTCATCAACGTTCACTATTACACCTGACGCCTCCTGTGCGTGGTCAACCCCTGCATCGTTCTCTGACTTTCTGGGGCAGGAAAATTACATCAACGTATCAGATTACGAACCCATCTTCGAGCAGCAGGCGAATACTCCCCTTGACCTTACGGATCTGGGGGGATTGGAGAACGATGTCCTTACACTAATCGACGAGCTTACCCCCTGTGAAACGTACTAGCTCGCCGGTCCATTGACCTGATCCGCTCTGAACCGCCGGGGCATCGAGCGGGCACCCCACTCTAAATTTCGCGGTCTCTGCAAAATTTAGAGTGGGGGATCTTAGAGAAGGAATGAGCTCCGTGCGCGGTGAACCTGCACAATGCGGTTACGGTGTTGGAGCAGCGCCCCGCGGGACGTGTGGCCCAGCTTAGTTCTGCACGAATGAATGGGGTGTGTGCTGCCCTGCGCTTCTCTCTGGGTTGCGACTCAAACTAGTTGCCTGGGACGTTGCGTCTGACCTCGAATTTCTCCGGTCCTGACATCATAGGCTCATCGCAGCGGACCTTGAACGAGCGCCGTCGATGGTTGCTGGAAAGTCTTCTGGTGCCAACAGCATCGTGCCGTAGCTTCGCAAAGTTCCAAAAGACAAAGCTGGCCCGGCTCTTAGCTCTTAAGGAACCAGCTTGAAGACAACGCCCCAACTGTAAGCGCCCCCACCCGAGGTTGTGCCGTATAGGTCCCCTGCGCTGTCCAGAACCAGACCGCCCTCCGGGAGATTGCCGTCCGAACTGTCGAAGCTCCAGAGCACCATCTCCTTGTACCAAGCCCTCCCAGCCTGAGGTTGTAGCTCATAGACGGTTCCCGCGTTCCACTGGCCGCCTTGGGCAGAAGTCCCGTAAATATTGCCGCTGTTGTCAAGCGCTACTCCCGTCCACGGATCCTGGCCATCTTTACCGCCCCTAAAGTTGTGAAGAACTTTCTCCTTCCATCCGTTCTTACTTGCAACCACCTCGTACACAGTGCCAAGGTTCCTGGAGCCCCCGCCTGTCGTCGTCCCGTACAGATTTCCGGCCTGATCGAGCGCGAGAGTGCCCTCTGGAGCGCTCCCGTCTTTCGGAGGACCGGCGAAGGTGTGTATCACGCTCGGATTCCAGTTGCCGTCGCCATTGGGCGATAACTCGAACACTGTCGAAGAAGTGACGCCGAAGAGGTCGCCGACTGAATCTGTGGTCAATCCAGAGTAAACGAGTCCGTCGAAGACATAGATGATTCGCTCCATCCAGGCGCCGCCGGACGGGCTTAGCTCGAAAATTCCCCCGGCCGAATTGGGGCCGTAGAATGCCGTGCCGTAGAGATTGCCGGCCTTGTCCATAACCAACCCGTTTCGCGGGGATGCCCCGTCAGTGCAGTTTTCCTGGCTGCAAAAACTGTAAACGACGGTCTCCGTCCAGCTTGTCCCTTCGGGACTTAGTTCGAATACGACGCCGTAGCCGTTCGCCCCGCCCAAGGACGCGGTTCCGTAGAGGTTTCCCGCACTGTCCAATGTGAGGCCGGCGAAGTTTGGCGATCCCCCGTCGGTCCCTCCGGTAAAGCGGTAGAGTGCATTCTCAGTCCATCCTTCATTGCCGTCTGGCGAAAGTTCAAAGACGTGGATAACAGTCATTGTTTTCAACGACCTGTTTGAGTTGCGGATTGTGCAAGTATTCCTTGAACTGAAGACCATAAGCTGGTAAGTATGGATTTACGTAGAAATGACCTCAGGACGCAGCGGTTAGTAAATCAAATACTTCTTCCTGACCGCCTCAAACTTCTCCAACCCGTCCTGCCAATCCTGCGCGATGCGTCGAGGATCTTCTCCTGCAACCAGGGCGTCGTATACCGATTGATTGACCAGCAGCTCAGTGATGCGCTCCATTTTGTAGTCGGAGGGATATAGCTTTTTGAGAGCCGAGGCCAGTTCGATTCCGAACTCTGGAGCATCCAGCGCATTGCGGTCGGTTAGGACTACGTTTACACCTTGACAGGTTTGCCCGTTGTAAATGGCAGAGGTCGGAGTGAAGGTGACTGGAACAAACCTTACTCCGGCGATGCCGCGGTCGTTCAAATACGCGGCGAATTCGCGGCTTTTGATCCAGGGCGCGCCGACGAGTTCGAAGGGAGAATCCGTGCCGCGACCAACGGAGATGTTCGTGCCCTCGATCACTGCGACTCCCGGATATAAAGCCGCTTCGGTGACGCTGCGCAGGTTGGGCGATGGGCTAATCCACTCCAGACCTGTGGAATCGAACCAATCGCCACGCTGCCAGCCTTCGATGGGCACAACAATCAGCTTGGCGTTGATGTTGCGTTCTGCGTTGAACATTTTCGCCAGTTCGCCGATCGTCATGCCGTGGCGGATCGGAACGGTCCAGTAGTTGTTGAAATTTTCTTTGCCGGGATCGGAGACTGGGCCTTGCACGAATGAACCTGTAACCGGATTCGGGCGGTCGAGCACGATCAGCTCGATTCCGGCTTTGGCCGCGGCTTCCAGGAAATATCCCAGCGTGGTTTCGTAGGTATAAAAGCGCGCGCCGGCGTCCTGGACGTCGAATAGCACCGCGTCCAGGGTCTTCAGCACATCGAGTGACGGGCGGCGCGCGGCGTCGGAGCCGCCGTATACGCTGTAGACCGGAGTACCGGTCGCCTGGTCTTTTGTGTCACCGACGTGAAGCGTGTCGAGCTTGCCTGCGCTTCCGTGCTCGGGACTGAAGATTGCGTCGAGCGAGACTCCGGGGGTTTGCGCCAGAACGTCAATGGTGCGCCGCCCTTGGGAGTCGACTCCGGTCTGGTTGGTGAGCAAGCCGATTTTCGTTTTTCGGCCGGGAGTTTGCAGCGCGTCTTTCAGGAGATCGAAACCGTGTTCTTCGAGAACATCGATTCCGGTTTTCACGGTGCCATTGCGGGCGCTCATTCGGCGCGCTGCGCTTTGGGCTTCGTTGTAGCCGGTGATATTTTCCCAATGCTGCGCATCTTTCTCGCTGGTGGTCAGAGACAGTGCGGCGGCTACGGCGGTCGCGACCTTCGAGCGCAAAGCGACCGCGTTTCCTTTCCCTCGTGGATGGACGGCATTCGTCAGCAGGATGATGTAGGTCTGCGTGGCGGGATCGATCCAGAGCGAGGTTCCGGTGAACCCGGTGTGGCCGTAGCCTCCGACGGGCAGCAGATCGCCGCGGTTGGAGGAATAGGGGGAATCGATATCCCAGCCGAAACCGCGCAGCACTGGCGCTGATGGTGGCTGCTCGGGTGAAGTCATCTTTTCTACCGATGCCGCGGACAAAATTCCCTCGCCACCATTAAGCAAGGCCTGAGCGAATCTGGCGAGATCGTCGGCAGTTGAGAACAGGCCTGCCTGTCCCGCCACACCTCCCATTCGCCGCACGGTTGGATCGTGCACTACCCCACGCAGCATGTGCTCGTGCTCGTCATACTGCGTGGGCGCGATTTTGACTCGCCATGTTGTGGGCGGCAAGAAACGCGTGTGCGGCATCTTGAGCGGAATAAAAATGTGACGCGATGAATATTGGTCCAGCGTTTCGCCGGAGACGCGTTCTATGAGCGCACCCAGCACGATAAAATTGATATCGCTGTAGGAGAACCTTGAACCGGGGGCATCTTCCGGAGTAGCGGCAAACGCCATGTCGTAGGCTGTCTGCTTGCCTTCCCACTGGGTTTTCAGGTCCAGATCGGGCGCGAGGCCAGAATAGTGCGTGAATAGCTGACGGATTGTTATGTCTTGTTTTCCGTTCTGGGCAAACTCGGGCAGGTATTTCGCTACCGGATCGTTCAGCCGCAGCTTGCCATGTTCGACGAGTTGCATCACCGCTGTGCTGGTGACGATCACTTTCGTTAGCGATGCCAGATCGAAGATCGTGTCCAAGGTCATGGGCTCCCGGCGCGGTTCGAGTGCGCGGCTGCCGTAGCCTTTGCGATAGATCACTCGACCGTCGTGACCAACGAGGAGAACTGCACCGGGAATCGTACTCTCACGGATTGCCTGCTCAATGACTGCGTCCACTGCGGTTAGGCGGACGGCCGGGGTCGGGCGATTCGTCCCGGCGACAGCTCCGGGAGTGAGAAAGCCACTCACCACGAGCGCCAGAAGCGAGATGGAGGCAACGGCGCCTCGATACGGGTTTGACTGATCTGGAAGAATGCTTTGACTTTACACAACGGTCACCGTTTGACTCAAGAAACTGAAGTAAGGAGCGTTAAGAAATGCCATACTGTTTTGATCGATATTGTTTTGGACCGATACTGCCTTGAGCCGTACTCCCTTGATCCATCGGATGACTGAGCTTCAACCGCCAGACGCGCTGCTCGAATCGCTAGATCGGCAGGACGAGCGATTTGGGCAGGCATTTTCTATTTTGCAGGAAGCGGTTGAGATGCGAGTCTTTCCCGGTGCGTCGATCGCTGTCACTCACCAAGGCCAGATGGTCGCACTCAAGGCGTTTGGGCGCTTCACGTATGAACCCGATTCGAGCGCGGTGACGCCCGCTACTCTTTTCGATCTGGCATCTTTGACAAAAGTCGTCGCGACTACGCCGATGGCGATGCTTTTGTGTGAACGCGGACTGCTGGATCTGGAGGCGCCTGTGACCGGACTCGTACCGGAATTCGCTGCCGGCAGTGGTGATCCGCGACGTCGCGACGTGACTGTGAAGATGCTCCTGGCTCATTCCTCCGGGCTGCCTGCATACGAAAAGCTGTTTTTGAAGGCGCGTGATCGGGAGGAACTGCTCCGTCTGGCACTCGCAACTCCGCTGGCGGCCGATCCCGGTTCCCGCGCCGCTTACAGCGACATCGGATTTATTGTGCTCAGCGTTGCCCTGGAACGGCTTGCTGATGAGCCGCTGGATCAGTTTTGCCGACGAGAAATCTTTGATCCGTTGGGCATGACTAGCACAACTTTCAATCCGCCCAAAGAGATCAGGTCCCAGCTTCCGCCCACCGCTAACGACCAGACATTTCGGCATCGCATCATCCAGGGTGAAGTGCAGGATGAAAATGCCAGTGTGCTGGGTGGAGTTGCGCCCCACGCGGGCCTATTTTCGACGGCGATGGACCTAGCGAGATTTGCTCACGCTATGCTTCGCGGCAGCAGTCCGATTTTGCGCAGCGATACTGTCGCGCTTTTTACTCGGCGGGAATTGGCGCCTGCAGGCACATCTCGAGCGCTCGGATGGGACACGCCCTCCGCACCATCCCTTTCGGGGAAACATTTCGGACCCATGTCATTTGGACATCTGGGTTACACCGGAACGTCATTATGGGTTGACCCCGACCGGCGGATTTCAATCACCTTGCTTACCAATCGGACCTGGCCGGATTGTTCGGATCAGAGGATTCAACAGGTGCGTCCCAGATTTCATGACGCGGTTTTCGAGGCGCTGGAGAAGTCCGCTTAAGGGCATGGCGAAACCCACAAAAACTTTTACGCGCGATCTACAGCGGCTTCACACCGAACGAGCGAACGATTCGGCGAGCGACCTTGACTGCAAGTCGTCACTGGAAATAGCGCGGCTGATGAACGCCGAGGACGCGAAGGTTGCGGGGGCGGTCGCACGGGCGCTGCCACAGATCGCTCGAGCCATCGATTTGAGCGTTGCGGCGCTGCGCAAGGGCGGACGCCTTATGTATGTTGGCGCAGGAACCAGTGGGCGTTTGGCGGCGCTCGATGCTTCCGAGTGCCGGCCTACGTTCAACACCGATCGCGTGCAGTTCATCATCGCCGGTGGGGTGAAGGCGCTGGGCACAGAATCGGAGATCAGCGAGGACGACGAGAAGCTCGGGCGCGAAGAAATGCGGCGGCGCAAGCCGGGGAAGAACGACGTCGTGATCGGAATCGCTTCCAGCGGCCGCACGCCTTTCACTGTAGCTGCGCTTGAAGCCGCCCGTGGTCGGGGGGCGCAAACAATTGGTCTTACGTGCAATCGCAATACGCCACTTGAGGCCGCGGCCAATTTTGCGATTGTCACTGAGGTTGGGCCGGAAGTTCTTGCCGGGTCGTCGCGCTTGAAAGCAGCCACCGCCCACAAGATGGTTCTGAACACGATTTCTACCGGCGCCATGAGCCGGCTGGGATATGTCTACGGGAACCTCATGGTCAGTGTCGTGCCGAAGAATCAGAAGCTGAGGCAACGGGCCGTTGTCATCCTCGAACGCGCCGCTGGAGTGGATTGCGAAACTGCGAGGGGCGCGCTTGAGGCGTCGGGTTGTCGCACTCCGGTTGCGCTTGTCATGCTGGCTGCAGGAGTCCCGCGAAAGAAAGCTATCGAGGCGTTGAAAAGATCTTCGGGTAATGTTCGCGAGGCTATTGCAATTGGCGCCCAGAAAGCTTGACTCGTTCGCTAGGCGGCTGCGCGGCCCTCAGTGGCTAAAGCCGCAGCAATCCTGCGTCTAAGTGGCACGAGTGAACTCGTGCCCTTCCCAGTCATGCCCGAGGCAGGGTTTCTCAGCCCTTTTGGAGTTGCGTTCGCAGGTTGCGGTTTGACCCTGTTGACGCCCTCGTTTACCTTGGGAATGCCGTTTCTACTTCGCGTTGCGAGGATCGCGGCGCGAGGCTGCTCCCCTTCATGGATAAAAAACGCATTGTGGCCAGCGTGGTGGTGTTCTGCATTCTTGCCGCGTTGGTTTACCTGCAATACCGCCACTGGCAGAGCTTCGATTGGGGAACTTTCTGGGCGCAAACCGGGCGAATCAAGAAAATTCACGTATTCCATGCCGTCGCTCTGATCTATATCGCCTACTTTATGCGCGCGGTGCGCTGGAAGATTTTTTTGCAGCCGGTGCGGCCTACGGCCAAGATGATGGACCTGCTATCGCCCACGGTGATCGGGTTCACGGGGCTGGCGCTGCTTGGCCGCGCGGGCGAGTTCATACGTCCGTATCTGATCGCCCGGCGTAATGACCTTCCGGTTTCTTCACAACTGGCGGTGTGGGCCGTGGAGCGCATCTTCGACGTGGGCGCGTTTACCGTACTCATGGTGTGCGCGATCTTCCTGCCCAGCGCTTTGCCGGCAATTCCTCATCCCGAATATTACATCCGCTTTCGCGAAGGCGGGTTTCTATTGATCGGCGCGGTTTTTGCCTTGACAGTGGGCGCGATTATCGTTCGACGCAGCGGCGAAGCGGTGGCGCGCTGGGTGGAGCAGAGGTTCGGGCATCTGTCGGCGAATTTTGGCCACAAGCTGGCGCAAAAAGTTCGGGAGTTCGGCCAAGGGCTGGATACGATTCACAGCACTCTATCTCTCACGTTGCTGATTCTGGTTTCGGTGGGAATGTGGTATGTGATCGCCCTGGCGTATCAGGAAGTCACGCACTCCTATGGCGTGCCGGCGCTGGAGATTCCGGTTTCGCAGCTTCTGATTCTGATGGGAGCGAGCATGTTGGGATCGATGCTGCAGTTGCCGGCTGTGGGCGGCGGTTCGCAGATGGCAACGATCGCGGCGCTTTCCAGCGTCTTCGATGTTCCTCCGGAAATGGCTGCCAGTTGCGGGATTCTGCTATGGTTGGTCACATTCGCGGCGGTTGTGCCGGTCGGCTTGGCGCTGGCGCATCATGAACGATTGTCGTTGCGAAAGTTATCGGCGGAGAGCCATCAGGCGGAAGAAACCTAGCAGCTTGCGGAAGAACTCGTTTCGCAAAGGAGAGCTAACCGCAGCGGCTGAAAGCCGCACTGACTCCAGGGACTTAACGGCACGAGTCGAACTCGTGCCCTTCCCGATGGCCTGTTACAATCTCTTGTTAAATCCCAACATCTAAACGGCCAGCGGTATTCCGGCCACCAGCAGCGCCATGAAATGTCCCTTTTGCGGATTTGCCGAAGATAAGGTTGTGGACTCTCGCGAGAGCAAGGAAGCGGAATCCATCCGCCGCCGGCGCGAGTGCCTGAAGTGTGGCAAGCGGTTCACCACGTACGAGCGCATCGACGAGATCCCTTACATGGTGGTGAAGAAAGACGGGCGACGCGAAAAGTTTGACCGCCAGAAGGTCTTGAACGGCCTGCTGCGCGCTTGCGAGAAACGGCCAGTTCCCATCGGCAAGCTCGAACAAATTGTGAACGAGGCCGAGTCATTTGTGATCGAGTCCCAGGAACGCGAACGCAAGACCAGCGAAATTGGGGAACTCATCATGAATCGTTTGCGCCGGTATGACAAAGTGGCCTACGTGCGGTTTGCCTCGGTTTATTTGGATTTCAAAGATGTGAAAGAGTTTATGAATGAGCTCAAGGACTTGGTCAAGGCCAAGGATGCCGGGGATGTCCGCGCAAAGACTCAGAAGGTATAGGGATTCAGCCGATATGGTTGGTAAGGTGAACTATGAGTCATAGAGTAACGCTAATCCCCGGCGACGGCATTGGCCCCGAAGTGACCAATGCCACCGTGCGTATTCTGGAAGCAACCGGCGTGAAGTTTGATTGGGAATCGTTTCAGGTTGGGGCGGATGCGTTCGAGAAGCATGGGGAGTACATTCCGAAAGAAGTGCTGGAGTCGATCGAGCGCACCCATGTCGCGTTGAAGGGGCCCGTGACTACGCCTGTGGGCGGTGGGTTTTCGAGCATCAATGTGGCCTTGCGGCAGAAGTTCGAGCTGTACGCGAACTTTCGGCCGATTCGGAACCTTCCGCATATACCAACCCGCTATCCCGATGTCGATCTCATCATCGTGCGTGAGAACACGGAGAGTTTGTACTCCGGGCTTGAGCATGAGGTGGTGCCGGGCGTGGTGGAAAGTCTGAAGATCATCACGGAAAAAGCTTCCACGCGAATTGCCAAATTTGCCTTTGAGTATGCCCGCAAGAATCAGCGGAAGAAGATTCACGCTATCCACAAGGCCAACATCATGAAACTTTCGGATGGATTGTTTCTGCGATGCTGCCGCACGGTGGCGAAAGGATTTCCGGAGATCACTTACGGCGAACACATTGTGGACAACACTTGCATGCAGTTGGTCATGAATCCTTACCAGTACGACATGCTGGTGATGGAGAATCTGTACGGCGACATTATTTCGGATTTGTGCGCGGCATTTGTTGGCGGATTGGGATTCGTGCCCAGTGCAAACCTTGGCGATCACTGCGCGATATTTGAGGCAGTGCACGGATCGGCTCCCGACATTGCCGGGAAGAATCTGGCGAATCCGACTGCTTTGTTGCGTTCGGGGCTTTTGATGCTAAGGCATTTGGGTGAAATGGATGCTTCTTTGAAAATTCGAAATGCGCTTGAGCGCGTGTACCGGCATCCGGAAAAGCTGACCAAGGATGTGGGCGGCAAGGCGGGGACCTCCGAGTTTGCTGACCATGTGGTTGAAGAGATGCAGAGCGCTCCAGTGGCGGCGAGTTCGTAGGCGAATGGCAGTGCGGGCAGATTGTGGTGCCGAAACATGCTGAACCTCGCCTTGCATAAGTCGATTCACTCGTCGATAGTTCTTTAGTTGTACCGTTGCCCATGCCGACTAGAAGAGTCAGCGGGACCCACTGCCGTTTTTCTATCCAGCGCTGCCCTCCAGAGTCATGAAATAAATTTTCAGGAGCGAAATTTTACATTCCGCCATTGACTCTCATCGCAGATGAGAGTAGATTCGCCCGTTCTGGGGAAAGTGGGGGATGGCGGACAGACAACGCCGTGTGGGAGTAGTACTGTTTCAGCTTGGCGGGCCCGATTCGCTGGCTGCGATAGAACCTTTCCTTTTTAATCTTTTCTGCGATCCCGACATCATTGACTTCCCTTTTGCGCGCCTCGGACGCAAAGCTCTGGCCAAACTTATTTCGACCACTCGTGCGCGAAAAGTGCAGCACCATTATTCGATCGTCGGCGGAGGTTCGCCCATTCGGCGCTTTACCGAGCGACAAGCGCGAGCGCTCGAAGAGAAGTTAATAGGTCAGGGGATGGATACTCGGTGCTTTGTCGCCATGCGCTACTGGCATCCGTTCACCTGGGAAGCGATCGAGGGGATCGAAGCTGCCGGCTGCGACGAATTGGTTTTGTTGCCTTTGTATCCGCAGTACTCCTCCACTACCACCGGCAGCAGCTTGAATGAGTGGCGACGGCTGTACCGCGGTCTCGTTCCCGTACACAACGTGGGTGCGTTCTATCGGCATCCGATGTATTTAGACGCGGTGGTGGAGAAAGTTGACGAGGCTCTTTCACGCTTTGAGTCGCCGACGCAGCCCGAAATTGTTTTTAGCGCGCACAGCATTCCCATGTCGATTGTCGCGAAGGGCGATCCTTATCAGCGGCAGATTGAGGAGACGGTGCAGTTGCTGATGGCGCGCGGCGGGTGGAGCAACAATCATCGGCTCTGCTACCAAAGCAAGGTAGGAGCAAGTAAATGGCTGCAGCCGTCGCTGCATCGCACCTTAAAAGACCTTTCGACTGAAAGAGTGCGCGAGGTTTGCATTGTGCCCGTGGCCTTCGTTTCCGATCACGTGGAAACCTTGGGTGAGATCGACCACGAGGCTCGCGAAGAAGCACGAAAGCTGGGGATTACACAGTTCGAGATGAGTTCCGGCTTGAACGATTCGCCGAAGTTTATTTCTGCGTTAGGGCAATTGGTATTAGAAGCCTTGGACGAAGCAAGGCAATCATATTCTCCGATTCATAGGCAGGGGAGGCAAGCGGCGCCGGCGTTGCTGGCGGCCGGGGCAGACTAGGCACGAGCTATAAGGATAGGAGGGCACTCATGGTGGTTCCGGGCCCCGATGCACCGAACCCGAGTCCGAATCCAGATGCGGCGCAACCTGCGCCCCGCACCGCAGCAGATGCCACGAAATACGTGGGCACACCGGCGGTGGGCACCTCGAAGGCAGCAGCCGCCGCTGGAGTCTCTTCCAGCGGGCCCTCGAACACCGACATTGACCGGCGGCGACGGCGATTGACGTGGGTTGGCGTTACCGCGTTTCTGACCGCGTGGTTTTTGGCTTTCTTCCGATTCTTTCTTCCCCGCACTCTTTTTGAACCGAACACAGTCTTCAAAATCGGTTATCCGTCCGAGTTTGCTCTGGGCGTCGATACCAAGTTTCAGCAGAAATATCGCATCTGGGTCGATCGCACTCCGGATCGGATTTTTGTGATCTATGCTCGATGCACGCATTTGGGATGCACGCCGGACTGGAAGCCGAGCGAGAACAAGTTCAAGTGTCCATGCCACGGGAGCGGATATGACAGCGAAGGCATCAACTTCGAAGGGCCCGCACCGCGACCTATGGATCGGGCAAAGTTGGAGCTGGCCCCCGATGGGCAGATCATTGTCGATACATCTCGGCTTTATCAGTGGCCGAAGGGGCAGCCGACTCACTTTAACGATCCGGGAGCGTTCTTGCCGGCGTAACGGCGGCGATTTCGTATGGCCGGCGTCTCGCCGGCAACGTGGTTTAGGTAACTGAGGCAATCATGG
Source organism: Candidatus Sulfotelmatobacter sp. (assembly GCA_050015215.1). Lineage (GTDB taxonomy): Bacteria > Acidobacteriota > Terriglobia > Terriglobales > Acidobacteriaceae > Sulfotelmatobacter. The sequence continues at coordinate 13,766 of JBEKBW010000110.1, forward strand.
CTGAGGAAAATAACGGGAAAAACGGCAAAGTCGGGTTAGTCGATCGCGTGAAGGAAGACATTCAGGCGATGAAGGTCGACATCCCGACTAAAGCGAAAGAACAGATCGAGGGACTGAAGGACCCGACGAAGACTCAGGTCTATACCTCGATCTTCCGCCACAAACACGACGATACGCCACGCAATCGAGCGCTGGGCGTGCTTTCGAACGTGTTTTTGCATTTGCATCCGGCGAAGATCAATCGCGATGCCGTGCGCTACAGCTACACGTGGGGCATGGGCGGGATTACGTTTCTTCTGTTCATCATTCTCACCTACACCGGCGTTCTGCTGATGTTTTACTACCACCCCAGCAAGGTGCAGGCGTTTCGCGATGTGCTGTATCTGGAGCATGACGTTCCGTTCGGGAAAATTCTGCGCAACATGCACCGGTGGGCGGCTCACTTGATGGTGATCGCGGTATGGCTGCATATGTTTCGCGTGTTTCTGACGGGATCGTATAAGAAGCCGCGCGAATTTAACTGGAACATCGGTGTGCTGCTGCTGGTGTTTACTTTGCTGCTGTCATTCACCGGTTATCTTCTGCCGGACGATCAGTTGGGCTTCTGGGCTGTGACCGTGGGCACGAATATGGCGCGCGCTACACCGCTGCTGGGGCATGAGGGACCATTCGGCTCGATGCTGGGCATGACTCCTTATAACGATGTGCGATTTGGCTTGCTTGGGGGATCGATTGTCGATGCGAATGCTTTGCTGCGGTCTTACATCTGGCACTGCATCGGGATTCCGATTGTCGCTTCGGTGCTGATGATTGTGCATTTCTGGCGCGTGAGGAAAGATGGCGGGATTTCGGGGCCGGCGCCGGTGATGCTGGAGGCCGAGGCGGACAAGCCGCGTCGGGGGCCGAAGGCGGCTGGAGAGTAGGGCGCTGCCGATTGCAGTTTGTTTCGTTCTCCGTGCTGTGGCCGGGTCGAACGTCGTGGGGTTCCTCACCGGTCTTTCGGACCGGTTCGGAATGACATCATTATCAATATCAATGCTATAGATTGACGCGAGAAATTTTATGGACTGGCGACAACTTTGGGAAATTTGTTCGGCGCCCGACAACGTGCCCATCGTCGGCTTGATTCCTCTTCTCTGCTTTTACATTTATCTCGCTTGGAAGCAGGCACACGCGAACGATTTGCTGATTGAGCAACTGGAGGGCGACGCGGCCCTGGCCAAGACGCATCACCGCAAGACCTGGCCCTTCAAGCCGGGCTGGTCGAAGGAAGTTCACGTCTGGCCGTTTCTGCTGCGCATTGAATTTCTTGCCGCGATCATCATTACCATCATTTTGATGGTGTGGTCGATCACGTTGAACGCGCCTCTCGAAGAACCGGCCAACCCTAACCTCACGATGAATCCAGCGAAGGCGCCGTGGTACTTCCTCGGACTGCAGGAGATGCTTGTCTATTTCGATCCGTGGATCGCCGGGGTGGTAATGCCGACGATGATCATCATCGGATTGATGGTGATTCCTTATGTAGATACGAATCCCCTGGGAAGCGGGTATTACACATGGAAACAGCGGAAGTTTGCGATTGGGACGTTCTTGTTCGGTTTCATCATTCTTTGGGTCGCGATGATCATCATCGGAACATTTATTCGGGGGCCTGGCTGGCAGTGGTTTTGGCCGGGGCAAACTTGGGATCACAATCGCCTGATTTATGAAGTGAATCGGGATTTGCCGGACATCTTTGGCATCGCGTCGAACTTGGGCAAGGCAATTTTCGGCGCGATCGTGGTGGGCGGCTATTACGTACTGGGAGGATTTGTCGTGTATTCGCTTTTCCGGCGGTACATGGGCAAGGACTTCAAGCGCATGAGCCTGCTGCAATTTTCGCTTACGCAGTTTCTGCTGCTCACTATGGTCGCGTTGCCGTTGAAGATGGGGCTGCGGCTGTTGTGGCACATCAAGTATGTGTGGATCACGCCCTGGTTCAATATTTGAACCGCAACAGGGTCAAGACGACGGACGGGACAGCGGATTCCTCGCTTCGCTCGGAATGACAAAGTAGATGTTT
>JBEKBW010000111.1:0-24862 GCA_050015215.1 Candidatus Sulfotelmatobacter sp.
CGCGGCTCTTCCACGTTTCGTGTTCACGCTCCAAGTCGCGGTACGGTGGTCATGTTGACTTGGATTTGGGATTTCTGGGAGACTACGTTTGAAGTCTCTAATGTTCTGATTTCTGTCGCGCATGGAATTGTTCCTGAATCTCGTGTGGGTGCTGCTGGCGCTGCCGGGGTATTGGTTGTGGCGGAGGGCGGTCGACACGCGTCGGGCGAGTTCGCGGCAATGTTTGCTGGCGCTCGGTTGCGCGCTGGTGTTGCTGTTTCCGGTAATCTCTGCCACCGACGATTTGCATGCCATGCGGGCGGAGATGGAAGAGTCTTCCACCAGCAAGCGCGCGGTTCGACCTGCGGCCGAAAGGCATTCGGCTTGGGTGAACCGGCTGCAGGGGCCCGCAGGCTTTGTGGTCAGCGCGTTTTTATTTCCCGCGCTTGAAGTTGGACATCTGCAAGTTTCGACTGCGCATTTGCCGCCTCTGGCCAGGGGTCAGGTCTGGCACGTTGGGCGCGCGCCTCCGGTTTCCCTCCTCGGGTAGTTTCATTCATCACTTTCGTTCGCTGACGGTTTGTATCGCTGATCGGTCGCAGCGATAAATCTGCGGCGATGGCTCCTCGTCTTTACTCATTCTTTACGAGGAAGCCGCGATCCTATAGATCGCACTGGGACGATGGTGACGAACTGTCGATTCGCTTTTATTCCTGTTGAGGTGTCAGTCGGCGTTTTGAGGTTATTGATGCGAGCGAAGTTCTATCGAGGGTGGGCTGCGTGGGTTGTGCTTTGCCTGTGCGCGTGCCTGGGTGAGGCGCAACTTTTGCCAGCGCCGCAATCGCCCGCTCCGGCGCCCCCGCAGACTTGGACTTGGGAGCAGGTGAAGGACCGGCTGGAGTTGAATAATCCCACGCTGCTTGCGGGAAAGCTGAACATCGGCGAGTTGCAGGCGCAGGAGATTACGGCGCATTTGCGGCCGAATCCTAGTTTGACGGTGCTGGGAGATCAGATTGATCCGTTTCCCGGAGGGCCGGCACACGGTCCGTTTGCGTATTTGCTGCCTTCGGCGTCGATCAGCTATTTGCACGAGCGGGCGCACAAGCGGGAGTTGCGCACGGAGAGCGCGAAGAAGGCGACGGCAATTGGCGTTTCACAGCAGAACGATTTGGAGCGCGGTCTGTTGTTCAACTTGCGCAGCGCGTTTGTGCAGACTCTGCAGGCTAAGGCAGTGCTGCAGGTTTCGAAAGACAATCTGGTGTATTACGACCATGTGTTGAAGATCAGTTACGACCGGCTGGAGGCGGGAGACATTGCGCAAGTTGACTATGACCGGCTGGAGTTGCAGCGCGTGCAGTACGAATCGGACGTGCAGACGGCGGAAGTGAATTTGCGGACGGCGAAGATTCAGATGCTGATGCTGTTGAACGATCGCACGCCGGTAGAGCAGTTCGATTTGGTGGGAGTGTTCGACTTCAACGATGTGATCGATCCGCTGGAGGCTTACCGGCAGATTGCGCTGGATAATCGTCCGGACCTGAAGGCGGCGGCGCAGGCGGTGGACAAGGCGCAGACCGACTACAAGCTGGCGGAGGCTAATGGATCGACCGATCCGACGTTCAGTTTGGATGTGGGGCGGAATCCGCCGATCGATCTTTACTTTGGCGTGGACGTGAGTATTCCGTTGCGGATTTTCGATCGCAATCAGGGAAACAAGCTGCAGGCGAAGATCGATATTTCGCGGCAGGAGCGTTTGCACGATGCAGCGCAGGCGCAGGTGTTCAGCGACGTGGATTCGGCCTACGCGACGTTGGCCAGCAATTTGACGTTGTTGCGCCCTTACAAGGCGAAGTATCTGGCAATGGCGGTGCGGGTGCGGGACACGATTTTGTTCTCTTATCAGCACGGCGGGGCGTCGCTGCTGGATTTTCTGAATGCGGAGAGCGATTTCCGCAGCGTGCAGTTGAATTACGTGAATCTGGTGGGATCGTACTTGACCGCGGCGGCGCAGTTGAATCAGGCGGTGGGCAAAGAGGTTGTCCAATGACGATGCGATGGATGGAGAAACTAGGGACGGAGTTCGTTGGCGATCCTCCCGGCGCTTGTGGCACGACTGGAGGACATCGGGTTCCTCACCCGCGCTCCGCGCGCGTTCGGAATGACAAGAGTCTATGGTTGTGGCGCGGTTTCGTGCCAGCAGGCTTTACGGCCCTGCTTTTTGTTGCTGGGTGTAGTAGCGGCAAAGCGGATCCTAAGGCGGAGGCGCCGCCGCAGGCGACTGTGGTGCCTGATCTGAACACCAACGATTTCAAGGTCGATCATCCGGAGCAGTTTCCGCTAGCGGCGGCGGTGGAATATAAAACTGCGCCGGCTCTGAATGTTACCGGAGTTGTGCAGCCGGACATCGCGCGCGCTGTGCCGGTGATTTCGATCGCTTCCGGCCGAGTTCTTGAGATTAAGGCTAGGCTTGGCGATCAAGTGAAGAAGGGTCAGGTTCTGCTCGTGGTGCAGAGCAACGATGTTTCGGGCGCGTTTCAGAACTACCGCAAGGCAGTAAATGACGAGTTGCTGGCGCGGTTGAATTTGAAGCGGCAACAGACGCTTTTTGAAAAAGGGGCGGTTGCGAAAAGTGTAGTGGAGCAGGCCGAGGACGTGGCGAAGAATGCAGAAGCCGATCTCGAGGCGGCTAACGAACAACTTCGTCTGTTGGGGATCGACAAGGAGCATCCCTCCGGCGTGGTTGAGATCAAGGCTCCGATCTCGGGGGTGATTACGGATCAGCAGGCCACGAACGCATCCGGGCTGCAAGGACTAGGAGCGCCGAATCCGTTTACGATCTCCGATCTTTCTTTCGTGTGGATCATTTGCGACGTTTACGAAAACGATCTCGATGCGGTACGCGCGGGAGAGTTTGCCGACATACATCTGAGCGCATATCCCAACCAGGTATTCAAAGGGCGTATCGACAACATCCTCCCCGTGCTCGATCCGAATATTCGTACCGCGAAAGTTCGCCTGGAAGTGGCGAATCCAGGAATGATGCGGGTGGGAATGTTTGTGACGGCGACGTTTTATGGCAAGCAGGCGCAGGTGCGGGCGGCGGTGCCGGCGGCGGCCGTTCTTCACTTACACGATCGCGACTGGGTTTACGCGCCGATAGGCAACGGCCACTTCAAGCGGCTGGAAGTGAGCACCGGGAAGATGCTGCCGAACAACATGCAGGAAGTTTTGTCCGGACTCAAGCCGGGCGATCAGGTGGTTTCCAACGCTCTGGTTCTGCAGAACACGGTGGAACAGTAGATGATCCGACGGGTAGTCGATTTCGCGCTGAGCAACCGGCTGCTGGTGCTGGGACTGGCGTTGTTGCTGTTTGCCGGAGGCATCGTCGCGTTTCATGATCTACCGATCGAAGCGTATCCCGACGTTGCCGACAACTACGTGGAAGTAATCACGCAATGGCCGGGAATTTCTGCGGAGCAAATTGAGCAGCAGGTCACGATTCCGCTCGAGATTGTCATGAACGGCATCCCGGGCGTGGTGCATCTGCGGTCGTTCTCACTGTTCGGCCTCTCCGATTTAAAGCTGATTTTTGACGATGCCACGGACAACGCGTGGAACCGCGAACGCGTTCTGGAGCGGTTGAGCCAAGTGACGCTGCCTACGGGCGTGAACCCACAGATGGGCACCGACTGGAGCCCGGTGGGGCAAATTTATTTCTTCACACTGCGCAGCACGAATCCGGCTTATGACCCGATGGAACTGAAGTCGCTCGAAGACTGGGTCATCGAGAAGAGCTTCAAATCCGTTCCGGACATCGTCGATGTTTCGAGCTTCGGCGGTCCTACGCGGGAGTATCAGGTGCGGCTTGATCCGAATAAGCTGATTGCCTACGGGCTAAGTTTGGCGCAGGTCGAGCAACAGCTTACCAATAACAATACGAACGCAGGCGGGAGCTTCATACAGGAGGGCCTGCAGCAGATCAATATTCGCGAAGTGGGATTGGTCGATCGATCGCGGGACATCGCCGAAACCGTGATCATGACCAAAAACGGCACGCCGCTGCGGGTCAAAGATATTGCCGCGGTTTCGCAGGGGCCGAAGATTCGGCTGGGACAGTTTGCGAAGGCGATTCATCGCGAAGATGGAAAGATCGTCGACAACGACGATGTGGTTTCGGGCATCGTGCTGTTGCGCAAGGGAGCGGCGGCGGATACGGCGTTGAAGGGTATCCACCAAGAGGTGCAGGAGCTAAACGATCACATTCTGCCGCCGGGAGTGAAAGTTGTTCCCTTCATCGACCGGAGCGATCTGGTTCACTTCACCAGCCACACGGTGCTGCACAACCTGACCGAAGGGATGATTCTGGTTTCGATCATTCTTTTCTTGTTTCTGGGGAATATTCGCGGGGCGTTGATCGTGGCGGCGACGATTCCGTTTTCTTTGCTGTTCGCCTCCATTTGTCTGGACCTGCGGCACATTCCCGCCAATCTGCTTTCTCTCGGCGCGTTGGATTTTGGCATGGTGGTGGATGGCGCAGTGGTGATGGTGGAGAACATTGTTCGCCATCTCGGTCACAAGAACGGAGGGGTTAAGACGGCGCGGGAACAGATCAGCGACGCCTCGCATGAAGTGCAACGACCTGTTTTCTTTGCAATCGCCATCATTATCACCGCTTATTTGCCGATCTTCACGCTGGAGCGGGTCGAGGGCAGGCTGTTTCATCCCATGGCGTGGACGGTTGCGTTCGCGCTGCTGGGGGCGCTGATTTTTTCGATTGTGATTGCGCCGGTGCTGGCCAGCTTTGCTTTTGCCAAAGGCGCTAGCGAGTGGCACAACCCGGTGATGAACTTTGTCGTCGAGAGCTATCGGGTTGCGGTACGGTGGGCGATTCGGCATCGAGCGGTCACGGTTGGGGTGGTTGCACTGCTGGTGCTCCTGGGAAATTATTTAGTCTTCAGCGGGGCGATCGGCTCCGAATTTCTGCCTCATCTGGATGAAGGCGCGCTGTGGGTGCGCGGCACGCTCGCCCCCAGCACCGGGCCGGATGAGGGGATTCGCGTGGCGAATCAGGCGCGAGTCATTCTTTGTTCCTTTCCGGAAGTTCCGCGGTGCACCAGCCAGGTGGGACGGCCGGATGACGGAACGGATACGACGGGATTTTTTAACGTCGAATTTTTCGTTGATTTGAAACCGAAAGAAGAGTGGCGATCTGTATTTCATCAAGATAAGGACGAGTTGATCGCCGCCATGCAGCGCGAGTTGGACAAGATCCCCGGCGTGGTTTGGGGATTTTCGCAGCCGATTGAAGACAACATGGAAGAGGCCGTAAGCGGCGTGAAAGGGGCGTTGGCTACGAAGATTTATGGCGACGATCTGAAGGTGCTTGAGGATAAGAGCGATGAAGTCGTCAAGATTATGAGCGGGATTCGGGGCGTTGAGGACCTGGGAGTTTTTCATCTTCTGGGCCAGCCGAATTTGAACGTTAGCGTGAACCGCGAGGCGGCGGCGCGTTACCAGATCAATGTTGCGGATGTGCAGGATGCGGTGCAGACGGCGGTGGGAGGAACGGCGCTTACGCAGGTTCTTAAGGGCGAGGCGCGGTATGACCTGACTTTGCGCTATCTGCCGCAGTACCGTGACACGAAGGATGCGATTGAGAATATTCGATTGCTGGCTCCCACGGGAGAGCACGTGTCTCTCGCGCAGTTATGCACCATCAGTTTGACGGATGGAGCTTCGGAGGTTTATCGCGAGGGAAACCGGCGTTATGTGGCGATCAAATACAGCGTCCGCGGGCGAGACCTCGGCAGCACGGTTGAAGAGGCAATCAAGAAAGTGAACGAGCAGGTGAAGCTGCCCGTGGGATACACAGTTGACTGGGAAGGCGAATACGCCAGCCAGAAGAGGGCCAATGAGCGGCTGCTGATCGTGCTGCCGATCACGATTCTGATCATCTTCGTCATTCTTTATACGATGTTCAAGTCATTCAAGTGGGCGTCGTTGATTATGGCCAACATTGCCATCGCGCCGATCGGAGGACTGCTTGCGCTGCTGATGACGGGAACGAACTTTAGCGTTTCTTCCGGCGTTGGTTTCCTGGCGTTGTTTGGAGTGTCGGTGCAGACCGGCGTGATCATGCTGGAATACATCAATCAACTTCGCGCGCGACGTTTCACGATTGAGGACGCGGCCGTGGAGGGAGCGGTGCTGAGGTTGCGGCCGATCATGATGACGATGCTGGTGGCAACGTTAGGACTGCTGCCTGCCGCGCTGTCTCACGCGATTGGCTCCGATTCGCAGCGGCCGTTCGCGATTGTGATTGTGGGAGGATTGATCGCGGCGCTTATCATGAGCGTCTTCCTGCTGCCTACGCTATATGTATGGGTCGCGGGTGAGCGCGATGTGCTGCCGTTGGCGGAGGAGGGATTTGAGACAGGCGAGCATGTGGATTAGTCCTTCTGAGATCCGTCTGCAACTTCTAGTGGCCACTCTATAATGTTGACACCGGAGTGGACCTCTTACTTCGCGTAACCGGCGCCAAGCATGCCTCAAGATTCCGACTCAACTGTGGAAACCATTGCCCAACAGGCGCTGGAGATCAAGCGCATGAAGGAAGCGCTTGCGCTGCTCGGGGTCAATCCCTGTGCGCAGTGCAAGAAATTTTTTCGGCGGGCGGATCCTGGCGCTTTGTTCGACGCGGGCGAACTCATCTGCTACGGCTGCGTTCCGGAATGGTGGCCTCAGTGTTGCAGTCGACTTGGCCTGAAGGAGCGGGAGGCGCTTGAAGGCAAGCTGGTGTTCTGGCTGCGTGATTTTCATCACGCCGAATTGTTTAAGGATCCGACGAAGCTGCCCGAGAGCTCGCAGCAGGAGGTTCACATTGTGGCGAACTGCCTGGAATGCCATGGAACGGCGAAGTCGATGGGCCAGGATCGTTGCCGGTATTGCGATGGGCGCGGGACGGTGTGGGTGATCGTTTCGAGGAAGAAGGTCTAGCCGTGGAAGAATGCCAAAATCGTGAAATGGGGCTATACGTTCAGCAAGCGCCATCCGAGAGAAAGGCTATTGGCGGCGAAGGCCGAGGTTGACGAGGCTCCGACGTGCATGGCGAGGAGGCGGCTAAAGAGTCGCGGGTCGGAACCAAAGGCGCGCATCACGCGCTGGCGCAAAGACTTTTTCCAATCGAGAACGAGCATCAGCCGGGACATCATCGCGGGACGCCGCGCCAGGGACCGATGCTGTTGTTGATAACGCCGTAAATCTGTGGCGGCGAAACACTCCGCCAACACTTGCGCTTGGCGAAAAGTAAGGCACAAACCTTCCCCGGTAATGGAGTCCACTGCGCCCGAAGCGTCGCCAACCAGAGCAACCCGACCTTGATACACCTGGCGCAACTTGCGGGTTGAGGAGATCGCGCCTCGCTCTGCGGATGAAGGCGTAGCCTCGCGGAGACGCGAAACGATCTCGGGAAATGCGGGCAGCGCGGCGTCGAGGCGGAGATGGGGATCGCGGGAGACCAGAGCGACGCAGACTTCATCCGGCGCGACCGGGGTGACATAGATCTGGCACTTCGGTCCCCAGTGAAGTTCCATGCAGTCGCTCCACGGGCGAATGCGGTAGTGGCGGCGGAACGCGAAGCGCGTCCGATCATAGGAATATCGATCAAGACCCGCCCAGCGCCGCACCAGTGAGTGGCCGCCGTCGGCGCCTACAATCCATCGTGAGCGGATCAACTGATTGCCGAGCACCACGCCATCCTCATGCAAACCGGTGATTGGAGTTTTCCAGAGGAGGGAGACCCCAACGGACTCGGCCCTGGCGACCATTAGACGGTGCAGGATGGTGCGGCGCACGCCTATGCCGTCTCCGTTGGGAAAGCTTGCAGCGATACGGAGATCGCCGCTGATAAAGCTGATGCCGCGGAAGGGATGCGAATCCACTGCTGGCACAGAAATTCCCAACTGCGCGAGGGCGGCGCGACCATCTGGCATCAAGCCCTCGCCGCAGGGTTTGTCGATGGGCGGGCACGCGCCGTCAACGACGATAACATCGAGACCGCGCTGACGCGCGGCGATGGCAGCGGCCAATCCTGCGGGGCCTCCGCCAATTACGAAAACATCCGTTGCTCTCTCCATCAAATGTTCCACAGCCGCGTTAGTGCGCGGTCTTCTCTTTTCTTTTTTATCTGGCTATGAGGAATTGCTGTTGCGGGGGTTCAGGAAATCGCCCTCCGCGCCAAGCCCAGAGCTTCCGACCAAAATGCCCCAGGATGATGCGCAAAATCCACGACGGCCCGGATTGACGAGACGAATTCCGCCACCTGCGCTGTGGTTACCACAAGAGGAGGAGCGACCTTGAGAACCATGAAATCATTGCCGCAAATTTGCGTGAGAATGTTTCCTTTGCGGAAGAGACTCATCACAAGAATCTGCCCAAACATGGCCGGATGGATTTGAGCGAATGCCTCAAAGGGCGCCCGCAGTGCAAGGCGCCGCGGAGCGGTGAATTCAATACCAAGAAGCAGGCCTTTGCCGCGGACTGCCTTCACCATCTCGTAACCTGCGAGGGCAGCGGCCAATTTTTCCTGCAGTTCAGCGCCAATCTCAGTTGCGCGATCTCCCAAATTTTGACCTTCGAGCACGTCCAGCGTCGCTAGTCCTGCGCGCATGGAGAGGCTGTTTTCGCTGAAGGTGGACGCGTGAACGATGGATCGCTTCAACGAACTGAAAACCGAGTGATGTATTTCGTCTGACATGAGCACGGCGCTGACTGGTACCAACCCCCCACTGAGCGCCTTTGCCAGGACTACGATGTCTGGGGAGATTCCAAAGTGATGCGATGCCAGAAAGGGGCCGGTGCGGAACATTCCGGTCTGCACTTCGTCGGCGACCAGAAGCGAGCCATAGCGGCGGCACAAAACTTGCGCGTCCCTCAGATAGTTTGGCTCTGGGACGCGAATGCCGCCTTCCGCCTGGATCGGCTCGAAAAAGAAGGCGGCATAGCGTCTGGTCGCCAACGCTTTTTCGAGAGCGGAGAGATCGCCGAACGGCACCACGGCGATATCGGGAAGAAGCGGACCAAACCCGCTGCGCCAATACTCGCCATTCATCAACGATAGCGCGCCGCAGGTAAGGCCGTGGAAGGCGCGGTCGCAGGAGAGCAGTCCAGCCCGGCCGGTATGCGCGCGGACAAACTTGATGGCGGTTTCAACACCTTCGCTGCCTGAACTCGCAAAGAACACCTTGGCGAGTCGGCCGCCCGCTAGTCGGCAGAGACGGCTCGCCAGTTCGCCTGCCAGCTCCGGGACATTGCTTTGCAGCATCACCGGACCCGAGCGGTCCAGTTCATCCTTCAGTGCGTCAATAATTGCAGGATGATTGTGTCCGGTGTTGTGGACGCAATAGCCGGAGAGAAAATCGATAATTCGCCGACCGTCAGTAGTGAATAGCTCGGCACCCTCGCAGCGCTCATAGCTGACGTTCATCTCGAGCAGGTTGAGCAGCTTAACCCATTGAGGATTTACATGGTCGGCGTAAATGTCTGTCCGGACGACATCGGCGATTGGCATCATGAAAGGTATGAGTTTTAGACAGAAGGAACGACCGCCCAGACTCTGCTTTGCCTGTAAAATTTTGTAATGTCAGAACGCTTTCGGAACGGGCGACTTGGCAATCGGATGCGCCGTATTGCAGGGCTGGTTGCCAGCGCCGTGAGGAGGTCATCATGAAACGACCGCTACCGTTGTATCCACGGGTTATTCGCGGGTGGGATATTCAGGCCAGTTAGACATTCTATTGGCATCGCGAGTGCATCCAAGTTCTTGTTCATCTCACTTGCGATCGAGGTTTGGCTTGAAGATTTTCAGATTCCGTTTCTTTTTTTGCTGTTTGGTTTTCTTGCCCGTTGCACTTTCGGCGCAGACGTCGCCGTCTGAAGGAAGCCTCACGGCGAACCCGGTATTCCAGCAGAATTGCGCGAAGTGCCACGGGAAAGCGGCCGAGGGCCGGCGCTTTGGGGGGCCATCGCTGGTGTCCGAAGAAACAAGCGCCGCGTCCGCCGATGACCTGCATAACATCATCGCGAACGGCAAGCACCGGATGCCGAAGTATGCGGGCAAACTGACACCGGAAGAAATTAACACGCTTGTCGTAGAGATCAGGAGCTTGAATCAGAAATAGATCAAGACGCTCCCGGCGCTGCCCGCCCTTGCTCAGCCTGCGGTTTCCTTTCAACAGGCGCGCTGCAAGTTTGGGGCACGGGGCAGAAAGGTTGGGTTCCGAACGCGGTTACAGCCATGCAGATGGGAAAAAAATAAGAGTTCCGAGGTGGTGTTGTGTCCGTTCGTCTCGGCCAGTAGCTCGCGTTAGACCCTTGCCTGACCTGCTGCGGAGCTTCCCTTGCGGGGTGCCACGTGCGATCTATGCTCGGGCTCCGGGCTTACCGCCAACCGGAAAAACCTACTCAACGCCTCGGAACTCTATCCTGCCTTTGACGGGGCTTCTCGTTCTCCTCGACCAGCGCTTTGCTATAGACCCTTGCTTGCCTTCCCTCGATCACTTTGCAGTGTGAAGGTGACTTCGCTTGAGCCCCGGACGCCGCACCAACCGGAAAAACTTAAGAAACTGTCAAAGAACGATCTTGTTGTACTCCTTCTAAATTTTGAGTCAATGAAAAGTGAGCGAGTTTATCTGTTTTATTTTCAGTTGAGTGCAGGAGGTTCACAGGCGGGTGACAGGATTTGGTGCAGTGCTCCGAGGGGAAATCTGCCGAGATGGCAGCAAGTCGAGGATTTATGGACCTAATTGGGACAGTATCAAGATCGCTAATCTCTTGCCCGTACACACGACTGTGCATATCTCGCGAAAGCCGCGTCCAGCAATGGTTTTGGCGGATCGGCGAGCTCCATTTCGAGCGCAATCCAGGCAAAATCGCACCTGTTTAATGGCTTGACAACAGAGAGAACCATGCTAAAGTTCGAGAAAAGCTGCACACACTCAATAATTCGCAGGTGCCCCAATCTATGAAGAATGTCTATGAGGTTCTGAGGCAGAAAGAAATGGAGTTGACCCGGCTGGAGAAGGAAGTGGAAGCGTTGCGGCTGGTGGCTCCGTTGCTCTCCGAGGAAAAGGAATTGAACGGCGAAGTGGCCAAGCCTACTTTGGCGACTGCGGTGAATGGACCGCAGCAGCCGATCCGTGTGCCTCCGGCGGTTGTGGCCGCGGCGCAGCCAGTGCGGGCTGCGGGTTGGGACGATACGGCGAAGCGGTGGCCGTAACAGAGGTTGGACATCTGCGCGGTTTTGATCAACGCTGCGACCTCAGGGACTAAAGCCCTTATCACTAACTGATCCCATGCGGCGCGACTAAAAGTCGTGCCCTTCCCATTCGTGCCTCCCCACTACTTCCGAACGATCTCGATTAGGGCTTCCAGCAAGCGTTCTACTTCCTCGATTGTGTTGTAGTGAACCAGGCCTACGCGGAGGAAGCCTCCCGTTTTTTCTACGTCTAGATGCTCGGTTAGATTCAGGGCGTAGTAGTTTCCATCCCAGGTGAAGAAGCCGCGGTCGCCTAGTTTGGTGGCTAGTTCTAGCGGGGTGTGGCCTTCGATTCTGATTGCCAGCGTGGGGCAACGCTGGTTGAAGCGGGCGGGATCGGTTATGCCGTAGATCTTCAGGTTGGGGATTTCTTTTAGGCCGGCTATCAGGCGGTTCATTAACGCGTGTTCGTGACAGTGGATTGCTTGGAAGGCGGTTTCGATTGCGGCTCGGCGGGTAGTCGTGCTCGCGGGTCTCGCTTCGCTCGACTGACGGACGAGGCGTCGGTCGTTCCATGTTCCAGATGTTTCGGAGGCTCGGTTTCCTAGGTCGGCTATGTAATTTACGCAGGCTGTGATTCCCGCAATGCATTCGTGGTTTAGCGTGCCCCACTCCCAGCAGTTGGGGATCGCGTCGGTTAGAGGGCGGACTTTGTAGGGTTGCAGGCGCCGGAGATGCCCGCGCTTGCCGAAGAGGACACCCATGTGCGGGCCGAAGAATTTGTAGGTGGAGCAGACCAGATAGTCGCAATCGAGATCGGCTACGTCGATCAGGCCGTGGGGGCCGTAGTGGACGGCGTCTACATAGGCTTGGGCGCCGACGGCGTGGGCAAGGTCGACGATCTTCTTTATGGGATTGATCGTGCCCACTGCGTTGGAGGCGTAGCCTATGGCTACCAGTTTGGTTTTCTTGGTTAGCTTTGCGGCCAGGTCTTCCATATCCAACGTGCAGTCTTCCTCGTGGATTTCGGCCCAGCGGATGGTCACTCCTTTTTCTTGCAGTGCCAGCCAGGGGGACACGTTCGCGTCGTGGTCGAGGCGCGTCACCAGGATTTCGTCGCCGGGGTTGAGGTCGCGTCCTACGGCGCGGGACATCATGTAGGTTAGCGTGGTCATGTTGGGCCCGAAGACGATTTCGTCGGCGGCGCAGTGCAGGAAGTCGGCCATGGCGACGCGGGCTTCGGCTAGCATGGCGTCGGTGTGGCGGCTGGTGGCGTAGGCTCCGCCGGTGTTGGCGTTGTCGCGGCGGAGGTAGTCGGAGATGGCGTCGATTACGCGCTGGGGGACTTGGGTGCCTCCGGGGCCGTCAAGGAAGACGGCGGGGTGGTTGTTTACGGTTTGGGAGAGGGAGGGGAATTGGGCGCGGATTTGGGGGAGATTGAGGGCGGGAGCGGATGTGAGTTCGGTTGTTGGCATGGTGAGCATTCATCATATTACGCGCAGGGATGGGTCGAGCGGCCGGAGGGATCTACGAGTAGCCATTAGCGCGCGTCCGGAGGACGCCTGAGAGTAGCCTGGCGTTTTAACGCCGGGTGGTCCCGGCCGGAGATGACCATGCGCCCCGTAGGGGCGCTCGACCGTTGATCCGATGCCGTGCGATTGTTTCAGGCATCCCTATGGGATGCGGTTCCATGAACGGTTGAGTAACCCGGCGCTGAACGCGCCGGGCTATTCTCAGGCGTCCTACGGACGCTGTTACCGATCGCAGCCGAACAACCAACGTTCGGCGCGTCGCTCGAACTCGCACCGCCCGTTCTGGGAACGGCGAATCTTTTTTCTCGCGATCAGCGATCACTCTCGACCCTCATGCCGGGTACGATTGTCGGCATCGAATCCGGAGGTTTTGTGGCGCACACCTACGTTTCGGAACTCATCCATTGCGTCTTTTCTACGAAGCGACGGCGCAATTTGATTTCGGCAGAGGTTCAACCTCGGCTTTGGGCATTCCTCGGCGGAATCGCTCGGAAGAATGGGTTCAAGGCTCTTGTTGTTGGAGGGACCGAGAATCATGTGCACTTGCTTTTGTCGTTGCCTGCGACCTTGCCTTTGGCTAAGGCTATGCAGTTGGTGAAAGGAGCATCGTCGCGTTGGATGAACGAAAAGTTCGAAGGAGATTTTGCGTGGCAGGAGGGATATGGGGCGTTTACGGTGGGTATTTCGCAGAAGAGCGACACCATCGCGTACATCCAGAGGCAGGCGGATCATCATCGCAAGCGGAATTTCGAGGAGGAGTTTTTGGCCTTCTTGAAAAAGAACGATATTGAGTATGATCCGCAGCATGTTTGGGGATAGTTCAGGCATCCCTACGGGATGCGGTTCCTCTATTGCTTCGACACCCGGCGTTGAAACGCCGGGCTATTTTCAGGCGTCCTTCGGACGCTATTTCGTTACCGCCCCCACGAAATCCGCCAGCATTCCATAAGCGGTCGCGTACAGGCCGGGATTTTCTTCGGTGATGGCCAGGCCGGGGAAGATGTCGGTTTCGAAATAGATGTAGGACGACGTGCCGGCGATTTGGGCCATGGGCTCGGTTTGGGGGATTTGTTCGGCGCGGACTGTGGCCGTTACTTCGCTGCCTTCTTTCTTGGCTCGGCAGATTAGTTTGTAGGGGCTGCCTTCTTTTCTTGCGTTGCTTACGGCTTCTGCGCTCAGATGGCGAATGCCTTCGCGGTGGATTGCTTCTAGTTTTATTGGAACGTCCATCAAGACTGTGATCAGCGCGGCGGTTTTTACGGCGGCGTCCCAGCCGTCGATGTCGTGGGTGGCGTCGGTTTCGGCTATGCCTAGGTGCTGGGCTTTTTTCAGGGCTTCTTCGAAGCTTTTGCCTTTTTCCATTTCGCTTAGGATCACGTTGGTGGTCGAGTTCAGGATGCCGTGGAAGGCTTCCAGGTGGATGGCTGGGAGTTGGTGGAAGAGGGAGAAGATTGGGACTCCGTCCATTACGGTGGATTCGAAGAGGAAGCGCTTGCCTTTGGCGGCGGCCAGGTCGCGGAGTTCGCGGTAGGCGTGGACTATAGGGCCTTTGTTGGCGGTGATGGCATGGGCTCCGTGGCAGAGGGCGGCGCGGATGTGGTCGATGGCGGGCTGGCCGGTTTGGACGTTTAGGGAGGTGGCTTCGAAGAGGACGTCGGCTTGGGCTGCGGTTAGCCAGTCTTGGATATTGGTCAGGATTTGATTTGGTTTTCCGGGTCTCGCAGCCGAGGGCGGCTGCGCAACATTCGCATCTAGGCCTTCGGGGTTCGCGATCCATCCGAGAGAGCGGCTGGCGATTCCGGTTATGCCGAAGGTGATTCCGTAGCGGTTCCGGAGTTCGGTTTCGCGCTCTCGCAGTAGTTGGGCTAGGGTGCGGTTGACGTTGCCGTAGCCGAGTAGGCAGAGGTTGTAGGTGCGGATGGGATGGCCTCGCTGGGACTAACACTCCGTTTTGCACGCTGACGCGGCGCTAAAGCGCGCTCTTCCACTTTTTAGTGCGCTCATCGGCATGCCTAAAGGCGTGCCCTGATACGAACCTATGGCGGCACGGCTTAAACCACGCCTTTCAAGGCGGTGTCGCGACTGGTTCCTCGGATTGCCGCCGGCGCTACGGTCGCGCTACCCCATCACTGTGGTGTGCTCGGGTTTGATTTTGTAGAGCACTCGGACTTCGCCGGGCTGGCCGTAGGGGTATTTATCTACGCCCAGATATTTCTTGGCCATTTTGTCGATGTGGGCGCTGGCGCCGTCCTCGGTGATTTCTACTACTCGGCCGCGGATTTCCAGATAACGGTAAGGATTTTCGGGATCGATTAAGGCTAGCGAGACGCGAGGATCGCGGCGAACGTTTTTATCCTTCTGGCGTCCCTTTGCGGAGTTGAAGATTACGTGCTCGCCGTCGAAGTCGCACCAGACTGGCGTGACTTGCGGTTGGCCGTCGGGCATTAGTGTGGCGAGGCTGGCGAAGGCGCGTTTCTGGAAAAGATCGCGGTATTTTTCGGGGATGGCTTGCGACATGAAGAGCTCCTTGCGGTCTTAGATGACAGGACATTATAGATCGGGAGCAATTTTGTAATTGGGTAATTTGATAGTTGGGTAATTTGAAGGCTTGTGGGTGACTGTTCGGTGCATTGGAGTTGCGAGCGGGATGCGTGCCACGTATTCTTGCATGCCACAGACGGCAATTTCTTCCGGAGGACTGAAGGCATGAAAACGGCGGGGGCTAAAGCCCAGTTTTTATGTTGGGCTATCGCGGCGCTCAAGCGCCGCTCTTCCACATATTACGGTATCGCGACACTCAAGCAGAGACCTTCCCCGGTGCGGCGGAGTGCGCTTCACGATAGGGTTGGGATCGCGGCCTTACTGGTTGCGCTTTCTTTGCTCTCGCCGCTCGCTGCGCAGTCTGTGAAATATCCGCAGACGATTGTCTTTATGACGGACTTTGGTGATGTATTCGATCATGCCCGACGTTCGCATTGTCGATCTCACACATGAAGTCACGCCGTTTTCTATTCTCGATGGAGCGCGGTTTTTGTATGGAGCTACTCCCTACTATCCGACAGGGACGGTGTTCGTGGTGGTGATCGATCCGACTGTCGGGAGCACGCGCAAGGCGATTGTTGCGAAGTCGAAGCGCGGACAGTATTTTGTGCTACCGGATAACGGGCTGCTCACGCTGGTGGAACAACGAGACGGGATTGACGGCGTGCGCGAGATCACGAATCCGGATTGCGGATTGGATGATTGGAACGAAGATGTCCTCGACTTTTCATGGGCGGGACATTTTTTCTCCGGTGGGAGCGCATGTGGCGCGTGGGGACGAGTGGAAAAAGGTGGGGCCGGAGGTGCCAGTGGCGTCGCTGGTGCGTTTGGAGTTGAAGGCAGCGCGTGTGGATGAGCGTGGAGCTGCTGCCGAAGTGATAGCCACGGATGGTCCGTTTGGGAATCTGGTGACGAACCTGGATGCGGAGGATTTCTTGAAGTTGGGATATCAGCGTGGACAGGAGGTTCCGGTTCGGGTTGGCGGCAAGGAGATGAAGATCAAGTTTGTGCGGACTTTCAGCGATGTGGCTGTGGGGCAGCCTTTGTTGTATATCGACTCGCGGGGACGGTTTGCGATGGCAGTGAATCAGGGGAGTTTCGCCGGAGTATATGGCGTGAAGCCTCCGGTGGAATTGTTCATTGCACGAGCTAGAAATTAGGCAATCTCCCGGCGTGCCGCTACATGCAAGTATTTGCATGTTGACACCGATTCTGGCCTTGGGGATAATCCGAGCGCTTGGGCATTGGTTTCCTTTATCCCCACCCGCGGCCCGAGCACGTCCCCTTCTTTCGCCCGAGATTTGCGGCATCATTCTTTAACGTCGTAGCACGGAGGATTTTCCATGACGAAAATTCGGGTCCTTAGGTGGTTTACGCTCGCGCTTGCGCGAAGCCGGGAAAGATTCAGATTGGTCAAACTGAGCGAATGGAAACGCAGCTCTGCCGTCCTCCTGCTGTGTGCCGCGTCAGCGATTGCCGCGCCTGCCCAAACGTTCAAGACACTGGTCAGTTTCGACTATACCGACGGAGCGATTCCCTTCGGGCTGGTTCAGGGGACGGACGGCAACTTTTACGGAGCGACGGACAAGGGTGGGAATGGGGCCAACAACAACTGCAACGTTAGCTGCGGCTCGATCTTCAAGATCACTCCTGGGGGCACGCTGACCACAGTGCATGCCTTTGACGGCACTGACGGCAATGGCCCATCAGGACTGGTGCTGGCCACCAGCGGAAACTTCTACGGAGCAGCCACCTATGGAGGGACCCACAACTGCGACTCGTATGGTTCAACGGGTCCCTGTGGCACGGTCTTCGAAATGACTCCCGCAGGCGCGCTCACAACGCTTCACGATTTTTGCTCGAAAGGAAGTTGCGCGGACGGCGCCATCCCCTGGGGAGTTCTGATACAAGCCACGAATGGAAACTTCTACGGAACCACTGTAGCGGGCGGCGCTGGGAGCTGTGGGAGCACGGTGGGCCCGGGTTGCGGCACGGTTTTCGAAATCACGGCCAAGGGCGTGCTGACTACGCTGCACACCTTTTCCGGCACGGACGGGGCCTATCCTTATGGTGGGTTGGTGCAGGCTACAAACGGAAATTTTTATGGAACTACCAGCTATGGCGGCGCCAACGGTTATGGCACGGTTTTCGAAATCACGGCCAAGGGCGTTTTGACGACGCTGCACAACTTCACCGGTAACGACGGCGGCTATCCCTTTGGCGGGCTGGTGCAAGCCAGCAACGGAAGCTTCTACG
This sequence comes from Candidatus Sulfotelmatobacter sp., assembly GCA_050015215.1. Classification (GTDB taxonomy): domain Bacteria; phylum Acidobacteriota; class Terriglobia; order Terriglobales; family Acidobacteriaceae; genus Sulfotelmatobacter. The sequence continues at coordinate 17,563 of JBEKBW010000111.1, forward strand.
GAACGACTTCTGCGAATTCTGGGCTGTTGCTCACTGGCGGTGGTCCTAGCTGCACGGGAAGCGGAATCGGCTTCGGCACGGCCTTCGAAATCACTTCCGCGGGCAAACTGACCACCCTGCACGGCTTTGCCAACACGGACGGCGCATACCCCTACGGCACGCTGGTGCAAGCTACCGACGGGAACTTCTACGGGCCAACTTCCTGCGGGGGAGCCAGCAACAATGGCACGCTTTTCAAAATCACTTCCAAGGGCACGCTGACCTCGCTGTATAGCTTCGGCGGCCCGGACGGTTCGTTTCCATATGCCGGGCTGATTCAATCCACCAATGGAACCCTGTATGGAACCGCAGTGGTAGGCGGGACTGATAACGACGGGACGGTCTTCAGCCTGTCGGTGGGGCTGGGCCCGTTCGTGGAAACAAATCCCACCTCCGGCAAAGTGGGGGCTAGCGTCATTATCCTGGGCAACAAACTTACGGGCGCCACTGCTGTAAGCTTCAACGGGGCGGCGGCAACGTTCACCGTTATCTCCAGCACGGAGATCAAGACGACTGTGCCTACTGATGCGACTACGGGCACGGTGGAAGTGACTACGCCTAGCGGCACGCTGAAGAGCAATGTTGCCTTCCGGGTGCCGTAGAGTAGTGTTTCATCGCGGAGCCACATCATTGTCGTTCACAATGCGCGGCAGAACTGCGCGGAGCAGGGCTTCGAAGCTGGAGCGGACGCGCTCGCCGGTTTCCATTACTTCCTGATGAGTTAACGGTTGGTCGAGAATCCCGGCGGCCATGTTGGTTACACAGGAAATGGCCAAGACGTTAATTTGCATGTGGCGGGCGGCGATTACTTCGGCGACCGTTGACATTCCCACGAGATCGGCGCCGATGGTTCGCAAATAGTTGATTTCGGCGGGAGTCTCATAGCTCGGGCCGGGTAGCGCGGCGTAAACGCCCTCTTGCAGCGGGATTCCTAACTTGCTCGCTTCCTCTTTCGCCGCGGTTCGATATTCTCTTGCGTAGGCATGAGTCATGTCGGGAAAGCGCAAGCCGAAGCGATCGTCGTTGGCGCCGATTAGCGGGTTCGCTCCTTGCAGATTGATGTGGTCGCGGATCAGGACTAAGGCTCCCTGCTGGTAATTCAGATTGATGCCACCGGCTGCGTTGGTGAGGATGACGGCGCGAATTCCCATACGTCCCAAGACGCGAATGGGGAAGGCGACTTGCTGGGCGGAATAACCTTCATAAAGATGAACGCGGCCTTGCATTACGGCTACGGGAACATCACCCGCTTTGCCGATGACCATTTGTCCGGCGTGGCCGATGGCGGTGGAGCGAGGGAATGCGGGAATCTCGGCGTAGGGGATGTGAGTGGAATCGGTTAGAGAATCGGCGAAGGCGCCCAGGCCGGAGCCTAGCACGAGGCCGATGCGGGGGCACATTGCGGTGCGTTGCAGGATTGACTGCGCGGCGGTTTCGGCTAGAGTGAATTGATCTTCCATAGAAACTTGCCTTGTGTGTTCAGGACTACTGCCGACCGGGGCAAGACATTATTACATCGCGCGGCCAGCGCGTGATGGATCCAGCTTTGGCGACAATTGACGCGATTCTTCATGATATAGTGCCTCGCCGGTAACAAAAGATAATCCCCGGGGGGCCCATGCGTCACAAACCATCCTTGCATTCCTTTTTTCAATTGATCTACCTATTCGCGGCCGTGCTGGTATTCATTGCGCGTCCAGCGCAAGCGTCCACGAGTTCCACTCAGGTTATCTACAGCTTCGCCGGTGGCAATGACGGCGAGTATCTGGACACGGATCTCGTGATCGACAGCGCGGGCAATCTTTACGGCACATCGGTACAGGGCGGAGACTTCGGCAGCGGAACGGTTTTCCAGCTTTCGCCGTCGGGCAGCGGCTGGACACATACGGTTCTGTACAGCTTTACCGGCGGCGCGGATGGGGGCGAGCCTTACAAAGGCGTGACGCTTGACTCGCAGGGAAATCTTTATGGCACAGCAGTCACCGGAGGCTCGGGATCGTGCGAAGGTGGGTGCGGCGTAGCTTTTAAGCTGACGAAGTCTGGCGGAAGCTGGACGCAAACGGTGATCCACGCATTTACCGGCGGGAATGACGGATCGGGTCCCGGCAGCGGCCTCGCCATCGACGCGCATGGAAATCTTTATGGCATGACTCCGACAGGTGGGGCTTATGGGCTGGGCGTGGTCTACGAGGTGCATCCGGTGGCGGGCGGCAAGTGGAAACTGAATGTGATCCATGCCTTTACCGGTGGCAATGATGGATCGTCCGGTTCGGCGGGACGTCTGATTTTCGATGCGGCGGGAAATCTCTATGGGGTTACGACTGTCGGGGGCGCGCATGGAGATGGCGTGGTTTTCGAAGTCACTCACAACCAGGGCGGCGGTTGGACCCTGCTGCCTCTTTATGCTTTCAAAGATCAGCCCGATGGTGCGTTGCCCTATGGCGGAGTGATCTTCGACAAGACCGGAAATTTGTACGGCACGACCTACTATGCAGGCGCGCACGATGTGGGCACGGTCTACAAGCTAACCCACGGCAACGGCGCGTGGAGCGAGAGTGTTCTCTATAGCTTCAAAGGTGGGAGCGACGGCAGCAGCCCCATCAGCACGCTGGTGATTGATAAGGCCGGCAATCTGTACGGCACCACCAGCGATGGCGGCACCTCATGCGCTTGCGGAGTCATTTTCAAGGTGGGGCACAATGCGAACGGCACTTGGTCCGAAAGCGTTCCTTACCGCTTTCCCGGCGCGCCTGAAGCGGGCTTCGCTTACAACGGAATGGTCGGCGGCATCGGCGGAACGTTCTACGGCGCGACGACACACGGAGGAGGCGCGAACGACGGCACGATCTACGAGTTCACGCCATAGGCCGGCCACCGAAGAGAATCTCATTGGCAACACCTTGCGATTTGGCATAAGCTACGGTGACATCGCAAGGGGCGTCCGCAGGCGCTGGTTTTTCCTGCCTGCGTGACTTGAGTCGGGATTCCAAAAATCAATTCAGGAGGATCGACCAGATGAAAACTCTGGCTCACGTTCTCTGTGCGCTGCTTTTGTGTACGGCCGTTGCCGCACAGGAGCACTCGGCGCATGCCGCTTCGCATCCGGTTGTGCTGGTGACCGGCCTCGGAGATCTCCATCACCCTGTTTCCACCAAGAACAAAGACGCGCAGGCGTTCTTCGATCAAGGCCTGCGCTTTATTTACGCGTTCAATCATGATGAGGCCGCTCGTTCGTTTGCGCACGCTGCGGAAATCGATCCCAAGCTCGCTATGGCGTACTGGGGCGTTGCTGAAGCTGTTGGGCCGAACTACAACGATCCCGCCGATCCTGACCGCTACAAACGGGCGCATGAAGCGATCCAAAAAGCCGTCGATCTATCGGTTGACACTTCGTCGAGTGATCGCGCTTACATTCAGGCGCTGGCGCACCGCTTTCCTGCCGATCCTAACTCGGACTTGCGCAGGGCTGCGGAGGATTACCGCGATGCCATGCGTGAACTTACGATTGAATTTCCTGACGATCTCGACGCCGCCACGCTTTTTGCGGAAGCAGGAATGAATCTGCATCCGTGGGGATTGTGGCATCAGGATGGTACGCCCGAGGCTGGCACTGAGGAGATCGTTTCTACGCTGGAGTCTGTGATCAAGCGCGATCCCAATCATCTGGGCGCGATTCATTACTACATTCATGCGGTTGAGGCTTCGTCAAATCCCGAGCGCGCCCTGGCTGGGGCGAACCGGTTGGCTGCACTGGCTCCCGGCGCGGGGCACATCGTGCACATGCCCGCGCACGTCTACATCCGTACCGGCGATTATCAGGCGGCGGTTGAAACCAACGAAAAGGCGGCGGAAGTCGATCGCGCGTATATCAAGGCGACGGGAGCGCAAGGCATCTATCCGATGATGTATTACAGCCACAACCTGCACTTCATCGCGATGTGTGCGGCGATGAATGGCAACTATGCGGAGTCGAGGAAAAACGCCGATCTGCTGATGGCCAACGTAGCTCCTCATGTGAAGGAGATGCCACCGCTCCAGGGCTTCACAACCATTCCGCTGGCCGTGGAGGTTCGCTTCCATCACTGGAATGAAATTCTGAAGATGCCAGAGCCCGACGCTTCGCTGCAAACTGCCACTGTTTTCTGGCACTTTGCTCGCGGCATGGCGCTGGCGGCAATCGGCAAAATAGCCGAGGCTGACGCGCAATATAAAATCGTGGCGGACGCCGAGGCGGCTACGCCGCCCGACGCCATTTTTCAGATGCCGATTAACAATAAGACCAAAGACGTTTTGAAGATTGCGGAAAATGTGCTCGGCGCGAAGATCGACATGGCGAAAAGGGATAACGACGGTGCGATCGCAAAGCTGCGCGAGGCCGTCGCCACTCAAGACACGCTGAAATACGACGAGCCTGCCGACTGGTTCTTTCCCGTGCGCGAATCGCTGGGCGCGGCTCTGTTGATGACTGGTGACGCGCTTGGCGCAGAAAAAGTGTTCCGCGACGACCTGGACCGGAACTTACGAAACCCGCGTTCGCTATGGGGTTTGCGCCAGGCCTTGTTGCTGGAAAAGCGCGAATACGATGCAGGCTTCGTCCAAAAACAGTTTGAGGCGTCATGGAAGGGTGGAACGGAAGTGCTGAAGCTGGATGACTTGGTGTAGGGGTCGCCGTCTGTGAAGGTTTTCGTCCACTGGTCGATGCGCGCCCTTCGACGCAGACAATATTGTGAGAGATACCCGGCGATACAACCAGTCGCGAATTCAATAGAACTCAGACGGTGCAAGCAACATGACGCCGGGGTGGGCATCGACTGCTCAGGAGCGATGGACACGCTTAATTCATCGCTCGTGAAACTGTGACTTTCATCGGATAAAACTCGCAGCGGTTTAGCCCACCCTTTACCGACGGATCGTTCTCGCCGAACTGGCGAGCTTCTGTCTCAGCCGCAACCTCGAGGACTGCCAGACCAAAGGCCCCCTTCGGCGCCAGCACCGGACCATAGAGAAGAAGTTTTCCGGCATTGAACTGTCGCTCAAAATAAACGCTGTGTTCGTCCATCAAAGCTTTTTCTTCGGGTGATGTCGAAAGGGAAGGTCGGCCGAGGCGGAATCAGTTTGAAGTAGTAATGTTGCTTGCTCATAGCGACAACATGATAGCGCAACGACAGACAGGCGATTCATCCATTACAGAAGCCTGCTGAGCCACCTATGCTTTCGACAAATATGTTCCGACTATCCCGGCACAGGCTTCTACAAACTCTTTTTCCGGTTCGGTAAAGGTGGTGGTGAAATAGCTTTCCACATCGAGTTCGGCGGCAAGCTGACCCTTTACGAAGATCGGGACAACGATTTCACACTTTACCAGTGGCGATCCGGCGAGGTAGCGTGGATCTTTGGAGACGTCGTGCACCACCACCGTTTCTCCGCTGCTGGCTGCGGCGCCGCACAGGCCGGCGTTGAGCGGAATGCGGGCGTTGGGGGTGAAGCTGCCGACGTAAGGTCCAACCCGCAGCACGCCCGGGTCTGCCGGGTCCACCAGATAGAACCCCACCCAGTTGTAGCGCGTCATCTTTTCGTGCAGACGCTGGGAGATGCGCTCCATCACGGACTTGTCTGTGGGAGCGGTACGCGCGAATTCCCGAAATTCCCGCAGAAGCTCTTCGTGCAGCGGCGTCATTTGTCCCGCCTCATGGGTGTAATCAGGAAGCTGTGCTGGCAAACGAAGTCCGCCCCCGGCCCCGTTTCAGTTTACGCGGAGAACGGAAGGGTTAAGAAGGGCAGGAACCTAGTCGAACAAGGCCGCGGTGGGCTTGCATTCCTATCCGCATTTTGCCCGCGAGCAATCCTCTTGACGGATGCAAGCAATTGCCCTGACCATTGCAGAGCTTCACGGGCTGCGATGCCAGTAAGATTGTCTTATCATGCGGAACAAAGTTTTCACAAAGAGAATGCCAAATATCGAAGACCGGCAGACTATTTTGACCCCTCGCCAGAAGGCTGCGCTGGTGAAATTTGTGACGGATCCTGTGACTGGCTTGCCTGCTCTAGGCGCGGGTCCAAAGGCGCCCGCGCTAAGCAGCAAGAAAGTCAAAGAGATTCTCGCGAACTTTCCGTGATTCTCTCCGGCCCACGCGGACGAGGCATATACTTCTGCGCTGAGATATTTCGGTGGAAAATCTATGCACAAATTTCTTTTCGCGGCCGGCCTCGTGCTGGCTTCGCTGCTGTCTTGTAGTGTCAGCGCTTGGGCCGATTCGGCGGCCGGCCAATTGCCCGGCACCGCCATGCCCACCATCACCAGTGTTCCGCCGGCGGCGCGGCCTTCCCCGAATTTCAATCCGGACGCCGCGACCGACGCCTATCTGGCGCTGATGCCGGCGGATGCGCGCGCCCGCTCCGACGCCTACTTCGAAGGCGGCTATTGGATGGTGCTTTGGGATTTTTTGTATCTCGTCGTGATCATGCTGTTGGTCTTGAATCTGGGATGGTCGGCCACCATGCGCAACCTGGCTGAGCACGTCACTCGTTTCAAACTGCTACAGACTTTTATTTACTGGACCCAGTACATCGTGCTGACGACCGTTCTGCTGTTTCCGCTCAGCGTTTACGAAGACTACTTCCGGGAGCACAAGTACGGTCTGGCTACGCAGACTTTCGGCCCGTGGCTGTGGGATCAGGTCAAAGATCTGGGCGTTAATCTTGTGCTATTGGGTATCCTCGCCGTCGTGTTGTTTGGATTGGTGCGCCGACTGCAGCGCAGCTGGTGGATTTGGGGGGCCGGCGTCAGCATGGTGTTTCTGGTGTTGGTCGTCCTAATCACCCCCGTCTATTTGATTCCGATCTTCAACAAAGTCACACGACTGGACGATCCCAAGGTGACCCAACCCATCCTGAGCCTGGCCCGAGCCAACGGAATTCCGGCCCGGGACGTATTTGAAATCGATGCCTCCAAACAAACCACGCGTATGAGCGCTAACGTGAGCGGATTCGGCCGCACCATGCGCGTCACGCTGAATGACAACCTGCTCCGCCGCGGATCGCCGGAGGAGATTCAGGCCGTCATGGGACACGAGATGGGGCATTACGTGATGAATCACGTCTACAAGAGCATTCTGTTTTTTTCTGTCATCAGCGTTCTCTTTTTTGCGTTCTTGCGCCTGGGGCTGCAGGCGTCTCTTAAGCGGTGGGGCGAGAAGTGGAAAATTAAAGGGGTCGGGGATACGGCGGTTCTTCCGCTGGTGGTATTGCTGGGAGCAATTTT
>JBEKBW010000112.1:0-15655 GCA_050015215.1 Candidatus Sulfotelmatobacter sp.
CCCGGAACAGAGGCGGTACCCGCCAGCGCGCAGGGTGTAGTTGTGGCTGAACATGAGGCTAGGCCGGCGGCTGAATCGGTGAAGCTTACGCTGGTTGAGTTGATCGACGAAATGGTAAAAGTTCCGTTGTATCCATCGATGCCCTCGCCGGAAATCACTACCGCGGTTCCCAGCGGCACAAGGCATGCGGGATTAGAAGTGCACGTGCTGTCGGGGCTTGCGAAGAGGGGAGCGCCGAGAGTCGCAGTCACCACGTTCCCAGCCTCGGTGAGCGCGGTAATGGTCGCGCTCTGACCGAAAAGAGGCGGCAAACTGATGGTGTTCACCGCGCCAAATCCGGTTGCCAGTGTGGACTGGAATACAGGAGTAAAGGTGGCAATGGCATCGATTCCTCGCGGGAAAACGCTGCCGGCGGTGGCCACAAAGATTCTGGAATCGTTGGGCAGAAGAACGCCGTGAGTGGGATTAAATCCAGTGTTTGGCGAGCTTCCGGTAGAAGTTGAAGTCTCGCCGACGACGGAGTCGCCAGAAACATCAATCTGCATCGCGGAGCCGGCATAATTCGGGATGTTGGCGGTGATGCCGAGGACGTAATGAAAATTGGCCGGGGTAGGATTGGGTTCCACCGGGCATCCCGGAACCCCGCCGGTTGAGCACGGAATGACTACAGGGCGGTAGACCTGGCCGCAAGCCCCCCAGAACAATATTAGAAAAACCGTGGCCGCCAGCCAGGCCACACGTCGAACACTCATCGGCACCCCGAAGAAGAAGTCATAATTTTAAATGATGGAGACAGAAGCGATTATTGTAACCATTGCGCGGTACTAGCGCTAGCAGACGCTCCAGTTCTCAATTAGGGATGCGGCGTAGGCGAGGGGAGGATGCCTGGGATTGCGGGGCTGGGGAGAGAAGGAGTTTTGTGGCGATCGAAGTGTGGCCATCAGCTGCGGCTTCTCTGGTTCCGGAACAAATTCAGCGCCCGCGGCGAGACTTTCCGCCTGCAGCGGCTGCGGGCGCCTCGGATTTGGCCGTGGCGGCGGGCTTCTTTTTCCCTTCCATCTGCGCCAGGCTTTGCTTAAGCGCAGCCATCAAATCGACCACAGGTGCCAGCTTTTTCGGCTTCTCCACTTCCACGACTTCCCCGCCCTCGAGCTTGGCCTCGATCAGCTTCTTCAGGTTTTCCTGGAAATCGTCTTTATACTTTTTCGGGTCCCACTCATCGGCCAGCGCCTCGATGAGTTGATGGGCTACTTTGATTTCTGCATCTTTCAACTCGACATCGGGCGCGCCAAAACCTTCAACTTTTTTCACTTCCTCTTCGTAGTACATGGTGTGCAGCATCAGGCCGCCTTCGGAAGGCCGCAGAAAACACGTGTATTCGCGGTTGTGCATCGTGATTTTCGCGATGGCCACGTACTCGCTCTCTTCCAAAGCCTTGGTCAGCAGCGCATAGGGACGGCGTCCGGCTTCCTCGGGCAGCATGTAATACGATGACTCGAAATACACGGGATCGACATCGCTGGCTTTTACGAACTCGAGAATCTCCATGGTCTTGGCGGTCTGCGGCTCGATCTTCTTGATCTCGTCCGGCTCGATGACGATGTACTCATCCTTGCGGAACTCGTAGCCCTTCACGATGTCGTTGCGGTCCACCACCACGCCTTCGGCCTGGCAGACGTATTGCTGCTTCAGCCGAGACTTGTCTGTCCGGTGCAGCATGTTGAAGGAAATTCCGCTACTGCGCGCGCCCGAAAACAGCCGCACGGGCATGGAGATAAGACCGAAGGTTAAATGTCCAGACCAGACCGACGATGGCATAGTTCCTCTCGTTCGAACTTAAGATGCAACAGCCACATCGCAAGGTACAGAAGAACCTAAACCGCCCAGAACTGGCAGTTTAGCGCACAAACGGAAGTTGGATGCACAAATCTTGAGGCTGGGAGTACCGAAATGCGAAGCCGCAGTCAATGTGGTCGTGGGGTCATGAACCCAAGCTGTTGTAGTTAACCGAGAGGCTTCGGGGGTCTGTTGGCTTGCACCGTTCCGGCGAACCTGGCAACAATCTTGCATCCCGGGCGGTTGCGGACTCATCTGTGCGAGAAACTCCCCTATGGAGGGAAAATGACTGACCTCCGCTATCCAATCGGCAAGTTTCATTTCGAAGGACCGCTCTCGGAAGACCAAAAACAGAAATGCCTGGGTGATATTGAAGAAGCCCCGCCCAAAATGCGTATTGCGGTGAAGGGCCTGTCGGAGCAGCAATTGGATACTCCCTATCGGCCTGAAGGCTGGACCGTCCGCCAGGTCGTGCACCACGTTCCCGACAGCCACGTCAATGCCTACATCCGCTTTAAGCTCGCGCTTACGGAAGATGAGCCTACGATCAAGCCTTACGCTGAAGACCGCTGGGCGCAACTGGCAGACACAAAGACGACGCCGGTGGAGGTTTCGTTGTCGATGCTCGATTCTTTGCATGCACGCTGGGTTCGGCTTTTGCGATCTTTGCACAAGGACGAATGGAAGCGCACCTTCCGCCATCCGGAGCTGGGGCTGATGGATCTGGAAAAGACGCTTGCGTTGTACTCCTGGCATAGTAAGCATCACGTCGCGCATATTGCCGGGCTGCGGCAAAGAAGCGGCTGGTAGAGACATTCGGCGACCGGTATACCGGTTGCATTCCGCGATTTCATCGAGCCTATAATTCCAATACTTTGAGCCAGGGTTTACAATGGCTCGCTTCGCGAGTCCTCGCGAAGCTACGTATCTATGCCCCAGAAAAAAGCAGCGCCGGACCGGCGACGAGTTTTGTCGCGATCTGCCGAAGAAGCAATGAAACACGCCCATGCACCTTATTCCAGGTTCCGCGTAGGGGCGGCCATTCTGCTCTCGAATGGCAAGGTCTTCTCCGGCTGCAACGTGGAAAACGCTTCTTATGGAATGAGCAACTGTGCCGAGCGTACGGCTATTTTTTCTGCTGTCGCGAAGTGTGGCCCCAAGATCGAGATCCGGGCGGTGGCCGTGGTCAATGAGCAAGGAGTTCCGTGCTCTCCTTGCGGGGCGTGCCGGCAGGTGATTTATGAATTTGGCCCGGACGCGACCATCTACTTTCAAGGCGCGGAAGGGCCGAAACAGGCGCACATCACCGAACTTCTGCCTGAAGGATTTCGCCTCTCGTGAATCCGACCACGGCTTCGCCTCAAACTTTTCGTGCAATCGATGTCATTCGCCAGAAGCGCGATGGGGGAGAGCTTTCGTCGGACGAGATCGAGGGTTTGGTGAACGCTTACACTCGCGGCGACATCCCTGATTACCAGGTTTCGGCATGGCTGATGGCGGTTGTGCTTCGCGGCATGACGCGTGGCGAGACTGCGGCGTTGACTGATGCCATGCTGCATTCGGGGGAGGTGCTTGATCTCTCTTCGATCGCCGCGAAGAAGGTGGACAAGCACTCGACTGGTGGCGTTGGCGATAAGACATCTCTGGTACTGGCGCCGCTTGCCGCCGTGGCGGGCGTGGCCGTTCCCATGATCAGCGGCCGCGGTCTGGGACACACTGGCGGGACGCTGGACAAGCTGGAGGCTATTCCCGGCTTCAATGTGAATCTGAGCGTGGCGGAGTTTCGGCGTGTGCTGGCAACGTGCGGCTGCGCGATGATCGGTCAGACTGCGGAGATTGCTCCCGCGGACCGCAAGCTTTACGCTCTTCGCGATGTTACCGGAACTGTGGAGAGTCCTTATCTGATCTGCGCGTCAATCATGAGCAAGAAGCTGGCCGAGGGAATCGACAGTCTTGTGCTCGACGTTAAGACAGGCTCTGGCGCTTTCATGAAGCGTGAAGAAGACGCTGCGTTTCTCGCCGAACTGATGGTTGAGACCGGCGAGCGGATGGGCAAGCAAGTGGTTGCGCTCATCACCGACATGGATCAGCCGCTCGGAAACATGATCGGCAACGCACTCGAGGTTGTGGAAGGTGTGCAGATTCTGCGCGGAGAAGGGCCGGAGGATTTGCGTCTACTTTGCATTGAGTTAGCTGGCTGGATGCTTCATTTGGGCGGAGTCGCGAAGAGCGTGGGCGCGGGAAAAACGTTGAGTGAAAAACTGATTGCCTCGGGGCAGGCGCTGGAAAGGTTTCGCCAGATGGTGGAATTGCAAGGAGGGGATCCGAGAGGAATCGACGATCCCAAGAAACTTCCTCAGGCGAAACACACGATGACGGTTTCCAGCTCGGGGACCGGATATGTAGCTTCTCTGCAGTGTGAGCAGGTGGGCACTGCGTGCGTGATTCTGGGGGGCGGACGGGAACGGAAAGAAGATTCGGTCGATCCTGCTGTGGGAATTTTGCTTCACAAAAAAGTTGGGGATCGAGTCTCTCCCGGCGAGCCGCTGGCGACGATTTTTTATAATGCGGAAACACGCGCCAGCCGGGCACGGCAACTGCTCGAACAAAGTTATCTAATCACGGATTCAGCTCCGCTGGAGAAAAGCCCGTTGATTCACCGCGTCATCGGAAATTCTGGAGAGAAAAACTGAATGGGACGCTTCACTGGAATCCTCGGCCTTGCGACCATGCTTGGCCTGGCTTATATCTTTTCCACCAACCGGCGTGCCATTCGCCTGAAGACTGTGCTTTGGGGGCTGGGCTTGCAGCTTGTGTTCGCAATTTTTGTGCTGCGCATCGATGCCGGCCGAAGGGTCTTCCAGAAGGCAGGAGATGCCGTCACCAAATTGCTGGGTTATGCGTATGCGGGGTCGCACTTCGTTTTTGGCGACCTTGCCAATCCCGGATCGAAGCTTGGTTATTTTGCTTTTGGAGTTCTTCCCACCGTCATCTTCATCGCGGCTTTTTTTGCGGTGCTTTATCACTTCGGAATCATGCAGATTATCATCCGGATTTTTGCCGTGGTGATGACGCGAGTGATGGGAGCAAGCGGCGCGGAATCGTTGAACGTGGCGGCGAGCATTTTTATGGGGCAGACGGAGGCGCCCCTGACGATCCGTCCGTTTCTTCCGGATCTGACGCGCTCGGAGTTGATGACGGTGATGACCAGCGGCATGGCGCACGTTTCCGGCGGAATTATGGCGGCATACATTTTTTTTGGAATCGATCCCAAGCATTTGCTGAGTGCTGTAATCATGACGGCGCCGGGTACTCTGCTGATGGCGAAGATGCTTGTTCCGGAGACGGAGCAACCGAAGACCGCTGGCCGTGTGGTCATGAACGAAGAAGAGGAAAAGGCCGAGCAGCAAGAGAATTTGCTGGGCGCAATTGCGCGCGGAACTACTGACGGGTTGCATCTTGCCTTGAACATCGCCGCCATGTTGATCTCATTCCTCGCACTCATTGCGCTCACCGACGGCATTCTTGGCGGTGTTCATCATTGGGTGAGCTGGTTTCCGGAGAGCCTGGAGAAAATCTTCGGGACGCTCTTCGCGCCGGTCGCCTGGGTGATCGGGGTTCCGTGGCGTGATTGCGGATTTGTGGGGACCCTGCTGGGAACGCGCATGGCGCTGAACGAACTTGTGGCCTTTTCCATGCTTGGACCGCAGAGGGCGGCGCTTGATCCGCGCTCGTTTACGATCGCCACCTTCGCTCTCTGCGGCTTTGCGAACCTTAGCTCCATCGGAATTCAGATTGGCGGAATCGGTGCGCTAGCGCCGAACAAGAAAGGCGAACTGGCGCGACTGGGCATTCGCGCTATGCTGGCGGGAACGATGGCGAATCTGATGTCGGCCTCAATCGCGGGGATGCTGCTGTAGTTTCACAGTCCTGTCCGAGTGAAGAGTCCACAATTTTTGCCGCTGTGCGCTGTTTCGATCTGAAAGGAAATTCATGAACATCTCGAAGCTGGCCTTGCTTTGGCTGGGCGTTGTTTCCCTGGCTGCAACTGCGTTCGCTGAGAACGCTCCCCGACGAGTGATCATCGATACCGATCCCGGCACCGACGACGCGATGGCAATTTTGCTGGCGTTGAATTCGCCTGAGTTCAAAGTCGAGGCGCTTACGGTTGTGCCGGGAAACGTTGACGGGAAGCAGGGTTTGGAGAATGCGCTGAAGATTGTTTCGCTCGCGGGCCGTTGCGATGTCACGGTTGCCGGAGGCGCGCAACATCCACTCAATCAGAAATTGATTACGGCGCAATACTGGCATGGAAAGAATGGTCTGGCTGATGTGGAGTTGCCGCCGTCGAAATGCAGTGCAGATAAACGCTTCGGTCCTGATCTCATCATCGAACTCATCCACAAATATCCGCATGAGATCACGCTGATTCCGGTGGGACCTCTCACCAATATTGCACTTGCCGTGTCAAAAGATCCTTCGATTGCGGTCCTGGTCAAGAACATTGTCATCATGGGAGGGTCGATTAGTGGAGGGAATGTCGACGGTGCGGCGGAGGCCAATATTTACAACGACCCTGAAGCGGCGCAGATTGTTTTCAACGCGGGTTGGATGGTTACGATGGTTGGCTCCGATGTGGGTGAGCGTACGCTGATCACGCGCAAACACTTGGCGGAACTTGAATCGTCGCACGGGCCCGAGAGCGATTTTATTGCGAAGATCGCCGAGTTTTATTTGACCCGCAGCGAGAAGAGCGGATACAGCGGTGCTGCCATGTACGATCCGCTGGCGGTGGGAATCGCGCTTGATCCGACCCTGGGCACGCTGAAAGAAATGCATGTCGATGTGGAGACGAGAGGCGAATTCACGCGCGGCGAAACTGTCGCGAATCGCATGGGATCGGACGAAAAAAACGTGTTGCACGGGGATCACTACGAGATCGAAGGTGTGACGGCCTTGACGCCGAATGCGCGGGTCTGCATGGGCTCGGATGCGGAACGCTTTCTGCAGTTGTTCATTAGTCGACTGAAAGGAAAGTAAACAAATCAGCCGTTGGAGCGGGCGACCAGGAAAATTGCCAGCCCATAAAACACGAACATGAGAGCCAGATAAGCTTTGGCGCGAGAGCCCGAGTTGGCAAATTCTTTCCACGCGAGCACTCCCCAGAGTGCTGCAACCATAGGGGCCGATTGACCGATCGCGTAAGAGATCGCGACGCCGGTAAAACTTGCGGCTACCAGATTGAAGACCGTGCCGACGCCCCAGATACATCCGCCGAAAAGGCCGAGCAGATGGCCTGATGCGGGCCCACGGAAAAATCCGCTGAAACTCACCGGTTCACCGACCAGCGGATGCTTCATGAAGTAAATATTCCAGATAAAACACGAGAGCAGCGCTCCGAATGTCAGAAACACGGCAGCGCTGTAGGGCCCCAGCGGATTGCCGCGCGTCATCGCGTGCGTCATAAATGGAGCCCACAGGCCCATTAGAACTCCGGAGACAACGCATGTGATCAGACTTTTCCTCGAAATCTGCCGTCCGGCTGCAGCAAGGCTTCCATATGCCTTACCGTCCAGCAGGACCGCGACAAAAGCGCAAGCGACGCCTAAGCCAAGGAAAAGCGCATTGCCTTTCGGTTGCAACACGTAGCTAAGAACGACCCCCACCACGAGCGCGATGCCGATCGAAATCGGAAAGGCCACTGAGAGGCCCGCCATGTCGATGGCAGCGACGAGCAGAAGATTGGCGAGGTTGAACAGAGCGCCGCCGATTAACGCGTTGACGATATTCGAAGTGTCGGCCGCGCGGACGTTATTCAGAAAACTCGACGAATCATTTCCGGTGCTCCCCATCGTCAGCGCTAGCACCAGCGAGATCAGGAAAATGCCGACCGCATAATCCCAGTAGAAGAGTTCAAATCGGTAGCCTTTCACCCCTTTGTAGGTGTTGGCCCAGGAGCCCCAGCAAACGGCGCTTGTGATCATCATCAATAGCGCAATCGTCAGACTTGATGGCGTGAACAATCGGCTCTCCTATTCGCGAAACCGCTAAGTGTGCAACGCTACTCCAGCTCTGGCTATGAAAATGGCGCTATCCGTCTACTTGTGAGTAAGTGGCTCTTCGCAGGAATTCGCCTTGCCCGGCGCGACCTAAAAACTTCTCTCTCTCCACCATGACACGGCCTCGCGAGAGCACCGTGTCGGGCATGCCGGTAACCTCGATGCCTTCGAACATTGAATAATCCACACGCATGTGGTGAGTTTTGGCGCTGATTGTGTGCTTGCGCTTGGGATCGAAGATTACCAGGTCAGCGTCGCTTCCCACTGCGATGGTTCCCTTGCGTGGATATAGTCCGAAGAGCTTGGCTGGAGTTGTGGACACTAGTTCGACGAAGCGATTGGCGCTGAAGCGACCCTGCGCTACGCCACCGGAGAAAATCAAGCTCATGCGATGCTCGATGCCGGGGCCACCGTTCGGAATTTTGGTGAAGTCGCCGCGCCCTAGTTCTTTTTGTTCTTTGAAGCAGAACGGACAGTGGTCGGTGGAAACCACTTGAAGATGATCGCGCTTCAATCCGCTCCAGAGTTTTTCCTGATGCCATTTTTCCCGCAAGGGCGGAGTAAAAACATATTTCGCGCCTTCGAAATCGGGCACGTCAAAATTATCGATCGAAAGATACAAATATTGGGGACAGGTTTCGGCGTATACCGGGAGGCCGCGGTCGCGGGCTTCGCGCACTTTTTCGAGAGCCTCATTACAGCTCAGATGAACTATGTAAACTGGGGCGCCTGCCATCTCAGCCAGAGCAATCGCGCGGGAGACGGCTTCGGCTTCGGCCGTAGTCGGGCGCGTGAGCGCATGATACTTTGGCGCGGTCTTTCCTTCGGCCAGCGCTTGCTGAACGATTACGTCGATCGCGCTTCCGTTCTCCGCATGCATGCAAATGAGTCCGCCGTTTTGCGATGTCATCTGAAGCGCGCGGAAGATACTCGCATCATCGAGCATGAATACGCCGGGATACGCCATGAAGAGCTTAAAGCTGGTCACACCTTCACGGACCAGCGCGTTCATCTCTTGGAGTTGACCGGTGCTGATGTCGGTAACGATGCAGTGAAAGGCATAGTCGCTAACCGCCTTCTTTGATGCTTTGTCCATCCAGGTATCGAACGCTTTCTGCAGCGGCTGGCCTTTGTATTGGATCGCAAAGTCGATCAGCGTGGTGGTTCCGCCGAAGAGGGCTGCGCGGGTACCGGTTTCGAAGTCGTCGGCGCTTGTGGTGCCGCCGAACGGCATGTCCAGATGCGTGTGTACGTCGACGCCACCGGGAACAACGTACTTTTCTGAGGCATCGAGAATCTGTTTAGCATTCTCCCGAGGCAAGTCATTGCTGATGGACACAATCCTGCCGTCTGTGATGGCCACGTCGGCTGCATACGTATCGGTTGCGGTTACAACGGTTCCATTCGCGATGATCGTGTCAAAGCCCATCTGCGCCTCCGCACACTTGTGAGATGAACGTCTTCGATGATCGTCCTGAAATGAACAAGGAATTCTATGCTACACTGCCGGACCTCGGGTCCTTATATTTCTCGCGCCACGCAAGGGGTTCGCCATGCAATTTGGAATCACGCTGAAGCCGGATATTTCTGTTGAGCGCATCGTTGGATTGACGAAGCAGGCCGAGGCTGGCGGGTTTCAATACGGCTGGCTGTTCGATTCGCACGTTTTGTGGATGGACCCTTATCCGCTGCTCACGCTGATGGCGGCGAACACTCGCGCCATGCGACTGGGAACGCTGGTGACTAATCCGGCGGTGCGCGATCTCACCGTTACGTCCAGTTTATTTGCAACTTTGAATTTGATTTCCGGCGGCCGGATGGAGTTGGGCATTGGGCGCGGCGATAGTTCGAGGCGCGTGCTGGGGAAAAAGCCCGTGAGTTGGTCGCAGCTGGAAACGGCGGTGAAGATTTTTCGCGATCTGACTTCCGGGCTCGAGATTGAATATGAAGGCCAGCCAACGCGGCTTAGCTGGGCCAAAGTTCCTCCACCAGTTTGGATTGCGGGTTATGGACCCAAAGTTTTGCAGATGGCAGGGCGCGTTGCCGATGGAATCATTTTGCAGTTTGCCGATCCGGATTTGATTTCGTGGTGTCTGGGATTCGTGAAGGAGGGGGCTCGCGCGGCAGGACGTGATGCGAGCGAAATCGAAGTGATGGCAGCGGCTCCGGTTTGGGTGTCCAGCGACTTGGAAGTTGCTCGGGAGCGTGTGCGGTGGTTCCCGGCGCTGGTTTCCAATCACGTGATGGATCTCATCCGGCAGTACAAGCCGGAGGATTTGCCTCCGGCGCTTACTTCATACGTGCAAGATCGCGGCGACTACGACTATCAACACCATTGTGTGGTGGAGAGCGAGAATGCGAATTTTGTTTCGGACGAGGTGGTCGATCGATTTTGCGTGATCGGGCCGGTTGAAAAGCATCTTGAGAAACTGCATAGGTTGGCTAGCGTGGGTGTTACTCAGTTCAATCTTTACCTGATGTGCGGGGACGAGGAGCAATCGCTTGAGGTTTATCGGCGTGAGATTGTGCCTGCGTTTCAGGACACGATACCCACGAAGCCCTAGGCGCAGCGGTGGAGGGTGCGCACAGATCGGCTGGCGGGTTGAATTTTCATAAGCTGCAAGCCAATGCATGGGTCCTTCGCTTCGCTCAAGATGACAAGGGCGTTTGCCGCAGGCTAGCCCTTGGTGTCAGCAACCGGCGAAAAGGGTGAGTCCCGTTGGAATTTCATCAACGCATAATAGGCTATAAACGAAACGGCGAAGCCCACGAACCAGGAGTAATCGTAGAGTACACGAATCAAAGGCAAGGCGAGACCGGCGAGCGCGGTACCTGCTCCGAGCACAAGAGCAATCACAGCATTCCAGTTGAAACCGTTCGAGTATTCGTAGATTCCCCCACGCAGGTAGAGGTCATTCACCTGCAGAACGCGCCTTCGCACAACGAAATAGTCGCAGATCATGATGCCGGCTACAGGTCCCAGGAAGGCAGCGTAACCTCCCAGCCAGCCTAGGATGAACGTGTTGTAGTCGGCGAGCAGTTTCCACGGCATCAGCGCGATTCCCATAAAACATGTGATTATGCCGCCGGTGCGAAAGCTGATCCGGCGCGGCCAGAGGTTCGAGAAATCGTTGGCTGGCGAGACAACATTGGCGCCGATGTTTACGTTCAAGGTCGCCAGCAAAATCGCAATCAGCGAGATCACTACCGCTGCCGGAGAGTGGAAGCGGCTCAGCAGTTGCACCGGGTCGGAAATCGCGGTGCCGTAAATGACGACTGTTGCAGAGGTCACAGCGACACCGATGAAGGCGTATAGCGTCATCGTCGTGGGTAACGCTAATGCTTGTCCGATGATTTGTTCTCGCTGGTTACGGGCGAAGCGCGTGAAGTCGGGGATGTTGAGTGAGACTGTTGCCCAAAAGCCGACTGTGCCATTCAGGGCGGGAATAAGGAACTTGAGAAATTCGGGAAAGGTGCGGAAACGCGAAGGCGCGGCCAGCATCGGTCCGAAGCCGCCGGCGTGGCGATATGCCCATGCCAGCAAAAGCAAACCGACTGCAAGCAGGACCGGGGCGCTGATGCCTTGCAGAATGCGGATGTATTCGATGCCCAGAAGAATCACGGCGAGATTAATGAGCCAAAACGAGAGGAAACACGCGGCGGTTGCGTAAGGAAAATTTTTCCACCCCGGAGCTAGTGTGGACAGCAGGGTGCTGATTGCTTCGCCGCCGATCCAGGTTTGAATACCGAACCATCCACAGGCCACGAGCGCGCGAAGAACCGCGGCGATGTTGGCTCCCAGCAAGCCGAATGACGCGCGGGCTAGCACCGGAAACGGCACGCCGTATTTCGCTCCGGGATGCGAATTCAAAAGCATGGGGGCGAGTACGATAACGTTGCCGAGGAAGATCGTCATCACCGCCTGCTTCCAGTTCATGCCACCTTGGATCAAACTCGCCGCCAACATGTAGGTGAGGATGTTCACCGACATGGAAATCCAGAGGGCGGCGAAGTTGTAGGTGCCCCAGTGGCGCTGTTCGGCGCTGGCGGGTGCGAGGTCGGGGTTGTAGAGGGAACTGGATTCGAGTTGCGATGACGGAGGCTCGGAGATGGTCATGAGTTTCGGTCTTGATCGTCTCTTCAGTCTGCCGCTGCGGCCTGTCCTGTTTGCGCAGTGAGCGGTCCATAGCTTTCGGGCCGTCGATCGCGGAAAAACTGCCACACTTTACGAACCTCGGCGATCATATCGAGATCGAGATCGGCGATTACAACTTCGTCTCTATCGCGGCTGGCTTGCGCGACGATTTTTCCGCGCGGATTGCAGAAGTAGCTCTTGCCGTAAAACTCGCCGATACTCCAGGGTTTCTCGATGCCTACTCGATTGATGGCTCCAACGAAGTAGCCATTTGCGACGGCGTGCGCGGGTTGCTCGAGTTCCCACAGATATTCCGAGAGGCCAGCCACCGTGGCGGAAGGGTTGAAGACAATTTCGGCGCCGTTCAATCCCAGGATGCGCGCGCCCTCGGGAAAGTGGCGGTCGTAGCAGATGTATACGCCAACGCGTGCGTACTTGGTTTCGAATACTGGGTATCCGAGATCGCCCGGCGTGAAATAAAACTTTTCCCAGAATCCGGGATGGCAATGCGGGATGTGGTGTTTGCGATATTTGCCCAGATACCGGCCGTCGGCGTCGATCACAGCCGCTGTATTGAAATAGACGCCCGGCATCTGTTCTTCATAAACCGGCACTACGATCACCATGCGATGTTTGGCGGCGATTTTCTGCATCAACTTCGTGGTGGGGCCGTCCGGCACGCGCTCGGTTAGTTCGTACCAGCGGGGGTTTTGTTCGGCGCAGAAGTAAGGTCCGTAGAAAAGCTCCTGCAGGCAGAGAATCTGCGTTTTCTTTTTCGCAGCCTGCTCGATCATTTTCAGATGCTTGTCGATCATCGCCTTTCTAATCTGGTCGAGCGGGCGTTCGGTGCTGAGGGCGTTGCTGGCTTGGATTAGGGCACAACGTACGGTTCGAGGCATGAGGACGGGACCTCCGAGGAACGAAATATAGCAGAAAACTGCGGCGGGCTGGCCCTCTGCCGTACCATCTTCCGTAGAATCTGCCGTACAATGCAAGACGAATGCCAGAGGAGTACAGGAAACGTTTCTCAGTCTCGAACGGCGCGACTCACGCGTCTCCCGAGCATCTGTTCCCCGAACTCCACGCACCGATCGCCGAACTTCTCGGACGACCTCTGCTGTCGAATCGCGGCATCCCTCTGAATCTCGATTGGGTACAGCAGATTCGCGTGAATACCAGTGCGGTCGAGCGGCGGTCACAGACTCATGTTGCGCGGCGAACGGTGAAGAAGGAATGGCAGGCGGCGTGGCTGCTTCGCGCGATTACTTGCATGGATCTGACGACGCTTTCCGGCGACGACACGGACGAGCGGGTGCGACGGTTATGCGCCAAGGCGCGGCAGCCAATTCAGCAGGACCTCTTAAAGCTGTTGAAGATCGGGGAACTCGAAATCAAGGTGGCGGCGGTTTGCATTTATCATCGCTTCGTTGAGACGGCGGCTCGAGCGCTCGAAGGCACTGGCATTCGCGTGGCGGCGGTTTCAACTGGATTCCCTGCTGGGTTATCGCCCGTCCAAGAACGCGTGGGTGAGATTCGCCGCTCGGTGGAAGCTGGAGCTGACGAGATCGACATCGTGATTACGCGGGCGCATGTTTTTGGCGGAAGATGGCAGGAGTTGTATGACGAGGTCGCGGAATTCAAGCACGCGTGCGGGCGATGCCATATGAAGGCAATTCTCGGGGCGGGTGACCTGCTTACTCTGCGCAATGTGGCGCGCGCCAGCTTTGTCGCGATGATGGCGGGCGCAGATTTCATCAAGACATCGACGGGAAAAGAAACGACGAATGCGACGTTACCCGTGGGAGTTGTAATGACTCGCGCGATTCGCGAATATGCTCAGGAGACCGGAATGGCGGTGGGCTTCAAGCCTGCGGGAGGGATTCGCACGGCGAAGCAATCCATAGACTGGCTTGCGCTAATGAAGGACGAACTGGGAACGCCCTGGATGAAGGCCGACTTGTTCCGCTTTGGAGCGAGCGGCCTCCTGAACGATATCGAACGGCAGTTGGAGCACCATGCGACTGGCCGTTACTCGGCAGACTACCGGCATCCGATTGCGTAGGCCGCAGGATGGAAAGCGGGACTATTTAGCATGAGCGTAGCCGAAAAATTTCTGACGATGGAATACGGCCCGGCGCCGGAGGATCCTAAGGAAGCGCTGGGTTGGCTTGATCAGCATGAACGGCGTTTCGGCCACTTCATCGATGGTGAATGGCGCCAGCCGGTCGAGAGCGGATTCTTCGATTCGATTGATCCTTCTACCGGGGAAAACCTTGCTGCGGTTGCGCAAGGTTCTGCCGGGGATATTGATGCGGCTGTGCAGGCGGCGCGAAATGCGCTTCCAAAATGGCAGGCTCTCACTCCACATGCGCGCGCGCGTTTTCTGTATGCGCTGGCTCGTGCGGTGCAGAGGCATTCCCGTCGCCTTGCGGTTTTGGAAACGATTGATAACGGCAAGCCGATCCGCGAGAGCCGCGACATCGATATTCCGCTGGTTGTGCGGCACTTCTATCATCACGCGGGATGGGCGCAGCTGTTGGAATCGGAACTTCCGGGATATACGGCTTGTGGAGTTGTCGGGCAGATCATTCCGTGGAATTTTCCTCTTCTCATGCTGGCCTGGAAAATTGCTCCGGCTCTGGCCACTGGAAATACCGTGGTGCTCAAGCCGGCGGAGTTTACTCCTCTTACTGCGCTTGCGTTCGCGGAGATCTGCCAAGAGATTGGCCTGCCCGCAGGCGTCGTAAACATCGTCACGGGCGACAGTGCTACTGGCGAAGCTTTGGTGAAGCATGCGGACGTCGAAAAGATTGCCTTCACTGGTTCGACCGAGGTTGGGCGTGCGATTCGCCGCGCAACGGCGGAGAGTCATAAGCGGCTTTCGCTGGAACTCGGAGGCAAGTCTCCGTTTGTGGTTTTCGAGGACGCCGATCTGGATAGCGCCGTCGAGGGCCTGGTCGACGGAATCTGGCTCAACCAGGGGCAGGTTTGCTGCGCAGGCTCGCGCCTGCTGATGCAGGAGAGCATCGCTGAAATATTGCTGCAAAAGATTCGCGATCGCATGAGCACGCTGCGCGTAGGCGCGCCTCTCGATAAGGCAATCGATGTTGGCGCGATTGTTGCGCCGGTACAACTCGAGCGCATTCGGCGGCTGGTCGATCAGGGAGTGGCTGAGGGAGCGAGTTGTTGGCAACCGCAGATTCAAATGCCCGCACGAGGACTGTACTTTCCTCCCACGTTGCTCTCCAACGTGCATCCATCGTCGGTGGTGGCACAGCAGGAGATTTTTGGCCCAGTGCTGGCCGCGATGACATTTCGCACGCCGGCTGAGGCCGTGGAACTTGCCAACAATACGGTTTATGGATTAGCGGCTTGCGTTTGGAGCGAGAGCATCAATGTGTCTCTGCAAGTTGCGGCGCAAATCAAGGCGGGCGTGGTTTGGGTGAACTGCACAAACATGTTCGATGCGGCTTGCGGGTTTGGCGGATATCGCGAGAGTGGCTACGGGCGCGAAGGTGGGCGGGAGGGATTGCTCGAATATCTCGAACCGGCATGGTTCAAGGCAGCCCCGTTGCTGCACGCGGCAGCGCCGCCTCATAATCCTTCGACACACGAGCAGCTTCGA
>JBEKBW010000113.1:0-15596 GCA_050015215.1 Candidatus Sulfotelmatobacter sp.
ATTATTCTTGATCTTGGCTTGCCGGTGGGCGACGGCTTCGTTGTCCTCGACCGTCTGCAAACCATCGACGCGCTGTCCAGTATTCCGGTAATCGTGCTCAGCGCCCGCGATCCACAGGCCAATGAGGAACGCGCCCTGAAAGCCGGTGCGGCGGCTTTCTTCCAGAAGCCCGCCGACAATGACGAACTGATGAACGTGATTCGCGTTAGCTTGTCACCGGGACAACACCAACAGCCGATGCCCTGGCCGTCCTAGAGGGATTGAGAAAGAGTGAAGCGGGATGCCCCATTGCTCGCGTTCTTTGCGAGAAGTGGGGCTCTCGCAGACATCCTTCTTGTTTCTTCGCCTATTATGCTGTAGCATCACGCTGCCCATCCCCCAGGGCTAGTCGTTAATTTCTCAGGCACTTGCCGTAATTCCCACCATTGGCTGTGGAGGCTTTGCTATGAACCGGCGAATGTTCTTTTTCTGCAGTCTTGGGCTCAATTCCGCCTTATTCGCTTTTCTCGCTGCAGGGGCTGCCGCTCAGACCGAAACCGTGATTCATGCTTTCCAGAGCAGCAGCAGCACGGATGGGGCGTACCCCACCACCGGCGTTGTCGCGGATCAAAAGGGAGCTCTTTACGGCGCTACCTCGGGTGGGGGTTTGTACAACTACGGAAGCATCTACAAGCTTTCTCCACCCAAAGAGCACGGTGGTGCGTGGGCCGAGAGCATTCTCTATTCCTTCACGGGAGGAGCGGACAGCGGCGGTCCTACATCAATCGTGCTGGATGAAAAGAACGGTAAGATTTACGGTGCTACCGCTTGCAGTTGCGGGTCTGGGGTTTTCGATCTGACCCCGCCGCCTCACTCCGGGTCGCCTTGGACGGAAAGCGTGATCTACAGCTCGACGGTTGGGGTCTACGACCTGATTTCGGATCCGAAAGGAAGGCTTTACGGCTCAACTTTAACCGGAGGCACGCAGGGCGGCGGGAGCGTTTTTCTGCTCTCAGAGTCGAGCGGAGTGTGGAGCGCGGAAACGCTTTTCAGTTTCACAACGCTTCTCAACAAGACGATTTATCCCGGCGGCCTGACGCTTGGCCCGAAGGGGGTGCTCTATGGCGTCACCGGATATGGCGGGGGACAAAGTTATCAGGGGACGGTTTGGAGCTTGACGCCTCCCTCCGGCGGGAGGACCAACTGGACCAAGAGCACGCTGTTTGCCTTTCCGCGCGATGAGAGCGTCGGCGGCTTTCCGATGGGAAACCTGGCCTTTGACAGTGCCGGCAATATTTACGGAACCACTCTTTACAGTGGAGGTATTTATCAGCTCGTGCCGCCTGCCGCTCCAGGGGACTCATGGAATCTGAACCTTCTATACACGTTTCAGTTCGGGAACGACGGAGGGCAGCCCGATGCTGGCGTCGTCATCGACAGCACCGGCGCGCTCTACGGTACCACGACCGTCGGCGGCGATTTATCGTGCGGCTATAACGGTGCAGAAGCGGGATGCGGCACGGTTTACAAGCTCGTTCCACCTTCCGCCCAGGGCCAGCCTTGGACTGAGGAGACTCTGCACACGTTTGACGGAGGGACTGATGGAATCAACTCTGGGGCCTTTGCCGGGGGGCCTTCGCTTCTTTTACTGGAGAACACCTTTTACGGTACAACTCCGATTGGGGGAGATCCCAGTGTTTGCACCAACAACGGTAGCGGCAACACTGGATGCGGGACGGCGTACGAGGTCACGCAGTAAGCGAAGAAATCCCATGGATACGGAGGATGCGCAGCCGATGTGGGGATAATGGCGTCGACTCTGTCCGGCAACAGCATCGCCTCCGTTTTATTGCCCCGATCTGCTATACAAGCAGATGGCTCGTAGCGCATCCGACTACAGAATCCCACACCCTCCTCCATTAAACCGTACATAACTTCCGAAAACCCATCTATAATCGCAGAAGTGCCGTAGTTCCAGCACTTAGCGTTCCCGGATGCGGAAGCGACATGGCAGCGAAAGTGCTAATTGATGATCGGCGAGGAGTGTTTGCCGCCCCGGTCCACCCCTTGAAGGGTCTGGGACGTCCGCCGAAGTCCATGAACCGTGATAGCCAAGTCCGATTCGTTGCGGTTCTGCTGTTTCTGCTGACGGTGGCTGCGGTCGTATTCGCCGGTTTCAATTTCAACTCCGAGCTGAAATCAGCTGTCCCAGACGATGGTGTCTGGTGGATCGAAAACCAGGGGCACCTCACTGCCGACCGCCTCGATCCCAATGGCCCCGGCGCGCGGAGCGGTATCAAATCGGGTGATCAACTAGTTGCGATAAATGGCCAGGAAATCCGTGACATTTCCGCTGTGGAACGCCAACTTTACCGAAATGGTGTCTGGTCGAAGGCCACTTATTCTCTGGTCCGCCAGTCGGTTCCGCTCGAGTCCAGCGTCATCCTGGTTCCGGCCGAACGCTCCCTCAACAACTGGCTGCGCCTGATTGCCCTCATTTATTTAGGCATCGGCCTTTACGTTCTGCTGCGCCGCTGGACCGCCCCCGGTTCCACGCACTTCTACATTTTCTGCCTGGTTTCGTTCGTCGCTTATTCGTTCAAATACACCGGGAAGCTGAACGATTTCGACTGGACCATCTACTGGGGCAACATCGCCGCCGGAGTTCTCCAGCCGGCCCTGTTCCTGCACTTCGTCCTGACCTTCCCGGAGAAGCGCCTGTTCGTGCGCAAGCATCCCTGGATGTTGGCGTTGGTTTATGTTCCCGGGGCGATTCTGCTGGCCATTCATGGCGGCGCAATGCGCTGGCTGCAGGCTAGCGAACGGCTGCGCTGGAACCTCGACCGCATGGAAATGGGCTACGGTTCGGTTCTGTTTTTAGCTGCCGCGGGTGTGCTCTGGTACAGCTATCGCCGAGCCAGTACCACGATTCTGCGTCAACAATTGAAGTGGGTAACGCGCGGCACGATTCTCGCCATCATTCCGTACTCTCTGCTCTACGTCGTCCCTTACCTGACGGTGGGCGCGGGCATGAAGATTTCGGCGCTTTCGTTGGCGCTGCTGCCGCTGACGTTCGGCTACGCCATCTTCCGCTACCGCTTGATGGACGTGGACCTTATATTTAAGCGCGGCGTGGTGTATACGCTGGCTGCCGCTACAGTGGTGGGCTTGTATTTCGGCATGGTTGCCGGCGTCGCTGAGCTGGTGCACATGCGGCAACCCAGCAGCGGCCCGGTGGGACTCATCCTTGCAGTCGTCGTAACGGCGCTGTTGTTCGATCCCGTCCGCAAATGGATTCAGGACCGGATCGACCAGTTCTTTTACCGGACGCGCTACGACTATCGCCGCACGCTGCTAGAATTCGGCCGTGAGCTCAGCTCCGAAACCAATCTAAATGCGATGCTCTCTTCGCTGATGGACCGCCTGTCGCGAACTTTGGCCGTGGATCGCATAGCAATATTCCTGGCTGGGGAAGAGGCAGGGAGATTTTTGCTGACCAAGTCCTCCGGTCTGTCTGCCCCCGGTGATCTCGACCTATCCTTCCTGGAAGCTCCCCGGCCTCAGCCCGCCGGCCATCTGTTCTTCGAGAACACTCACCAGGTCCCGCGTGAAAATCCCGGTGCGCAGCGAACCATCGCCCGCCTGGAGTTGAATTACTACATCCCTTGCCACGCACAGCAGAAAACCGTCGCGGTCCTCGGCCTCGGCAAAACCGTGCAGGGAGATTTTCTCTCCAGCGAGGACATCGAGTTGCTGGAAACCCTCGGCGGCTATCTCGGAATCGCCATCCAGAACGGCAAGCTCTATGCCTCGTTGCAGCAAAAGGCTGCGGAATACGAGCGCCTGAAAGATTTCAACGAGAATATCGTCGAATCGATCAACGTAGGGGTAATGGCGCTCGATATGCAGGATCGCATCGAGAGCTGGAACGCGCAGATGGAAGTGATGTACGCGCTGCCGCGCTGGCAGGCGCTGACCCAGCCGTTGAAAACAGTTTTCCCGGCGGAGTTCGTCGACGAGTTCAACCGGATCCGGCAGGAGGCGGGCATTCGCAATCTGTACAAGTTTCGTCTGAGAACGCCGGCCGGCGAAGTGCGAACAGTAAATGTCGCTCTCGCCCCTCTCGTCACGCGCAAGTTCGAGGTCATCGGCCGGTTGCTTATCGTGGACGATATCACCGACCGGGTTGAGCTTGAAGCTCAGCTTTCGCAGGCCGACAAGCTTTCTTCCATCGGCTTGCTCGCCGCCGGTGTAGCTCACGAGGTCAATACGCCACTCGCGGTCATCTCCTCCTACACGCAAATGCTTTCCAAGCAACTGCAGGGCGATCCGCAAAAATCCGGCCTGCTGGAGAAGATCACGCGGCAGACTTTCCGCGCCTCTGAAATCGTGAACAATCTCCTGAACTTCTCACGCACCAGCGGCACCGAGATCGCCGACGTAGACGTGAACAAAGTGATCGCCGACACGCTCGCGCTGCTCGAACATCAGTTCAAGGTTTCGAAGGTGGAAGTGGAAAACGCGCTCGCGCCCAAGCTCCAGCCGATTCAGGGCAATGCCGGCAGATTGCAACAGGTATTTCTAAACTTGTTTCTCAACGCCAAAGATGCGATGCCAGGCGGCGGCAAGCTGCGCGTCGCGACGAGCAATGGGGAGAGCGTATGTGTCTCCGTGTCCGATACTGGATCCGGCATTGCCCCAGAACACATTCAGCGCATTTATGATCCGTTTTTTACCACCAAGGTTTCCCCGCGCGAGGGTCAGGCGCGTGGAACCGGCCTTGGCCTTTCGGTGACCTACGGCATCATTCAGGAACATGCGGGCAAGATTCGGGTGGAAAGCCATCCCGGCGCGGGCACGACTTTTACATTGGATTTCCCACTGAGCAGGAAAGCGATTCCTGCCTAACGCGGGAGCTTGCGATGTAAGGCATTTAACGAGGTCCAGGGTGGAACATGTCTGAAGCGGCAATCATTCCGAGGGCGGGATTGAACGGCAATACGGGAATGGCCGGCGCGGTCCTTATTATCGACGATGAAGCCGAGATTCGGGAATCTCTACAAACCCTGCTGGAATTGGAAGGCTTCGCTGTGGAGACCGCAGTCAGCGGGGAAGCGGGCCTGCAACGCATCGGCGAACATCCCTTCGACCTCGTCCTGCTCGATCTCACTTTGCCCGGACGCAACGGCATGGAAGTCCTTTCCGAGATTCGCGCTCACGAAACCAGCCTGCCCGTGATCATGATTACCGCGTCTGGCACGGTGGAGAATGCGGTACGCGCCATGCAGGGCGGCGCTGTGAATTTCGTCCAAAAACCCTGGGACAACGAGAAGCTGCTCGCCGACGTTCGCGCCGCTGTGGGATGGCGCCGCGCGGAAGAAGAAAATGTCCAACTCAAGCGCGCCCTCAAAGAACGCTACAACTTTGAAAACATCGTCGGCAAAAGCGAGCCGATGCTCAAGATTTTCGACCTGGTAGCCCAGGTTGCCAACAGCCGCTCTACCGTGCTTTTACAGGGTGAGAGCGGTACGGGCAAGGAAATCATCGCCAAAGCTTTGCATCTGAATTCTCCGCGTCGCGACCGGCCCTTCGTTCCCGTGAATACCGGCTCCATGCCGACCGATTTGCTCGAATCCACATTGTTCGGGCACGTAAAAGGCGCGTTCACCAGCGCCATCGCCTCCAAGAAAGGTTTGTTCGAAATTGCCGATCGGGGCACGCTGTTTCTCGACGAAATCGCTACGATGAGCCTCGAGACGCAAGCGAAAATTCTGCGCGTGCTGCAAGACCGCCGCTTTATGCACCTCGGCGGGATCCAGGAAATTCAGGTCGACGTCCGCATCATCGCCGCCACCAACATCGATTTGCGCCAATTAGTTCGCGAAGGCCGCTTCCGCGAGGATTTGTTCTACCGCCTGAACGTGATCACCATCGAACTTCCGCCGCTACGCCAGCGCAGGGAAGACATTCCGTTGCTGGTCCAGTTCTTCCTAAAAAAGTATGCCGAAGAAAATGATCGTCCGGTTCGGCGCATCACACCGGAAGCTTTGCGTCCTCTCATGTCCTACGCATGGCAGGGCAACGTTCGCGAATTGGAAAATGTGATCGAACGCGCCGTCGTACTCTCTTCCGGAACTGACATCACGGTCGACCTGCTGCCCGACAATCTGCTGGGTCGCGGCTCATCGTTAATGCTGAATGATCCTCCCACCGACGCATCGCTGTTTGAAATTGTCGAAGACGTCGAAAAGCGGATCATCAGCGACATGCTGGAAAAGTGCAATTGGAATCAGACGGAAGCCGCGGAGCGGTTTAAGGTCCCGCTCTCCACGCTGAATCAGAAAATCCGCCGCCTGAACATTGAGATCAAGAAAAAGACGCGGGGATAAACGGCTGGAATATACGCTCTCTTCGGTCGCTGCCTGTCGGGGTAAGTTCTCTGCTATAGTTCCGAAAAGCGCTGTCGCGTCGTGCGCTTGCAGGCCCGCATGGAACTGACCTCGCCCACCGAACTCGCCAAAGAAAAAGTCCTGACTGTTCAGGATTACTTCATGTTTTGTCTGCAGGCCGTAGGAAATCTTTTCCGCAAGCCTTTATACGTCGCCGATATGGCGCTGCAGGCGGATACAATCGGTGTGGGATCCCTGCCGATCGTCGTGCTCACAGGTTTTTTCACCGGGGCCGTCCTGGCCCTGCAAACTTCGAATACGCTGGAGCGCTTCGGTTCCATCACGCTGGTTGGGCAGCTTGTTTCCACGTCGATGGTGCGGGAGTTGGGCCCGGTGTTAACCAGTCTGATGGTCGCCGGCCGCAATTCTTCCGGCATGGCCAGCGAGTTAGGGTCCATGGTCGTCACCGAGCAGATCGATGCCATGCGGGCGCTCGGCACCGACCCCATGAAGAAGCTGGTTACGCCGCGCGTGGTCGCGACAGTTTTCATGCTATTTTTTCTGGCGATCATTTCCGATCTGGTGGGGCTGGTCGGAGGCTTGGCGATTTCGAAACTGCTGCTCGGCTTGGACGCGCGGCAATATTGGTCCAATGCCTGGCAGATTTTGGTATTCCAGGACATCTTTATGGGGCTGATCAAACCGGTAATCTTCGGCTTCATCATCGCGACCGTCGGCTGCTTCTATGGCATGAATGCCCGGGGTGGAACGCAGGGCGTAGGCCGCGCGACAACGCAGGCGATGGTGGCCGCGTCGGTGCTGATCCTGGCCGTGGATTTAATCGTGACTCGCCTGCTGATGGCGACTCTTTCCTATCGTTGATTCCATGTCTGCTCCCACGTCGCCACTAGATTCCGCTCGCGTATCTCCGGAGCACGATTCATCGTCCGTTATCGTGTTCGAGAATGTCGCAATGGCCTTCGGCGACAACGAAGTGCTCCGCGGAATTTCCTTCCATTTGCCGCGCGGCGAAACCAAAGCGATATTCGGCGTGGCTGGTTCCGGCAAGAGCCTGATCCTGAAATTGGCGCTGGGCCTAATCCGCCCAGATTCAGGCCGCATCATCGTGTTGGGCGAAGACGTTACCCAGATGCAGGAAAATCAACTTTTCGAATTGCGCGGCAAGATCGGGATGGTTTTTCAGGAAAGCGCGCTTTTCGATTCTCTCAGCGTGCGCGAAAATGTCGCCTTCCGCCTGATGGAAGAGCACGGCGTTTACGACGATGACATTGACCGCCGTGTGCGGGAAGTGCTGCGCTTCGTGGAACTGGAGCACACGCTCGATCTCGATCCCGGCGAGCTATCCGGGGGTATGCGGCGGCGCGTGGCGATTGCCCGTGCGCTGATCACGCACCCCGAACTTCTGCTTTACGACTCTCCCACCGGCGGCCTCGATCCTGTAACCTCGAATACCATCATCGAATTGATCGTGAAGCAGCGCGACGTTTATAAGACGAGCGCGTTGCTGGTAACACATCGTTTGCAGGATGCATTTACTATGGCATCGCATCAATTCGACCAAAAAGCCAATCGCATGGTCCATCTGCCGAAGGGGCAGCACTGCGATGTGCCCATGAGCTTCCTAATTTTGCGCGACGGCAAAGTCATTTTTGATGGCGGCGTCGAGCAACTGGTGCAAACTCAGGACGAATACATAAGAGAATACATTTCGTAGAAATTGAGCAGTTGGGTAATTCGCGAACTTGTGCTAAGTTCGGTGGAAACCCATTCACGCGGAGAGTGGGGGGCGGGATTCCCGAAAGGCGGTATCCCCATGTCGAAGGAACCCATCAGCCTCCGTTTCAGCTTTGCGCAAGCTGCCCAGGGATGGATCGCCGGTTTTGCCGACTATCCCGAGGGAGAAGAGAAATTCTACGAACTCAAATCGGGCATCGAGCCGATGCCACCAGACCTCGGCCTTCCCGGCAATGGTTTTCTGTTGTCCGGCAATAATCATTCTGACGACCTGTTCATGTTCCTGAAGCGCCGGCTCGGACCGGCCGAGGGTTTGGTTCCCCGCGCCGAGTACCGCTTCCGCTTTTTCCTGGAGTTCGCATCCGATGCCCCCACGGGCGGATTTGGCATCGGTGGCGCACCCGGCGAGTCCGTCTTCCTCAAGGCTGGCGCCTCCACGATAGAACCACGCGCCGTAAACAAGGACGGCTTTCTGCGCATGGATGTGGACAAGGGCAATCAGGCCCAAGGCGGCCCCGCCGCGTCCACAGCGGGAAACATCGCCAATGGCCGTCCGGCTGACGAGCCCTGGCGTTATGTGCTGTTGCGCAAGGAGCACGAACATCGCAGGGAGCACGGAGAGCCTTACATCATCCGTGCCGACGATGAAGGCACGCTGTGGCTCCTCATCGGGACAGACTCCGGTTTCGAAGGCCCCACGACGCTCTTCTATCGGGAATTCCGGGTGGAACTGTCTCCGGTGTGACAGTCGTAAAGAGCAGCAATCTGAAGTTTCTATCGCGCTGAGGCGTGGGGTGGAATTCTTTTGCCCGGCAACTCGTTATCGCAACGAGAGCTTTCAAAACGCTTGGTTACGGAATCGCCCAACTTCCCAATGACGTTCTTACTTCGTCATCTCTTTTTCCACGTCTTCTGCTTTCGATGGCAAGGCCGCGCTGAGCTTGATCAGCTTGCCATCGGCATCAACGTAGTAGTCGTCTTCGATGCGCACGCCGAGGGACTCTTCTGGAATATAAATTCCCGGCTCAATGGTGAATATCTGCCCCGGTCCCAGCGGGGCATTGCGATCGGTGGCATCGTGCACGTTCAGCCCCACAGGGTGCCCAAGGCCATGAATAAAATATTTCCCGAGGGGCTCGCCATGCAAATCTTTGCCGTGCGTGTTGATGTAATCGTAGGCCACCTTGTAGAGGGATTCAGGTTCATCTCGCCGCATATTCGACTTGCCTGACTTGAAAGCCGCTTCCGCCGCCTGTTGCGCGCCGAGAACGATATCGTAAATTTCCCGCTGACGCGCAGTGAAATGTCCACTAATAGGGAGCGTACGCGTGATATCGGATGCGTACATCGAATATTCGCCCGCTGCATCAATCACGACGACATCACCCGAGTTCATCACGTTCGAATCGTCCGAGTAATGCAGAACGGTCGAGTAATACCCCGAGCCTACGATGGGCGCATAAGCCGGCCGCTCGCAGCCTCGCTTTCCCCACTCATATTGCATCAGCGCCGAGATTTCGCGCTCCGTCACATTCGGCTTCACCGCTTTGAAAGCCGCGAAGTGCGCCGCCACCGAAGCATCGACTGCTTTGCGAATCAGCGCAACTTCTCCCGCATCCTTCACGGTGCGCAGCGACTCGATCATCGGCTTCACATCCTGAAAGATGAGAAACGAGTTGACGTCTTTCAGAAACACGAGCGGCTCAGCGCTCGCCGAAGTTGCATCGGACGAAGCCACGTCCGTATAAATCGCCGGATGCAAACCAGGAGGCGTGACCTTCATGACTTCTTCCGGCAACTTGGCCATGTCTTCGACACGATCGAAGCCGGTGATCTTTGGAGCCTCCGGATTTTCAGGACCGAGCTTGGGCCCAGTCCATTTTTCCTGAGTCAAGTTGCGAGCGGGAAGAAAAAGAATCTCAGTGTAAGGATGCCCATCTTTATCGGATGTGGCCGCAGCGGCGGGAGCTATCAGCAGCGCGGCACCCGGCTCCGTCAGCCCGGAAAGATAGTAAAAATTATCGTCCTGGCGAAATCCGTAAAGATCGTTCGGGCCTTCGCTTTCCATTGGTGCGAAGAGAACGACTACACTTCCAGCTTTCTTCGCCACGGCTTCGCGCCGCGCATGGTAGTCGGCATTCGGCTGTCGATCAATCCCGAATGTCAGAACGCACGCAACAAGAAGCACCAGCCCACAAGCAGAACAGCGCTTCCGCAAGCGCATCGGATACCCCTCCTTTGAACCGCGACCTCATCTACAAAATCTGTATAGGCTAGACTCCCACCGGAAACGGCTTCGTATGCGATTCCGCTCCCAGCGCCGCACCCGAGAAGCGTCCCTGCAACAGAGACATCAATCCCGTGTACCAATATCCCACCACAAAAAGCAGCAAGAAAGGGATCGTAACGAAATTCTCATTTTCAACCGCATAGATCACGGTGAGCGCAAAGTAAGTGCCAATCACCAGTTCCAACCACGGCACCCAGCCCAATCGCCTGCGGTATTTCGTCGCGCCGATTTTGTCTTTCTTCGACTCAACATGGTATTTGGGTGTGCGAGCGAAGGCGCTTTCTTTTCCGATCAGCGCTTCGATCACGGCTTTAGTATTCGTGATCGTCAATCCAATGCCCAGCGCCATAAGAAAAGGCAGGTACAACAAGGCTCGCGGCCAGGTTTTCGGAAATAGCTCCTTCTGTGAAACAAGATAAAAGCTCGAAATGGAAAACGTCGAGGCCATGAACAGCGGCAAATCGATAAACAGCATCTGAAAC
This sequence comes from Candidatus Sulfotelmatobacter sp., assembly GCA_050015215.1. Taxonomy (GTDB): domain Bacteria; phylum Acidobacteriota; class Terriglobia; order Terriglobales; family Acidobacteriaceae; genus Sulfotelmatobacter. The sequence goes on from JBEKBW010000113.1 coordinate 10,896, forward strand.
CATCCCTGATAAAAGCGGATGATCATGGCCGGCAGCATCAGCACCGAGAGCACAATCATCAGCGGATAGCTGAGGTTCGCCGTCAAGTGATACCAGGCTTCGATCTTGGTGTGCAGCGGCGCATCGCTGCGCAGAACGCGCGGCAGAATTTTCTTGCCGGTCTGAATGAGTCCCTTGGCCCATCGCGCCTGCTGTGTTTTAAACGCAGTCATCTCGACCGGCAACTCGGCTGGGCACTCGACGTCCTGCAGATAGATGAATTTCCATCCTTTGAGCTGAGCGCGGTAGGAAAGATCGGTATCTTCGGTGAGCGTGTCATGCTGCCAGCCGCCGGCTTCGTCAATGGCCGCGCGTCGCCACACGCCGGCCGTGCCGTTGAAGTTGAAGAAAACTCCGCTGCGCGCGCGGCCGGAATGCTCGAGCACAAAATGTCCATCGAGCAGAATCGCCTCCACTTGCGTCAGAAGCGAATAGTTCCGGTTGATGTGCGTCCATCGCGTCTGAACCATTCCTATTTTCGGGCCGGTGAAGTGGTGAATCGTGCGCAGCAGAAAATCTTCCGGCGGAGTGAAATCGGCATCGAAGATCGCAACAAACTCGCCCTTTGCGGTTTTCAAGCCTTCAGCCAGCGCGCCTGCCTTAAAACCGTGGCGATTGGTGCGATGGTGGTAGGTGATGGGGTTGCCTAGCGCGGCATAGCGTTCCACGAGGTCGCGCGCAACCTCCACGGTTTCGTCCGTGGAATCGTCCAGCACCTGAATATCAAGCCGTTCCCGCGGGTACTGCAGTTTGCAGATCGAATCCAGAAGCCGCTCAACGACGTATTGTTCGTTGAAGATCGGAAGTTGCACGGTCACCCGCGGCAACTCCTCAAACTCTGCCGCAGGTGCACTTGTTCGGTTCTCTTTGTGCTTGTAATAGAGGTAAACGAGAACGTAGCGGTGCATTCCGTAACCGGCCAGCAAAATTAGCACGATGAAATACGGAATCAGCAACGCGCGATCGAATGCGTCTGTGTGGTAAAGCCCTTGGAAAGTCTTATCCAGCAGGTGCTGGCGGAGATAGGGCCCAATACCTTTAGGGCCCGACCATCCGGCCCAGATGCAAGATAAGATGAGATCGGAAAGCAGCAATGTTGGGTCGAAGCCTTATATTCTAACGGATTCGAAGGCTGGCAACGGCTGAAGAATCTTCTCATGCTCCCGTTCCCTGGGGACTCCAACCTCTATTGATCGTCGCTCTCGGGAATCGTTTTCAACTGCAATCTCGCATGCTCGCCTTCGCTCAAGTGCAGCGCTTTGCCTTGACCTTCGTATGCCTTGACGAAATCTGGATTGTAATAGGCTTCCCCTTCCACGCTCTCCCAGGCAAAAATCGTATAGTCGCCGGGAGCTAGGCCGCGCAACCGGAAGTGTCCGCTTTGATCGGTAACAGCTTTGCGATAACGATCGAGATGGCCGCGGAAGCGGGCTTCTGGCACAGCAACCACAATGGCGTCGGCAACCGACTCAGCTTCAGCCTTGGAATTCAAAGCCACTCCCTCAGCACTGGCTCCGTTATCGCTGGCTGTGAGATCGAGAGTGATTGTGCCGCTATTCACGGTCAACCCTGACTCGACCACCCCGCGTCCGCCTACCACTACAGATCGCAGGAACCAGTCCGGAGTAGCGCTGGCGTCGGAAATCTGAACCGAGTATTGTCCGGGTGGAACGTCCTTCCATTCAAAGCTGCCGTCGGGACTCACATGAGCCACTTCGGAAAAACCCACACCCACCGCATTGAGCGAATCATTTTCATCGCCAACCGGCCGCAGCAGAAGAAAAATCTGAGCCGAATAAGACTGCACCGCAGCACTCGATTCCACGCGAATCCGTCCGCGAATCCAAGCGCCCGGTTGCGGCGCCAGCCGGACGCCATCGACGCTATCTGCGATCTGGAGCGACTGTCGCGCCGTCATCGGAACCGCGGCATTGTCAACGCTAGCGACGATCGTGTAAGCGCCCGGAGAGATGTCGCGAATTTCGAAGCTGCCGTCTTTGTGCATCTCGGAGCCGTTCAGCACCAGATTGAAATCTCTCGATTGCAGCAGAATCGCTGCGGTCGCCCCCGCAGGAAGATTCACCACAGATCCTCGGATCGTCAAACTGGGGCCGGGGGCAAGAGAGAAATTTGCGGGGAAATCGTCGCCCGCATGCAACGAAATCAGCGAAGCCTGCCCGCGGTCCCGTGTGCCAGGATAGTAGACGGTCTGGTAAGCGAGCGCGGCGGGCTTGTCGGAAGAAGCGCCGCCATCGCGATGCGCATTGCCGGCAGTCTCGATCAGACTCTTGAAGTCGGGCGGCGGCGTGACAGAAATGAAGTATTGCCCGGCAGCCAGGCCGGCAATGCGGTATTCGCCAAGATCGTTCGTCCGCTCCGCTCCAACCTGCTCCCAACGGCTCCGTCCCGCCACAAAAGTCTGGCGATGAACCGCAACCTGAGCCTCCGGCATGGGATCGCCATCTTCATCCGTCACGCGTCCTTCAATCACGGCTGCAGCTTGCAGGCGAATGGCTAAATCCTTGATCTCCTGCCCGGCAGCAAATGTAAGCGCGCGGCCTTCCGCACGGCGATGGTGCTTGTCGACTTCCTGATAGCCCGTGCGCTCGACAAACAAGCGATAGCTCCCGGGCACGATGTTTTCAATGCGAAAGCCACCATCGGTCCCGGAGAGTGCAGTGTAGTTTGCTCCATCGCTCGGGCTTTCGGCGATTAGTTCGATCAGAGCCTTCTTTAAAGGCTCGCTGCCGGGTTCTTTGATGACGACGCCGCTGAGCGTGGCCCGCGCTGGCGTTGAACTTGGCGCGGTTGGTGAAGGCGCGTTTTGTGTTGAAAGCGCGGCGGCTGCCACGACGAGCCACAACAGAGCTGCGGGGAAAAACTTCATCTTCATCCGGGCGGAAGCGGGAGAGGCGCGTGAGACCGCGAGTCTGTCTCAGCCAGACTGATTTTAGCCGTGAACTCGGGTTTGATCCAGTTCAAAAAAAATTCTGGAGCGCTTCCGCAAAATCTCTGGAATCAGCGAGTTGCGGGAATTTAGATGTTTCGATGTCGGGCTAAATATTTGGAAGCAAAGAATTTGCTGGCAAAATATTGCACTTAAATGACTTAGGAGGTTGTGGTACGTTGTGGCTTAGTTAAGTGCTTTATAATCAATAATCTATGCCGTAAATTATTGCATTCGCGGCACTTATCTTCGTCTTGCTATTTAGTTTTCAGAGATCGAGGGATTTGCCGTCCGGCTGCGGTTTGCCTTACGGCTTGATCATCATCGGGTAGTGGGGCTGTGGAACGCAAGGTTAGTTGTCACAAGATCGGCGTTACCGATAATCTAGCCGATACCTTGATGGGTGCCGACTGCCGGCTCTCGCGAACGGCCTCGGGAATTCCCGGGCCGTTTGCTTTTTCAGTGACTCCCAAAACGAAACTTCTTGTCGTCGTATCTGCAGAATACTCGCCGAGCGGTTCTGCCGTAAGCTTTCGCCGTGGGCCTGTGGTGTAACGGCAGCACGGCGCCTCGCTATGGTCGCAGGTGAGGGTTCGAATCCCTCCAGGTCCATTCCTTCTTGCCGAAGGATTGTCTCTCAGGGACAAGTGGAGGGTTCGCGAGGCGAGGTGCGACCCTTCCTTAAAGTAACTTGATTTGTCACTGGATTCTTCCGATAATGATCTTGCGACCATGGCGAGGGGCTGATCATTGGCTATCGCGAACGGCCCCGGGATTTCCGGGGCCGTTTGCATTTCGCCTACCCACAAATGCCTTCGCCGCTCCGCAGCTTTGACCTGCGCCTTACGTGACTTGAGTGGTTGCGGGATCGAGCCGATAGTAATACTGACCTTGACGGGGCGCTGATTTTTCGCTGTCGCGAACGGCCTCGGGCTACCGTGGCCGTTTGCATTTTCGGCGGCCAAGTCGACATCCCGAAACGAAACCCTACATGACAAATTTTCGCAAGGAGCCATTGCGAACCCGCCGCGCTGGCTTAAGCTTTTCGCGTGGGCCTGTGGTGTAATGGCAGCACAGGACCCCGTCAAGCCATGTATCGGTAGAGAGGGGTCGGAAACACATCGCCAATCTCGTAAAGCAACTCGGGCCTGAGAAAGTATCCGCTGGACCATCGCGGATCGAAGTCGGGAACGTCTACGTGAGCGAATGTTCTAATCTCGGGCCGCATGCTGGCGCAGATCAGCGTGTAGTACTCGCTGAAAAGCAACCGCTCTGCTCCGCTTCTTTCGAGCGTCGTTTTTAATAACCATTTGGAATCGCCCTGTCCGCGAAAAAGAAGCGGTGAGGTTTCCTTGGTATACCTTGCGCGAAGTTCCCGCACCTTTTGTTCAAAGGTTTCCCAATCGGGAATATCAATGGCTTCCACAAAGAGCCTCGTCTAGTTGACAAAATACTGCCGATACAGCGCACCTCTCTGCGCGAGCCGAAATCCCGCGTCACAAATAATCCGTCGCAGTTCTTCTTCTGTCGTGCAGTTGGCCACACACACCCGCAGGGCGGACTACGTTTTCTTCGAGCTTCCCCCAGCCGACTTCGTTGCTGCCGGGGTGGCGGAGGTTGTTGTTTGGTGGCCAGGATATGCACGCTGCGAACCCTTCAGGAATCCCACCACCGAGACCAAGATTCCTATCCAGAAGGCAAAGTGCTCAATGTGC
>JBEKBW010000114.1:0-15575 GCA_050015215.1 Candidatus Sulfotelmatobacter sp.
ATCCACCGCCGATGCAAAGGATTTCGATGGTAAGGTGCAATTCATTGCCACTGGCTATTACAAGACGCCGCCTTCGCCCGTCACGCCACTCACGGTGGCAAGCTGGGGAGTTTGTCAGGAAGATGCACCCACTGCCGAAGTAGCGGTGTCGAGCAGCGGGTTGGCCCAGTGCATGGCCGGCGCAAACGGCACGTACTCAGTTTTTGCTTCGGTTATCACGGTGTGCAACGTAATTGGTGCATGCGGAGGCGGATGCCAGGTCACAGGGACGGCGCAACTCACGTGTCCGTGAGTTGAAACTCTGGGAGAACAATTTCTCTGGCCGGAACTATTTCGCAAAGAAGTAGTCGAAGGATTTCACGGCGTTAAATTCATCGTCTTTGATATCGAAGACGGTGTAGAGCTTGGTGACGTGGAGAACGTCATGAACCTTCTTAGTCAGAGACAAAAGCTTAAGTTCGCCGCCTGCGTTCTTCACGGCAGTGTAACTGCTCACCAGTTCGCCGACGCCGGACGAATCGATGTAGTCCACGTTCGCGAGGTTGAGGACAATTTTCTTTTTGTCAGCCGAGATGAGCTGGCGCACGATGTCGCGAAGCTTTCCGGTTTCATCGCCCAGCGTGATGCGACCGTCGATATCGACGATGGTGACATGACTGACTTCGCGTGTGGTGATGTTCACGGATTCGCTCTGTGTGCTTTCGCTGTTCTAGTTCCCAAACAATTCAGGCATCGCGGGAATGGTAGAGGGATGCGCCTCGCAAGTCAATCGGGATCGCTAAAAATCAGGCGGCGCTGTGGTCGCGAATATCCTGAATCGGCGAGGTAATGATCGGAGTGGGATATTCGGGATGACGGAACTCGAGATGCATGCCGCGGCCCACATACTGCAACTTCAGCATGGATCCGCCCCAGGTAGAACCGGCGATCGCGACCTGTACCGGCTGCGGGCAGAACTCAGGGTGGCCGGAGATGAGCGCGTCATTGCCGCCGAGAAGAACGGCGATATAGCAGTGGTGCACGGTCTGAATCTCAAGCACGGTGGAGGGAGGCAGGTCCTGCAGAAAAACCCCGCCCTCAATTTCGGATCGAACGATGGCGCGGTTGACGTCATCGGCCAGATTGGGGTGAGGACTAAACATTGCAAACGTTCCTAGGAGTGTACCCCAAATTGAGGGAATACAACCATAATCGAGAGGCACGTCGGAGCATGGCCGCTCGTTGGATGCCAGGAAGGCCCATTTGGCGTAAGAACACCTTGCAAACCCGCAAAATCAGGGAATTGTGGCAATGGACCCGTGCGGCCCCACAAAAAGCGCTCCCCCACTGGGATAGGCGCTGATCGCGTTAAATTGGATACCCGATTTCTTGGGCGGGCTGATGCGCGTGGGATTTCGCGGCGGACGGAAATCGAAAAGGAATTTCGGCGCCGCGATGAACAGCCGCGCGTGCGCCCGATTTTCGTCTAGTTCCGCTGCGTTCGGGCCTTTGTATTTTCGATCGTAAGCGGCTGCCGAGTAGTAGGATTGCGGAAAAATTTTGGATACCGTCCAGCTCGTGCCGCCATCGTCGGTGAAGGCCAGATTGGGGCCGTCCTGGTCCGGGTGTTTGTAGTCGCCGCCGGCGATTACACCGTGGAGCGGATCGCGGAAGGCGATGGAGAAGATTCCGGCAGAATCGGGCCCGTGGTTGATCGGGGTATTAAAGACTTGCCAGGTGCGGCCGCGGTCAGGAGAGTGAAAGACGCGAGCGGCGCGGCCTCCGGTGGCGAACCAGATGTTCGTGTCGGGCAAAGGCAGAATCACGAGGGAGGTATTACTTGCAGCAAAAGCTCCTTCGCCTTCGAGCGCCGACGGGAGTTGAGACGCGGGAATGGGGTTCCAGGATTTGCCGTCCTCGGTGATGAGAAGTTGAAATTTCAGTTGGCCGGATTCGTCGGCGAGGGGGTCGCCGAGGACTACGCCGTGGGTTGAATCCCAAAAAACGATGGAATCGAAGAAGGCTTTGGGATTCGTGTTGGTGAATTGCAATTCCCAATGCTGGCCCGCGTCGGCGGTGTGGTAAATGCGGGATTGCCCGCCGGGGCCCGAGGACATAAGGAACGCTTCATCAGCGGAGAAGGCTACAACGCCGCGGAAATCGAGCGTGGAGGCGTCTGGAACTTGCGCCGGAATCCAGGTGTGGCCGCCATCGGTGGTGCGGACATAGGTGCCGTGTGTACCGGAAGCCCAGGCGATCTGCGTGGAAACAGCACTCACGCCGCGGAGATCCTCTTTAGTATTTGAGGACTGGGTTTGACGCGCCGGCTGAGCCAGTGCGGCACTGGCTGCGAGCAGAACGAGCAGGCATCGCATGGCGGAATTGTCTCAGAAAATCAGGCTTTGTGCGGCTCGATCTGAGGCCGGATCGATCTAAGGCCGGATCGATCCGAGCCCGGCATCAGGTTGAACTACTTGGCGACGAAATCGGCAAACGTCGCCGCCTTGCCGAACACGATGCGCAGCGTACATCGGGAGCCGACATGCGCAAAGGCCACTTCGAGCGTGTCTGCCGATTCCGGCAGCTGATCGGTTTCCATCGGAGTGCGAGCCACGTCCTGCTTCTCGTCATAGGCCGCACGGGCTGAGACATTCTTGTTCACGGCCAGGATCCACTTGGCTTTTTCCGGGATCGGATACACGGTGTAGGCCCCAACTGGAATCGTGGTTCCTCCGAATGAGAGTTGCGCTTCCGTAAACAGCGTCATCGGCATTCCGCCCGGGGTAAAAGGCTTCCCATTAGAAATTCTGTCCGTCTTCGTGGTCGCGGGATTGTAGCGGACATAGACCTGCCGGCCATCGTCCAGATAACAACTTGTGGTCGCCGAAGGCTCCGACGATTGTTGCGCCGCACAAAGCGAAGCGGCGAGCAGGACAACGACACCGATGACGACGTGCGCGCGGAACATGGAAGTCCCTCCGGGGCAGAAGTTTACCGCTGAATCCGCCAGATGGGAAACGGAATTTGGTTTGACACTCCGATCGTTGCTGGTCTTCGGTGACGTTCTCAGCGCCCAACGCCGTTGCTACCGTGGCTTTGCCGGTATGGATGTCATGTACCGAGCAAGGACGGGAAAATGACGAAGTCAGCAAAGCTAAGAATTCTCTATGGCGAAGGGGAGGCGGAGGCGCAGTCAACTCCGGCGGAAGCTTTTGAAAAGGCTGGGCATAACGTGGAAAAGGCGATTGGGCGCAAAGCCGTCGTAGAGGCTCTAAAAAAGGGCCCGTTTCACCTGGTCGTTCTGGGACCAAGCCTCACTAGAAACGACCGGCACCACTTGCCTTACATGGTCAAGAAAGCGAATGCAGAAACCGCCGTGCTGGTAATGCATGCCGATGGAAGCCGGCATCCCTACGTGGATGCATGCACCGATACGGGCGCGAGCCTAGAAAATGTGCTGGCGCGGATTGAGGGCATGCACATCGCCGGAATCATGACTGCAGGAGCGTCAGCGGGACGGTAGCGGTTTTCTCCGGTTCCTCTTCAGGCGTTCCTTTGCGGCGGCCTACGCGGGTCGCCGTTACCTTTCCTTTATCCGACTCCTATCCGCAGGGATCTATCGACGAAGTTCGTTGGCATCTTCTAAAGCCCTCGCGCTGGTAACAGTCCGAAGAAAGATTCGTATCGGGGCATGCCTTCAGGCATGCCGTCGATGTAGGAAATTTGGAACGGCTTTAGCCGCTGGGGGCTGTGGGAAAACATTTAGGCGGCTAAAGCCGATTTCTTTTCTCAGCCTTGTTGGCATCGCTAAAGCGATGCCCTGATACGAGTCTCTTGTTCAACCTGGGGCACCACCTCGCCTTGGCCCCGCTTGACCAAACCGATTCCACCAACTTACATTTATCTCCCATTCAGACTCGGGGAGAAATTTATGCTCGACGGCTTCAAGAAATTCATCCTGCGCGGAAATGTTGTGGATATGGCGGTGGGCGTGGTCATCGGCGCGGCTTTCGGTGCGGTGGTCACGGAGATGACCAAGGCGTTCCTGACGCCGTTGATCGCGGTCATCGTGGGCAAGCCGGATTATTCGAAACTGAAGTTCTACCTTCGAGGAACCGAGTTCCCCATTGGCGAGTTCATCAACGCCTGCATCTCGTTCTTCCTGATCGCGGCTGCCGTATACTTCTTCGTCGTCCTGCCGGTAAACATGCTGATCGCGCGCATGCACCGCGGCGAAAAGCCTCCTGATCCCACTACCAAAAAGTGCCCGGAATGCCTGAGCGAGATTCCCATCGATGCCAGGCGCTGCGCCCACTGCACGCAGCCAGTGCTGGGCAGAGCGGCGTAGGTCTTCTCGGATATTTAGGCCTTGTCGCTTCCCTATTCGATTGATTACCATTGATCATCACTGATGAGGGTTAATCAATCGTATGAAAACGGTCGTGAATCGCCTCGCACTAACCAAGGCCCGCATAAATCTCGGGCAGGTCGTCCGCCGCGTGCACCTCAACCGAGAGGTTTTCATCCTTGAAAAAGACGGTATTCCCGTAGCCGGGCTCATGCACGTCGATGATCTGGAAGACTACCTGGACCAACAGGATGAGGGGTTGAAGGAGCAGATCAAGACGGGCTATCAGGACTATCTCGCGGGTAGAACTCGCGAGGTAGGTGAATTCCTGGAGGATCTGCGTCGACCTGCCAAAAAGATAAAAAAAAAACAAGCTGCGCGATAGCTGGACTCGGGACGATTTTGTTTCACAGACGGGCAGGATAAAGGAGTCTCGGCCATGCCGGCGGAGCCAGATCCTTTCAGAGTCCTTACCACGCCTGGCTACGAGCGGGACTTCCGCACGATCTCGCGCGGTCGCCCGGCAGTCGCTGACGCGATGGAGGCACTGCTCGCTGTTCTGCGTCGCGATCCATACAACCGTAGCGGGCGGCACCAGATCAAAAAACTCAGCGGACACAAAGCGGGCGAGGGGCAATGGAGAATTCGCTGGAAAGAATACCGCTTGCGGTATGACATTCTCGGAAGCGATGTGGTCTTATACTCGTTCCGGCATCGGAAGGAAGCCTACTGGCCGCGAGTAGATTGGCTTGAATGTGCTTCGTACCCGATCACTTTCCCGCCAGTTCCCGCTTCACCGCTTCGCTGACCACCTTCCCATCCACTCGCATACCCGCGCCCGAAAACCGCGCCATGGCATTCTTCATCACCGTACCCATGTCCTTCATGGTAGGGGAGCCCATTTCAGCGATCACCGCCTTGACTCCGGCCACGATCTCCGCCTCTCCCGCCGCTTTGGGCAGGTAGCTCTCGATCAGCACAATCTCCGCCGCTTCCTTGTCGGCCATCTCCTGGCGTCCGCCCTTGGTGAACTGCTCCACGGATTCTTTGCGCTGCTTGATTAGCGTGGTGAGCACAGCCTGAGATTCCTTCTCATCGAGCGGCGCCATTTTCTCGATCTCGCGATTTTTGAGCGCGGTCTTGACCATGCGCAGCGTGGAGAGGCGCTGCTCCTCGCGCGCCTTCATGGCGGTGGTAATGTCCTGTTGAATCTGTTCGATAAGGCTCATGTGGGGATTATAGATGCTTCGGGCCAGCCCAATTCTTCCGTACTACAACCACCGCAATGTGATGATCCTCACTCCACCGAACTCGCAGTTCCGGTAGACTGATAACCATCCCACTGGTAAAGGCTTTATCTATGCTGCATAAGAATCGTCTTTTTACTCCGGGCCCAACGCCCCTGCTGCCGGCGGCCCAAACCGCCATGGCGTCGTTTACGGCACATCACCGCACTGCTGATTTTCGCGCCTTGTTCCAGCGTGTGCTCGCCGACATGAAAGAATTCATCGGCACAAAGAATGACGTTCTCGTGCTGGCGTGTTCGGGAACGGGCGTTATGGAGGCCTCTGTCTCTAACCTCACGTCGCCGGGGGACAAAGTTCTGGTGCTCACGGCAGGCAAGTTCGGCGAGCGTTGGACAGGACTGGCCAAGACATTTGGCTGCAATGTAGATGTGCTGAGCAAGCCCTACGGCGAGACATTCTCGCTGGAGGAAATTCGAGCGCGGCTTTCTTCCGATGTGCGTGCCGTGTTCGTTCAGGCGACGGAAAGTTCGACCGGTGTCCGCCACGATGTGCGCGGTATTGCGAAGATCGTGCGCGAACAAGAGGATACCCTTCTCGTCGTCGATGCGATCACTGGATTGGGCACCACGCACCTTGACGTCGACGGCTGGGGCGTAGATTTCATCATCGGCGGCTCGCAGAAAGCGCTGATGATGCCGCCGGGACTTGCCTACTGCGCAGTTAGTGAGCGCGCTTGGAAGCGCATGGAGAGCACGACTTCTCCGCGTTTTTATTTCGATCTGCGCAAGGAGCGAAAATCCGCCGCGAAAGGCGAATCTGCCTACACTCCGGCGACTTCGCTGTTTGCCGCGATGGGCGCGGCGTTGGACTTCATCCGCGAGATGGGGAACGGCGATGTCGCGAAAGGCCGCGAAGAGTTGGTGAAAAATGCCGAACTTTGCGCGGAGATGACCCGCGCCGGAGCGCAAGCCCTGGGTCTGAAGCTTTATGCCAGTTCACCGGGTGCTGCGCTCACCGCAATCAATTCGCCGGGCGGAATCGATTCGGGAAAAATCGTGAAAGAGTTTCGCGAGTCCTTCGATGCAGTTGTGGCCAATGGCCAGGGCGAGATGAAGGGACAGCTCTTCCGCATCGCTCACATCGGTTACTACGACTATCTGGATACGATCGGCATTCTGGGGGCGCTCGAGCACGTGCTCGCCCGCGTCACTGGAAGATCCGTCGAGTACGGCATCGCCCTGCGTGCCGCGCAAGAAGTATATGCGCGCCGGCTGGCTGCGAACCAACAACTGGTAGGAGCCTGAGCGTGCGCCGAAGCAGTTCTCATTCCGATGCGCGTAATCGATCGGCGTAAAGCGTGGCATTCTTGGCGCCGACTTTGATCCGAGGTCATTTTTTCTGAGAATTTGAGAAAGCGATAGGTGTCTCTGTGAAAATTCTGGTAGCTGAAAAAATATCGGAATCGGCAGTCGAGCAGCTTCGCGAGCCGGATTGGACCGTGCTTACGGCAGACCAGCTCAACGGCAAACTGGAGGCGGAGCTGGAATCCGCCGACGCGCTGATCGTACGGTCCGCAGTTCAGGCCGACGCCGCGCTGCTCGCTCACGGCAAAAAGCTGCGGGTGATCGGACGCGCCGGCGTAGGAGTAGACAACATCGATCTCGATGCGGCGACACGCCAGGGCATCGCCGTGATGAACACGCCCGGAGCAAATGCCGTGGCAGTGGCCGAACAAACCTTGGGCATGATGCTCGCCATGGCGCGCCATCTGTGCCGCGCCGACGCATTGATGCACGCGGGGAAATGGGAGAAGAAATCGCTGCAAGGGACCGAACTTCGCGGCAAAACGCTGGGAGTTGTTGGACTAGGCCGCGTCGGCATGGAGGTAGCGCGGCGTGCGCGCGCGTTCGGCATGGACATTGTCGCGCATGATCCGTTTGTCTCCGTTGCGGTGGCCAAGGAACAGGCGATCCGGTTGACGAGCCTTGATGAACTCTACGCGGCGGCCGACTACATCACCCTGCATGTTGGCCTCACGCCGCAAACCGCGGGGATGATCAACGAAGCGGCCATCGGGAAAATGAAAAAAGGCGCGCGCCTGGTGAACTGCGCGCGCGGAGAACTGGTAAACGAGGCAGACCTGGCGGCCGCGCTGAAGCAGGGCCACGTGGCCGCGGCCGCTCTCGACGTTTTCAACGAGGAACCGCCTAAAAACTCGCCGCTGCTCTCGCTGGGCAATGTAATTCTCACGCCTCACATCGGCGGATCGACCGTTGAAGCCCAGGAAGCCGTCGGGGTGCAGATTGCCCAACAGGTGCGCGAATACCTGAAGCATGGCGTGATTCAGAATGCGGTGAATGTGCCCTCGGTTTCCGCCGAAGAGTACGCCGAGATGCAGCCGTACATCGTCCTGGCCGAGCGTATGGGCGCATTTCTGGCGCAGATATCGACAGGGTCTATGGAAGAAATTTCGCTGCGCTACAGCGGCCACATCGCGGAGTGGAAGACAGAGCTGATTCGGAACGCAGCCATCAAGGGCATTCTGAATCAGGCGCTGGAAGAAAAAGCCAATCTGGTGAATGCGGCGTCCCTGGCCGATGCTCGCGGCCTGCGCGTGCATGAGGCCCATAAGGCAAAGGCCTCGACCGGCGGCGCGGGAAGCGTGCTGTCAGTTTTCCTGAAAAGCTCCACGGAAGAGCACATGGTCAAGGGCGCGGTCCTGCACGGGAGTACGCCGCGGCTGCTGCATATCGACGGCATCGATGTGGAAGCACCTCTCGGGCGGGATTTGATTTTCTTGCGCAACCGGGATGTCCCAGGTGTGATCGGCAGGGTGGGAACAATTCTCGGCGAAAGCGAAATCAACATAGCAGATTTTTCGCTGGGGCGGCGGGCAGCAGAATCGTCAGCGGAGCCGCGCGAAGCCATCGCTGTGGTTCACGTGGATGGCCGCGTGCCGGATGGTGTGTTGCGAAACTTAGAGGAGATTCCAGCGGTGCAGCAAGCCAAAGCGGTGCGGTTGTTCTAGCTTTCTTGCGCTACGTCTCATCCCGCCGCAGCTTCCGGCTCTCCGCCAGCAGCGCCATCGAGTGCATCAAATTCTGTAAAGTCACGATTCCTATCAGACGCTGATCCTCGACCACGGGGATAATGCTGGAGTTGCGCGCAGTAAGTTTGCGGAAAGCAGACGCCAGCGATTCCTGCCGCATGGAGACTTCAAAGAGCTTGTTCATCACCGCCTGCACGTAGCCGTTGCCTTCCACGCGCAAGGCTTCCAGAATGCGCTGCCGTGAAATTACTCCCACCATGTCACTTCCGCGTACGACCGGAAAATCATCCTGTAGGGAGTGAACGGCTTTATCGAGCGCGTCCTGCAAGGTATCAGCCGGAGACAGAGTTGCGAAGTCGGTGAGCATGACTTCTTCCAGCCGCACATTATCGAGCACCGACTGGAAGATCACTGCGCGCTCTTCAAGCTGCGCCGCCGAGAAGATGATGACGCCAACCATCGTCAGCCAGGTATCGCTGAACAATCCGGCAACCATCAGCAGCATGGCCAAGGCATGGCTGATCGACACGGCACGCCGCGTGGCAACGGCGGGATCGGAACTCAGCGCAAAGTAAGCCCGCAACACGCGGCCTCCATCCAGAGGATAAGCAGGCAGCAAATTAATCCCAGCGAGATACAGATTCGCCCACACCAGGCTGCGCGGCAGATTGCCCGACTGAAAAAACGGCCACTTCCACAAATTCGCCGAATAGCCGGTCGCGTAAACTACGCCGACAGCAAGCAGCGCGAAAACTAAATTCACCAGCGGGCCGGTGAGAGCGATGCGAACGTCGCGCCTCCAGGCCTCCACGCTCGATTGCACCGGCTGCGCGCGAGACTCGTCAAACACCGTGACGCCGCTGAGCGGCAGAAGAATTACTGCTTTCGGAGTAAGCCCGGCTCGCCATGCCACCAGCATGTGCCCGGCCTCATGCGCCGCAACGCAGGCCAGCACAAGTCCGACCAGAGCCAGATCCCGCGATCCGTTGGCCGAGCCGTGAACGTTGTACTCCGTCCAGAAGACAAACAGGGGCAGCAGCAGAAATGTCAGGTGAAGGCGGACCTCAACCCCGAACAACCGGCCGACGTGAATGGAAAAACTTCTCATGAAATTCGTCTACTACTGTTATTTTACATGCTCGCGTATAGTGTCTGCGGCACTCGGAAGTTCACAGTACCAGTCAGTTTGTCGTCCGAGCGAAGAATCCTTAAGCATCTGGCCCGCGAAAGGTAGAGATTCTTGGCTCCGTTCGGGATGACGGAGTAATCGGCTGGGGAAGTTCACTGCCATGCGCGTCATTTCGGGGAAATATGGTGGGCGTGTTCTGCGCTCATTAGCGGGGCAGAATATTCGCCCAACGTCAGATCGCCTGCGCGAAACTCTGTTCAACGTGCTGACGGCCAGCAATCCTGCTGCGCTCGAGAGTACGGTGTGGATGGACTTGTTCGCCGGCACTGGCGCCGTGGGAATCGAAGCGCTCAGTCGCGGTGCCCAGCAGGTTTATTTCGTGGAGAACTCCGACCGCGCAGCCAGGTTGATAGAGCGGAACCTACAGAGTCTCGGTATAAGAGAAGGCTACACAATCCTGCGCGACGACCTCGCCTCGATTCTCTGGCGCTCCCGGCGTCAGCACGTTGTGGCAGACGTGGTTTTCCTCGACCCGCCCTACCGCATGCAGGAAGCCTATAAGGAAACGCTCACCGCTCTTTCGGATTCGACGCTGATATGGGCCATGTCGTTGGTGATTGCCGAACACGAAAAGAAATTCGATCCCGGCGATGAATTCGGTTCGCTGCGCAGGGTTCGCAGGCTGGTGCAAGGGAACAACGCTCTCAGCTTCTTCCGGATCGGCGGAAGCCCGGATATAAACGAGCGGACGGGCCGTAATCGGCCACAGCGTGAGCCCACTACATGAGCAGTTCTTCGCTTCTCCGCACAATCGGATGCTGCATCTCCTGCAGATCGTTCTTCACCCTATTGAGGCCGTAAACGCAGCCCTCAAAATCGCGAGAGAGATGGGCGAATAGTGGAGCGACTTTCGCGTATTCGAAATGTTCGAATTTGGAAACGATGTAGTAACTTTCTTTTCCAGCCTTCATCCACTCGACAAAACTTTCCAGCCGCTGGCGGCGCAGACGAATGTGGTTAATGCTTTCGGGAAACATTCCCATGAAGAACAGCGCGTAGTCGCCAATATGCTTGCGTACCTGGCGTTCGCGATCAAATGACGGCGCCGGGCCATAAACAGGATCCGACTCCAACAGCATTTCGCCAACGTCGGTCAGGGGCCGGTCTGCGACATCATGGATCTTGAACAACTGATCCGCCTCGCAAAACTCTGTGAGCAGGTGCGAGACGTAAGCGACAACTTGCGGATCGCGAATGCCGATCTCTTCGGCGTAGTGACGTCCAACCAATTCCTGGAACAGCTGACGAAGCGGATGAGATTCCGGAATCACTCTTGTTCACCCCCGTGAAAGCCGCTTCCTGCGCGGCTTCCCCACATGCTGCCTAACTAGTTACCTTAGATACATGGCAAAATCAAGTGACTTTTGTTTCTGCCACGCATCATTTTCGTCAATGGATTAGAAGTCGCAAGAGCTTGCAGAGTTTTCTGCGATTTTTGTTGGCACAACGAACTCGCGGCTGCTAAACGTATAGCCTTCACTTAATAAAAATCGGCACCATGGAGGAAGTCGATCAATGCAAAGAACTAATATTTCGAGCGAGACCCGCTGGGAACCGATTGTAGGTTACTCCCGTGCAGTAAAAATTGGGCCCTACGTACACGTTTCCGGCACAACCGCTACAGGGTCGGATGGCAAGATTGTAGGCGTAGGAGATGTCTACGCTCAGACCAAACAGGTACTGAAAAATATCGAGACCGCGCTGCAGAAAGCCGGAGCCGGGATGAAAGATGTGGTGCGCACGCGCATCTACGTGATTAACATCGCTGACTGGGAGCAGGTCGGCAAGGCGCACGGCGAAGTCTTTCGCGATATTCGCCCCGCGACTTCCATGGTGCAGATAAGCGCGCTGATCTCGCCTGAAATTCTGGTGGAGATCGAAGCCGACGCAGTTCTGCCGGAATGAACGACTCGACTACGCCAGAGACTTGGACATTTTCACGAAGTGGCAAGGAATCTTGGTATCGATTCCCGCGGTAAACGGTGCGGTTCCGGTCTCAAGATAACCGCGGCGATGATAAAAGTCAGGCAGTTCTTTGCGCAGATTGACAATCTGGATATCCATGAACCGGCTGCCCGCCTTCCGGCAATGCTCCTCCGCAGCCGTCATCAACTTCGATCCCAACCCCGATGTTTGCGCTGTCGGATCGACAGCAAGCAAACCCAGATACGAACCGTCACCCCGCATTTCCACATACACGCAGCCCGTGATTGCGCCGTTCTCGTCGGAAACGAGGAACTCCCCGGTGCCCAGCAATTTCTGGACTTGCTCGACATCGATGCGATCGCGTTCGATGAAGAAGCTTTCGGCTTGGCGGAAGGCAGCATTGATCACATCCGTAATGGCACGTGCCTCCTGCGGACCCGCAACCCGAACCAGCACGATTGCCTCCTCTCGCTTGGGATTCCAGCCAACTCGCCCACCTTTGTATAAGGGTATAGAATCCCTCCCGCAAGATCATCCGCTATTGGGAGCAATTCTGGAACAGCGGCTTTCTTGAAATATTCCCGAGGAGATGAACGTGAAGAACCTTTGTCGGATGTTTTTTCTCGCCCTCTGCGTTAGCGCTTTCGCCCAGGAGGCCGTTGTCCAGAGTCAGCAGTCCGTTACCGCAATTCGCGCTGGTACCTTAATCGACGGCAAGTCCAGCGGCCCGCGCCACAATCAGGTTGTGATCGTTCACGGCAACCGCGTCGAGAGCGTTAGCGATGCAGGCAGCGTCAAAATTCCGGCAGGGGCAACGGTGATCGACTTATCTAACGCCACCGTTCTTCCTGGCCTGATCGATTGCCACACTCATATTTTTCTGCAAGGCGAAGACCCCGCCGAAGGCGGATACGACGCCAACATTCTGAACGCACCGCTAGCGCTGCGAGCGGCGCGAGCTACAGTCGCCGCGCGAAGAGCGCTGGAGCAAGGCTTTACAACGTTGCGCGACGTGGAAACCGAAGGCGCTGGCTACGGCGACATCGGCATCAAGCAGGCGATCGAACAGGGCTACATTCCAGGGCCGCGCCTGTTCGTTTCCACACGCGCCATCTCCACGACCGGAGGGTATCCGCTGGAAGGCTACGCGCCAGAACTCGACATGCCCAAAGGCGCGCAAATCGTCGATGGCCCGGTGGAGGCGCGCAAAGCCGCGCGCGAGCAGCTCGATCACGGAGCCGACTGGATCAAGGTTTACATGACGCATCGTTCCTGGGTCGGCAAGCACGGCGAACTGGTGTCGCAACCCACGCTCACCGTGGAAGAACTGCGCGTGATTGTGGATGAGACTCACGGCTGGGGCAAGAAGGTCGCGTGCCACTCGTATGGCGGCATCGGCATGCGCCGCGCTCTCGATGGCGGATGCGATTCCATCGAGCACGGCCTCGACCTCGATGACGCGGCGATTGCGCAAATGGTGAAGCAGGGAACCTGGTACGTGCCAACGATCAGCGCTTACTATCACGATTGGGCTCCGGCCGATACCTCTGCAGGCCAGCGCGATCGGCTGCGCGTCGCGGTTCACGAGCCGTCATTCAAGAAGGCCATGAAGGCCGGAGTGAAAATCGCTTTCGGCACCGATATGGGCGGAATTCCTTGGACCGAACCGATTGCACAGGAGTTCCCGCGCATGGTAGAGCT
This sequence comes from Candidatus Sulfotelmatobacter sp., assembly GCA_050015215.1. Lineage (GTDB taxonomy): Bacteria > Acidobacteriota > Terriglobia > Terriglobales > Acidobacteriaceae > Sulfotelmatobacter. The sequence goes on from JBEKBW010000114.1 coordinate 13,440, forward strand.
GGGCATGACTCCCATGGATGCGATTCAAAGCGCAACGGCGCGCGCCGCCGAGTTGCTCGACATGGAAGGCAAGCTTGGCGTGATTGCGCCGGGAGCCCTCGCGGACGTGATCGCGGTCAGCGGCGATCCGTTGCAGAACATAAAAGCATTGGAGAATGTGCAATTCGTGATGAAGGATGGGAAGGTCTTCAAAAGCGGAACAAACCGCTGAGAGATCGCTAACAAATCCGCTTTCGGCCTGAGAGCGTAAAGTTTTTCAAATTTTCTTTCCTATTTTCTTGACATCGGCTGCGCCGTGAGCATAATTCCTCAATCCGATGTCTGTAGTCTGATGTTCGGAAACGCCAGGTGTAACCGAGGCGACGAATGTTGGCGCCTTGGCCAAGAGGGGGAATTATGAGCGTCCTTGAACTTTGCGACCGGGAAATCGCGGCGGTTCCGCTGGAAGCGACCATTGCGGACGCCATCAACAAAATGCTCGATCACCACGTCGGCGCCGTAGCCGTTGTCGATTCCGAGTTTCGCGTCGCCGGAATTTTCACCGAGCGCGACGTGCTCCGCAAAATGTCCCTGACCCGCCTGGACCCCGAGGTCACATCGATCCGCGAACTGATGACCACGCCAGTCGAAATGGCAACCCGCCGCACCGGGCCAGGAGAAGCGCTCACGATCATGCTCGAACGCCACTTCCGCCACCTGCCCGTGGCCGACGACAACGGCAAGCTGCTAGGCATTCTCTCGATTCGCAATCTGCTGGAGTGGCGCGTCGAGGACCTCAGCCGGGAGTTGGAATCGCTTGAGCAGTATGTTTCGAATGATGGGCCGGGGGGCTAGGAGTGTCCGCGGCTACGGCTCGCTAGTCCCGGGTTGCGATCTTAGGAAGATCTCGACGCGACTAGTTGTCCAGACGGCGACGCCAGTTCCGAAAAAATCCGCATCTTCCGTCCAAATTCTGCAACCCAGACTGAGCGCGCTGGCCAGGACGGGCCAATCATCCTCGTCTCGGCCATGCATGCGCTCCCGTGCTTCGTTTTCGAAGATCGCATAGAGCTCGCGGTCAACTGGCTCGATCAATGTCCGCAGGTAATCCAGAGAAGCCGCGATGTCGGTTTCAGATTTGCCGCGTTTCTTCAGAAGCAAAGGGAGGTATCGTTCAGCGTCGTCGAACGCGACGTCCGGTGCAAAGAAGCGGATTTCTTTCAGCGAGTCTTTCTCCATCAGCTGTCTTGCGCGGCGTCCTAACACGGCGCGGATTAGGATGTTCGCATCGACAACAATCATTTCAGTGCTTTTGCGCGCTTCTTCCGCCGGCGAATCTCTTTGAATTCGGTCACTAGCTCTTCTTCATCGACATCTGTCAGTGCCTGGGCAAGACGATCTGCGGCGGCTTTAAGGTCGCGAGGATCGGCTGTTGTAGCGCGCTTTCGAGGAGTAGGGACATAGACCCCGAGAGTCTCGCCGCGGCGGGTGACGGCAATAGGCGTGTCCGACTCCAGAAAACTGGCGATTTTCTCGCGAAATTCGCGTACGCCGACTTTGAGTGTAGCCATGGATTTCTAGTGTACGCCAGTGTGTACGCATGCGCAAAGTGCGATTCTGCCAGCGGGTTCTGCTATCCTTCCGTACGTTTTAATCACAACTCTTTAGGGAGACGATCATGAAGGGACTTCTTAATTCCGCCATGGCTGTGTTTGCAGTGTTCGGAATCTGCGGGCAGGCCCTTGCTCAGCAGAGCGCCGCTCAACAAAGTTCCAAAGTCGTCGCCATCCACGCCGGCCACGTGCTCGACGTCAAAACCGGCAAAATGCTGTCCGATCAGACGATCGTCATCGCCGATGGCAAGATCGTGAGTATCGGAGAAGCCGCTTCGGCAAAAGCTCCGGCCGACGCTCATCGCATCGAGCTGCCGAACGCCACTATTCTCCCTGGGCTGATCGACGCGCACACCCACCTGACCTTCGATCCGACGTTCGGTTATGAGCGGCTCGCCATCAGCATCCAGCGAGAAACCATAACCGGCGCGAAAAATGCCCGGCTTACCTTGCAGGCTGGTTTCACCTCCGTCCGCAACGTGGGTGCGGATGGTTACAGCGATGTGGCTCTGCGCGACGCGATCAACGCCGGCGATGTGCCCGG
>JBEKBW010000115.1:0-15529 GCA_050015215.1 Candidatus Sulfotelmatobacter sp.
ACCGGATAGACCGGCTTCTGCATCTTTAAAGCATTCAGGTCTGCTTCCAAACGATCCTGTGCCGGCTTCATCAGCGAACAGTGGAATGGCGCGCTCACGGGCAGCAACTTCGCCATCTTCGCTCCGCGCGCTGAGGCAAGTTTGGCTCCGCGCTCCACCGCTGCCGTATGCCCCGAGATCACAATCTGCTCCGGCGAATTAATATTCGCGGGCGAGCAGACTTGCCCTTGTGACGCCTCCGCGCAGATTTCGTTAACCACGTCCAACTTCAGTCCCAGGATTGCCGCCATCGTTCCAACCCCAACGGGAACGGCTTCCTGCATATACTTTCCGCGGTTGCCCACCGTGCGCACGGCATCGGCAAAGGCGAACGTGCCCGACGCAACGTGAGCAGAATATTCGCCGAGGCTGTGGCCAGCCACAAAGTAGGGCTTGGCAATCCGAGATTCAAGAACCCTTAGCGCGGCAATGGATACCGTTAGAATTGCGGGCTGGGTAATTTCCGTAAGGCGCAATTGATCTTCCGGGCCTTCGAAACACAATTGCGATATCTTGTATCCCAACGCGTTGTCAGCCTCGTCAAACGTTTGCCTCGCGACGGGATACTTTTCGGCAAGTTCTTTGCCCATGCCCACGGCCTGCGATCCCTGGCCGGGGAAGATGAATGCGATTCTTGATTGATCGGACCTCGACAGGTCGTTGGATTCGTTCATGATTGGAAGAGGTTAATTCGCCGGAGCAGCCTCAGCTTCCGCCATCGCGGGACGCAACGCTGCCAGCCCGCGCTCAATCGATTCATTGACACGCCGCGCAGAAAATTCCGCGGCCACGCGCACTGCGTTCTTAATCGCGTTCGCGTTTGAGGAACCGTGCGTGATGATGCACACACCCTTCAGTCCGAGCAGCGGCGCGCCCCCGTATTCCGTATGGTCGATACGCTTCTTGAAATCGGAGAACGCGCTGCGCGAAAGCATGTAGCCGACTTGGCTGGTAATTGTTGCTTTTAGTGATTCCTTCAGCACCGTTCGTATCAACCTTGCCACGCCCTCGGAAGTCTTGAGTGCCACGTTGCCCACAAAACCATCCGCCACGATCACGTCGACATGGCCATTAAACAAATCGCCGCCCTCGACGTTTCCGACGAAGTTGATGGGCAGCCGTTGCAATAACTGGAAAGACTCGCGCGTCAACTCGTTGCCCTTGGTTTCTTCCTCTCCGATGGAGAGCAACCCCACACGCGGTGCCCGGTTGCCTGCTATAGCGGAGCGTCCCGGCTTAAGGTCGCCGAACATGGAACGAAAATAAATCTCGCCCATCACCGCGAATTGCTCGAGGTTATGCGGCTTGCAGTCAACGTTAGCACCAACGTCGAGCAGGATGGCGGCCCCACCGGGAGCGGTAGGAAGTACAGCAGCCAATGCCGGCCGGTCTACCCCGGGCAAAGCTCCCAGCACCATTTTTGCGGAAGCCATGGCGGCGCCAGTGTTACCAGCTGTTACAAAACCGGCAGCTTGTCCTTCGCGCACCAATCGCAATCCGACGCGCATCGAGGAATCGCGCTTGGAGCGCACGGCCTGCACCGCTTTATCTTCCATGGTTATAACTTCGCTGGCGTGGACGATCTCAAGCGGCAGCCGCGACGCGGAAGGATGCCGGCCAAGCTCCGCTCTTACCTCAAGCTCGGGTCCGATCAGCAGCACCCGCACATCGTAATTGCGCGCAGCATGAATAGCGCCTTCGATCTCAGGTTTGGGCGCGCGGTCCGAACCCATCGCATCCAGCGCGATTACGCTAGGCATGGTGGCGGGAAACTAGCTTGCTTCTTCGACTTCTATAACTTCGCGGCCCTTGTAGTAGCCGCATTTGGCACAGGCTCGGTGCGGCATTTTCTTCTCGTGGCAGTTGGGGCACTCTGAAAGCGAGTGCGCTTTCAGCGCATCATGCGCCCGCCGGGTGGAGGTGCGCTGTTGAGAATGGCGTCGTTTCGGATTAGGCATGGTCTAAAATTCCTCTCGCCGAGGCTCTGGGCCTCGCATAATCTTCAGCCTCAAAATTTGGGCTTAATTCGCCAGCTTGCCGCGGATTTCCTTCAACGCCGCCCATCGCGGTTCTTCTTCCCGTACCGAGCAGGAACAAGTTTCGTGATTCAGATTCTTGCCGCAGTGCGGGCACAAACCCTTGCAGTCCGCGCGACAAGTGACCTTCAGAGGAACCGCCAACAGAATCTGCTCGCGAATTACATCGTCCAGCAAAATTCCTTCACCTTCATAATAGCTGATCTCAGCTTCCGCCTCGGTTACGGACATCTCATCGCGGCCCGCATCAGCTCCCAGCGGACGGTACAAGAGGTCGAACTCGCGCTTCACATCCTGAGTCAGCGGCTCCAGGCAACGGGCGCAGGTTGTTTCCAGCTTGGTCGCAAGTTGCCCTTTGATCCTTATGTCTTGGATTATCTTGTGCTTTCCGTGATGCTCTTCGACCACATCGGCCCGTCCGCTGCTCTCCACCGGGGCGATTTGCCGATAGTCCGATCCCAGATCGATCACGCCGGATTCGAACCTCTCCGAAAACTCGATGGGATGAAGTTCCAACTCCTGTATTTCGAAGAACATAGAAAAACCTCCGCGACACCTACGTCACAATGGCCGCTAAAGCCCGCGGAAGCACGCCAAGAGGCGCTAATTACCGCAAGGAGCAAGACTTAAGAGTAAGGCTGGTAGAAACGCCTGTCAAGAGTAAGGATGAAACGCGCATCAAGAGACAGGCTGCTGAAGCCTGCGACCGTCCCTCTTGAAAAACCTATGGACGAAACGCCCACAGAAAAGGGAGGCCAGTCATTTTTCTTTTCCTATGACTGACCTTCTCCTAGATTATCTCTAGATTATCTATGGTCACGGCCAGAGTAGCTACCGATAGGAAATCGTCAAATTATCCAAGTAAACGGTGTACGAATCCTGGTTGGCATCGCCGTCCATCTGGTAGTTGATCGTCAATCCATACCAGCCCGGCGATTTTCCGGCAGGGAACGTCCAGTTCAGAGTGCTGGTCTGCCCATTGAGCGTGATCGACTGGTACACGAGATTGTTGTTCGAATCGCGCTGCACCTGAATCGTCAGGTGGTTCCACGAGTTGTCGTTCGGGTAGCACGGGATTCCGGTTGGCACCCATTTCTTATTTTGATTGTCCCAAACATCCCACTCGTTGCCCGAAGCGATGCGGCATTCGTGGCCGAAGATGAGGCCCAGATTGTGGAAGAACTGATTGATATCGAACTCCAACGCCTGCGAAAAGCCGAAGTTACCCGCGTAAAAGTACACGTCGTAGGTGAAGTCGTGGAGTGACGGAACCAGTGTCCGATCCGGATCCGGCTGCCCCTGCGACGAGCCTGGGCCGATCAAGTGATTGTTGAACAGCGCGTCAGAAAACGGGACACTCCCTCCCACGCTGACTCCCGAGGCGTGCCCGCTAATAGAAGGGGAACTTATGCCCTGCCCCATCCAGAAGGTGATGCCATCGCAGGGCGAGGGAGAACAATCAACGTAATTGGGCGCTTGCTGGCCATAGGAGGACCAACCGCCACTTTTTTGCACGCTGGAGAACGATGGCACCTGGCTCGCAGGCGCTGCCGTCGTGGGAGCATTGGCAATCGTGATCTGAAAGGATTGCTGCTTTGACGCCCCAGTAGAATCGGAGACGGTAATCCCGAAGCCCGACGTTCCGCTGGAATTTGGGGTGCCGGAGATTACGCCCGAGGAGGTATTAAGCGACAGATTCTGTGGTAATCCTCCGGAAGTGAAAGTGAATGTGTATGGCGCGGTTCCGCCGGAGACCGCAATGGTTGCGTTGTAACTTGAACCGACGGTTCCCGAGGGTAGCGAAGACGAAATAGTTATGGGCGTGCTGGATCCGCCCGACGTACCCGATCCCGAACCGCCGCCGGAACCTGAACCGCCACCAGATCCGGAGCCAGTCCCCGAGCCAGATCCGGTGCCGGCTGACGGGTTGCTTGACATTGAACCTCCTGAACAAGCGCAGGAAAGAAGAATGCAACTGAGGACAGAAATTAGTGCTAGGCACTGAATAAGAGTCCGATTCGCGCACACTTTGCGCGTCGGTTTGGGGGAGAAACACAAAAACATAGATCGACCTCTCAAGGGAAAGGGGGATTTAAGACAGCAGAAATCCCGGACCCTAAAATTTGAATTCCGGGACGAGCCCGTCGGACACAACGGCCAGAAGTGTGCCAAAACCTCGGCACCTGGGACTTTCAAGACGGGATGACGCGACGCCCGCAGAGGCACATCGGAGCGGAAATCGATGGACTGTAGGGTAAAGCGGCGGAACAACTACTGTTTAAACAGTATAGCCAGAAAACCGGGGAGCGCAAGGGGCGGTGCGAATTGGCAGCACACTTTCAGGGCCGGTCGGCCGGATGGTTACGAAAAAGTTACCAGCCGGCTAAAATTTCCACAAGATGCATCGTGCCACGAAAAAGTTGCATTTTAGGTTCACTCCGAAGTAATATGATTTACGGAACTTGACAATCGGTTTCCCAGAGTTCCAAACCTGTACCGCTACCTTAACTTCCAGATTCGCAGTCAGCTTGTGAATAAAAACTAACTGAGGTGGTTGGTCCGCCTCCGTCCCGGTTCGGAGAGTTCAATATGTCGTGGTACGCATACTGCCTTACCGAGCACCAGACCCTCCCAAATGGCACCCGTTCCCGACGCCCCTTTGTTATCGAAAATGTCCAAGGCGTGAACGGAGCCCCCGTCCTCAGCTATCCTAGCGGTGAGTTCGCTGTGATAGTGAGCGAGTACGACCCCAACGCTGCCCCACTCGACCAGAAAGCAGTCATCGACCATGCCCGCGTGATCAGCGGCTGCTTCCGTAATTCCACCGTGTTGCCGTTCCGTTTCGGAACCATCTTCGAAAGCGATGACGCGCTCCGTCAGGCCGTCCGGGTAAACCGGCGAGCCTTTGGCCTAAGTGTGGCTAAGCTTCGGGGGAAATCCGAAATGCACATCAAACTCACCGTTAGCGACGGCTCGTTGCGCGAGGCGATGATCGACGTGGTTCTGCCCGATACGGTCGGCGGCGACTATCTTTCCAAGCTGCGCGTCAAAGCTTCCCGCGAACGTGAGCGCCAAACCAAGGCCCGCGCTCTCTCGGTGCAGGTCCACAAGCTGTTCAACCCACTGGAAGAAGAAGTCAGCTGTAAGAAGGTCGCCCCGCAGGGCATGTTGATCGACATCGCCCACCTCATCGATTCCAAGTCGGTGGAGAAATACCAAAACCGCTACACGACAGCTGCTAAGCAGTTGAAAAACTGCCAGGTGGCGATCAGCGGACCCTGGCCGCCGTACCACTTTTTGCCGGATAAGCTGCGCACGGTAAGCTAGATTCTTAGCGGGCCGCTGATATTGGCAGCGGCCCGTTACTTATCCCATCCCCATGCAGTGAATGTGCACGCACATGCACTTACGACGCAGCCCTTCGCCCGCAACCTGCACAAATTGGGCTGCTCTACCTAGATTAACTATAAAATTTTCAATAACTTACAGGGCTCGAGCCCACGAGAAGGAATCTTTCCCATTTTGGTTCGGCAAGTGCTTCATCCATATGTAACTAAGAGGCCGCAACCTGAATGCAAATGACCCTCACTCTCTATTCTTCTGAACGTTTCCCGAAGCTCCGTTCCGGTTGGTACGGTGGCTTCTTTCGCCTTTCCTGACACGCCTACCATTTTGCCTCTTTGAAAGCGTGGCCCCAGAAATGGGGCCACATTTTTTGCCTCGGGACGCGAATCAGAAGCGGCGAATCAGAAGACGTGCCAGACAAAGTGCGCGAGCAGGCCGAAGAGGGAGAGCATAAAGACCCCGCCCACCCAGATCAGAAAGTTAAGGGTCATCCAAGGATTGTTAATTTGTTTCTTCTCCATAGGTAGAAGCTAGCATCTGTTGTCGCGGTGTATATCGGGTGCGAACGGTAGAGCCGATAATCGGATACACTGTCGTGAATCTATGACCTCTCCCGTACGCTCCTTCTTCACGTTTCTTCTGCTGCTCATTGCGTCTGCGTTTGCCCACGCTCAAACTGCAGCGCAGAGCCCGGCTCCCGCTAATTCCTGGGCCTCCGTGCCGCAAGCTTCTGCCGCCGAGCAGCAGAATTTCCCGCCGTTGCTTTTGCAACAGCTTTCGGCGGTTAAGGCAGTGGCGTTGAGTGATGAGTATGCCTACCACCAACTCGCTCACTTAACCGAGAATATTGGGCCGCGTCCAAGCGGGTCCCCGCAGGCTGATGCTGCTGCGCATTACGTGGCTGACGAATTGCGTAAACTCGGGCTGGAGGTTCGACTGCAACCGGTTACAGTGCCGCACTGGGTGCGGGGCGCCGAGACGGCGGCTTTGGTCGAGTATCCCGGTATGGTTCCGGGAACCACACAGAAAATCGTTTTGACCGCGCTCGGCGGCAGCACGTCCACTGCTACCGATGGACTCACCACCGAAGTAATCACAGTGAGCAACTTTGAAGAGTTGACGGCTCTCGGGCATGACAAAGTTTCCGGCAAGATCGTGCTGTTCAACGAAATTTTCGATAAGCAAAAAGCCGCCGGAGGGTATGCCTTCGCGGCTTACGGCGACGCGGTTCGCTATCGCGCATCCGGGCCCAAAGCGGCTGCCGATTTGGGAGCTGTCGCGTGCCTGGTGCGCTCGGTCGGCAATGCGGACTACCGGCTCCCGCATACAGGTTTCAGCTATCCAGCGGGAATTCCTGCCGCTGCCGTCACCGCCGAGGATGCCGACCTGATCGCGCGCTTGACCGGTGAAGGCAAAGTTCGGATGCATCTGACGCTTATTTCGCAGAAACTGCAGGACGAGACCAGCTATAACGTGATTGCCGACCTGAAGGGTTCACTGAACCCTGAGCAGGTTGTGGTCGTCTCCGGCCATCTCGATTCCTGGGACTTGGGCACGGGGGCGATCGACGACGGTGCTGGGGTGGTTGTGGCCATGGAAACGGCCGAAATACTGCAGCGGCTGCACTTGCGCCCGGCGCGGACGTTGCGCGTGATTGCATGGATGGACGAAGAAACTGGAGGCCAAGGAAGCAACGCGTACACCTCAGAATATTCCGGCGATTTCGCTCATCATGTCGCATGCATTGAGAGCGATTCCGGCGCCGCTCACCCACTGGGCTTCGACGTAAAAGCTACGCCCGCGGCGGTCGAGGCGCTCCAGCCTGTGCAAAGCGTTCTGCAGAGTATCGGCGCGACGGTCTTTCGCGCCAGCACCTATCCTCCGGGTGCGGATATCTCCGCCATGTCGGAAGCCGGTGTGCCGGCTTTTGGCCTGATGCAAGACGGCCGCACCTACTTCGATTATCATCACACTGCCGCCGATACGCTGGATAAAGTTGTTCCCAGCGAACTGCGCGAGAATGCGGCGGCTATGGCGGTGTTGGCCTATGCGCTTACCAATATGACGTCTCCGCTGCCGCGATAATCGGCCAGAATCCCCCTCTTTTGCCGACGGAGCCCACGGTTAAATTCTTGTTAATTCTTAAGCCGTACGGGAAGAACAGTATCGCAATTGCATATCGAGATTCATAGAATACAGGAAGGTTTGTGGTTAGGAAGATTACAAGGGCGGGTCACGCCGTCCAAGAGGAGAAAGCCTTGATTCAACGAATAGGAAAATCAGCAGCCGCAGCGATGCTAGTGGTCGCGCTTTCTTGGTTTGTTGCAACCCCGATTGCGCACGCCGACGACAGGTCGAAATGCCAACATGCCGTAGAGAAGGCCGAAGCCCGGCTTGACAAAGCGATTCACGACAATGGCGAGCGCAGCCGCCAAGCCGAAGATCGACGGCGCGATCTGAATGCCGAAAGGCAACGTTGCTGGGATGCGTATCATCAATGGTGGAATGGCAAAGATCATCGTTGGGAGACCGAGCAGAATTGGGATCGTGAGCACTGATCTTTAAGTCCTAGCAGCAGAAACGAGTTTTCTCCGGGGAGGAGGCCCCATCCGCTCGCGATTTTTGCGAAATCCGGATGGGGCGTTTTTCTTGCGCGACGCAGAACCATTCCTACCAAGAAAACATTAAAGTTCGCACCGCCTTGCTGTAGCAAACAACGCCCTAAATAAAAACATCATCTTTTCCGTCCACGGCAGTCAGAGCGATCCATTGCCACGTGGTTTTTGCGGAAACGCAGAGGAGAAGGAGAAAGAGATGTGCCAAAGACGATCCTGGCGTTACTTGTTGCCCTTGCTCCTGCTCTCGTTGGCGGGCAGGCAATGGAATCACTATCGGGAGACTCACTCCCTCATTCATCGACTGCGCTCAGTGGGGGCGCTCTGATTTGTTCCCAACCCCAGGCGCTCCGAATTCTCTGACCCGTCGCAGAGCGAGCAAACTTGAAGCTCAAGCTTTCAAATTTGCTGCGCGAAAGCCTCTTCGACGACACCAAAGGCATCACGAATTTCGCGCGGGAAAAAGAGATAAGGAAACTTGCAAATAAGCTAAAAAGCGATCGGACCAAATAATCGGCACGTGCCGCAATAGTTAAGACCCCGGCACTCTCTGCGCTGGTAGAATGACCCCAGTCTTTCTACGATATGCGGCTTGCCAGTCCATTATTGAAGCGTGCAGTGTATCCGGCGTTGCACCGCACGGGATGGTTCGATCACAGCATGCCTCCCAGTGGTTTCGCCGTTGTGAACTATCACGGCGTGCTTCCTGCGGGTTATTCCTCTGAGGATCCCTTTTTGGATGGGCACCTGGTCGAGCCACAGGTTTTTCGAGAGCAAGTAAGATTTCTAAAGGCTCACTACGACGTCATTGAACCCGAAGAGTTTCGCGAATCAGTGGAGCAAGGCAAGCCACTTCCGCCTCGATCGGTTCTTCTGACCTGTGACGATGGGCTCTTTAACCCGCTTACTGAAATGCTCCCCATTCTGCAGGAAGAGAAAGTTTCTTGTCTCTTCTTTGTAACGGCGACCTCCTGCAGTGAAGATCCCGGCATGCTTTGGTTCGAAGAGCTCTATCATTTAATGCGAAGCCAGAGCGCAGCGTCTGAAGCAGCATCGCAGTTTCTTGCGGAAGCTGTCCCTGAAAAGGGAGCGAAGAGTTTTTCGGATTGGTGGTGGAGCGCCGTGCGAACCGCCTCCAAGTTCGACGCGGAGACGCGAGCCGACTGGATGAGCGAGTTTCGCGCTCGCTGCGGGACCCTGCCCGAGCAATTCGAGAAGCGTTATCGGCTTCTGAACCTGCGCGAGCTTAAACGGCTTTCTGAGTCCGGCATGAGCATTGGGGCGCACACTCGCACACATCCCATCTTGGCTGTATCGAACGACCAGGAAGTGCGCCGCGAGATCCAGGAATCCAAGATTCAAATTGAGCGGGCAATCGGGAAGCCGGTTTGGGCTCTGGCGTATCCCTTCGGCAATGCGGCAACCATGGGAGAGCGCGAGCTTCGTCTCGCGCGCAAGGCAGGCTACTCCTGTGCGTTCCTCAACGTTGAGCACTGGGAAGGTCAGGAGACGAACCCGTTTGCTCTCTGTCGCACACATGTCACTTCCGGCATGACGCTACCGGAGTTCGCGGCCCACCTCAGCGGAGTGCATGCGCGTCTGCAGCGGGCGATGGCACCCAGCATTTCTTATTTCAGAAAGCGGAATGTCGACGCGAACCGCGAAAACGCCGCACACTCGCAATCCACCCCAGTACAATCTGTACGAGTTCGCTCTGAACAGGCATAACCCTCCCTCCTGAATAAATAATGCGCTGGCACAACTGCCGGAATTTCTAATGTGGTATGACTGCATCGAGTGTGCCTGTTGACGCATCTTAATTTCGGCGCTTATCATCATCGTTTGGTCTTTACTCCGAATGCGGCTCCGAGGAGCCGCAGAGAAATCTTAGAAGTGACACTATGGATAAGAAGAAGTTAGAAGGGTTCAAGAAGAGATTGGAGACGCGGCAGCAGGAATTGCGCCGCACCGTATCGCGGACCCAGGCCGATGGCCGCTCCGCGGATGAGGATACGGCACAGGATATTGCGGACCGAGCGGCGAGTTCTTACACGAAGGAATTCCTCTTCAGCCAGAGTAACAACGAGCGGCAACTGCTGCAGATGGTCGACCGGGCGCTGGCGCGCATTCGCGAAGGCAGTTTCGGCGAATGCATCCATTGCGGCAAGGAGATCAACGCCAAGCGCCTGGAGGCCGTGCCTTGGACCCGGCACTGCATCGAATGCCAGGAAAAGCTGGAACAAGGCCAACTGGAAGAAGCCCCTCGCTAAGCGGCAAGCAGCTTTGACGGTGCCGTTTTCCGGCTGATAGACTAGTGATTGTCCCGCCAAGACATAGGCTCAGCAAAATCCAGATGGGAAGGTAGTCGTGCGCGCAGAAACCCGCCATCAGCTTAAACAGGACGCATTCAGCCGAGTTACGCTGGGAGCCGCCGAGAAAACCGCTCACTGGAGTGTGGAACACAAAAACACTCTTATGTACGCGACGATCGCGGTTGTCGTGGTTGCCGCAGTCGCGGCTGGCGGCTGGTACTACATGAGCACTCAGAACGAGAAGGCGAGCCTGGATCTAACGCAGGGCATCCGCACTCTGCAAGCCCAGCTCCGTCCTGCCGGCGCACCCGAGCAGCCGGGTGTTCCGTCCTATACTTCCGCCAAAGATCGCGCCGCCGCCGCGAAGAAGCAGTTTCAGGCAATCGAGGACAAATACCCGCATACGCACGCCTCCGATGCGGCTCGCTACTTTCTCGGAGTCACTTCCGCCACAGCCGGCGATAACACTTCCGCTGAGGCTGACTTCAAAGCGGTTGCCTCGAATGGCAACAAGGAGCTCTCTTCCGTCGCCAAGCTCGCTCTGGCCTCTCTGTATGGAGATACCAATCGCACCAAAGATGCGGTCGCTCTCTACCAGGAATTGATCAACAAACCGACAACTTCGGTGAGCAAGGTAACGGCGCAGTTACAACTGGCGGAGTTGTACAAGAATTCCAACCAGCCCCTCGATGCCAAGCGCCTCTACGAGCAAATCAAGAAAGACAATCCCAGCACCGAAGCCGGACAGCTGGCTACGCAGAAATTGGCCGAACTGAAGTAAGTTCCAAACCCATCTTCCTCTCATATCCCCCGCCTTTACTCCAAAAACTCGCTTCAGTTACGTTCGTAAGCCCAATCGAGACTTTCCCAGTGAGTTGTCGGCCCAGCTCACAGAAAATCAGGGAGAGAACATTCCATTTCCGAGCGAGGCCTGATGAAGATCGTCCTGCAACGATGCGGTTTTGCCGCATTTTCTTTCCTCCTTGTGATCTCGGCTTTCGGGCAGGATGATTCCGGCCAGAGTCTGGCCGACGTAGCGCGTAAACTTCGCAAGGATACGACGAACGAAGTTAAAATGACCGACGCGGACACGAAAAAGCTCTTCGAATCCGTGGATCGAATCTTTGCCTTCGCCGCAGAAGATACCGAAATGCCCAAGCACGCGGCGGTAAAGCGCAGGCTCGTGAGCAAGGCTGACGTGGAGCAATATGCCGCCGGGCAGATGGCCAAAGAAGAATACGCAAAGGCTCTCGCCCAGGGTGAGCCTAGTATGAAGAAACTCGGCTTTCTGCCGCGCGAGTTTAATCTCAAGGAATTTCTGGTGAAATCTACCGGCCAGGGAATCGCCGCTTACTACGATGACGAGACGAAGACGATTTCCATGCTGAACTGGGTCCCTCCCGATCGCCAGGAGCCGATTTTGGCGCACGAGCTGACTCATGCGTTGCAAGACCAAAATTACGATCTGGCGAAGTGGATGAAACCCAAGAAAAAATTGGCGGAGGGTGGCGCCACCGATGACAGCGCGGTAGCCCGCAAGGCGGTGGTGGAAGGCCAGGCAATGGTGGTGTATGTGGATTATCTACTCAAGCCATTGGGCCGCAGCCTGGAGGATACGCCGGGCCTTGTCTACCAGATGGAAGAGCCGGCGGTAAAGGCGGTGATCGACTCGCAGATGATGCATGACGCGCCAATTATTTTGCGCGAAATGGGAGCATTTCCTTATCAGCAAGGTTTGATTTTTGAAGGCGAGCTTCTGCACGCAGGTGGCAAGAAGATGGCCTTTGCGGGAGCTTTCGCGCGGCCGCCGCGGAATTCGCATGAGGTTCTGGAGCCGGATGCGTATATCAGGGGGGAGAAACTTCCAGCAGTCAGCATCCCCGACATGAAGGATGCGCTGAACGATCAATATGACCTGTATGACTCCGGCGGAATCGGAGAACTCGACGTGCGCGCGCTGTTGAAGCAATATGGCGAGCGAAAGGCTGCGGATGAAGTTTCTGCAGAGTGGCAGGGCGGAGCGTACGCGACCTTTCGGAGGAAAGACAAGACAGTTTCAGATGTTGTACCCACGACGGCAGACTTGTCCCTGTTATATGTCTCTCGATGGAAAACGCCACAGGTTGCGGATTGGTTTGCGCGATTTTATGTACGCAGCTTATCGCAGCGTTATCACAGCGCAACTGTGCAGCCTTCTGTTGCCTGTTCGGAGGCGAATTGCCAAGCGTCGAGCACCTTGGTTGTGACCGAAGAGGGTCCAGTGATCGTCGAACTTTGGAAAGACAACAGTGTGATTGTCTCGGAAAGTTTTGACCCGGCAATGGCAGCCAAGCTGCGGACTGCGCTGCGCGATGGCGCGAGCGCTACTCATGCGCAGAACCTGCCGCAGGAGGAGATCGGCTTCCGTTTGCTGCAGTCTCCTACGTTCCAAAGTTTTGAGCGCCAGGTTGGAGAACAGATCAAGAATCAGATGTGGCAGGCTCACATGTGGCAAGAGTCGCAGCGCTAGCCCAAAGACGGGTGCGCGGCCTCAAGACTGCGGCAGGCGGCCTGAATCATCTCCCGCGCCGGCGAAGACTCCACAAATTGGAAGCCATAGCGAAAAGCGCTCCGCTGCCGGACCACTGCGTAAACCATTACCGGTCCGTTTGGCACGGCGAATTGCAGTTCAACCAGTTCGCCGACCGGCACCTCAATTTTCAACATCGCTGAAATTCCAGATTCGCTGATGTCTACCGTGCGCCCTTGTAGTAAGCCGCAAGTCTTGGATGTGATTTTGAGATCTACCGCGAGATGGAAGCGAGGGTGGCGGCGAGCGTCGCGTCCAAGAGGGCCAGACCCGGATTGAGCGGTCGAATCCAAATTTGATCCCAACTGGGTGCGTGTACAGGATGATAACGCATTGCGGCAGCGTCGAACAGTTGCGTCTGCTTGTCGAAAAGCCCGAATCGGGATGAATAGCGCGTGGTTTTCTCCCGTCCGAATTCGGCGGATCTGATTAAGCCTGGAACTCAGATGCTTCGGGAAAGCGCAAATTGCACTTGGCGAGGGCCAGAGTGAGGAGCTCTTCAATCTTGGTCTCTTCGCAATTGCGTGACATGGCCAGTTCGCTGACCAGGAGATAACGGGCACGCTCCAGCATCTTCTTCTCGCGGAACGATAGAGGCTTGGCTTGATGCAGGGCGATCAGGCTTTTCAGGACTCCCGCGACCTCCAGCAGCGAACCAGTCCGCATCCGGTCGGAGTTTTCCTTGAACCGGTCTTTCCAGTCGGAGGTGCTGGCATTGTCCGAGACGGAAAGATAATCGATTATTTTCTGCACTTCGCCGTTACGCACCACCCGGCGAATGCCTACGCTCCCCACGTTGCCGCAGGGAACCATCACCTTTAGGCTGCTGGCCTTTATGTTGAGCAGATAAAACTTCTCCACCGTGGTGCCGACCGAGCGGCTGCTGATTTGCTCAATGATGCCGACGCCATGGTTGGGATAGACGACTTTGTCACCGATGTGGAAATTCAGATCGCCATTCATAAAAGGTACCTGGGCAGGAGAAAGTGCGGGGAACAACGTTTACTACAAATATACTATCCCAAAATGGCACTAAAAGCAAGGCACGGACTGACGATGTAACTCTAAGGAAACATTGTGGTTGGGGCCTCGTCCCATCGGCAGGAATTCGTGAAGACACTTTATAATCCCCGGTGTGAGCCTCACTAACACGAACTCCCAAAAACTTGTAGGCCGAGTCCTGGGACTGGACGTCGGATCGCGAAGAATCGGGCTTGCCGTTTCCGATGGATTAGGCTTTACGGCGCAAGGGCTTGAAACTCTACAGCGCCGTAACAAACGGACAGACTTCGCTGCGCTGGAGAAGCTTATCCGCGAATACGCGGTCAAAGAGATTGTGGTCGGTTTGCCGTTACGAATGAGCGGAGCAGAAGGGACGCAATCGGCAAAAATGCAGGAATTCGCTGAGGATCTCCGAAAGCGCTTCCGGCTTCCGGTGCATTTGTGGGATGAGCGGCTGACCTCGGCGGAGGCAAACCGGCTGCTGCGCGAAACTGATCTATCCATTGAAAAGCGAGCCAAAGCGGTCGACCGCATGGCGGCAATTTTGATTTTGCAGGGCTGGATGGAAAGCCGCCGGCGCTAGGAAATCGAGTCAATGGCCTAACATCACGCGGCGGTAGGCCGCCACGTTTTTATTGTGCTCCTCGATCGTGTGCGCGAATCGATGGTGACCCTGTCCGTCGGCGACGAAGTAATAGTAATCGGTTTGAGCCGGATGCATGGCCGCTTCCAGTGCGCTTTTGCCGGGATTCGCGATAGGACCGGGCGGCAGGCCTGCGTATTTATATGAGTTGTAACGCGAGTTGAACTGCATGTCGTCGTGATGCAAGGCACCGGTGTAGGTTCCCGCCAGAAGTTCCGCGTAGATAATGCTCGGGTCGGCGTCCAGAGCAATATTCTTGGCCAGTCGATTGTAGTAGACACTCGCGACAATCGGGCGCTCATCTCCGACTGCGGTTTCTTTTTCGATGATCGATGCCATGGTTACAACCTTAGGCACTCCACGATTCGCATCAAGCACCATTCGCGATGGGTCTGAAATGAGGCCGATCTGCAACGCCTCAGTTCGGAACTGTTTAACCATCGCAGCCGCCATCTCTTGCATGGTCATCATGCGGCTGAACTGGTAGGTATCAGGAAAAAGATAGCCTTCGAGAGAAGTTGCGTCGGGGGCCAGATCTGCGATTAGGACGTTCGACTGTGCGACCTTCAGGAAATCATCTGCGGGACCGAGCCCGGCGGCTTCAACCGCGCGGGCGATGTCGAACATCGTGAAGCCTTCGGGAACAACGACGGTTCGAAAATAAACCTCGCCCCGCGCCAGTCGTTTTTGAACCTCGATGATGTTCCTGGGTTTGTCAAACAAATATTCGCCCGCCTTCAGCGAACGCCGGTGATGAACGTAATGCCAGAAGATGAAGGCTTCCTCGCTGTGAATGACTCCGCTGGCCTTCAATTCCGCAGCGATTCGCCGCGTGGAGTAGCCCGGACGCAGCATCACAAAGGTCTGTCCGGAGGGCTCGGTGGGCATGATTAGGGACAATCATATACATCGTTAGAGGTCTAGTATTAAATGTAGTAACTTCATGGTTTGTTTTATGACTTTTAATT
>JBEKBW010000116.1:0-15234 GCA_050015215.1 Candidatus Sulfotelmatobacter sp.
CAAGGAGCCGAACTTCGCGCAGGAAGAAGAGCCCGCGCCCGGCCTCACGCTTTACAAGCCGTATCCCTATAAAGAAGAGGCCTACGCCTGGGGCATGGCCATCGACCTGAACAAGTGCGTGGGCTGCAACAACTGCGTCATCGCCTGCCAGTCAGAGAACAACATCGCGGTCGTCGGCCAGGAGCAGGCTCACCTTGGCCGCCACATGCACTGGATTCGCATCGACGCCTACTACCAGGGCGACCGCGAAAATCCCAAGGCTTATTTCCAGCCCGTCCCGTGCATGCAGTGTGAGAACGCTCCCTGCGAAGTGGTCTGCCCGGTCGGCGCTACCAACCATTCGAGCGAGGGCCTGAACGACATGGTCTACAACCGCTGCGTAGGCACGCGGTATTGCTCGAACAACTGTCCATACAAAGTGCGCCGCTTCAACTTCCTGCTCTTCCAGGACTGGACCACCGAGCAATATAAGATGATGCGCAATCCCGACGTGAGCGTGCGCAGCCGCGGCGTCATGGAAAAGTGCACCTACTGCGTGCAGCGCATCAACGAGCACAAAATCGACGCCGAAACCGCCAGCGTCCGCGAAGGCAAAGAAATCAAAGTTGGCGACGAGTTGCAGACTGCTTGCCAGCAATCGTGCCCGGCGGAAGCAATCGTCTTCGGCAATATCAACGATCCGAACAGTAAGGTTTCGAAGGTCAAAGCGCTATCGAGGAATTATTCGCTGCTGGGCGAGTTGAACACGCGCCCGCGGACGACGTATTTAGCGGAAGTAACGAACCCGAATCCAGAGCTGAAATCGTAACGACGAGGAGCTTTGAAAGGGCGCGGCTTCAGCCGCGCCGTTGAACACACAAACAAGAATGGGGCTTTAGCCCCTGAGGCACTCACCGAGCACATGGACGAGCAATACAAGACGGTCGACGCGCAACAGGCTCCGGTCATCGAGCCCGGCTACAC
Source organism: Candidatus Sulfotelmatobacter sp. (assembly GCA_050015215.1). GTDB lineage: Bacteria > Acidobacteriota > Terriglobia > Terriglobales > Acidobacteriaceae > Sulfotelmatobacter. The sequence goes on from JBEKBW010000116.1 coordinate 964, forward strand.
CTTCGCCACCGTTACAGAAAAAATCAGCGCGATCGTCCTCACCCGCCCAGCCTCGAACGGCTGGTTCGTCGGCTTCGGCATCGCCTTCCTAATGACGATGATGATGCTTTACGCCATCGGCTTTCTCTTCCTGAAAGGCGTCGGCATCTGGGGCGTAACTATTCCCATCGGTTGGGGCTTCGCCATCGTCAACTTTGTCTGGTGGATCGGTATCGGCCACGCGGGAACGCTTATTTCCGCCATTCTTCTTCTACTGCGCCAATCGTGGCGCAACTCGATCAACCGCTTCGCCGAAGCTATGACGCTGTTCGCGGTGGCCTGCGCCGGCATCTTCCCCGCCATCCACGTCGGGCGTCCATGGCTCGCTTACTGGCTGTTTCCCTATCCCAATACCATGAAGGTATGGCCGCAATTCCGCAGCCCGCTCATATGGGATGTTTTTGCTGTCTCGACTTACGCCACGGTCTCGGCGATGTTCTGGTTCATTGGCCTGATCCCCGATCTAGCCACGCTGCGCGATCGCGCTACAAACCCCGCAGCCCGCCTAATCTACGGCGCGCTCTCCATGGGATGGCGCGGGTCGGCGCGCCACTGGCATCGCTACGAAACCGCCTATCTTCTTCTCGCTGGATTAGCTACGCCGCTGGTTCTCTCGGTTCACACGGTCGTCAGCTTCGACTTCGCCGTCGGCATCGTCCCCGGCTGGCATACAACCATCTTTCCACCCTACTTCGTTGCAGGCGCCATTTATTCCGGTTTCGCCATGGTGCTGATGCTGGCCATCCCCATCCGCAAAATTTACGGACTGGAAGACTTCATCACCGAGCGCCACCTGCAGAACTCTGCGAAGGTGATGCTTGCCACGGGGTTAATCGTTGCTTACGGCTACGGCGTCGAGGCCTTCATGAGCTGGTACAGCGGCGACCGCTACGACGCCTTCACCATCTGGAACCGCCTGCACGGGCCCTACGCCCCGTGGTACTACTCGCTGCTGGCCTGCAATATTTTTATTCCTCAAGTGCTCTGGATTCGCAAACTGCGCACCAGCCCGGTGGCTCTTTTCATGATTTCCGGCGTGATTCTCGTCGGCATGTGGCTGGAGCGTTTCATCATCGTCGTGGTCAGCCTGCACCGCGACTTCCTCACTTCATCCTGGGGCATGTACTATCCCACGCGTTGGGACTGGATGACCTACATCGGCACCATCGGCATGTTCCTAGCGGCCATGTTCCTGTTCCTGCGCCTGCTACCGTCGATTTCGATTTTTGAAATGCGCACCCTCCTGCCCGAGGCGGAGGTGAAAGAGTAATGGCCAAGCGCGATCCAATCTACGGCATGATGGCGGAGTTCGATACGCCGCAAGCTCTCATCGATGCTGCGCGCAAAACCCACGAGGCCGGTTATCAAAAACTCGACGCCTACAGCCCGTTCCCCGTCGAGGGTCTCGCCGAAGAAATCGGCTTTCATCACGACGAAGTTCCTCTGGTCGTGCTCATCGGCGGAATTATCGGCGGCTGTGGCGGCTACCTGATGCAGTGGTGGATGTCCGCAGTTGATTACCCGCTGAACATAGGGGGTAAGCCTCCGCACTCCTGGCCAGCGTTCATCATTATTACCTTTGAAATGACGATCCTCTTCGCCGCGATCTCCGCGGTCTTCGGCATGTTGGCGCTAAACGGCCTACCCATGCCCTATCACCCGGTTTTCAACGTGCCGCGTTTCGCCATGGCTTCGAAGGATCGCTTTTTCCTGATCGTGTTCTCCTCCGATCCGAAATACAACCCGCCGATAACGCGAGCATTCCTGGAAGGCCTGTCAGCAGTTTCAATCTCGGAGGTGCCCAGCTAGAATGCCGCACCTCCGCCACATCTTGCGAGGCAAAGAAGCAAGGACCGCAGAAAAAGACGGGTGCCCCATCCTTGCGCAAGTAGACGGCCAGCCCTCGTATGCGCGGCAAGAGCGCAAGGGTGGGATTCCACGGAAGCCAGCGCCAAGGTCCTTTCCAAACGACATCTCAGCAGTCGTAGTAATAACGGCAATCACCCTATTCTCAGCATGCCGTATAGACATGCACGTCCAGCCCCGCGTCAACCCGCTGGCCAAGAGCGATTTCTTCCCCGATCAGCGCGGTGCACGCCCTCTAGTCGAAGGCGCGGTAGCCCGCGGTGACCTACGCGCTGACACTTACTTCTACACGGGAAAAATCGGAAGCAATCCCGGCGATTACATGCCGTTCCCCGTCACCAAAGAGGTCCTCGATCGCGGCCGCGAGCGCTACAACATTTATTGCGCCCCCTGTCACTCCCAGCTCGGCGATGGCAACGGCTTCATCCCCTCGCGCGGTTTCTCGCGCAAGCCGCCGTCGTACCACACCGCGCGCCTCCAAAAAGCCCCGCTTGGATATTTTTACGACGTGATCAGCAACGGCTTCGGCATCATGCCCGATTACGCGTCGCAAATTCAGCCGCAGGACCGCTGGAACATCGTGGCCTACATCCGCGCGCTGCAACTAAGCCAGAATGCTACAAAGGCGGATGTCCCGGCCGGGCAGAACATTCCCTCCGAGGCGCCAAACTTTTTGCCGCCCGGCTCGGGAGCGACACTGCCGGTGATCGCGCCGCGGAGCGCCGAAGCACAGAAGGAAGAAGCGAAATGAGCGCGACCACAACGCAACTCGACCTGACCCCGCCGCCGGTGCTGAAGACCATCTCGCAACGGCTGCTGATCGTCGGCGTTGTATTCGCTCTGATTTCGGCATGGCTGGCCGTATCGAATCCCGATCAGTTCTACCCTGCTTACTTGCTGGGCTTCATGGATTGGCTTGGCATAGCGCTTGGCTCCATGGCCATCATTATGATCCGCCATCTTACCGGCGGCGGCTGGGGTGTGGTGATCCGGCGTATTCAGGGCGCGGCCATGCGCACACTGCCGGGCCTCAGCATTTTGTTCATCCCGCTGCTGATCGCGGTCGCGCAAGGGCGGATGTATCCCTGGGCGATGCCGCTCGCCTCCATTTCCGACGATCATATCCGCGAGCACCTCAGCAAAAATAGTTTCGTCACCCAGAGTTATCTGAACTTCCACGGCTTCCTGATTCGCGGCATCATCTATTTCGCGATCTGGAATGTCTTGTCGTTTCTTTTGTCGAAGTGGTCGATCGAAGGCGATTCGCCCAAGGCTCGTGACAACTCCGGGCGCTTCAAAGCAGCCAGCGGACCCGGCCTGATCCTCTACGCCTTCACCCTCACCTTCGCCGTCATCGACTGGGTCATGTCGCTCGACCCCACTTGGATTTCGACCATCTTCGGCCTCATCATCCTCATCGGCGAGTTGCTTTCGGCTATGGCTTTCGCCGTGTTCGTGGAGCGCATTCTGGCTGATTACAAGCCGATGTCGGAGATGCTGAAGCCCGACTTCGTCCACGACCACGGCAAGTGGCTGCTTGCTTTCACCATGGTCTGGGCCTATTTCAGCTTCTCGCAGTGGCTGATCATCTGGGCCGGCAATTTGCCGAACGAGATCACGTTTTATCTGCGCCGAATCAACAACGGATGGGGATCGATTGCCCTGATTCTCGCCTTTCTCGGTTTTGCCCTGCCGTTTGCGATCCTGCTCTCGCGCCCGTTCAAGCGCGACATTCGCAAGCTGGTGTGGCTGGCAATCTGGATCCTGTTCGTTCGCTGGATCGATCTGTTTTGGATCATCGAGCCGAACTTCTCGAAGACATTTCGCATCACCATCGCCGACGTAGTTGTATCGGTCGCCATCGGCTGCCTGTGGATGGCCTATTTCTTCCGCAATTTGGCCTCGTTGCCGCTATTGCCGGTCTACGACGCGCAGGCGAAGGAAGTATTGGAGCACGAGGGACATTAATCGACTACGTGAATACTTTTGCTGACGAGAATGACTGACGACACCAAACACGGAAACCCCGGCGCTCACGGCAGCTTCGAGCATCAGGATCTATCACCGCGAAGCATCCTTTATTTCCTGGTCTTTTTGGCTATCGGCACCATCGTGAGTATTTTTATTCTCCGCGGCGTGTATGAGTTCCTCGATAAGCGCGAACGGTCATCGCAGCCCGAAGTAAATCCGCTGGTCACGAACATTCCCGCGGACACGCGCCACGTCCCCGCGCGATATCCGCAAACTGTTTTCCCTGATCCGAAGCTCGAAGAAGACGAGCGCACACAGTTGAGCGGAATCCGCACGGCGGAAGAGAAGATGCTGTACAGCTACGGCTGGGTGAACGAACAAAACGGAGTCGTGCACATCCCAATCGAACGCGCCATGGATTTGATCGTGCAGCGGGGTCTGCCGGTTCGCCCGCAAGCAGAAGCGAACGGAGCCAAGGCCGAAGGCCGGCAATGAAACGCGAGAAAACATAAATTGCACCGCAACTGTCAAAATTCGATTTACACCGTCGCCGCAATACTTGTGTGTACCGCGCTGTCCGCCTCTGCCGTCGGCCAAATCAACTCCGGCATCACGTCCCCACCCGCCAACATGCGCCCGCCGCGCCTGCAAAATGTAGGAATCGAGCAACACCTCGATACCCAAATTCCTTCCGACCTAATCTTCCGCGACGAAACCGGCAAGCCTGTCAGACTCAGCGACTACTTCGGCCGCAAGCCTCTGATCCTGAATCTCGTCTACTTCAATTGCACTATGCTCTGCGGAGAAGCTTTAGCCGGACTCGCGAGCGCCATGCGCCTGATCAAATTTGACGTAGGCAGCGAATTCGACGTGATCACGGTCAGCTTCGACCCACGCGAAACGCCGGAGATGGCAGCCACGAAAAAGGCCGACTACGTGAAGCGCTACGGCCGCGCCAATGCCGCCGCAGGCTGGCATTTCCTCACGGGCCAGCCCGATTCGATCAACGCGCTCACCAAAGCTGTCGGCTTCCAATATCAATACGACGAAAAGAGCAATCAGTTTGCCCACGCCACGGCGATTATGGTGCTGACGCCGCAAGGCCGTATCTCACGCTATTTCTATGGAGTCGATTTCCCACCCAAAGACCTGCGCATGGGCCTGGTCGAGGCATCGCAAAACAAAATCGGCAACGCCGTTGATGCCGTGCTGCTCTACTGCTATCACTACGATCCTCAGACCGGGAAGTACGGCGCGATGGTCGGCAACATTTTGCGCGTCGCCGCCGGCGCGACCGTTCTTCTGATTGGAGGTTTACTTTTCATTTTGTGGCGACTCGACCTCTCCGCGACCAGGAAGGCCCTCGCCCGCGAAACAGCCAGAAAGACAAAGTATGCTTAACAATTTTCCATTATGGCCGCAGCAGGCCTCCACCATGGCGGGCCATGTGGATGCGCTCTACATCTTCCTGCTCATCGTTACCGGGATGATGGCGCTGCTGGTATTTGCCTGCGTCATATTTTTTGCCGCCCGCTACCGTCATCGCCCGGGCGTGCGCGCCGAGCAGATCGAAGGTTCGAACGCGCTCGAAGTTACCTGGAGCACGATTCCGTTTCTCATCTTTATGGTGATCTTCGCCTGGGGCGCGGTGGTCTATTTCAAAGAGCGCACCCCGCCCACCGACGCGACCGAAGTTTACGTCGTAGCCAAACAGTGGATGTGGAAGGTAGAACACGCCGAAGGCGAGCGCGAAATCAATGAACTGCATGTTCCCGTCGGCCGCGACGTCAAACTCATCATGACCTCGCAGGATGTGATCCACAGCTTCTATATTCCCGCCTTCCGCATCAAGCAGGACGTTCTGCCAGGCCGTTATACAGTGGAATGGTTTCGTGCCACAAAGCCCGGAACCTATCACCTGTTCTGCGCAGAATATTGCGGCACGCAGCATTCCGGCATGGTTGGCGATATCGTGGTTATGGAACCTGCACAATACGAAGCCTGGATCAACGGCAGCCCCACCGGGCCGCTTTCAGCAAGTGGCGAAAAGATTTTCGCCGAACTCGGCTGCGGCACCTGCCATCGCGCCGATACGCAAGGCCGCGGCCCGAACTTGCAGGGAGTTTTCGGCAAGCCCGTTCAACTCGAAGATGGACGCACCGTCACCGCCGACGAAAACTATCTGCGCGAGTGCATTCTCGATCCCGGTGCAAAGCGGGTAAAAGGATTCCAGCCGATCATGCCCACGTTCCAGGGTTTGGTTAGCGAGGAACAAGTGAATGCGCTTGTGGCCTACATCAAATCGATTTCCGAAGCCAAGCCGGCACAAGGGGAGAAAACCAGCGCCAGCCTAAAATCGCCGCCAGTAAATGACGACAGCGTGCAGGCCATGGCTCAACCGAATCCAACCCAGTTTTAGAAGCAGGTGCGATAAGCATGGCGACCGCGATATCACAACCCGTTGAACGTGAAAACTACCTCAACAAGGAGTATGGAGTCTGGTCGTGGCTGCTCACCACCGACCACAAGCGCATCGCGCTGCTCTATCTCATTTCCATTACTTTCTTCTTTTTCATCGGCGGCTTTTTTGCGCTTCTGATCCGCCTCGAGCTGCTAACCCCCGCAGGCGATCTCGTCCAGGCCGACACCTACAACAAACTTTTCACCATGCACGGCATGGTGATGGTTTTCTTTTTCCTGATCCCGTCGATCCCCGCCGTGCTCGGCAATTTTCTCGTACCTCTGATGATTGGCGCGAAGGACTTGGCTTTCCCGCGCATTAACCTGCTCAGTTGGTACCTCTACATCATCGGCGGGCTGATGATGCTGCACTGCATGTTGACCGGCGGCGTCGATACCGGCTGGACCTTCTACGCGCCGTTCAGCACATCTTTCACCAACACAAAAATCGTCGAAGCCGGATTAGCCATCTTCGTCGTAGGATTCTCGTCCATCCTCACCGGCTTGAACTTCGTGGTGACAATCCATCGCATGCGCGCGCCAGGCCTCACGTGGTCGCGCCTGCCGCTGTTCATCTGGGCGCACTACGCCACCAGCATCATTCAGCTTCTAGGTACGCCGGTGGTCGCAGTCACCATCGTTTTGGTCGCTGCCGAACGAGCGCTGCATCTTGGTATCTTCGATCCCAAACTCGGCGGCGATCCCGTCCTCTTCCAGCACCTCTTTTGGTTCTATTCGCATCCTGCTGTCTACATCATGATTCTGCCCTCCATGGGCGTGGTCACCGAAATCATCGCCTGTTTCTCTCGCAAGCGCATCTTCGGATATCACTTCGTAGCGCTTTCCTCGATCGCAATTGCCGTCTTCGGATTCCTCGTCTGGGCACACCACATGTTCGTAGCGGGAATTTCCGTTTACTCGGCGCTCGTGTTTTCTTTCTTGAGCTATGCAGTAGCCCTGCCCTCCGCCATCAAAGTTTTCAACTGGACCGCCACTCTCTACAAGGGATCGATCCATTACGACGCGCCCATGCTCTACGCCTTCGGCTTTCTCGGACTCTTCACGATCGGCGGCCTTACTGGACTCTTTCTTTCGGCGCTCGGCATCAATGTCCACGTCACCGACACTTACTTCGTTGTCGCCCATTTTCACTACATCATGGTCGGAGGCGCGGTGATGGGCTATCTCGGGGGCATGCATTTCTGGTGGCCGAAAATTTCCGGGCGACTTTATCCCGAAGGCTGGGCGCGCCTGGCCGCGTTGATCGTCTTCATCGGCTTCAATCTCACTTTCTTCCCGCAATTCATTCTCGGCTACATGGGCATGCCTCGCCGTTATTACGACTACAGCCACATGCCGGAATTCCAAGTGCTGAATGTTCTTTCAACCGCCGGTTCCACAGTTCTTGGTGTCGGCTACTTGTTACCGATGATTTATTTCCTATGGTCGATGCGCTACGGTAAGCCCGCGCCCGACAATCCCTGGAACGCCGCCGGCCTCGAATGGCAAACAACGTCGCCGCCCCCGACATTCAACTTTGACGAGGAGCCGGTCGTAACCTGGGAAGCCTACAACTACGAGGAGCTGGACGCGCCTCACCACGAGGAGGTGCCGGTTGCCCGATAGTTCGCTAACTCCGGTTCACGAGCATCACGGCGAAGCCTTCGTGGCGCACAACCCGGCGCTGCTCCACCATTTCGCCACCGAGGCGCAGCAGCGTGACTCCGCCAGCCTCGGCATGTGGCTCTTCCTAGCCACCGAGGTCATGTTCTTCGGCGGCCTGTTCTGCGCCTATCTTATTTACCGCCGCTGGTATTTCGGAGACTTCGGTGCCGCCAGCAAATCCATCGACGCCACGCTCGGCGCCACCAACACGGCCGTGCTCATCTGCAGCAGCTTAACCGTAGTTATCGCCGTGTGGGCTGCGCAAACCGCGCGCAAGGCTCTGCTGATCGCCATGCTGATTCTCACTATGCTCTTCGGCGTCGCCTTCCTCGGCATCAAAGGCATCGAGTACAAAGACAAATTCGAAGAGCATCACGTGCCCGGCGCATCGTTCAGCTTCGAACACGTCCCCATACCGGGTCACCCCGGCGAGTACGCGGTCCCGCGCCACGCCGAAATTTTCTTCTCGCTTTATTTCGTTATGACCGGCCTGCACGCCCTGCACATGATTATCGGCTTGGGGATTTTTTCCTGGCTTCTGTATATGGCCTGGAAGGGGCGGTTTAGTCCCGAATGGCACACTCCGGTCGAAATCGGCGGCCTGTATTGGCACTTCGTCGATATCGTCTGGATTTATCTTTTTCCGTTGCTCTACTTAATCGACCGGCATCCCTGAGGCTCGTTATGTCTGATCATTCGTCTTCGAAATCGTCGCCGCTGAAAATGTATTTCTCGATCTGGGCCGCGCTGCTCATCTGCACCTTCATCACTTACAAAGCCGCCTTCATCGAACTCGGCCGCTTCAATGCCGCGGTCGCGCTGGGCATCGCCACCTTCAAGGCGACGTTAGTCGCTCTGTTCTTCATGCACGTCTACCACGCCAGCGAAAAGCTCACCAAACTGGTGGTCATTGCCGCGATCTTTTTCCTGATGTTATTGCTGGGATTGACGATGTCCGATTACGCCACCCGCCTGTGGAGCTAGAAAAGGGGGACAACCACCCGCCAAGCATGGCCAGTTGCCGACACCATCGATAACCATTCGAGATTCCCACATTCTGCGCTATACTCGCGCATTCCCCAAATTTCATCGCAGCATGAGGATAATTCCATGGCCTTCTGCAATAAATGCGGCGCGTCCATCACCACCGGAACCCGTTTTTGCAATCAGTGCGGTGCGCCAATCCTGGCGTCCACTCTTCCCAGCGCTGCAACTCCATCCGTAATTCCTCCAACCCCGCCAATAGTCTCCGCTCCTCCGGTGCCGGCAGCGGGAGGCAACAATGCGCTAAAAGTCATCCTGGTCGTTGTCGGCGTAATCGTCCTCCTCGGTATTCTCGGAGTAGCCTCCGCCGGATTCTTCGCCTGGCACCTCGCCCATCGCGCCCACATCCACCAGGATGGCGACAACGTCAAAGTCGACACGCCATTCGGCAGTGTGGAAACCACAAAAGATCCCGCCGAGGCTGCCCGCAACCTAGGCGTCGATCTCTATCCCGGCGCAGAAGTCCTGAAACAAGGTGCCGCTTCCGCCAGCTTCGGCGGCATGCACACCGTATCGCTAAGGGCCGAAAGCACCGACCCAGTCGACAAGGTCTCCAGCTTTTACAAAGCCAAATTCCCCAACGCTATGGTGACCACCTCCGACGCAGGCCGTTGCACCATCATCTCCAGCGAACATAAGAACATGATCACCATCAACATCGAAGCCCAAGGCGACAAAACCAAGATTCAAATCACAAACGTAAGCCACAAATCGGACGGAAGTTCATCTTCGAATTAGAACTGGACAGGCACGGAACGCTTAGACCGGCGATCGCACATTAGAATTCGCTCATCAGGATTCAATCGTTGGGATTCGATCGTTTCGTATCAGGGCACGCTTTCAGGCGTGCCGTAGAATGCACCGAGAAACTCGCGGCTTTAGCCGCTGACGTAATCGTGCGAAATGCAAAACAACCTCATAGAACTCGCCCAAGCTTCAAAATCCACCCGCGTCGATGCCGAATCCCTCGCCGCCGCCCTCCGCCCAAAAATCGCCGGCGAAGTCCGCTTCGACCGCAGCGCCCGGGGCCTTTACGCCACCGACGGCTCCAACTACCGGCAGATTCCCATCGGGGTAGTAATTCCAAAAGATGCCGACGATGTCATCGCCACAATCGCTCTCTGCCGCGAATTCGGTGCGCCAATCCTCTGCCGGGGCGGCGGTACATCGCTAGCCGGGCAATGCTGCAACGTGGCCGTAATTCTAGATTTCTCGAAGTACATGTCGAAAATCCTGGAGATCGATCCCGCGCACCGCATCGCCCGTGTGCAACCCGGCGTTGTCCTCGATAATCTTCGCGCCGCCGCAGAGAAACATCATCTGACTTTCGCTCCCGACCCCGCTACCCATGACCGCTGCACCCTCGGTGGCATGATCGGCAACAACTCCTGCGGCGTCCACTCCGTAATGGCCGGCAAAACCGACGACAACATCAAAGCCCTTGAAGTCCTCACCTACGACGGCGTTCGCCTGAAAGTAGGCGAAAACCTTATCGAACCATGTGGGGACAGCCGCCCCCGGCTGTCCAGCGGCCCGGATTCATCGGGCCGCAATCCCGACCGCACAAATCAAATTCAAACCTCACTAAAGAACCTAGCCCAACAGTACGGCGACCTGGTCCGCCAGCGCTTCCCTAACATCCCTCGCCGTGTATCCGGCTACAACCTAAACTACCTCCTACCCGAAAACGGCTTCCACGTAGCCCGCTCTCTAGTAGGCTCCGAAGGCACCTGCGTAACGATTCTCGAAACCACCTGCCGCCTAGTCGAGAGCCCGCCCGAGCGCGTGCTGCTAGTCATCGCTCATCCCGACATTTACCAATGCGCCGACCACGTCCCGGAAGTCATGACCCACAAGCCCATCGGCCTGGAAGGCTTCGACGATCTCCTGGTCGATTACACGGGCAAGAAGGGGATCAACTCTGAAGGCCTCGCCTTGCTGCCCGAAGGCGCTGGCTGGCTGATGGTCGAGTTCGGTGCGGATACCGCGGCGGAAGCGGAATCCCAGGCTCGTGGCCTGATGCAGGCACTGGGCCGCGCGGCGAATCCTCCCAACATGCGCCTTTGCGACAAGCAACAGGCCAAACGTGTGTGGGAAGTCCGCGAATCCGCGCTAGGAGCGACTTCGCACGTTCCCGGCGAACCACTGAACTGGGAAGGCTGGGAAGATGCCGCCGTAGCTCCCGAAAAGCTGGGCGGCTATCTTCGCGACCTGCGCAAAATGTACGCGGCCTACCACTACAAAGGATCGCTTTATGGCCACTTCGGCCATGGATGTGTCCACACGCGCATCGACTTCGATCTGCAATCGAAGGCAGGCATCGCCAAATTCCGCAAGTTCATGGAAGAAGCCGCCGACCTCGTCGTCAGCTACGGCGGTTCTATCTCAGGAGAACACGGCGACGGTCAATCCCGCGGCGAATTGCTTCCCAAGATGTTCGGCCCCGAACTCGTCCAGGCCTTCCGCGAGTTCAAAGCTATCTGGGATCCCGAGTGGAAGATGAACCCGGGAAAGCTAATTGAGCCTTACAGACTGGACGAAAATCTCCGCCTGGGAGCGAACTATTCACCATGGGAGCCTGAAACCAACTTCAAATTTCTGGCCGACCACGGCAGCCTAGCCGAAGCCACGCTACGCTGCGTGGGCGTAGGCAAATGCCGCCGAGAAGAAGGCGGCCTGATGTGCCCCAGCTACCGCGTCACGCATGAAGAAGAGCACTCGACGCGCGGACGCGCCCACCTGCTCTGGGAGATGACGCAGGGCCAGAGCCGAAGCGATGGGATCATCCGCGACGGCTGGCGCAGCGAAGAAGTGAAAGAGTCGCTCGATCTCTGCCTCGCCTGCAAAGGCTGCAAAAGCGATTGCCCAGTCACGGTTGATCTGGCCACCTACAAATCCGAATTCCTATCACATTATTACGAAGGCCGGATCCGCCCTCGCAGCGCCTACGCTTTCGGCAATATCGACTTGTGGGCGCGAGCCGCATCTCACGTCCCTGGGATAGCAAATCTGGTAACACAGCTGCCTTTCTTGCGGGATGTATCAAAACTACTCGCCGGGATCCCGCACCAGCGGTCGATCCCAGCCTTCGCCCCGGAAAGTTTCAAGACCTGGTTCCGACACCGGGAGAGGAATGGGTTTGGGAGGGGCGAGATCGGGAAGGGCACAATCGGGAAGGGCACGACTTCAGTCGTGCCGAACCGAGGCCAAAAAGAAAGGGCTTTAGCCCCTGAGGGAACCACGGTCCTACTCTGGCCCGACACCTTCAACAACTATTTCCAACCTTCTACCGCCAAAGCCGCCGTCGAAGTCCTGGAATCCGCCGGCTTCCAAGTCACCATCCCAAAAGCCCACCTCTGCTGCGGACGCCCGCTCTACGACCACGGCATGCTCGACCGCGCTCAATCGCTCCTGCTTCAAATCCTCGACGAACTCTCTCCCGAAATCGAAGCTGGAATTCCCATCGTTGGCTTGGAACCCAGCTGCGTAGCCGTCTTCCGGGACGAACTCCTCAACCTTTTCCCCCACGACCAGCGAGCCCAAGCCCTGTCGCGCCAGGTTTTCTTGCTAAGCGAATTCCTCGAAGCCGACAAAGTCGAGCTGCCACGACTGCACCGCAAAGCCATCCTCCACGGACATTGCCATCACAAATCGGTCATGAAGATGACCGCCGAAGAATCCCTCCTGCGCCGCCTAGGCATCGACTTCCAATCTCCAGCCCCCGGCTGCTGCGGCATGGCCGGCTCCTTTGGCTTCGAGCGCGACAAGTACGACATCTCAATGGTGATCGGCGAACTCGAACTCCTGCCTGCGATCCGCCAGGCCCCAGCCGATTGGCTCATCATCGCCAACGGCTTTAGCTGCCGGGAACAAATCGCCCAAGGCACCGACCGCCACGCTCTGCATCTGGCGGAGGTTTTGCAAATGGCACTTCATGAACGGATAGAACGTCGCACGCCCGAGGATTATCCCGAGGACGCCTGGGTCCGCCCCCGTGAATCCGCGATCAAAGGTTCGATGAAGCGGACGGGATTGGCATTGGCCGGAATTGCAGTAGGGGTGGCCTGGCTAGGGACGCTCATGAGGAGGAGGTAGTGCCAGTGCTCGCGTAAGTCATTGTAATACATATGTTTACTAAAGCCCCTGCCAATCCGGCGCGATTTCTGGGAGAATAGATAGGTTCGTTGAGGTCGCCACTCAGACCGGATATCCCAGTCGGCCCAGGGTTCTCGGAAATTTCGCACCGCGCCTCTCGGAAAGAAAATTACGTATGGACACCGAAAACACCACTCTCCTGGCCCCAAAGCCCACCATCGGCAAAGTCCCCGCCGAAGCCCTGCCCACCCTGGTCGCCGCGAACCTAGCCGACGCTCCCCTCTGCGGCTCCGTCCTGGTTCTAATCCAATTCGATGTCTGCGAAGAAATTCGCCTCGATCAGCTTCGCCAAATTCTCGGCGCTCGCATCGTCGATACCAGCTTCAAGCACATGGCGCCGGGTTACGTCCGCTTCCAACGGCCTCCGGTTGAAGAGGCCCTAGAGCCGCTGGTACTCGAAAGCGGCGAGCGCCTGCAAGGCGAGATCAAGTACTTCGACTACGGCGTTGTCAGCGTGGTCTTCGAACTGCCGTTTTCCGGCGATTGGGACAAACTGGTCCAGCTCTCCAGCCGCTGGGTGTGGGACACCAATTTCGAAAGCCTCGCCACCCGCATCGTCACCCAAAAGCTTGAGCGTGCCCGCCCAGCCCTGGTCAAGCCGTACGACGTCAACTCCGCCGAATGGCTGAAGGAAGACTATTTCATCTTCCACCTGCGCGAAATTGCCGGCGCACCCTCGGCCAACGATCTTCTAGCCTCGCAGGCCGATCACATCTCGCAAGTGGTCCGCGGCGAAACCCAGACCCTCTCCGACGGCGAGCGCCAGGAAATTCTCCAGTCCCGCATCTCGTACTATCCGAACGATCTCGCCGTAATCGGCTGGAACGCGGCCTTAATCTACGACAGCCCGAGCGGCGCCGAAACCGCCATCCAACTTCTACAGTACGCAAATTCTCAGCTTTTAGAGTTCCGTCACTACGATGAACTCCTCACCCGCCAACTCGAAGGCGTCTACGACTTCCTCGAACGCGGTGGACGCGGCATGTGGTCGCGCTGGCTCACCGCCCGCGCCGCATCCAAATTGCACACCGTGTTGCTCGACGTAAGCGAACTTACCGAGCGCGCCGACAA
>JBEKBW010000117.1:0-15570 GCA_050015215.1 Candidatus Sulfotelmatobacter sp.
CTCGCGCAAACCGACAAGCTCGCGAAAAAAATTCTCGTCGTAATCTACGGCAGCGAATACTGGCATCGCATCATGAATTTTCAGGCTTTCGTCGATGCCGGAACCGTCGCTCCCAACGACCTCAACCTCTTCAAGTTCGTCGACACCCCGGAAGACGCCTTCACCTTCCTCCGCGAAGGTCTAACCGAATATCATTTGGGCGGCCCGCCGAAAAAAGAGAAAGAACAGGAAGTCCTTCCCGAAATCGCGAAGACCCGGCCCTAAAACTTTGTTGGAATGGCTCTCGGAAGGTTCGTATCATGGCACAACGTCAGTCGTGCCCAAAGATTCGTATCAGGGCACGACAGTCAGCTGCCGGAAGATTCGTATCAGGCCACGACTTCAGTCGTGCCGCAACAATTCCCTAAAATTGACCGCGCTTTAGCGCCTGAGGTCCGCTTTCCGCCGTCCGAAGTCCGCCCTCAAAAACCCTTATAACCTTCTACTTCTTGCGCGACAAGAATCCCAAAATCCTGCTGGCCAGCGCATCCGAAAATCCAAATCGCGCCTTGGCCCGCGAATAAAGATCCACCGCCTTCTTGTCCAGCCAGATCATCGCCGCTTTCTTCCAGCCATCCTGCGGCCGCGCAAAATAATCGGTCGAATGCACGACCGGCTTATCGCCTTGCTCCACCGTGTAGTAATACAGAGCCAGACTCTTCCGCGACTCGCCTTCCGGGCAAGTCAGCGGATCGGGAAATCCGTGCAACGAGCGCTCGTCCGTCGTAAAAATCAAAGCATGGTTAAGCAGCGGCGGATATTTCGCGCCACAGCGCGCCATCTTCTTTTCCCACAGCTCAAGCAATCCGCCCCACTCCTCGTGCCATACCGGATTCAGATACAGAATCAGGTTCACGCGCCGGTGCCACTGCGAATGAAAGTGGTGCATGGAAAAATCCGTATGCACATTCAGATAACCGCCCCGTCCGGATTGATGCAGGCCGCCGCCTTCCAACATCGGATCGGCTACGAGATTCGGAATCCCCGTCAACCCGGAAACCCAAGCCACAAATTCGGGCGAGTTGAGTTCATCAACAACCGCTCCGATGGTAGCGGGAAACAGTTCGCGCTTCGGCATTCCCAACTTGTTCTCGTTGGCGTGCTTGTACTGCGTCCAGGCATCGCTGCGCGGCGAGGGAAACTGCTCGGCCATGGCAAGCGCAGTTTGCCGATCGAGGAAATCCTTCAGCAGAATATGTGGGCAGGGATGATTGTTACGGTATTGCACGGCCAGAGCGGGAAGCTCAGCTTCCCAATGCTCGTAATCGAACAATCGACCAGCTCGCGGGACCGCGTGGGCCGCGGCCATCACCGGGGTATCCTTCTCATCAGATTATTTTAGCGGATTGTCAGAGAAAACCCTGGCATTTTGCTGCCTTCGGGGTCTGTATCACGGCAAACGGCAAACGCGAACCGCCGCATTTTGGTAAGCACAATCCAAGGCGCCACCCTGTCCCTGTTGCACGACGATCCAGTTCACGCCATACTTCTCCTTCAGCCGTGAAAAATCTCGCAAGCCGAAACTCTTCCACGGACTTTGGTCCTGCACTTGCCCCCACCAATCCTCCGCCAGCGGAGGAAACATGCTCACCACCCCGTTGTCCTTCACTCCATCGGCCAAGCGGCTTCGTTCGGCAAGGCAGCGGAACCCCACTTCATCTTCGCCGGCGATATCCATGTAATACGGATCAATCGCGAACACCGCGTCGACGGGAGTATTATCTCGAATCCAAGCGAACCCCTGAGCCCACGGATTTCTTGCAGCCGCCCCCGGCCATTCCACATGCGCGCTGGCGGCGAAGAGAGAACGTTGTGCTAGAAACATCCCGGCTCCCAAAGAAACAAAAAGAACCAGCCAGCGCCACAAGTGAGCGCGCAGAACATATTCACCCAGCAGGCCGCCGATCATGACGAACATAACGATGTAAAGAGAATGCAGGCTGCGCATCGGCTGAATGCGGGCAAAGGCTTCCAGCCTAGCGGGGAGATCGACCACCAGCGCGCCGAGAAGATAGATCAGCCCATACAGAACGAAAGCGCGGCTCACCCGCTCAGCCGCGCGCCACTCCCGCCCTCGAGCGATCCGCGCGAACCACCAAAACAAGACTAGCGGCGCAACCGCTCCCACCAACTCATACCAGGCCCACTTCTGGATGTAGTGGAACGCATGCCGCTTCGCCGCCTCGTGATAGGCGGAGGTCGCATTCGGCGCGAATGCAATGCCCATCCACATAAGCGCTGACGCCGCCGCCGAAAGGGCCTCGGCTCCCTCGCTCAGAATTCTCCACTTCTCCATCACCAGAAACAAAATGCAGAAAGAAAACGGAAACACCCACATCAAGGGATGCATGCACACAGCAAACGCCAGCCAGAACAGCGCACGCAGGTATTTCTTCTCCAGCGTTCTTACCAGCATGAACACGCCCGCGAACGCCGCCAGATTCCGCGGATTCAAATACTGGTCCATGATGTAAAGCGCGGTCCCCGCCACCGGCAGCGTCAGCAGCGCGCCAACCATGCAAACCGCGCCCCATCGCGCCCTCGGACTCGGGAAGAACAGACTAGCCAACTCCCAGCAGGCCAGCAGCAGCAGAAAAATCCCCAGCACCTGCCACAGAAACAATCCAACTTCCATGGGCAAGTGTGTCGCGCGTATGGAAAACGCGATGAGGTTCGGGAAAAGCGTCATGCTCGCATGCGCGGCGAAAAATTCCCGTCCCACCTGGAACAATTCGGGATGGAGAATTTTCTCTACGCCGGGAAGATAGATTTCGGCATCCTCAGCGTAAGGATGATAACCCTGGATGAAAAATGCGATTGCCGTCAGGAGGACGAGCCGAAGAAGAGGTTTTCGTGCGTCCGATGAACAGTGGTCCACTGCATAGCTTAGCCTAACTTCGGGAGCAAAATCCGTGTGCGAGAGCGCTTTTGAATGACTCAGCCGACTCTCACCGGAATCTCCTCGAGGAATTCCTCCTCAACCAACTCCTGTGTCCTTCTCTCGCGAACCAACGAAACCGCCGCATAGGCCGCTAGCACCACCAACTGCGGATCAATGGGCCGCCGGTAATAATCTTCGGGATGGGTCAAATAATAAACGATGGGGAAAAACAAGAAGACCAGGATGTAGGGCATCGCGATATTCCTGTCGAACCGCCAGGCCCGGTACAGACCAAAAAAAGTCAGGATGGACAGCGAGGTGCAGAAAACCGTGTTGAGCGGATCGGCCGGTTCTTCCCGCAAATAGCGCGCACTAACACTCCAGAATCCGGTCCAGAGATAAACCACTCGCCTTAGCGTTTGTTGAACGTACAAAACACGATGGGTGTCGATGAATTGCAGTCCCTGGTGGAATTTCTTATCAAGGTAGCGAATTTCTCCCAGTTGTTGATACTCTCGCCACTCGTTTTCGTTGTCCGAGGGATGATAGCCCGGAGGTCCCCAGTGCCACGAATCCTGATTATTGCCACAGTAAACTTCCAGGCCCAGGCAACTGCGGAAGGGAATCACCCTGTGAAATGTTCGGTAGTTTCGAACGAACCAGGGCGACGTAACTAGAACCACCGCCAGCACCGCGCAAATCCCTGGAGCTAACCAGCGTCGCCCGTTCTTGTAAAGACGATAGCAAGCCCAGGCTCCCAGAAATGGCGCAACCGACATCACCACCGGATCAGTGAGGCCACCCAGTGCACCGAGCGCGCCAAAGCTTGCCCAATGCCAAACTGAAGACGATCGTTCCAGATGCAAAGCCAGCAGAAAAATCAGGCTCACCAACAAAGTGCTAAGAGTGGTGGCCCAGATAAAATCGGCGGAGAAGAAAATCGCGTAAGGAAAGAAAGCCCAGGCCCACCCCGCCCACGCCGCCGTTCGGTCGCCAAAATGCTTTTTCGCAATGAAGTAAACCGGAATGCACGTAAGCGCCGAGAACAAGCAATCAAGCCCCAGCGCCACGATGGCGGAAGCCTTACTGTAGACGCCGAAGACTTTGAATATTCCCGCCAGTAGGTAGGGGAACACAGGCGCCAGCCAGGCCGTCGGCCCTGTCTGGCCGAACAAAGGATTGCTGAATCCTTGTTCCTCGACAATCGAGCGCGCGATTCTCCCCGCCTCGCCGCCGCATCGCCAGTGATCGCGATACGGATCTGTGCGCTCGGGATAAAGAAACGACATCACCAGCAGACGCAGCACGAGCGCTACAACAACCATCCACAGCAGTGATCCACGCCTGGTTTCCACTTCTACGTGTTTTGATGCGTTCAGCTCAACCTCAGTTTGAAGTGGCATTCCCCAGCGTCGGTTCCTCTCTGCGTTTGCGGACAAGATTTACTCTGCCACAACAAAACAGTTCATGCCTGTTGATTACGATTCTTTACACCGTCCGAAATCCCGTTCCGGGGCGGCCTTGCACCTTTCGCCAGTCATCCGTAGCATTGAGTTATCCCATGGCAGCCGCCCTCATGCCCGAGCGCTTAAGGCCAAAAATGGCTTTTGGCGAAATCATCAATTTTGCCTACGACACGTTCTGCGGCAACAAAATTCGCTTCATCCTCACAGCCCTCGGCATGGTCATCGGCACGGCATCGCTGATCCTGGTCGTTACCATCGGCATGACCGGACGCCAATTTGTAATCAACCAGATTCAGTCCATCGGCACCAACGAAATCTGGGCCGAGTATCTCGGCGGCGCTCCTCACATCAGCAATTCCAACCCCGACCCGCTGACGATCGACGACCTCCAGGCTGTGCGGCAGGTTGTTCCGGGCATCGTTGCCTCATCGCCGGTCAGCCAACTCTCCGACCGTGTTCCAGTCGGCAACGGCAAAGAAAAAGACGTCACAATTCTTGGCGTAGGCCCCGAATACGTGCGGGTCCGCAACTTAGTCGTTCCCTCCGGACGCTTTTTCGACCAGGAAGATTCTCAAGCTCACAATAAAGTCGGAGTAATCACCGAGAAGATGGCGAACGAGGTTTACGGTTCGGCGCAAGCAGCCGTAGGCAAGGTCATCAAACTCACAGGCCTGCCCTTCACCATTGTCGGCACCTTCAAGGAACGGGTGGAGACCTTCGGGCAATCGGAGATCGTAGACAACACCATGCTGATCCCATTCTCCGTGAGCCGCTATTTCATGGAAATTCCCAACGTGAAGCTGCTCTACTTTTCCATGGAAGATCCCACGATGGTGATTCCGGCGACCGCCCAGATCAAACGCGTACTGCAGTCAAGGCACCGCTCCGAGTCCGTCTATGACGTTGCCAATCTCACCGCGCTGCTTTCCATGGCAGACCGCATCGCCACCGGCCTCACCTGGGTCCTGTTGCTGATTTCCATGGTCACGCTGCTGGTCAGCGGCATCGGCATCATGAACATCATGCTGGCAACGGTGACCTCCCGCATCCGGGAGATCGGCATTCGCAAAGCCGTAGGCGCGACCAATCGCGAGATCCGCTTTCAGTTTCTCGCCGAAGCCATCCTCATCTCGCTGATCGGAGGCTTCGCCGGCATCGTCATCGGCTACGCCATCCCTTACTCCGTGCGCTTTCTCACCGAGTACCGCATCCCTATCAACGGCCTATCGGGATTCATCGCCCTCTTCGTCTCTTCAATCGTCGGGGTGATCTTCGGCACCGTCCCCGCCGCCCGCGCTGCGCAACTGGACCCGGTGGAGAGTTTGCGGTACGAGTAGAACGCGAGGCGCTGCCGCGATTTCTTGGGGTCCCAAAGGGGTACTGGGTCAACTGATCTAGTACCCCCCAAGGAAGCGCTTTCAGTCGCCTCACCATGAGCTGTTATGATGTCGTCAAAGCAGACGTCGGGATTTGCGGAGCGTCAGAGTCGCGGTTCGTGCAATCTTTAGTCATCCGTAAAAATTCAGTGTTTTCGACAGTCTTATAAAGACGCCCCGGCCCGTTGGATTTGCCAACGTTACGCAAAGAGGGAATGCCTGCTTGCAAATGTCCACCGCAGCTAATCGAACCCAGAGAAGTGGAGTGCTGACAGTCGACTGCCCCAAGCCACTGGTAAAACCCATGGCAATGCGGCCAGGGCTCGGCTTGTTAAGCGTGGTGGCACTGCTTTGCTTAAGCCTGGAAGCCGAAGTCTTACAGCAAATCGACGCCCTGCGGCTTTATTTAACTTTTCGTGAAATTTCGCTGGAAGCCGGTTTCGCCCTGCTGGTCACGCTGGGGATGGCCTGCGCCTGGTGGTTGCTTGCTCTGCTATTCGGCCAAGTCGCGGCAACCGTTCTGCGGGAGAAACGTCTGCGGATCAGGGTGCAGTGGGTTTTATGGCTTTCTCTACCCCTTGTTTACCTGATCTACGACTTAATCCGAGATTTCAACCTTGAAGTCTTGCCTCATTGGAACCCCACGCAGAATGCCAATATTCTGATGAGTCTCGCACTCCTTGGTGTCTGCGTTTTTGGCTTCCTCAGGATCGACTCTCAGGCAACCCAGGAGTTTTGCGGAACCCGTCTAGTCCCGATTGCATGGGCCCACATCGCGATCGCAACCGTGGCCGCGGGTGCCCTGTACGCGCATGGCGTTCGGCTTTTTCGCGATTACGAGCGCCCGACACAAGCAGCGGCGGTTTCGAATTCCCCCGACATTATCCTCATCACCCTGGATGCGCTGAGAGCCGACGATACTTCCGTTTACGGCTATAGCCGCCCGACAACCCCAAATCTTGAAAAGTTCGCCCAGAGCAGTTTCACCTTCGACCATTTTTTCACAAACGCCAGCTTCACCAACGCTGCAACTTCGGCCCTCGAAACTGGAAAACTCCCGTGGACGGAACGTGTCTTTCAACACGGCGGTTTCTTGCGCGGTGACAACCAGCGCGAGACCCTCGCCGCCGCGCTGAAACAACAGGGGTATTACACGGGGATGATATCTTCAAATTTTTTTGCGGCCCCCTTTCACCATAGAACTCTGGAGAGCTACGACGCGGTGCGCTATGCTTCCTCGCGGAACCTGAACGGTCTTCGCCTTCGCGCCCTCAATTGGATTGGCATCGACGTCCAAGCCACTTTCACGCTCTCACTACTTCGCGGGCCGAATGCCCTGAGCTCCTACCTGGACGGACTTTTCCAACCCGGGATCTATCCATTCCCCGCTGAAGACGTATTTAGCCGGGCAACTAAGCTGCTGGAACGAAACCACGACCCACGTCCGTCTTTTCTGTGGGCGCACATCTATCCGCCTCACGATCCGTTTTTTCCCCCGCCCACTTATCGGCATCGCTTCGTCCCCGCGATAGCGCCGAACTACAGATACATGGTTCCCGAGCCACGCAAACAGGGGCCCGGAGTTCCGGTAGACCAACTCCGCGATGCGTATGACGAAATGATTCTTTACGCCGATCACTCTGTAGGCGAGTTTTTGGACTGGCTCCATCAGACCGGCCGTTTTGATCGCTCCATTGTGATTGTTTCGGCAGATCACGGAGAACTCTTTGACCATGACCGCCTGTCGCATGTGGGCCCGGATCTTTATAACGGAGTCATCAGCGTCCCACTGCTTATCCATCTTCCTGGTCAGACACAGGGTGCGCATATTGAGCAACTTGCGCAGCAGATAGACCTGCTCCCCACGGTCCTCGACCTTGTTTCAGCCCCTGTTCCCGGCTGGGCTGAAGGATCTTCCCTTAAGTCCATGATGAAAGGGAACAGCATGCCGGAGCGCTACGTCTTTAGCATGAACCTCCAAAGAAATCGAATCTTCGATCCCATCACCAAGGGCACAATTGCTGTGATCGACAAAGATTTCAAGTTCGTGCGATACCTCGAGTCCGGCCAAGAGCTGCTGTTTCGTTTCAAGACCGATCCGGGCGAACTGCACAACTTGGCCGATTCCGAGCCTGAAGTTGCTAAACGCATGCGCGACGTTTTGCTCAACAAAATCCAGGAAGTCAACCGGAAGCCGATCAACCTGCGGTGATCGGGCCGGACAGAACCTCGCCAAAAAACAGGCTGCGCCTTCTGCGTGGTACTTGGCAGTCAATCGCCCATAAAATTGACCCAAGCCGCAGTCGTCTCACCTCGCGTGATCGTGCCGTTTATTGGCTGAATGGCGCCATTCAATCGGCATTGCATGAGCTGCAGAAGAAAAGCTACGCGGATGCGCTGGCAAAAACGGTACCACTACCTCCTATTTTCGTCCTCGGATTCTGGCGCTCTGGCACCACTCTTCTCCATGAATTGCTATGTTGTGATCAGCGTTTTGGCTTTCCCAGCACCTACGCCTGCTTGAATCCAGCCCACTTTCTGCTCTCTGAATCTCGCATGCGCGCGCGGCTCGATCAGGAAGTCGCCCGGCCCATGGATAATTTGCGCTACTCATGGGCATCCCCCCAGGAAGATGAATTTGCTCTGCTCGCTCTCGGCGCGCCATCCGCCTATGAGGCTCTGTTGGTTCCTTCACTTATGCGGAACGTGGATGCTCTTCTTGATTTACAGACTTTTCCTGCGGAGCATCAGAATCGGTGGTGCGATACCTTCGACTACTTCCTGAAGCTTCTGACGATTCAGCAGGCCAAGCCCATGGTGTTGAAATCGCCGACCCATGGATATCGCATGCCCACGCTCCAGACTAAGTTTCCCACCGCACGTTATGTCGTCATCGAACGGAATCCGTACGAGGTATTCGCTTCCAACCTTAAGCTCTGGAGGATGCTGATCGACATGTATGGCTGGGAACACTGCACGGATCAGGAAATAGAAGACTTCGTGCTCGCGGCGTATCTCCTCCACGAAAGACTCGTCTCGGAAGGCATTCGGCAAGCTGGGCCCAACTCAGTGGCACGCGTCCGTTACGAGGATTTGGAGAAGAGCCCCATGGAAGAAGCGCAACGCGTGTATGCCGCCCTGCAGTTAGGAGGTTTCGAAACCGTCCGGCCGAGATTGGGGGGATACATAGCCAAGGTCTCAGGCCACGTGAGGAATCGTTTCCGTCTCACGGGTGCGCAGAAAGCGCGGGTAGCGAAGGTGTGGGGAGACCCGATTGCAGAAAAGGGTTACGCCTGGCCGGAAGCTTACATCGAGCTTACAGAAACTACTTAGTCCTGCACTCCTGCCCGCTCAACCTCGCCTGCTAGCGATGTTGTGTAGTCAGCCGCTTCCAGTTCGTGCTGCTCAGTAGTAGCCGCGAGATCTCTGCCAGTCACCCTGTGAAACCACCGGTGAATCTTGTGCGCAAACACCATCCACGCACCCCATAAGGCAGCCAAAATAGGCGTGAGGATTTGAAACAGAAACCCGCCGCTTGGATCGCCGTAGGCGTGCGCCGGCAACGGCACCGCAAGAATCAGCACAAAGAACACAAATAGGGAGAGGGTCAACCCGGTTTTTTTGGGCACGCCATGGTTTATATCACGAGATTTGCCCTGTTGTCACCGTGGATGAGGGTGCTTAATTTGGTTTCTTACTTACTTTTACGCTTTTTTACATTGGCCACTTGGATCCAGCCTGGGAGCTGAAGGGTTCAACCACGGAACGTCTGCGTCTCGCATAAGAGCGCGGCAGGCTGCGGGTGATTCCCAGCCGCCGCAATGAATTGTCCTCGCGCGTAGGTTGCACCGGTTTCGCGTGCCCGGTGCGCTGTGCTGGTTCTATACCGGTTCGCAAAGCGAACACGGATCAGCCAGAAAATCATGAGCATCAGCGGCAGGAAACTAAGCAAAAAAAGCACACCTGTTTTGCGCAGGAAAACTGGGAACAGCTTTTGCCGCGCCAAAAATATAGAAGCAGCCGCGATGAACAGCGCAAAGCACATGCGCCAGAGATGCCTCGCCAGACGGTGCGTGCCGGTAATGCCGCCGCGCACCAGCATCCGAATGTCGCCGATGGCAGCGAGTACAGCCACCGATCCCATCATGAAGTAAGGCCCTGGTGGATAGTCGTACTTAAGTCCGCTCGGACTCTTCGCCGCCTCTAACCCAAACGTCACCTCGACCGTTGCCACTGCCAGGACCACCAGCAGTGCGCCCCAATCGAAGATGCTGGTTTCCGCCTCCTTGCGCTGTACCGTCAGCCACGCGGTCGCCACCAGATAAAACGTGATCGTTCCGCCCAGGATGTTGCCCGGTTGAGATTTCAGAATCGCCAGGTACGTACCGGCTGCAGACATGCTCAACATGGCGACCGTAAAAACGTTTCCAGCAATGCCGTGCCGACGCGAGCCTTTGAGCAAAAATACCGCAACGTATCCGGAAAGCATTCCCAACGTGCCGGCGATGATGTGAACAACCAATATCGGCAATCGCATACCACCTCCTCTGGCTCAGCCAATCGAAAATCGAACTACTCCACCAATGAAATCGAACCGGGAAGGGCACGACGTTTAGTCGTGCCGTCAAACCAACAATTCGTCAAGCGCTCGAGCGCCTGCGGTGAGTCTTTCTTGTCCCCCGAGCCGTCCACGCAAAGCGAAACCCGAACCCGCAGCCAATCAGATCGGCTCGCGATAGCGGCGCAGCCGCACCGCCGCCCACAGGAAAATTACTGCCACCACGAACCCGCTCCACAGTCCCGGAGTGCTCAGAAACCTGCCCAAGCTGAGGTGCGTCATCGGACCCATCGCAGAAACGCCGGTCGCCATGGAGAAGTCAAAATCTTCCGGCCCGCTGAAGCGGTACTTCAGCAGGTTCGTGAAATGAGCGGTGTTAAACGTGATCTTCTCGACCACCGCAATGGCCAACACCGGCAGAGTGGCCCATAGAAATGCCGCCCGCCGCGCCCACCCCGAAACCAGCATCATCCACGCGAAGATGGGCGCATACCATAGCGAGTGCACCGTCACCAGGTGGTAGAGCAGCGACATCTGGAACGCCGACAACTGTGCCCATAGCGCGGCAGCACTCAGACCGCTGCCCACCAGCACCGCGCTGCTCACGAGCAGCATGACCCACTGCGTAGCAAAGGTAACCGCGAAAGTGACCAGCGGCAGCACGACGAACGGAATGCTCGCCTTCGAAAGCACGATAGTCAGATCAGAAACGGGCAGCGACTTCCAGAACAGAATGCTGCGATCGCGGCGCTCGCCATACAGCGCATCCAGGCAATAAAAGATCGAAACAATAAAAGTCGTCGCCATAATCGCGCCCGCGGCAAATGTGTAAGGCTCTTCCAATATCGCGTGCCGACGGGTCAGGTTATGCGTGGACATCGCAGCGCCCATCGAAGCGACCAAGAAACCGAGCAGCGTGACACCTGCCACGGCCAGCGGCGCAATATAGATGGAACGGTACTCCCAAATCTCCCGCCGGATGGACCAGTACAGAGGCCTCGTTGCGGACATCGCCGCAGGCGCCCTCATCTCCGCACCGAAACCCTCGTGCACAGCATTTGAATCTGCGCTCATTTCAAAGCTCCTTGCGTCTAGCCCGCATGATTTCCCATCACCGCCACGAACAAGTCCGAAATGCTGGGCGTGCGCAACTCGCCAAGCGGCGCCAGTTGCTGACGATCCGCACTTTCGAACAGGAGGATGCTACGTCCCAAACCCGGCCGTTCGTGAATCGGCTTGAGCGCTTTAGCCGCAGCAATCTGCTCGGGTCTCACCATCACTTCCACGTAGCGCGACTCCAGTTCTTCCATGCTGCAAGTCAGCACGATGCGCCCGCGATCGATGAACATGAGGTCGGTCAGAACGTTCTGAATTTCATCCACCTGATTCGTCGACACCACAATCGTGCGGCTGCGATCCAGATAATCGTTCAACAACGAATCGTAAAACTGCTTGCGATAAAGAATGTCGAGGCCCAGCGTGGGCTCGTCCAGCACCAGCAATCGCGCATCGATAGCCATGACCAGAGCCAGGTGCAACTGCGCCACCATGCCCTTCGACAACTCCCTTACCTTGCTTTCGCGCGGGATACTCGTCTTTGCAAGAAAGCCCTCCGCCTTCGCGCGATCGAATCGCGGATGCACACCCGCCACATACTCGAGCGCCTGCGAAACCTTGATCCACCGCGGCAGCACCGCAACATCGGCGATGAAGCAAACGTCGCGCATAAGCAAATCGCGCTCCGTCCAGGGATTTCGTCCGAGCACCCGCAACTCACCGTCATACGGAATCAACCCAAGGATCGCGTCGAGCGCGGTAGTCTTGCCCGCGCCGTTTGGACCGATAAGCCCAAGAATCCGTCCTTCTTCGACGCGCAAATCGATGCCATCCAGCGCCACAGTCTTTCCGAAAAGTTTGCGGAGGCCACGTGCTTCTATGCATGGCATAGTGTCAGCGCTCCTCCTTCTTCAAGCCCGGCTTCGGCCGGCCATCTACGCCATCCAACAGCTCTTCCGCCTTCAGCCCGAGACGCTGAATCGTCTCGTGAACCCTGGGCCATTCCTCCGACAAAAACTTCTGCCGCTCGCCCTTCAGCAGCAGTTTCCGCGCACCCTCCCTGACGAACATGCCCAGTCCCCGCCTCTTCTCCACCAGTTCGCTGTCCACCAACTCCTGATAGCTCTTCAGGACCGTAAGCGGATTCACCCGATACTCGGCGGCCACATTGCGCACCGAAGGCAGCGGATCGCCTTCCTTGAGCACGCCGTCGAGGATCATGGCCACAACACGGTCCCGAAGCTGGCGGTAAATCGGCTGATTGTCGTTCCATTCAAGATCCATCCCGGTTTCCAAGTGGTGTTTGCAAAGGACTGATTATTGCACCCGCTTCAAGTCGAAGTGCGCCAAAACCGGCTTGTCTCCAACCATGAAGGTCCAATCCTCGATGTGATGGTTGGCGTCGATCATGGTGATTACGGAGTGGTGCATGTGCCCGTATTCGGTGCTCCCAGCGACGTCGAGAAACTCGAACTCCACGGTCTTTCCATCCCCCGATGGTTTCGCCACCATCCGCGGACGATTCCCCGCATCGCAATAGTGCGTGAGCGTTAAGCGGCCGTCGTCCATGTAGAACACAGTCAGTGGGTGGTCGGACCGCGTGTCGATGTGAGCTTCGTGCGCGAGAGCATTCCCCATCGAAGTCACGCGCAGCGTAATTTGTGCCTGTTTCCCGTCGACGTCAGCTTGTTTAGGCGTAGTCGTAAGGGTGCCTTGCCACGAGCCGGCAAGTGTTTTGAGACTGTCGAAGGATTTTTGCGCGTCCACTTGCGCGAAGGCTGCAGCAGACCACGCGAACAGAACCAGCGGTAGCATGATTCGAAGCCATTTCATCTTCGTTCTCCTTATAGTGTCCAGCTTCTGGAAACCGATCACTGTTGTAGTTAACTATAACACAGCACCACAGTCAAGCAAATTCTGAACATTTTTTCGTTCTCCAGGCTGGGAGCTCACGGCGCAACCGCAAGAGCCGCGAAAAAGTGGAGGCCACGCCGTCGCGCCGTGGGCTGCAATCTTGCGAGCTTCGCTCTGCCGAAAGACGAGAGCAAGCTCCTTTCGTTTGACCCTCCGCGAATCGCTCCCATAAACTGAACCATTAGTCCACCCGCAGGTTCCAATCTTATGGCCGATAGCATTCACGTAAAGCTTCCTGACGGAAGCGTGAAAGATGTTCCCAAGGGCACCACCGCGCTCGATATTGCGAAGTCCATTAGTCCGCGGCTGGCGGATGCGGCTTTGGTGGCCCAGGTTTCTTCCAACGGCGATCAGGCGGGCGAGGGCGCCCGCCCCACGCTGATCGATTTGACCAAGCCGCTGGAGAAAGATACGGACTTGCGCCTGATTACCGAGAAGGATCCAGAAGCGCTGGATGTCTATCGGCACTCGTCAGCGCATCTTTTGGCGGCGGCGGTGCTTGAGCTTTTTCCTGAGACCAAGCTCGGCCACGGTCCGGCGACCGAAAGTGGATTTTTCTACGATTTTTATCGTCCGACTCCGTTTACTCCGGACGATCTTGAAAAGATCGAGAAGAAGATGCAGGAATTGGTGCAGCAGGACATTCCCTACGCGCGCGATTTTCTGCCGCGCGATCAGGGGCTTGCCGAGTTCAAAAAAGATGGCGACTTCATGAAGTGCCATTTCATCGAGCAGTTCACCAAGCCCGATGAAAAGATTTCCCTCTACCGCACTGGCAAGTTCGTCGATTTCTGCCGCGGGCCGCATATTCCTTCTACCGGAAAGATCAAGGCTTTCAAGCTTTTCAACATCGCTGGCGCGTACTGGCTGGGCGACGAGAAGAATCCGCAGCTGCAGCGCATTTACGGGACTGCGTTTTTTTCGAAGAAGGATCTCGACGCGCATTTGCAGCAGGTGGAGGAGGCGAAGAAGCGCGACCATCGCGTGCTGGGGCAGCAACTCGATCTGTTTTCCATTCAGGAGCTGGCCGGGCCGGGGCTGATTTTCTGGCATCCTAAGGGCGGAATTATCCGCAAGCAGATGGAAGACTGGATGCGCGAGGAGTATTTGAAGCGCGGCTACTCGCTCGTCTACACGCCGCATGTGGCGCGGCGGCAGTTGTTTTTTACCTCGGGGCACGAAGGCTATTACTCGCAGAACATGTTCGATGCGATGGAGCTCGACGATGCGGAATATCGGCTGAAGCCGATGAATTGTCCGGGCCACATTTTGATCTACAAGGATTCGCTGAAGTCGTATCGCGATCTGCCGGTGCGGCTCGGCGAGTTGGGCACTGTGTATCGTTATGAGCGCTCTGGAGTGATGCACGGGCTATTGAGGGTTCGGGGTTTTACCCAAGATGACTCGCACATTTTCTGCACGCCGGAGCAGGTCGAGGGAGAGATTACCGGCTGTCTCGACTTTGCGCTGGATGTGTTGAAGGATTTTGGCTTCACCCAATTCCAGACCGAGCTTTCAACCTGGGATCCTAACGACCGGAAGAATTTTGTGGGCAGCGAAGAGCAATGGGTTCACGCGACCGAATCGCTAAAGAAGGTGCTGGAGCGCCGGAAGATTGAATTCAAGACCATCCCTGGCGAGGCGGCATTTTATGGGCCGAAGATCGACATCAAGCTGGTGGACGCTATCGGGCGGTTGTGGCAACTCTCGACCGTACAGGTTGACTTCAACCTGCCGCAGCGCTTCGGCCTGGAGTATGTGGCCGAGGATGGCTCGCGCAAACAGCCCGTGATGGTGCATCGCGCACTATTTGGATCTGCTGATCGAACACTACGCGGGCGCGTTTCCGGTTTGGCTGTCGCCGGTGCAGGTGGCGATGATTCCGATCAGCGAGCGCCATGCGGAGTATGCGAACAAAGTCGCGGATCAGCTTAAGGCGATCGGCGTGCGCGTGGTAGTGGATGCTCGCAATGAAAAGATGAATGCCAAGATTCGCGAACATGCGCTGCAGAAGGTGCCGTTCTTGCTCGTGGTCGGGGATAAAGAGGCTGAGGTTGGCAAGGTTAACGTGCGGACGCGTGGGAAAGAGAAGACTGAGGACATGGGGGCTGCGGAGTTTGTGGGGAAGATTGGGAACTTGATTGCGGAGAAGAGTGTAGGGTTAGATTGATTCGAGAATCCTAGGCGAGGGCCGATTGCGCAGGAGCTTATGGTAGTCGCGAGCTTCCTATCGTTCTATGCGAGTTTCTCGGCAAAAATCGGGTGCATCTGGTTATCGGT
>JBEKBW010000118.1:0-14979 GCA_050015215.1 Candidatus Sulfotelmatobacter sp.
CTGATCAAGCACGTCTTCCTGATCATCCGTGAAAACCGCACCTACGATCAGATCCTGGGCGACGTGACTGCCGGCAACGGCGACGCCTCCCTGGCAACCTTCGGCGACAACTCGACCTACACCATTTACCCCGTCGTCACACCCAACGCGCACGCGATCGTGCAGCGCTTCCCGCTGCTGGACAACTACTACAACCCGAGCCGCCAGTCGGCTGACGGTCACAACTGGATCACGCAGGCCCTGGCTCCTTACTCCGACGACGTCCAGTCGCCGGACTGGCTCCGCGACTACCCCTCCAACGGCGGCGAGGCGCTTGCCTACCAAAAAGCTGGCCACCTGTGGGATCAGGCTGCAAAGTACAAAGTCTCGTTTAAGAACTACGGCGAGTACATCGAGTACAACACGTTCCTGCAACCGACCGGGTCGACCGCCGAGCCGCTGTGGATCGACTTCTACAACGACATCACCTGTTACGAGGCTGGCGACGAGCCCCAACTCTACAACTACAACACGGTCGCATCGCACTCCCCGCTGCCGAACCTGATTAACTACACGCACCAGACCTACCCACAATTCGACTTGGGCATCCCCGACCAGTTCCGCTTCGATATCTGGAATGAGGACTTCCAAGCGGACGTTACGGCCGGTACGGTTCCGCAACTGGAGATGATGTGGATCAGCTCCGACCACACCGGCGGCCCGCCGAACGCGGTAGCCATGCAGGCCGACAACGATCTGGCTCTTGGCCGCTTTGTCGACGCCATCAGCCACAGCTCGATTTGGTCCTCTTCGGCGATCTTCGTCACTGAAGACGACGCGCAGACCGGCGTCGACCACGTCGACGGTCACCGCAGCCCTGGTTATGTCATCAGCCCGTTCACCATTCAGAGTACTGGTGGTTCGACCTACGTTGAGAGCACCTTCTACACGCAGGTCAACATGACCCGTACGATCGAGCAGATTCTCGGCATTGAGCCCATGAACCAGTCCGATCTCGTGGCCTCGCCGATGAGCACGCTCTTCCTTGATAACCCACCAGCAGACAACTTCCTGCCATGGACACACGTGTCAGCGGGAGTGCCGCTGACCTATGGTGTTAGCCAGACTCCTACCCAGACTCTACCGCCGTCTTGTTCTGCGGCGCCCGGGGCCAAGTCTCAATCCAAGGCTCAGTCTACGGTGAAAGAGAGCCCGAAGGTTAAGGCTCTGCGGGCTGGCTGGATGCAAAAGAAGACGGAGATCTTCGCCGGCAATTACCACCGGCCAGACGTCGAAGACTCCGACACCGTCAACCACCTGAACTGGTACGAATCCACCGCGTTTACTCGCCCCTACCCCGGCGAAAAGGCGGTTCGCCCCGCGAGCGACTTCAACCGCGCGGCACCCACTAAGGTTGATGACGACGACTAGAACACGTTTCGCCTGCAGCAGCCCTCTTCCCCAGTGGGAGAGGGCTTTTTTGTTGGCATTCGGATACTGGTTAGGCTTGTCTGCCGTCAGCGGATACCGAAACAAGATGAGGAGGCTTTCGCTTAGCAGCGACTTGAGGTGAGATTTACAATTCCGTCATCTCGCGGCGGAAATCGGCATGCGCAGCGTAACACGCGTGCCTTGGCCAGGCTGGCTGGCAATTTCCGCCTTGCCGCCGTGCAGCAGCACTATGCTTTGGACGATAGCGAGCCCTAATCCGGTGCCGCCCGAGACTTTGGAACGCGAGCCATCGACCCGGTAAAAGCGATCGAAAACCTTCGGCAGTGCTTCCGACGGAATGCCGACGCCGGTGTCCGACACTTCTATGCGAATCGAAGCTGGTTCCGCGTTCACTCCCAGCACCACAGTCCCTCCGGATGGAGTGTGGGCTACGGCGTTCGAAACCAGGTTGCCGATGGCACGCTGTACCAGCTTGCGATCGAGTTCCGCGACGACCGTCATTACGCCGAACGAAGTGGTCAGCGAAATGCCGTTCTCAGCCGCAGAGGCTTCGTAATAATCGCGCACGCCATCGAGCAACTCTCCAACATTCACGGGCTCGCGATGCAGGTTCGCCAATGGGCTTTCTGCGCGCGCGAGGAAGAGAAGATCGCTGATGAGCTCGGACAAACGCACCGCTTCCTCCAAACACGAACCGAGCACATCGCGATATTCGCTGATCGATCGGGCGCGCGCTAAGGCCACTTCCGCTTCGCCCCGAATATTATTCACCGGTGTGCGCAGATCGTGCGCTATGTCGGCGGAAAACCTTGAAATGCGATCGAACGATTCTTCCAGCCGGTCCAGCATTTCATTGAATGTCGCGGCCAGAGAGGCCAACTCGAAGGGATATCCCTCCGCCCGGATGCGCTCGCGCAAATTGCTCGAAGTGATGTGGCGCGCCGTCGTCGCCATCTCTTCTACCGGGCGAATGCCGTGGCGCGCGATTCGGTACCCAATCAACGGAAAGATGAGCGATGTGCCCGTCAAAATCGTCCAGAACCAAAACCGGTAACGCGCCAAAAGTCGTTCTTTCTGCGAGAAGTCGACGGCAATCTGAATGACGTCATACCGGTCCCCCTTTTCGCCGACGCCTGCAACCGCGCTCGTGATGCGGAACGGGCGATCCTGCGTTCCCTCCATTGGAGTTGCATGATCGAAATGAATCTGGGGTTGAGCGTAGAATTTCGCCAGATTCAGCTGCTCCTCCATGCCCGGGGTCATCAGTAGCGACTGATTTCGTTCATCGAGCAGGCGAACGTAAAACTGTTCGTATTGCCGTGCAGCCGACTCTAGTTCGATCTCCTCGCGCAGAGCGTCCCAGTCGTCGGGACGTTCCCGCAACATCGTACCGATGACATTCAGCTTGTCCGCAATGAACAGGTCTGTGCTTTTCTCTAACTCCGAGCGCAACACGAAATAAAGAGTTGCTGTGGCGATAAACACCAGAGACAAACCTGCCAGCGCATATCCGGCTGTGAGGCGGAAAGCCAAAGTGCCCCAATAACGCCGGCCAGGTGCGCTATTGCTCGCATTCCAGGACATATCCCGCACCCCGAACCGTATGGATCAGCTTGAGAGGAAAAGGATCATCGACTTTACTGCGCAGCCTGCGGACATTCACATCAACAACGTTGGTGTCGCTGTCGAAGTTCATGTCCCAGACGGCTTCAGCGATCAGGGTGCGCGAAAGAACTTCGCCCGCACGCCGCGCGAGCAGTGACAAAAGGAGGAATTCCTTCGTGGTTAACTCCAGACGATGACCGGCGCGAATGGCGCGCTGGCGTAAGACATCGATCTCCAAATCCGCCATGCGAATCGTGTCTTGCTTCCTGGCCGTGGCACGACGCAGCAGCGAACGCACGCGTGCCAGCAATTCGGAGAAGGCGAATGGCTTGACTAGATAGTCGTCCGCGCCCAGATCGAATCCGCGCACTCGCTCGTGCACGGCATCGCGCGCCGTGAGAACAAGCACCAGGGTCCGCCGGCCCGCTTCGCGCACACCCGCTAGTACCTGCCAGCCATCGAGGCTGGGAAGCATCACGTCCAGGACTATGAGATCGAAGTCAAATTCGAGCGCGAGATGCAGGCCTTCGAAGCCATCGTGCGTGACGTCAACGACAAAGCCCGCCTCGCTGAGCCCCGTCTTCAGGAACTTTGCTGTCTTAGTTTCATCGTCGATGATCAGGATCTTCATACAGTCCTCGGTAGAAGGGCTCGGTTGGAACGTGAACCGAGGCGAGAATTGTTGTCGCCGTCATATCTGGTGTTCGGCGTCAAGGTTATGAAGTGGGTATACTTTCCGCCGTTTAGCGGCAATAGCGGCAAGTCGCGAAATGCGATGGCTCTCCCCCAGGCTCGAACGGGAGCACTGACAAAAGTCAAGCTTGGAGAGAGATCGTCCAGGCTCATAGTTGGGAGGATAATAAAGTTGATATTAGCTACGGAGAGTAACCCCCCAGTGTTAACCCGAGATCACGGAATCGTGAATGCTGTATAAAAAACTGCCAGGAAATTCACAGGTGTGCTCCATCGCAATCGCACGATGGAGGGGACTGGCTCTACGGAACGCAGCGGTTGCAAAGTCGTTAGGCGAACTCATACTTCAGTTCGGGCCTTGAGGACTCAGAAGGCGCAATCGATATAGAACATCCGCCCGAGGACAGTATCCAGTTCTTCAAATCAGTTTGGCAGGAAATGTGAGTTAGACCGGCACCGTTGTTGCCTGTCGTTCCATCCTGAGTTCCAGTCCTAAAGACTCGCGAGCGTTATTAAAGCAGATGTTCTGGATTGTCGAGCCGATCAGCTTCTCGTCATCCGGCAGCTCGCCTCGCTCCATCTCCCCCCCCAAGAGATTGCAGAGGACGCGACGAAAGTATTCGTGCCGCGGAAACGACATGAACGAGCGGGAGTCCGTCACCATACCCACAAAGCGAGGAAACAAGCCGGTTGCAGAAAGGGCATTCAATTGCCATTCGATCCCTTCCTTCTGATCGAGAAACCACCAGGCGCCTCCAAATTGGATCTTCCCTGCAATTGACGAATCCTGAAAACTGCCAATCGCCGTTGCGAACGTGTAGTTATCGGCTGGATTATTGTTGTAAATAATTGTCCTCGGCAATGCCTTCTCGCTATCAAGCAAATTGAGATAACGGTTAAGCTTTTCCGCTTGCGGCCAGTCGCCGATCGAATCGAATCCGCTGTCGGGACCGAGCCCGGACTCGCGTCGCGTGTTCACGTTGCGCAACGCGCCGAGGTGCAATTGTTTTGTCCAATTCCTTGCCGCGTCCAGATGTCCAAAAAACAGCATCATGAAGGAGGCGAACTCTTCGTGCTCGTCGGGACTGGCAGCCACACCCGACCGCACCTTGGTAAAGATCGCAGCCGCACGTACTTCGCTACAAGGATTCGCATAGCAATAAGGCAGCCCGTGATCAGAAAGGCGGCAACCACTCTCGTGAAAATATTTATGACGAAGCTCAAGAGCCCGCAAGAAAGAAGCGAGGTCGGATATAGCAGTATTGCTGACGGCTTGCAGGCGCTCAACCCACGAATTAAAAGCATCCGGCTCTGAGACTCGGAGCGAGCGATCCAGACGAAACGTGGGATACATCCGAAATGCACAGTCGGCGTTATTCACCGACAGGTGATCCTCAAGACCGTCGCAGGGATCGTCACTGGTGCAGAGCACCCGCACTTTGAATTTCTTGAGAATACCTCGCACCCTGAGATCGCCATTCGAGAGCATCGAATTTGCCCGCTCCCAAATCGACTCAGCGGATCGCTCGTCCAGCAATTCATCGATCTCGAAGTAGCGCTTCAATTCCAAGTGCGTCCATTGGTAGAGAGGATTTCGAAGTGTGTAGGGGACGGTGCGCGCCCAAGCCAGAAACTTTTCCTTCGGCGAAGCGTCACCGGTGCAGTAGCGTTCGGAAATGCCATTCGCCCGCATCGCGCGCCATTTATAGTGATCCCCCTCCAACGCAATGTCGAACAGATCACGGAAGCGGCGGTCCTGCGCCACATCGTTCGGCGGCAAGTGCGAGTGATAATCGAGAATGGGCTGGGAGGCCGCGTAATTTTCGTAGAGCCGACGGGCCGTTCTTGAATAGAGCAGAAAGTCATCGTTGATGTACGTCACCGAGGTCTCCCTATGTTGATATCGTTCTAGCGGGCGATCCGGGCGCCCTTTGCCTGCATCGCCTGCAGCACTTCCTTCAGAGTCGCCATGGTAGTGTCGCCGGGAGTCGTCATCGCCAATGCGCCGTGCGCCGCCCCGCACTCGACCGCCCACTGCGGCCCTTTGCCACTCAGAAAGCCGTAGATCAGACCGGAGGCAAAGGAATCTCCGCCGCCCACGCGATCGAAAATCTCCAGATTTTCCCGATGCTTTGCTTCATAAAAACTGCCTCCGGCATAGCAGATCGCGCCCCAGTCGTTGAGGGTCGCGGTCTTTGCTTTGCGCAGCGTCGTTGCGACCACGGCAAACGGAAACTCTTTCAGCACCTTCTCAATCATTTTCTTGAATGCCTCAGCTTCGATGTTGGAAAGGTGCTCATCCACGCCCGCGACCGTGAAACCCAAAGCAGCCGAGAAATCTTCTTCGTTGCCGAGCATCACATCAACCAGCGGAGCAAGCTGCCGGTTCACTTCCTGCGCGCGCTTTTTTCCGCCGACCGCTTTCCACAGGGACTCGCGATAGTTCAAATCGTAGGAGACGATCGTTCCATTCTTTCGGGCGGCTTTCATTGCCTCCACGGCAACATCGGGTGTGGTCTCAGACAAAGCGCAGAAAATTCCTCCCGTATGAAACCATCGCGCACCATGCTTGCCGAAAATTTCATGCCAGTCGATGTCGCCGGGTTTCAATTGCGAGACCGCCGTATGCCCGCGATCGGAGCAACCCAGAGCCGGACGAATGCCAAGCCCCCGCTCGGTAAAATTCAATCCGTTTCGCGCCGCCCGGCCGACGCCGTCGAATTCAACCCAGCGGATCAGCGACTGGTCCAGTCCTCCCTGGTAGATAAGGTCTTGCAGCAATCTGCCCACCGGATTATCGACAATCGACGTGACGATCGCGCTTTCGAGGCCAAAGCACCTCTTCAGGCCGCGCGCAACGTTATACTCACCTCCACCTTCGGACACTTCGAACTGCCGCGTGGTCGAGACGCGACGATCTCCGGGATCGAAGCGCAACATCACTTCGCCGAGGCTAACCAGATCCCACCGGCACTGCTCCGCCAGTTTGATCTTGAGACCAGATTCTGAGTCTGCTCTATCCACTTTCGCCTTTCTGTGCCAGAAGGTACCCATCCACAACTATGCCTCTGCCGTACCGAACTCCACCGGTTTCAGTCTCGGAACAAGACCATGAATGACCGCCAACGCAATCAGATAAGCCGAACCGGCGAGAAAGAATGGCACCGCGTAACTGTGAGTTCGCTGCAGAAGATTGGACACAATTTTCGCGATGAGCATTCCTCCGATAGTCCCCGCCGTGCCTGCAAGCCCAACCACCGATGCAACCATCGTCCCGGGAAACATGTCGGAAGATAACGTGTACAGATTGCAGGAAAAACCCTGGTGCGCAGCCGCCGCAATCCCGATTATCAGGGTCGCTCCCCACATGGATGCGATCTTTGGCGCAAAGACAATCGGCACAACGCAAACAGCACAAATCAGCATAGTGATTTTGCGGCTTGCGTTTACGCTTCTCCCGTGCTGTATGAGGGACGAGGAGAGCCATCCTCCTGCCACGCTGCCCGCGTCCGAGATCAAATAAATCACAAGGATCGGCATCCCAATGTTCAAAAGAGCCAGACCATGCTGGCGCTGCAGAAAATCGGGAACCCAAAACAGATAGAACCACCAGATCGGATCGGTAATGAACTTTCCCAACACAACGGCCCAGGTCTGGCGATGAGCCAGCAGTCCGAACCAACTTACTCGGATTGACGGTGCGATGGGATCGCTGCAAATGTACTCCAATTCAGAGGCCGAACAGAAAGGATGCTCCTGCGGCCGGCGATAGACCCACAGCCACAGCGCCAACCACGCGAATCCAACACCGCCTAGCAGAAAAAAAGCCGGACGCCAACCCCAACGCACTGCAATTAAGGGAATCACCAGTGGCGTAGCGATAGCACCGAGATTGCTCCCAGCATTAAAGATACCCGTAGCCAGCGCGCGCTCTTTCTTGGGAAACCACTCCGCAACAGCTTTCAAGCTGGCTGGAAATACCGCCGACTCGCCCAAACCCAGCGCAAAGCGAGCCACGATAAAGCCCATGAACGAACTCGCCAAGCCGTGAGCCATCGAAGCCAGGCTCCAGAAGGCCATCGCCAGAGCATAGCCAAGCCGTGTCCCAACCCGGTCGATGAATCGCCCGACCAGCACCATTCCCAGCGCGTAAGCGGCCTGAAAAGCAAAGACCAGATTGCCGTAGTCAATCTCGCTCCAGCCTAGATCATGCTGCAAAGTGGTTTTCAGTACACCAATCACCTGGCGGTCCATGTAGTTCTTCATCACGCCAAGCAGCAAAACAGTGCAGATCACCCAGCGGAATCGTCCGATGTGATGAGCAATTTGCTCGGCAGTGCTCGTTTCCGATCCAGACAATGAATCAGATCCGGGCCTCGAGATGGAAGGAAGATTCATACAAAAAACCGGGAACGGTTTAGATTAACGATTCACTCCGCTCGCGAGAATGCCGCCATCTACCGCTAGCAAATGGCCGGTCACAAAACTCGCAGCGTCGGAGGCAAGAAACACCGCCGCGCCCACCAACTCTTCGAGTTCACCAAACCGAGCCGCAGGCGTGCGCATCAGGAACTCCTGCCCGCGCGGCGTCCCATCCAACAGGGCGGCATTCAGGTTGGTGCGAAAGACACCCGGCACCAGCGCGTTCACACACACTCCGTAACGCGCCCACTCCACGGCGAGAGACTTGGTCAAAGAAGCAATGCCAGCCTTACTCGCGGCGTAAGCGGCGACTTCGTACATGCCGAGGGTAGACGAAAGCGAACCGATGTTGATGATCCTTCCGTACTGGCGCTCGATCATGTGGCGTCCAAACACCTGGCAGGCCCGCAACGTACCATTCAGGTTCGTCTCCAGGATGCCATTCCAATCGCTCTCACTCATGTCGAGAATGGGCGTTCGCTGAGTGATACCGGCGCAGTTCACGAGGATATCGACTTTGCCGAACTGCGCACAGACCGCTCCCAAGAGCGCCTGCAGACTCGAACGATCGGCTACATCACAGGGGATCGCGAGCGAACGCCGGCCTGTTGCCTTGATTTCTGCAGCGGCGGATTCGACCAGTTCGCGGCGGCGTCCCGAGGGCACAACGTTGGCG
Source organism: Candidatus Sulfotelmatobacter sp. (assembly GCA_050015215.1). Lineage (GTDB taxonomy): Bacteria > Acidobacteriota > Terriglobia > Terriglobales > Acidobacteriaceae > Sulfotelmatobacter. The sequence continues at coordinate 8,828 of JBEKBW010000118.1, forward strand.
CCAGCCGTTGCCAGACCCTTGGCGAGCGTCAGACCAATGCCCGATGTCCCCCCGATGACGACGGCAGTTTTAGAATTGAGATCGAGCGCTGGATATCCCATCAAGCTCCTGTTCCTGGCGTGGCGAACGATGCTCCTGCCTAGAATTCTAACCGCAGCGACAACTGAGCATCGCGCGAGCTGTTTGCCTCGCCACTCACCGTACCAAAGCTGGCACCGCCAAAGGTGCTGCCCGACGGTGAACTGGGGGTGCTAGACATAATTGATGTCGATACTGGGCGTCATCTCGGGCGATGAGGCGGTGGAGCAAGTGGGAGGGACAATTACGGAGTGAGTAGTTGGCGTTGCGAGCGACCAAGTTCGAACCAAGGCTGAGTCGCAGCAGGACGATTTTATTCCCTGGAAGCGGGAAGTCTCGCTCTGAGAAATCAAAACATTTGGTGGACCCGAATGGTGAGCCCAAAGATGGTCTGCATGGAGATGGTCTGCTGCACCAGGGCATAAGAGGTGTATTGCACGTCCGTCCAGAATCCCTCCCTGTCCCACCAGGATCTTCGCAACCATCCCCCACCACGCAGATTCTCCTATGGCTCGCATCGCTTTTACAGTCATCGATCCACCCTCCGATGCGCTATTCTAGGGGCGAACGCTGCAATCATGATTATTGAAACCGATGCGTCGGATCGCGGCGGCGCAGAAAGCCTCCGCCGGTACGAACTCGATGGCGCTTACGACGAGATGTTTCGCGCCGTGGATCATCCGCGAAAACAATATCGTCTACTTCACAATTTGCTTTTGGGCCTGGGTCCGGACGAACTGCGACGCAGCAAACACGAGGCTGACCAATCGTTCTTCAATCAGGGGATCACTTTTACCGTCTACGGAAGTGACAAAGGGACGGAACGGATCTTTCCCCACGATCTGCTACCCAGAATTATTACGGCGGCGGAGTGGGAAAGGATTGAACGCGGACTCACCCAGCGGATCACGGCGCTGAATCTCTTCCTCAAGGATGTATATCATGAGGAAAAAATCATTCAAGACGGTGTCGTGCCCGGTAAGATTGTTTACACCTGCAAACATTACCGCCGGGAAATGCGCGGCATCAAAGTACCTCGTGATATCTACGTCACGGTGGTCGGGACGGATTTGATCCGAAACCCGGAGGGGAACTTTGTGGTTTTGGAGGACAATCTCCGCGTCCCCAGCGGGGTCTCTTACATGCTCACCAGCCGCGGAGTGATGAAGCAGATATTCCCCGGGCTGTTTCAAAAATGCCGGGTGCGGCCGATTGAGCAGTACAGCCAGGCGCTTCTCTCCACCTTGCGATTCCTGGCGCCCGAAGGCCGTTCCGCGCCCACCGTCGTTTTACTGACTCCGGGGGCCTACAACTCCGCTTACTTCGAACATACTTACCTGGCGCGGCAGATGGGCATTGAACTCGTCGAGGGCCGGGATTTAGTGGTCCACGACAACGTTGTTTATATGCGGACCACCTTCGGACTGCAACGCGTCGATGTGATCTATCGGCGAATCGACGACGATTATCTCGACCCCCTGGTATTCGAACGCGGATCGGCGCTCGGTGCTGTGGGTCTTTTCAATGCCTATCGGGCCGGAAACGTAGCCTTCGCAAATGCGTTAGGGACGGGAGTTGCCGATGACAAGGCTATTTATGCCTATGTGCCCAAAATCATTCGCTACTATCTCGACCAGGACCCAATTCTGGAAAATGTTGAAACCCTGTTGATGTCCGATCCAGCGCAACGGGACCACGTCTGCCAGCGATTGGAACAATACGTGGTAAAAGCTGTTGGCGAGTCGGGGGGTTACGGCATGTTGATCGGTCCGCACAGCTCGGAACAACAGCGTTCGGAATTTCGAGAGAGAATTAACGCGGAACCGCGCAACTATATCGCACAACCGACGATTAATCTTTCGACCGCACCGTGTTTTGTGGACGGAATCATCGAGCCCCGTCACGTCGATCTCCGACCCTACGTGCTCTACGGCGAAAAAATTACGATTGTTCCAGGTGGCCTCACCCGAGTAGCGCTGCGAAAGGGATCGCTGGTGGTCAATTCGTCTCAAGGCGGAGGATCGAAAGACACCTGGGTTTTGCAGAACTGAGATTTTGAATAAGCGGGATCGAAAACACTATGCTCTCTCGCGTCGCCGACAGTCTCTACTGGATGAGCCGCTATTTCGAGAGAGCGGACAATGCCTCGCGGGTACTGAAGGCGACTTACGGCCTGATTCTAAATCCGGCAAAGTTTTCCACCGAGGAACGTTGGTTTCGCGCCGTTTCATCGCTGGCCCCCGGAGCAGCCTCCAGCAACGTCGACCCGCAGCGTGCCCTGTTTTTATTGGTCGCGGATACGGAGGGGGCTTTTTCGATTGTGAAATGCATCAGCGTTGCCCGCGAAAATGCCCGGCAGGTTCGCGAGGAGATCAGCTCGGAAATGTGGGAACACCTGAATCGCCTTTTCCACGAGGTGACTGGCATTGAGCTGCAACCCAATGACGACGCAGGCGCCATGCGAGCGGTGAGCCTGGTTCGCGAAGGCTCGTACAGGTTCAGTGGTATTACCGCTGCCACTATGAATCACGACGAGGCTTGGCATTTTATCCAGCTCGGCAAATACATCGAGAGAGCTTGCAATCTCAGCGTCCTGCTCGATGCCTATTTTGTCGTCGGCAAGCACGCTGTTGATTTGGATTGGGTGGGCCTGCTAAGCAGTTGTGCCGCGTTTGAAGCTTATTGCAAGGCATGCACAGCCGAGCTCAAACCGGAAAGGATAGCGAATTTCCTCTTGCTGAAGCCCGAGTTCCCTTATTCGGTCCGTTATTCTCTGGACCGAATGCACGAAGCTTTGACCTCCATCAGCAATCTTTCTTTCAGCCGCAGGACAGAAAAGGTCGAACGACTGATCGGGCGTTTGCAGTCGATGGTCGCCTACGTACAGGTCGGTGAAATCATTGCCGAATTACACAAGTATCTTTCGGCAATTATCGAGCAATGTCGCGAACTGCATGCGGCGGTTCACGAACTCTATATCGAATATCCAATTGAAGGTGCATTCCGAACCTGATGTTCTACGCCATCCGCCATTTCACGAGCTATCGCTATAGCCGTTACGTCTGGCAGAGCATGATGGAAGTTCGCATGCATCCCAGGAGCGAGGGCAACCAGCGCTGCTTTGTTTTTCAGTTGTCGGTTAATCCACGAGCCCGCATTTTTGGTTATACCGACTCCTATGGCAATCTTGTTCACCACTTCGACTTGCCTTCCCGCCATAACCAGCTCACCATCATCGCGGATGCTCTGGTCAATATTGAGGCTCAACCCCCGGTCCCCGAACTCATGGAGTACGAAAGCTGGAACGATCTGGAACAGCTCGTGGAAAAGAAAGATTACTGGGACATGCTGATGCCGAGTCATTTTGCGCGCTCATCCCCGGAGCTTGCGGAGTTGGCAAAGGAAATCGGCGCGACTGAGAGGGACGGACGAAGTCCCTTGGCTTTTCTGCAGGATATTGCCGCCGGTGTCCATCGCAGTTTTAGCTACGTCAAGAAAAGCACGGCGGTGGATTCGCCGATTGCGCATGCCCTTCGGTCGAGGCAGGGCGTATGCCAGGATTTTGCCCATATAATGATCGCACTGGGTCGAAGTGCCAACATCCCCTGCCGCTATGTCAGCGGATACGTTTACCACAGCAGCGAAAATGCAGGTCCCTTGGCCGATGCTGCCACGCATGCCTGGATGGAAGCGCTTCTGCCCGGCATCGGCTGGGTAGGTTTTGATCCAACGATTAATCGTCCCGTGGGTGAGGGGCACATTCGCACTGCGATCGGCCGCGATTATGCCGACGTTCCCCCCACCATGGGTGCGATGATGGGAAAAGCAGAGACGAAGCTGCAAGTTCGAGTTCGGGTCACGCCGTCCCAAGCCGTGCTTCCCCCCGACGAGGAGTTTGCGGCGGACGAAGAGTGGTCCCAATTTCTTGACCAGAGCCAGCAATTGCACTCGGCCGATGCTCAGCAACAGCAGTAGCGAAGTGAGAAAACGGAAACACCAGGTGTGGACGCATGAGGGTGCATGAGCATACAGGTTGCTCTCAATCATTGGACACGGTACCGCTACGACAAACCGGTTTCGATCGGTCCGCAGATTATACGGTTGCGTCCCGCGCCGCATTGTCGAACGCCAATCCTCAGCTACTCGCTTACCGTCACTCCGCCAGGGCATGTTCTCAATTGGCTGTTCGACGCCCACAATAATCACCTGGCGCGCCTTCTTTTCCCCGACAAGACGAACGAGTTTTCGGTTGAGGTCGACCTCTTCGCGGAGCTATCGCCCTTCAATCCGTTCAACTTTATTCTCGAACCAGGAGCCGCAGACTACCCTTTCGATTACGCTCCGGAGCTGGCTAAGGATCTCGAACCTTATCTTTCGGCCGATCCCGCCGGACCTCTGCTCGAAGCCTTCCTTCGGAAACTTTTCCGCGAGAAACAAGGAACGATCGGCTTTTTGGTCGACGTGAATCGCAGAATGCGAAACGAAATTGGCTACGTCACGCGCCTGGATCCGGGCGTCCAGACATGCGAGCAGACCCTTCGAGAGCGCACGGGATCCTGCCGTGACTCGGCATGGCTCCTGGTGCAGGTTCTCCGGCATTTGGGAATCGCCGCACGCTTCGTCTCCGGCTATCTGATTCAGTTGGCGGCGGACGAGAGCGCGCCGGACGGAGCAGAGTCGAACTCACCGATCGTTTCACAAACCGACTCTGCCGATTTCCATGCCTGGGCGGAAATATTTTTGCCGGGTGCGGGTTGGATCGGAATGGATCCGACCTCGGGCCTGTTCGCGGGCGAGGGTCACATCCCACTCGTCTGCACCCCCAACGCTTCCAAGGCTGCGCCCATTGAGGGCACGGTTGAATCGGCCAACGTGGACTTCAACTATTCCATCTCTATTCGCCGCCTGAATGATGCCCCGCGGCCGTCCAAACCTTTCACCGAAGAAGATTGGCTCCAGGTGGAACAGGTGGCGCATCGCGTCGACGCAGACCTTGAAGCGCAAGACGTGCGCCTGACGATGGGCGGCGAACCTACGTTCGTCGGCATCGACGAGCCTGACAGCCCGCAATGGAACATTGATGCTCTGGGACCGATGAAGAGGACTCGCGGCTTGGCTCTCATCCGTTGCCTCCGCGAGAAAATAGCGCCGGGAGCGCTGCTTCACTTCGGGCAAGGCAAATGGTATCCAGGCGAGCCTTTGCCGCGTTGGTCGCTGAGCTGTTGTTGGCGCGCCGACCAAGTCCCCGTCTGGGAGAATATCGATCTGATCGCCCGCGAAAATCAGGATAACGGCTCCGACGTAGCCGATGCCTTCGAGTTCATGGAAGCGCTCACCCACCGGCTTCAGGTAAGCTCCGAAAACGTGTTGGCCGCCTACGACAATGACGTTGAGTCAACGGACCCGGCGGGATACATTTTGCCCATTCGCCGCCGTCAACCAGAGGGGCGGTTATGCTGGTCGAGCCAACTGTGGTTCCCTCGCCCGGAACGTCTGCTGCTGTCGCAAGGTGATTCCCCAATCGGCTACCGCATATCGACCGAGACAATACCGTGGGTGGCGCCAGATGAACTCGAATATGAGTACGAGGCTGCGCCGTCCGCTGCGACATCAGAACCCCGAATCAAGCTTCCCTCTAGCCCCAGCCGACGGATGGATCTCTTCCAGAAAGATCCAGTAGCGGATCCGCTGCCGCCTCTTTCGAGAACTGCTGAAGCTGCGCCGGAGCTGATCCGGCCAGCGCTCTGCGTGCAGGCTCGAGAAGGCCGCCTGCACGTTTTTTTCCCGTATGCGTCCAACCTCGCGGACTATCTCGACTTGGTCGCCGCCGTCGAGGACACGTGCCAGTATCTGGACACCCCGGTTTGGCTGGAGGGTTACCCTCCGCCTTCCGATCCGCGGTTGCGCTCATTCAGCCTCACTCCCGATCCCGGAGTTCTGGAAGTAAACCTGCCGCCCGGGAGCGATTGGGACGAACTCGAACAGGTCAATAAGGTGCTCTTCGAGGAAGCGCGACGTAACCGGTTGACTGCTGAAAAATTCGGCTATGACGGCGGCCATCTCGCTACCGGCGG
>JBEKBW010000119.1:0-30671 GCA_050015215.1 Candidatus Sulfotelmatobacter sp.
CAACGAACACGCGCACGGTTATAGATTTCCTCGCGCTTTGGATATTTCCCGTCGGTCTTAGGGAACGGCTTGCGCGCCAGGAATCGGCGCATCGACTGTTCGTAGCTATCTTGTTCGCGCATACGCTGTCTCAGTAGTTCAGCCAAAAACTGCGACACGCTCGTATCCTCTCGGGCGGCCTCGATGCGCGCCCATCGGGCAAGATCCTCTTCCAACGTGATCGTGATGTTGCGAAGTGCAGGCTTAATGCGAAGGTCTGTTTTCATACACGAAAACAGTGTAACACGAATTCCGTGTCAACACAATCCTTCTATTGCGCCTTATCCCTTTCCGCCATAAACCGGTCCCGACACCCCTTCGCCTCCGCCACCAAATCCTTAAACTCCGCCGTCCCCCGCAGCGGCGCCCACAACGAATCGCTCTGCAGGCCCGCGTAGGCGCAAAAGCCGCCGTCCACCGCTCGTTTCAACATCTTCATCGCTATCTCCTTTTGACCGCAGAAGAGGATGTCCGCGGCAACCACGTAACTGGGTTCGTGGTCGGGATCGGCCAACATCCTAGTTGACACCTCCCGCACTAATTTCACAGCGGTTTCGGACGACGGATTGTCCAAACAAGCTTGCTCCAATTGCGCCCAATCTCGCCTTGGCCAACTGTCCATCGCGAATATAGTGCCGCTGCATGTTGCTCGCAGACCATACCGAACCGGCGTCGAGTTGCAGGAATTGCACGGCCCGCGCATAGTTGCCCAGTTGGTCGAAGGTGAAAGCGCAGGAGCGGAAACGATAACTTCCGGGATCGATCGATAGGGCTGTGTCACACTCGTGAGCGGATTCTTCCACTGCGCCGCCGTAACGAAGAACGTAGGCCAAAGCGAAATGCGCATACGCGTTCTCCGGATGCCGCGCCACCAGCGCTTTTCCTTGTTGATACGCCTTGATGAGCTCCCCTCGTTCCACTTCCGCGAGGATCATTTCACCCGCCGGATCGATGTAGTCGGGATCAAGGGCCAATGCTCGGGAAAACGCCGACAGGCCGCGCTGAAAGGCAGCATCGCCTCCGTCGGCATACGCCGAGTCGTAGTGGTAGCGAACGCCCAGGGCATCCCATGCCGGCGCATACGTCGGATCCAATCCCACGGCCCGCTCCAGCATCGCGAGCGCATCCTTGTTGGGCTTGGGATCGTGCGGCAGAGAAACGCTGCGCAAATAGAGATCGTAAGCCTCTTCATTCTTGGGCCGGGTAGCGCCTTGGCCAGAGTCCGATCCCGCTCCGAGAGCGGGAACCAGCTCTTGACGAACCTTCGCCGTGATCTGCTCGCGCATGGCGATTAAATCAGGCGCGGCAACATTCAAGGTATCCCGCCAAAGCGTTCGGTTATTCTCCACGTCGATGGCTTCCAGCGTGATCTGAAGCTGCGAACCTTCCTTCAGATAGTGGCCCGTGACCACGTCCGTCACATGCATTGCCTTCCCGGCTTCCTGCAGATCGACCGTGGGCGAATCATATTTGCTGGTGGTAGCGAAAGGCCGAATGGTAAGCGAACGTACATAGCTGAGCGACGTGGCAATCTCATCCGCCAGCGCCAGCCGCAGAAAATCCAGATCCTTGTCCCCGCCCAGATTTTGCAGCGGAAGCACAGCCAAAGTTTTCGGCCCAGCGTTTGAGGACGACGCCGGAGCCGCTGATCGATTGCCGCGCAAGAAAAAGAACGCCATGGCGAGAATCGCCACCACGGCAACCGCCCCGCCGATCACAGCGTAAGGCCGCTTCGTGGCCGCTGGAGTAACGGCGCTCGCCGCGCCGCTGCGCGCCGCCGCCCTTCCCGACGCCGGTCCCGGCGAGTTCAGGGCCGGCGGGCTCCCCGACTCACTCACCGCCATCGCGATGCGGCTGGAATCCGTATCCCGCTTCAGCCGCTGCAAATCGCTACGCATCTCCGACGCATGCTGATAGCGCAAGCTTATGTCTTTCTCCAAAGCCTTGTTGATGATGTCTTCCAGCTTAGCCGGCAATTCATGATTCAACCGTACGGCCGACACCGGCGCGCGATTCATAATCGCCTCGCAAATCACCGCCGAGCTTTCTCCATGGAATGGAACGTCGCCGGTAGCCATCTCATAGAGCACAGCGCCAAACGAAAACAGATCGCTGCGCGCGTCCAACTCGCGTCCACGCACTTGCTCGGGCGACATGTACGCCACCGTTCCCAGCATCGTTCCCGGGCTGGTCAGATGCGCTTCATCCAAAGTCTGCGCCGCATCGTTCAAGCTCTTTTGCGACCCGCCCGAACTCTTCACCTTCGCCAACCCAAAATCGAGAATCTTGGCATGCCCCCGCTTGGTCACAAAAATATTCGCCGGCTTGATGTCGCGATGCACAATGCCTTCCGCATGCGCTGCATCGAGCGCGTCAGCAATCTCAATCGCCAAGCTGATAATCGTCTCATTCACCATCGGCCGCGAAGCAATCGCATGCTTCAGCGTCAGCCCGTCCAAAAACTCCATGGCGATGAATGCTCGTCCATCGTGCTCGCCGATCTCGTAAATCGTGCAGATATTAGGATGATTCAAGGCCGAAGCCGCCTGCGCCTCCCGCTGGAAACGCGCCCGCGCCTGCGGATCCCGTGCCACGTCGTCCGGCAGGAATTTCAAAGCCACGGAGCGCCGCAGGTTGAGATCTTCGGCCTTGTAGACCACACCCATCCCCCCGCCGCCCAGCTTTTCCACAATCCTGTAGTGCGAAATCGTCTGATCGATCATTGAGAGAAGATGCTACGTGGGCAGTTCGGTGGAGTCAATGAATCGAAAATCGGGAAGGCGCGAATTTCATTCATGCCAATTTTGAGGTAGATTCATGACCTGGGCTTTTAGCCGCTGTGGTTTGCGAGTCAGCGCCAAGCCGAGTTCCCAGGCCTAATTCGCGGACTCTTTCAGCGACGAGGGTGGCTGACTATGGTCATTGACCATGGTCTAATGAGCTTATGAAGGAAGTAGCGATCTCCGTATTCAAAGCCAAGTGCCTCGGCATCCTGGAGGAAGTCCGCAAAACCCGCAAGCCGATTCGCATCACCCGCTTTGGCAAGCCGGTTGCCGAAGTGGTTCCGCCATCTGCAGACAAAACAAAGCCAAGGCCACTCGGATGCATGGCCGGAACCGCGGAGATTCTAGGGGACATCGTAGGGCCCACCGGCAGTTGGGACGATTGGGAAGCTTCCCGGTGAAACTGCTTCTCGACACGCACATCTGGCTGTGGGGTGCGCTGGATTCACATCGCCTCACTCACCGTGTAGAGAAGGCTCTTGCCGACCCTGCGAATGAGCTGTGGCTATCTTCCGTTAGCGTCTGGGAATTGACCCAACTCTGTCGCAAGGGACGGTTTCGGGGACCAGAGGAGATGTCGCTCTGGGTCGGCAAGACCATGCAACAGCTGCGACTCACTGAGTCGCCTATCACCATTGAAGTCGCTCTCGCTATTCCGTCGATCAGCTTTTCCCACGGCGACCCAGCCGATCACTTCCTCGTGGCTTCGGCTAAAGTGTTCGATTTCACGCTAGTCACCGCCGATGAACAGCTGATGCATCTGCCCGGAATTCACGTGTTGGCGAACCGGTGACCTAACCTTCTCCGCCCTCACCTTCTTCACCCCATCGAGGCTGCAGTTGAACAGCATAATACTACTATTATGATTGACATACTGCACTACCTCTGATAACTTCCTCGAATCTGCTGCGGATTGGTCCGCGGCGCCCCCCGTAGCCCTCTCTCCCACAACTCAGCGCAGGCGAAGCGCATCTCAGCGACGGAGCTTTCCATGTCGAATACAGATTTCGGCCGGCTGACGGTTTTTCTATTTTTCCTTCTCGCGGCCGCCCGGCTCCTAGGCTACGCATTTGCGCGCTTTCGCCAGCCAAAGGTCGTCGGCGAAATTCTGGCGGGAATATTGCTTGGCCCCTCGATCCTCGGCCATTTTGCAGGTCGCGCCGCCGCCTTCTTGCCCGGCCACGGAGCCTCCGGGGCATCGGCCCAATCCGGCGCCGTGCTTTTCTTTCTCTACAACTTCGGTCTTCTGCTTCTGATGTTTGCCTCGGGCGCGGAAACCCAAGGCCTATTTAATCGCGACGATCGCCGCCAGGTGGCTTGGCTCGGAGCTCTCGGAACCGGTCTCCCTTTTGTCGCGGCTCTGCTCGCCTTGCCGTTTCTATCAATTTCCTCACTCGCCGGCAGTTCCCATCAGCGCATCCCGCTCGTCCTGGTGATCGCTATTGCCGTCGCGGTGACTTCAATCCCGGTAATCTCCAAAATCTTCCACGATCTTCAGGTTTCGCACACCCGTTTCGCCCGCCTGGTTCTGGGAGTAGCCGTCATTGAAGATATCGTCCTGTGGGTTGTTCTCGCGGTGGCCACAGCTTTGGTCGAATCGGCCGGAGTTCACGGGCGAAAAATCGCGGTGCACTTAACGCTCACCCTGGTCTATTTTGCAGCCGGATTATTGGTTGCCCCGCGCTTTCTACTTCGTCTCAATCGCGCTCGCTGGAACGTCCTTTACTCCACGTCTCCCATTGCCTATGCGATCGTGATACTGCTGGGTTACGCCGCGTTGGCCGCCGTGCTCGACATAAGCCTGGTATTCGCCGCTTTCCTCGCCGGCTACGCGGTAGTCGCCGACCCCAATTTGAAGGCCAGGGCCATCACCACTATCTCCGAATTTTCTTTTGCTGTTTTTATCCCGATTTACTTCGCGGTTGTGGGCTACAAACTGGATCTGCAACGCAGCTTCTCGCTTTCTCTGCTGGTTGTGTTCCTGCTGGCCTCTTCGTGGGTGAAGCTCCTCTCCGCCGGACTCGGCGCAAGGGTGGCAGGATTCAATTTCAGAGACTCAATCAACCTGGCAAGCGCCTTGAACGCTCGCGGCGGGCCCGGAATCGTTCTAGCCAGCGTAGCCTTCGATGCCGGTATTATCAGTTCAACGTTCTACACAACGCTTATTCTTGTCGCGATCCTGACTAGCCAAGGCGCAGGCGCGTGGCTGACTCACGTTCTGGATCGCGGCCAGCCACTGCTTTCTGGAGAAACGGCAGAACCAGTTACGGACAAGAGCGAAGACCTGTTGGCCGAAGCCTGATTATAGATCACACCTTTTCGATCGTAACCTTTTTCACTACCACATCCTTATTCGGACGATCATTCCGCCCCCGCGGCACGTCAGAAATCTTCTTCACGACGTCCTGCCCCTCGATCACCTCGCCAAACGCCGTGTGTTTGCCGGTGAGCCAGGTGGTAGGCGCAACCGTAATAAAAAACTGCGACCCATTCGTATTCGGTCCCGCATTCGCCATTGCCAGAACTCCCGGCCGATCCAACTTGTGTGGCGAGCCTTTCGTCTCATCTTCAAACTGATATCCGGGCCCGCCGGTACCCGTGCCCTGCGGATCGCCGCCCTGAATCATGAAGTCAGGAATCACGCGATGAAAAATCGTGCCATCGTAAAGACGGTCATTCGATTTTTTCCGCGTCGAAGGATGCGTCCACTCCCGCTTTCCCTCGGCCAGTTCCACAAAATTAGCCACCGTTTTCGGTGCATCTTTTTCAAACAGCCGGCAAACAATATTCCCCTCGCTAGTTTCCAACGTCGCATAAAGTCCCGGTTGACGAGTCATGAGTTCCTTTCAGGATTCTTTCTCAGAAGAGATGTTGTGGGTGGGCACGGCTTCAGCCGCGCCATTAAGGTTAAAAAAGATGCGGGCTTTTAACCCCGACGTGCACATTCAGACAATTCGCGTCACTGCGGACTCCCCGACGCCTTAACCGCTCCTGGCTTCGCCGCCGGCCCATGATGGACCGCCTGCCCGCCATTTTCGATTGTGATGTGAATAATCTTCACCGGTCGGAACGGGCGATTATTGCTGGGGTCCGTCGCCATGCGAGCAATCTGCTTCACAAGCTCCACCGTAGCGTCATCGCACTGCCCAAAAATAGTGTAGCCGCCATTCAAATGCGGAACAGCGACTTCCGTTATAAAAAACTGCGACCCGTTCGTGTCAGGACCAGCGTTAGCGTAGGCCAACCGTCCAGGCCGGTCAAAAGCTAGATCAGACGAAACTTCATTCTTAAATTTGTACCCGGGGTCGCCCGTTCCATCGCCTGCGGGATCGCCGCCCTGAATCATAAAATTCGGAATCACGCGATGAAAAATCGTGCCATCGTAAAGCGGCACGCCATGCTTCGTCGCACCCTTCACGGTTTTCCAATCCTTGGTCCCGGTAGCGAGGCCAATAAAGTTCGCCACCCCAATCGGCGCTTTGTCAGGAAACAAAGTGCAATGCATTTTTCCGACAGTAGTATCGATTACCGCCACGGGCTCTCCCGAACCCGCAGCCGCGCCCGAGGGCGCCGCCTTGGTGTTTGATTGCGCCGAAGCAGCAAGCGCAGTCAAAGAAAGCACAGCACAAATCACAAACGCACGACGCATAATGGCTCCTTGAATTGTTTTATCGAGATGAAGCGCAACGTTGCATTGTACGACAGCGAGCCTCGAAAATGCCCCCGCCCGCCGGCTACCATAAAATCGCCTGTCATCGTGAGCGAAGCGAAGGACCTTATGCATTCATTCTGCAGCACCAAACTCTTTCCGGTAGATCCCACTATCTACCGAAGCTCGACCTCCCGCCTGCATCTCCCGGCTCACCCGCTCCACCTCGCCAAACACCTGCAGCAAATTCCCGCCCAGAATCTTCTTGATATCCTTCTCGCTATACCCGCGATCCAGCAACGCCTGCGTGATCTTCGGCAAATCAGCAGCCGAATCAATCCCCTGAGGCATGGCCCCGCTAACGCCGTCGAAATCCGATCCCAGACCGACATGATCCACGCCCGCAACCTTGGCAATATGATCGATATGATCGATCAGCGACTTAAGAGGCGGCCGCGGAATCTTCGCCATCCACTCGCGCTCCATGCGATCCACATCGATATACCGCGCCGGCTTGCCCTCAGCCTTCAGTTCATCAATATATTTCTGCACCGCCGCCTGTTCATCCTTCCTCTGCGCCTGCACCGCTTTCCAGTAATCCTCGTCCACAAAGCCGGAAAAGAAATTCACCTGCACCACCCCGCCGTTCTTCGCGACCGCGCGCAACATGTCATCCGTCATGTTGCGCGGAGCATCCGTCAAAGCCCGCGCCGAAGAGTGCGATGCAATCACCGGCGCTTTCGTATTGGCGATCGTGTCCCAAAAAGTTTTATCTGCAACGTGCGAAACATCCACCATCATGCCCAGCCGGTTCATCTCCCGCACAACCTGCCTACCGAAATCAGTCAGTCCATTGTGATGCTGCACCTTCACATCGTTGATGTCCCCTGACGAATCCGCCCACTCGTTCGTGTTCGACCACGAAAGCGTCATGTACCGCACGCCCAGCCGGTAATAGTCACGCAGCAGGTGCATGTCGTTCTCGATCGAGTGTCCGCCTTCAATCCCCATCAAAGCCGCCAACTTGTGCTCGCGATGGGCGCGCTCGATGTCAGCAACCGAAAAAGCCATCATCATGCGATCCGGATGCCGCGCCGCCTGCTCATAAACCGAGTCGATCAGATCGAACGTATGCTGCGCGAAGTGCCCCTGATTCGTCTCCGGATCAACCCAAATAGAAAAGAACTCCGCCCCAAGTCGGCCGCGCCGTGCCTTATCCAGGCTGAGATGCCCGATATCACCCGGATCGCTAGAGCCGATGTCAAAGTCGTCATCGAGAAACCGCTGCGGTGTATCGGCATGAGTGTCGACCACAATCGCCGACTCCTGAATCGCCCGCGCTCGTGCGCTGACAACGATGTCGGATGGCTGCGAAGACTGGGCAACCACAAAGAGATTGGCAGAAATTACAAACAAGAGCAGAGAAAACTGGTGACGGGTCATAAACGAGTGTGCAAGGTTTCGCAGCAAGCTCAAGATTGTATCGCATCGCCCAGCACCGGGAAGGGCACGAGTTTCACTCGTGCCGGTCTGTGATCCCTAAAGCAGACCAGGTTTACCCACTGAGGTTCGCTGTTGCCGCGGACCGAAGCCTTCCTAGAACTCCGCTCACCCTATCGCCGCCAACCCCCGCCGGATGCAAACTTCAAGCGCCTCCCCGGTATCAATCACAATCTTCGGCGGCGAAATCGCCTCAAACCGCTCCTTCACCCGAAGATAAAGTTCGAAATTCCGATTCCCGGCCGGATGCCCGCCCTGAGCCGATTGCTCCTCCAACCGCTGCCTGACCAAATCGTCCGAGCACACGCACTCGATAATTGTCCACGCCTGGTGCAGGGAAGCAGCGGCATCGATTACGTTGCCGATCTGATAGCCGCGCGAAAATGTTCGCCCATCGAGAAAAACCCTCCGCTCACGATCGCGCCGCAATATCCAGCCCGCGACGTCCAGCATGATCTGCAAACAAAAATCGTCCTGCCTCGTGGAATACTCGATTTCCCCTTCGGTAAACAACGCATGACGGATCTCATCTTTACTGACCACGCGTCCAGCCGTCCGCGCAGCCAGTTCCCGAGCCAGCATAGTCTTTCCTGTTCCGGGCAGTCCAGCCATCAGTACGATCATGAGTCATTAAATCATCTTCGGTGTGAGCCTTGAATCGCGCCCGCACGGACGCTCATCCAACACATTTCCAAAGGCAACACTCAAAGCCGAGGAGGCAGAATGCCGCTAGTCCGAATTGATTTGCAAGCAGGGAAGTCCGAAGAATACAAAAAGGCTCTTGGCGACGGCGTGCATCGTGCGCTGGTAGAAGGCGCAGGCGCGCCAGCCGACGACCGATTCCAGGTTATCACCGAACACCCGGCCGGCGGCATCATCTACGATCCCAACTACCTGGGCATACAACGCACCGATGATATCGTGATGGTGCAAATCACGCTCTCCGCCGGCCGCAAGCTGGCGCAAAAGCGTCAGCTCTTTAAGCGCATGGCGGAGATCCTATCCGAGAAACCCGGACTTCAGCCCCGGAACTTGATAATCAACCTCGTGGAAGTCGCCTGGGAAAACTGGTCCTTCGGCAACGGCGAAGCCCAGTACACGCTGTGATGTTGAAATTAAAAAGGAGACAGCGATTTTGCTGTCCCCTGAGCACAACTCGAAGAATTTTTCTGTCCGCTGCTAACCTCGCGTCGCCTTATTCCACTCCGCTGTCAGCGGTCAGAGTGCCCGGCTCCGGACGCTCCATCGGCACGATGTCCTGCGACTCGCGCCAATCTGCATAACGCCCGGAAACCATAATGTGGAATACCCACTGGCCCCGCTCTTCTTCCGGCTCGACCAAACCGAGCGCCTTCATATAGAAGAGGTAATGCTCCATCCAATGAATCTGCTCGTCGGTCATGCCGCGGCGCTGCAAGTCAACTGTCAGTCCCGCAAGATGCGATGAAGCCGTGTCGCCATCGGGAGGGGCCGCGTTGCGATTGTGGCGGCGAAGTTTCTTCTGAATCTTCACCGTTCGCACCGCTGAGTTCACCTGAATCTGCGCGTGAAAGCGGTTGTAGTAGGCCTGCGAAACATCCTGCACAAAATCCCGGGTCCAGGGCCGGCAATAACGTCGTGAAGGATCGAGCCGCGGATCGAAGCGCAAAGTCTCTCCCGCGATAATCGGCTGCAGCGCGCCGCTGGCCTTCAGTGCTTCCAGTTCATCGTCATCCTGAATGCGCGGCAATTCCAGCCGGTCAACTTCCGCGTTCTGCAAGAGCAAAGATTCGTGCGTGGGACGAAACATCGGGTTCCACAAAGTCCAGTGCAAACGATGTTGCCGGGCGTGGCGGACCGGTTTGTGGTGCATGGTGGTGGCAGAAGCCGCAAACAGCGGGCAGCTCAAGCTGGCCAGTATTCCAAGCAGAGTCAGTGGGCGAAGTGTTTTCAAGTATCGGTTCCGTTTTCTGCCGCCAAGGTGTCGCCCTGCGACGGTTAGGACATTCTAAGCTAACGTGTCAAGCCGTCAAATCTTTTACTACAAGCCGGCAATTACGAGCGTGCCATTTCGGAACGTCCGGCTTTGGTTACCGCGATATTACTAGCCTCATGCTCCATCGCGCTCATACAGGGGATAGGGCACGCCAGAAGCCATACCAGGCGCGGCGTTAGCCCCTACTCATGTCCTCCCGGAGCAACAACTTGGCCGAGATTAGATACGGAAGGGAAGTGCAGAGTTGTAGTAGCAGTGACAAAAACCAGCGCTAGGAATGAGGAAAAAGACCCACCGTCACTTGCGAGAGCTGCTTTTGGCGCTATCGATGGTGAAGACGTTGGCAGCTTCGCTGGCCTGCGGAGCTTCAATCTTGCGCAGAAAGCCGGGAGAGACAGTCCAGTGCTGCCCCTCATCGGTTACCACAGTAACCGATTTCTTGTTGTACGGACGAGAGTACCGCGAACGATTTCCTGGCGGTCCGTCTGAAACCAGACCCGCTCTCCGAGATGGAACTCCAGCATCTGAACGTGCGCCTGCATCTGCCGGATCATGCGCAGCCGTGGCACGATCTTCTCATTCAAGTGGACAAGTTCAGATTCGGTGAGATGGTCGATGTCGATTTTCATTCGCGCAACCGAGTAGGTCTACCCTGTGAACCCCAGTGTCCTCTGTGTTTAACGCTTTATTCTTCAGACAGGAGAGTCGCAACTACCGCCGGAAAAGATCCCCGATAGCCTGCACCATCACCGCGCCACCCACTTCAGAGATAGCCTTGGTCAGCGGAATATCCTTCGGGCAAACCTCAACGCAGTTTTGAGCGTAGCCGCATTCCTGTATGCCGCCATCGCCCATCAAAGCCGCCAGCCGCTCCCGTTGCAAAGACTTGCCCGTAGGATGCGTATTGAACAACCGCACCTGCGCGATGGTCGCGGCACCCACAAAGCCGGTCTCTTCGTTGAACTGTGGACAGGCCTCCATGCAGCAGCAACAAGAAATGCAGCGCGAAATCGGATAAGCCTGCTCTTGCTCTTCCGCCGTAATCCGCGGCCCCGGCCCAAGAGCGTAGGTTCCATCCACCGGAACCCAAGCCTTCACAGCCTTAAGGTTCTCGAAAATCACGCTGCGATCCGTCGCCAGATCGCGCACCACGGGAAACTTGGAAAAAGGCTCAAGCTTAACCGGTTGCTCGAGGTTGTCGATGAGCGCCGAGCAAGCCATCCGCGCGCGCCCGTTGATGAGCATCGCGCAAGACCCGCAAACCTCCTCGAGGCAATTCGAGTCGTAAGTGATCGGGGTGGTCGCCTTGCCATCGCGCGTGACCGGGTTGGCCGCAATCTCCATCAAAGAAGAGATCACATTCATCCCCGGATGCCACGCAAGTTCAAACTCCTCCCAGTACGACTTGGAAGTGGGGGTGGATTGGCGTTTGATTTTTAGGAGGACGGATTTGTTATTTGCCATTTAAGAATGTCCGCCGTTGGGGGATTCAGCTCGAAAAACAGTCCTCAGTTGATACACATAACGGCCGCTCACGAACAATATGAAGCCCCACATCGTGCATGAGGCCCAACCAAAGTTGTTGTGCCTAATGATCATTCCGACGCCCTGAAACAGAAAAAATACACAAATGACGACCATCACCAACGACGCAAAAAAACGTCGCCGCCGCACATTCAAAGGCTCCTCAGGCTCCGTCATAACCAGTCCGATGAATTCATCAGTGCTTCCTCGGCCCGCGGGGAAAACGGCGACCTATCCGCCGGCTCAAACTTTACCTTTCCCATAACGACCACCTTACGCAACAAAAACCACCGGGAAGGGCACGAGTTTCACTCGTGCCAGTTTAAAGTCGAAAAAGACGCGCGGCTTTCAGCCGCTGAGGTTCGCTTTTGAAGCCTGGACGACTCATCTCCCCGCCGGGAACTTATTTCGTAACGTTCTCGACTTTCCACCGCCGAAAATTGTTCACGGTCGAAATTTATGTACGTCTCTTGCTGAAGACGCTCTATCGGTATCGTCGCGAAGGCCGCTACGAATTGCACGCATTCGTCGTCATGCCCGAACACGTTCATCTCTTGCTGACTCCAGAGAACAACGTGACCATTGAGCGCGCCGTCCAGTTGATCAAAGGCGCGTACTCGCATGACCTCGGCAGCATCATCGGACGCCAATCCGAAATCTGGGAACGCGGTTTCACCGACCATCGTATTCGCAACGAAATGGATTTCGCGCACCATCGAAATTACATTCACCAAAACCCCGTCGAACGCAGGATGGTCAACGATCCCAGCGAGTATCGCTATTGCTCCGCATTCCCAGGATTCAAACTTGATCCTCGGCCCTCAGCGGCTGAAGCCGAATCCTTAAGGGCGCCTAACTGGCACGAGTAAAACTCGTGCCCTTCCCGGTTTTTCGAACCTCACATCTGATCCGACTATACGAGTCGCCTTTACTTCACCGCGTCATACTTCCTTGGCCGCGGCGGAATCAGCGACACATCCACCGGCTCGAACTCAAACTTTGGCTCATCCGCATCCGGCGCAAAATAAGCCTTTGTAGTCTTCAAAAAATTCTTATCGTCGCGATCCGGAAAATCCGGCTTGTAGTCGCGATCCGGAAAATCCGGCTTGTAATGCGCTCCGCGCGATTCATCCCGCAAGCGCGCGCCCTGCGCAATCACCCGCGATAACTGCAGCATGTTGTAGAGCTGCCTTGTGAACACCACGCTCGTGTTCGCCCACTGCGTCCGGTCGCTCAAATTCACCTTGCCCAAACGCTCGAGCAGCTCCACTACCTTCGCGTCGGTCTGCTCCAGATTCTTGTTGTAGCGGATGACCGTGCAATCCTTCGTCATCAACTCCCCCAACTCGCGCCAAAGCCGGAACGGATTCTCCGTCCCTTCATTGCTCATCAGCCCAGCATTCGTCTCTTCCTGCTTCTTGCGCTCCGCCTCAAAGCATCCGTTGCCATTCGGCAGCGCCTGAAGCCCGCGCGCATACTTCACCGCATTCGGACCGGCGATCCCTCCTCCATAGATGCAAGACACCAGCGAATTCGCGCCCAACCGGTTCGCCCCGTGATACTGATACTCGCATTCGCCCGCCGCATAAATTCCCGGAATGTTCGTCGCCTGCTTGAAATCGACCCAAAGCCCGCCCATCGTGTAATGCATACCAGGGAAAATCTTCATCGGAGTATCGCGCGGATCGTCGCCCACAAACTTCTCGTAAATCTCTAAAATGCCTTCGAGCTTGCGATCAAGAATCTTGCGGTCGATGTGCGTCAGGTCGAGATAAACCATCGGCTTGCCGTCGATCCCAAGATTGTGCTCGAACACCACCTTAAAGATGGCTCGAGTAGCGATATCGCGCGGCACCAGATTGCCATACTTCGGATACCACTCTTCCAGAAAATACCAGCGCTCTTTTTCTGGGATCGCCTTTGGACCTCGCTTGTCGCTCGGAGTCTTCGGCACCCAAACGCGTCCGCCCTCGCCGCGCGCCGATTCCGACATCAACCGCAGCTTGTCCTCGCCCGGAATGCAGGTGGGATGCACTTGAATGAACTCGCCATTCGCGTAGTAACAGCCTTGCTGATACAGCGCCGATTGCGCCGACCCGGTGCACACCACAGAATTGGTCGACTTGCCGAAGACGGCCCCGTTGCCGCCGGTCGCAATAATGATCGCATCCGCGGGGAAGGTCCGCACTTCCATCGACCGCAAATCCATCGCGCAAATCCCGCGGCAGACACGGTTACCATCCAGCACTGCCGACAAAAATTCCCAGTGCTCGTACTTCTTCACCTTGCCTTCGGATTCATACCGCCGGACTTGTTCGTCAAGAGCGTAAAGCAGTTGTTGCCCGGTAGTAGCGCCGGCGAACGCCGTGCGGTTATATAAAGTCCCGCCAAAGCGGCGAAAATCGAGCAGGCCCTCCGGCGTGCGATTGAACGGCACGCCCATGCGATCCAGCAGATCGATAATCCCCGGCGCGGCCTCGCACATATCTTTCACCGGCGGCTGATTCGCCAGAAAATCTCCGCCGTAAACCGTGTCGTCAAAGTGCTGCCAGGTGGAATCGCCCTCGCCCTTCAAATTCTTCGCGGCGTTAATCCCGCCCTGCGCGCAAACCGAGTGCGACCGCTTCACCGGAACAATCGAAAACAAATCGACGCCGGCGCCCATCTCGGCAATCTTGATGACCGCCGAAAGCCCCGCCAACCCGCCGCCGATAACAATAATTTTCGGACCCGCCATTACTCCACCGTCTTTCCATGAGCCGCAGCGCTGGCTGCCGTTGCCCCCGGCTCCATCACCTGCAGCGGACGCGACCGGAACGTAGCCAGGCTCCACAACCCCACAACGCTCAGCAAAAAGAAGAACCCAACACACACCGCGAGAAATCTCTTCCGCGCCAGCTCTCCCGAAACAATCCCCCACTTCGCGCAGAACAGCCATATCCCATAAGCAAAGTGCCACGATGCCGCAATCAACCCAACTACATAAAAGAGGAATAGTGCCGGCTGGTAGACCTCAGCCTGCACCTTGCCAAACGAGTCCGCAGGCACCGCGTGCAGATCGACGCCCGTAAACCGCATCGTGTACGTGTGCCAAACGATGTAGACAAATGCAATCCCGCCGGTCCAGCGTTGCGCCGTGTACATCCAATTGCCTGACCACGGATACTCGGCAGTATTCCCCTCCCCGCGATACCAGATATAAAACCCGTACAAAGCGTGATAAGCGATGGGCAGCCAGATTCCGAACAACTCTAGAAAGAAAACGAGCGGCAAATTGCTCAAGAACGTAACCTGCCGCGCATAAGCCTCAGGCCCGCTGATGGCCGAAGCATTCGAAATCAGGATGTGTTCAAACAGGAAAGCGCCCACAGGAATAATGCCCGTGAGCGAATGCAGTCGGCGTAACAGAAACGAGATGCCCTGGCCCGCCCGCAGGGGCGCCACACCATGAATTGCAGTTTTACCTACACCGGGAGCCGAAGAACTGGCTGCTGACGCCACGAATCGCTCCTTATGACTACTTGTTAGTTCAGAAACGTCAAGAGAACTTTTTATTATCCGGCTGCATTAGAAATGAGTCAAGGAACGCTTGGCGTACCGCCGCCGTCTCGGCGGCACCGCGAAGGAATCAACTGGCCACAGGCGCCGGAGCTACCTTCCGCGCCACTCCAACAACTCCCGAAACGCCTTCCCCCGATGGCTATGCCCAGCCTTCTCCTCTGCCGTCAGCTCCGCAAACGTCTTCCCGATCGATGGAAAATAAAACAGCGGATCATATCCAAACCCATTCGTCCCGCGCGGAGCATCCAGAATAATTCCCTCAGCCGTGGCCCGAAACGTAGCCAACGTCTCGCCATCCCGCGCCACCGCCAGCACGCAAACAAATCGGCCGGTTCGTCGCTCCGCCGGAACGTCCTTCAACTCCCGCAACACGCGCGTATTGTTCGCCTCGTCATCCGTATTCGCCTCAGCCTCATGCGGCTCTTTATTATGCAAATCCGGCGCAGCATACCGCGCCGAATGCACCCCCGGAGCCCCATTCAGCGCATCGATCTCCAATCCGGAATCGTCCGCCACAACAATCTCTCCCGGAACGCGCTCGCTGTACCCCTCAGCCTTCTTCCGCGCATTGTCCTCGAAAGTGAGTCCATCTTCAACAACGGAGGGAAGGGAAGAGAAGTCCGGAATTCCGGTAACCTCCACCCCATGCCGCAACGCAGCACCAGCAAAATCGCGCAACTTGCCTGCATTCGAAGTAGCAATCAGAATTTTTCGCATCACCTTGCGCCGCTGCCCTTGGGAATCCACGTGACATCGATTTCATACTGCGTGTAGAGAACCAGCAGCAGGATCGCGAGCACTGAAATCCACGCCCCCACTCTCCGATCCCAAGTTCGAACGAAGACAGTCTCCACTCGATTCATCCCCGCCCCCACCGGAACCAGCATCTGCCCCGTAACCTCTCGAGTGCCGGCCTGCACCTCGCGCCCGTTCACCGACACCCGCCACGCCGGATAATTCAATAACTTCACCGCAAGATTGTCCGACCGAGACATCTCCGCCGTAAAAGCTCGATGTTCCGCGCTCCACTCCGTAACGCGAATTGCCCCCTGTGCCGCCCCCTCCACCGTCACCCGCTGCGCCTCCTTATCCAACTCCTTAGGTTCCGCGCCCAGTGGCGCGTACTCCTCCGTGCCCTCATATCCCGCGCCATTAGCCATGTTGTCCTGCATCTCGCGCAAATCGTCCGCCTGATCCCACCATGGTGGCTGAAAATGATACCCCGCCGCGACCATCACGCCCAGCATCGCCACATACAACCCCACTCGTGGAGACCAGCGCTTCACGCCCATCGCAGTAAACAAACTGAACGGAACTCCCAGACACAACAGCAATCGCCACGGAAACTGCATGAATTGCAACTTGGGCAAAGCATTCCACAGCAAGTTCGTAATCGGAAGCATCAACAACGCGCAAACCCCAGCCCAAACGGCAAGCGAATACCAAAGCTCGCGATCGCGCCCTCGCCACCTCCGCGCGCACCACGCGACGAAGAACGTCAGCAGAATCTCCGCCGTTGCCACGGAAGAAACGAGAAAGTTGAAGGCGTTGTGATCCTTGTCGGCCGTTCTGGTAAACAAAAAGCTGTCCACCGGACGCACGCCGAACGAGACCGCCTGCGCGATATCTACCCACCTCTGCTCGTACGCCACTGGCACCAAATAGAAGGCCGCTAAAGCCGCGCCCAAAACAACCGCAACTGCTCCCGTCACTAAAACCCGCGCCGACCTCCGCTGCCACGCGATCACTACCATCAGCAGCGCCAGCGAATAATGAATCATCACCGCAGCAGGTACATTAACCAGGCAAGCCCCGGCCAGCACCACCGCCAAAAGAACAGCCGTGCGCCGATTCTCCTCACTCCGCAACAACAAGAGAAGTAGCAAAGGCAGCAAGGCGCTCGCCAGCAGCTCCGCAAACGCGCTACGCCAGTAGACGATCACCAGATGGTAAGGATTCACCGCATACAACACCGCCGCAAACGTCGCATCCCGAGGCTCCAGCCATCGCCGCGCCAGAAAAAACATCGACACCCCGGCCGCCACCAGCGCGATCCAGATGTAGATACTCGAAACCAGAATCCAGGGAAAGATCGCGCTCAGCGCCGCGCCCAACGTCCACGAAGCCGGCGGATAGAAAATAAATCGCGGCTCGCCATAACCAAACTGCGCCAGCGCCGCCCACCGCGGATAGAAAATCCCCTGCTTCCACTGCGACAGCACTTCCAGCCAGGAGTACAAATGGAATTCGACATCGTGCCCGGACGGTGTGCCGAAAAGAAAGAAAGGGATTTCCACAGTGAAGGCAGCCGTTGCAATCCACAACAAGGGCGCCCATATCAGTTTTCTGGGCAGCGCGCCCGAGGCCGCCGCACGTGCGCCCGGAACATCATTCTCGGCGGATTTCCGAGCTTCCGACGATTTCGCTGCCACAGTCTCACGGTGCCGACTCATATCTTGCGCGAGAGAATCTTCGCATAAACATCACTCGCGCCCATCACATTTTTTCATTCACAATTAATATTCGTGAAACCCTCGCGCAACAGGGATCGACTACCGTTCTCCTATTGGGGTGGAACAGACCGCGGAGATCTGGGGATCCGGGCCAAGAGACGGGGCTGGTTTCCTCAGTTCTCCGAAATACCGCCCCGCAGGCCTCTCGCGAATTCCCAGCAGTTTCCTTCTGCCAATCGCCTGCCCAAATTCTTCCAGCCAACCTGCCAGCCAATCGCCACGAGAGGCTTTTGCGTGGAGCAACTGCAGAATGGATTCGAGCGTTGGTTGTCGAACGGGAAAGGCACAAGTTCACTCATGCCATAAAAAGACAGGATTGACGCGGCTTTCAGCCGCCGTGGTGAACCGCTTTATGCTGAGTTCGAATCTTTGCTACGCAAAGGGCCAGAGTCTCTAATGCCCTTCCTACTGCGCCACACTCTCGCCGCTTCGCTGGCGCTGCAATTCCCCAAGAAAGTCGTCCTTCTGCATCTCGCTCCCATGCCGCAACAATTCGAGCAACGGATCTTCCATGTTCAACTCATCACTGCCCGTAGCTTCCTGACCACGCTCGAACTCACTCAATTTCGCCCGCAACTCCCGTGGCGAAACGCTCATCTCCAGCATCGACTGCGAACATCCCTGTAAAAACCTAATCAGATTTTCCACCTGCGCCCGCTGCTCCGGCGTTCGCGAAGGAAATTCCACTCCCATTCCGTAGCCCGGATGCATCACCCGCACCATCCCTTCGGTATGCACCGCCATATCACCCGTGCGCAGGCACAAATCGATCAACGCGCCCTCCGGAAAAGGCGATTCGGTCTCCACATAGCATCCGCCCAGGCTCAAATCCGTCAGCTTGCAGCGTGGGATCGTTTCCTCCTCGGCCACGCCGCTGCTCGAAGCCGCCACCAACCAGGCTTGAAGCTGCTCTTTAACTTCTGCAGCTAAGTCCAGGAATTTGACTCCAGTTTGCCCGTTCTCCTTAGCCCACGCCACCTGCCCGTGCGCGTGAATCTCGAGCGAACCATCCGGCAGGTGAAAGCGGAAGTTCAGCAGCGCGCCCGGTACCTGCGCCTCCGCCGTAAGAACATCCATGCCAGTCTCGCTAAGGTCCAGCAGAATCCCCTCTGCCTTCCGCGTATCCGGCAACATCACATCCACTGGAGCCTGCACCGGCACCCTGCACGCGCGCCGCCGCTCCCGTGTCAGCAGCGCCACCAGCGCCCGCAGTCCCGCTTTTACCTTTTCCGCGGAAAGAGGCTTGTAAAGGATGAAATGAGCGCCGGTATTCAGAATCTCGCGGGTTTGCCCCGCATCCGGCAACAGCGCCACCGTCACCGGAGCGCTTCCTGAATTCAGCCTGCGGCCTTCCGCGTAAACTTCAGAAAATTCCTGCGCGCTCTCGTAGTCCAGAATGAGCGCATCGAACTTCTGCTGCCGCATCCGCTCAATCGCCGATGCCGGATCGCGAAATCGTTCCACGGGAACTCCGCAACCGGGCAACACTTCGCCCAGCATCTGAGAAGCGGAGTCGTCGCTGGAAATCAGCAATGCGAGAAGGGTCATAAACTAAGGCCTGCTTACGGCCACCGTGGCGCAGTCGGCCGCGCCCCCTTGGATGCGCTTCCCCCCGAAGCTCCCGCCTTCGCCGCGTCAGCGTGCGGTGCCGCTTCGTCCACTTCCATCAGCACGGCATTATCGTCGTCGTCATTTTCCGCAAGCAAAGGAGCCACTTCGCGGAGCTTTTCCGCCGCCTGCTGGAGCATCTCGATCTGCTTTCCTAGTTGTGCGTACTTAGTCTGCTTCTGCCGCAACACCTCATGGATATCTTTCATAATGACCCCCTCACCCGACTGTAAAAAGCCCATGTGCACACCGTCAACGGTAATCACCCCTAGGCGGTTACTGCGGTAATTGCGCGCTGTGGATTAGGCCGTAAATGTCAGATATGCCCTGGCGCTGCGTTGAACTTCGGCGGAGGGTGCATTTTAAGGCCCTCTGTGGAACGCTGATTGCTTCGGAAGTTGTTGAGGCGCTCTTCGTTTCTAACACGGTCCTAATCGGGTCGGACCAACCGAGGAGTAGCCAAATTTTCCGCCTTATTGAACTCATGACTGAGTCCGCTCCCTTTTTGCTCGAGCCCGCCGACGTTCAAAGCCTTCAGCGTTTTATTTCCAAACTATCTGCTCTCCGCTACTGTGAGAAATCCACAGCCGAGCGTCTGGACTTGGGGGACCTAGCCGACCTACAGTGGCGTTCCACCCCAATCTACCGCTCGGAGCATCTGGCCAGTCGGGATCCGCTGGCTCTCGCAATCGATCTGTTTCTCTTGCAAGGATCTCTCTCAGCCGGCGAACTTGACCGGTTGTTCTCTCGATCCGAGCGCGATGTGCTCATCCGCGCCGGCCTGCTCGCCATCGATGACATGGGCATGGTCCGGGCACGGGCGGCGCTGTTTCCCGTTGGCAACCGCCTCGTTTTCTCCGATTTCGCTTGGCCCGAGCTTCCGCATCCAGGCTACACTGCCGTTCCGCGCGACTATGTCATGGCGATCGGCCTCGATAGCCGCCTGCTGGGGCGCTGTACCCCACGCCGGTCGTTTCGCAATGCCCTCGATCTTTGTACCGGCTCGGGCATGCAGGCGTTGCTGGCGTCCAGCCACGCAAGGCAAGTTCTCGCCAGCGATATCAATCCGCGCGCGGCTCGCTGCACGCGTTTCAACGCCCAGGCATCCGGAGCCACTAACCTCGAAGTTGTGGTCGGCGATCTCTTTGAACCTGTGCGAGGCGAATCTTTCGACCTGATTACCGCGAATCCTCCGTTTGTGCCCTCGCCCTTCGATACCCTCCGCTTTCGCGACGGCGGGCGCTCCGGAGAAGATATCCAGGAACGTCTCATCGCCGGCTTGCCGCACCACCTTGCGCCCGGCGGCTTCGCGCAAATCGTCACCGAACTGGGCGAGAGCGACGATCGCCCACACAATCAGAACGACTCGCTCGTACATCGCCTTCGCCAATGGCTCAACGGCGCTCCCATGGATATTCACATCCTCCGCCTGCGCGAACATCCCGCAATGAAGTATGCAATCGGGCACGCCAAGGGGGATGACTATCAAACATTTCTAGATTCCACCGACGCCTGGGCCAGCAATCTTCGATCCCAGGGCTACGCCCGCGTCGTCACTCTGGTGATTTCTTTCCAGTGGAGCGATCTTTCCTGCGGTCCGCCCTGGACGCGCATTGACCAATCGCCCCCGCCCCGCCGTCCCGCCGGTGCCGAGATCGACTGCGCTTTTTTAGCGGAACGTTTGGCCCGCCGTCTCGATTGCGATCAATTCCTCACGCGTAGCTCGCTACGCCGCACCGGCCAAATCGCTCTTCTCGAGGCGCACGTGCTCGGCACCAACATCCGCGCCAAGACCCAGGCAACTCTATTGGGACAGGCCTTGACCATCGAACATCAGCTCGATCCTCTGGAACGCGAGATCCTGCATCGCCTGCAAGGAATTGAAGTCGATAGCAAGGAATTGGATCAAGCAGAACAAAAACCGGGCACTCCTGTGCCCGATCTGATCCGGTTCTTTCACGATCTCCGCGTGGATGAGCCCGCCGTCATCTCTGCCATAGGCTCCCTGCTGCGCCGTCAGTTAGTCCGTGCGGACGGGCCACTGAAGCGGTCGTTCGCAAATGAGGCGGGCGAGCTTTGCCCAGTCGACCTGGGCACATCCTGCCCGGCTCCTCTTCTTTGAAAGCAGCGCGCTCACTCGCGACCTGTTAAGTATTCTCGATTGTGCAGATTTCGCTCACCGTGCAGGCAGTCGCGTTTGGTACGAAACATGCTATTGCTCCTCTGGGCAGCGCGGCAGGTGAAGTTCCGAAAGAAAACTGCCGATGACACCAATAAGCCTCGGTAGCAGCCAGCCCCATAGGAGATCACGATGTCAGTATCGGGAATTTCCGGCTCCACTTTCTACAGCGCGCCGAGCACGCAGAACAGTGCCACGCAGAACGCTCAGCAATTGTTCCAGCAACTCGGCCAGAGTCTTCAGTCCGGCAATCTCTCCGCCGCACAGTCGGTCTTTTCCAGCCTGCAGAACCTCATCTCGCAAAGTAGTTCCGCCTCCTCGTCGCAGAGCAACAGTTCGATTGCGCAAGCCTTCAGCCAACTGGGCAAGGATCTCCAATCCGGCAACCTTTCCGCGGCGCAGCAGGATTTCACCAAGATCCAGCAGGACTTCCAGAATCAAGCCACGCAAGGCCAGACCCAGTCAACCCAGCGCCACCACCATCATCACGACGGCGGCGGCGGATCGAGTGATGTCACTCAGCTACTCGACGAACTGGACGACTCGCTTCAATCCGGTAGCAGCGCATCCACTACAACGCAGCAGGCGTCGACCCTAAACAGCGGACAAACAGCATCACAACCCGCTTCAAATGGCGTCTCCGTGAGCGCCTAATCGTCAGGTTGTGTGTCAGTGCCGTTAAGCAGGGAAGCTTGAACAATGATTCAGAATGAAGGCGAACTGCAGACAATGGAGCGAAAACAAAAAAGCCTCGCAGATTGCGAGGCTTTTCGAGACGCAAGCTGATCAATGAACTATGTCGCGTTCATTTTCCGGAGCATAACTCCCGCCAGTCCTATGAGCCCAGTTCCCAGCAGGCCGAGCGTACCCGGCTCCGGAACTACAACGATATTGGTATCCCCGCTCGAGAGCGACGTGCTGCCATTGAAGTAGCCCTTGCCGGTGTTGATGGTTCCCTGAAACGTGGCGCCGTAGACCGTTATCCCCGTGTTAAGCCAGGTGCCGCTGATCGCTCCGGTCAGTTGGTACTCGTGTGTACCGTTGGCCAACGTAATCAATGTCCAGGATACAGGACCACTGAACGATCCGCTGAAAATCGTGCCATTCGGAATGCCGGGCTGGCTGCCATTCCCGGTGATGACGAAGCTGCCTCCGGCGTTGAAGGTGCCGCCCATCTTGAGGCTCCCGCCGGCCTCCATCGACCCGGTCGAGAAGGAAACGCTGCCCAGGTTAGGACCTTGAATCAGACCAAGTCCGTTAAGCCCAATCACGCTGGTGAGCACCGACCCAGACAACGTCAGCCCAGAAGTCGTACCCGCCAAAGTGCCAAGATTGTTCCCGAAATCTACTTGCTGATTGGCGTACGCCGCGATTGGCAGAGATAAAGCTAGCAATGCCAGCAAAAAAATGCGCTTCATAACAACTTCCTCCAGAACCTGGTGAGTACGGCGTTCAATCTTGGGAGGAATTGTTCCTCCGTGGGGGGCAGAGTTTTCCTATTAGACAGCGGCTGGTTAGTGCATCCTGACTGCCAAAACGGGAAATTTTGTAACTAATTGATTATGCATATGTTAACACCAATTAATATTGCATTAACATGACCAAGACCGCAAAGCGCTGCACACAATTCCTCCCCACGGTTGCGGCTCAGGTGAACACCTTATTACCACTGGAGCACTCTTAGGAGCTTGCGCCATTTCCATGGCACCGAGGTGCAATTCACAATCCCGCCAGGTAGAAGTGGCCTTGCAGTTGAGCAGTTCTGGGGGAGGGCTGTTCGGGCGTCCCGAAACTCGAAAGAGTTCGGGGCGCTCTTAATTTTGCGGGTTTCGGCGGAACGGCTTTTGGGAAAGGAATAATTTGGTGCGGGGCAACTCTTCAGCGCGGCACGGCGCCGCCTACGACCTGTGCCGAGCCGCCAAAGCCTCTCCACTAGGCTCAATCAAATCCCTAAGCCGGTGCGACAGGTTTGTCGCCAAGGATCGATAAAACCGCGACGCCAGGTGCGGAAAAAGTTCAAACAGCGACTCCAAAGTCGAGCGGTCCAGCAGATACGCTTCCACATCCTCATGCGCAATTACATTCGCGCTTGATGCGGCATCTTCAAGAAATGACATCTCACCGCAAATCTCTCCCGGCCCAATCTGCGGCGAAGCTCCATGCCCATGAATTTGCACCCGCGCCCGACCGTTCAGCAGCAGGTAAACCCCGTTCGATTTCATTCCCCGATGGATAAGCGTTTCCCCCTTGCGAAATTTAACACGCGCCGCCTTGTCCGCCACCAGCGTCCAGTCGTTGGGGGTGAGATAAAGCAATCCGTTTTTCGAGCCTGTCAGTACAGAAACTTCTTGTGCGATAACCTTCGCCATGGCACGCGAACCCGAGCTCCGTTGGATAACGAACGACTCAACAGGGATGCCTTCAGCCTAGCAGAAAATTCGCCGCCACAGCCCATCCCACAACTAGCGCCCCACACCGAAGTACCTAGAACCGCACTCGATTCGAATCTTGGAGGTACCTATGCTGTCTCGAACTGCCAATCAGACAACAAACAGACGAGAACCGGCGATGCCAAGCCCGAAGATTCTGGCGGTGGACGATGATGCCGATATCGTGCGCGCCTTGAGGCTACGCCTCCGAGCCAGCAACTACGAGGTCGTCAGCGCGGGCGATGGCTACGCCGCGATTACCTCGGCCCAAAAAGAGCGACCGGATCTGATTATTTTGGATCTTGGCCTCCCTGCGGGAGACGGATTCGTCGTCCTTGACCGATTGCGCAAGGCGGACCTTCTCTCCAGTACGCCCGTCATCGTGCTAACCTCGCAGGACCCGCGCACCACCGAAGAGCGTGCTCTAAAGGCAGGCGCGACTGCGTTTTTCCAGAAGCCCGCCAACAACCATGACCTCCTCAACACGATTTGGGGCAGTCTTAACCCAGGAGGGGCTTAGCAAAGAAGCATGGTCGTGGGATTTACCCGAAAACCGTGGGCCGGAAGACGCAAGCGCGCAGGCAAGTCACTACCGGCAAGGCCGCTCGACCTCGCGCTCTAATCTGGTGTAGCATCTCTGTGCTACGCAGCCCGCCACTCCCCGGTAGCCAGAGTAGGGTCCCATGATTCATAAGGTATGCTCCTACCCCGCAACTCGCACCGCATGGATTCTCGCGCTGATCCTTGGGTTCGCTTCAGTAGCAGCCTCCGCCCCGTCGAAAGAGCAAGTGCTCTACAGTTTTCAGAGCGGCACCGACGGTTCCTTCCCTATCTTCGGCGTGGTGTCGGACGAGGCCGGAAACCTATACGGAGCCACCCTGGAGGGTGGTGCGACCAACTGCAATTCGATCTACCCATGTGGCACGGTCTATCAACTTACGCAGAACAACGGTGTTTGGGTCGAGTCTGTGCTTTACATCTTCAAGGGCGAGCCTGAGGGCGACGGGGCGTCGCCGTTCGGTGGCTTAGTAATCGATAGTTCAGGAAACCTGTATGGCACCACCGCTTACGGCGGCACGGGTTCGTGTGTCCTCTTGGGAGAGGAGGTTGGCTGCGGAACAGTGTTTGAGTTATCGCCTCCGCTCGAGCAGGGCGGTTTTTGGAAGGAGGCGGTGCTGTACAGCTTCCCCACATCCGCATACGGCTATCTTCCTTGGGGACAGTTGACCTCCGACAGTGCCGGCAACTTGTATGGAGCAACCCAATTCGGCGGCGGTAGGGGCACAACCTGCAATTCGTTCTACCAGTATTGCGGCGAGGTGTTCGAGCTCAGCCCTCCGAAGAACAAGGGCGGCAATTGGGAGGCAAGAATCCTCCACAGCTTCGGGAGTGGCACGGACGGAGCCAATCCGAATGGAGGACTATTCCTCGATAGCAATGGCGTGCTTTACGGCACCACGGTCGCAGGCGGTTACGACTGCCCGCATCATTCCGGTGAGGGTTGCGGAACCGTATTTGCCCTTGCCCCGCCGGCCGGGAATGGCGATGAGTGGACGGAGACGCAGCTTCATGTCTTCCAGAACGGGAGTGACGGGACATCCCCCATTGCAGGCGTCACTGTCGATTCGCAAGGTTTTGTTTACGGCGGTGCGCAGGGCGGCGATAACGGCGAAGGCAACGGAATTATCTTCCGGCTGGCGCCAAACGGTGGAACCTGGAAGCAGACTATCCTGCACTCATTCGGCTCGGATGTGTTCTATTACGGCCCGGCGGTATCCTACTTCGACTCTCAAGGCTATCTTTACGGGACTACAAACGCTGGCCAGAACATAGGGGGTTCGGTCTTTCGCATGAAGCAAAGCGATGGTAAGTGGAGCTTCGATGCGCTCCATGTATTCTCCGGAGGGTCCGACAGCGGGAATCCCGGCCCGGTCCTTACGGCAGACAAGTCAGGACATATTTATGGCACGACCCAGAACGGAGGCTCTGGCACGGCCTGCCAGGGCGGCTGCGGCACCGTCTTTGAGATCTCCCCTTAGATTAACGATGTAGGAGATTCGGCAACCCGCACCACGGCATCGGTGGCCAACGAGTGCAGTGGCGACCCCCCACAGCACGTTCACTCCGAATAGCCATCATCCCCATCATCATCTTCCTCGTCGCCGTCGTCTTCCTCCTCGTCCTCCTCTTCGTCATCTGTCTCGTCTCGAAGGCGGGCATCAGCGGTTATTGGGCGGTCAGCGAGTCGTAAGCGGGGGCGTTGTAGCTCTGTTTCATTCATGATTTATGGTACGCCCTGTGCTCTCCGGCAAGAGACTGACCGGGTCGATGAGCGTTATGGGGATGTTTCCGAAAAGCCCATTTTACGGTTCGTACACTTGGGTGTGCATGCCCGCGTGGCGCGCCGACTCCTGCATCTGATCGAGCCTTCTTCTCTGCTCATCAAGCTGCATTTGCATCTGTGCTAAACGCTCCATCTGTCGTCCTTGATAGCGATTGTGCGGCCCCTGCGCGCTTCCACCCCCAGAACGGATCGCCGCATGAATCTGGTCGATCCGCGCCTGCAAGCTTTCAACTCTGCTTTCTTGCTCGCGGATTCTGCTCTTCCATTGCTCTCCGGCATGTTGTTCTTCGAAAAATTGTGGCTCCGAACGGTGGCCAATCTCCGCAGAACGATGGTCAAAGGGGTTACCGTTGGAAGCATTAACCATTTCCCGCTGCGTCCGGCGCGCCTCGGAGCTACCGTCAGGACCTTCCCCAAGATCTTTATTTGTGATCACCTTCGGTGGGACTCCGGATGCCTCCTGAGCGTTCTGCTGCTCCCGGTACTGGCGAGCAATTTCGCCGAGCGACTGGGCGTAAGCGGCGAGGTTTGTTAACAACACGATTGCGAAAATCTTAAGGAACATTCGTTGCATAACTCTCTCCAAATAACGGGCACACGCGGAACAACAGCCCGAGGGGATTTCATCCGGAAGAGTATGCCGAACGGTTCATCGCAGACAGGTGACGGCGGTGCATCGGGGAACGGGCGAAAGGCCGAGGGTTGGGAAGGTAACCTGTTACCTACCTTTGTTGTCAATCCGCTTTCCGGGTGCCTTGCTTGCCGTTTCTTTTTTTTGAGCGGCGGGGAGTTTTTCCGCTCGTCCCTTGCCGCCTTCAGCAGCGGGGTTTTTCGTGAGTGACGACCCTATGGCCTCCTCAACTGCGCGGAGCGCGTTCTGGAAGTCATCCCGCCTCACCATTCTGGTTGAGCGCTTACCCATGCCGTTCATCATGCCACAACTTTCTGGCCATCCGCTTTGCTCTCTGAAAACTTTGTCAGTGTTACTCGACCTGATTTGCGTGTGGGGGGCTGGCCGAGTCTTGTTCTTTTGCGTGCACCACCACGAAGGAGGCTGCCCCTCGATAAGAACGAAGGCGTTGTCAAGGACAAAGATATCCTGAGCAGTGCCGGGCACCGCTTTTTTCGCCAGAGGGGTTGAGGACCAAGACTCTGGAAATGAAAATCTCACGCTTTCTATGCGAACATCCCGCCGTCGTCACCGGCCCTTTGCGGGATGCGAGAGCGCCCATTCAACACCTGCGGTCTAGCTTGCGCCGACCAGGGGCAGCCCCGAGCTGCTCTCGATGCGAACAATCTCTGGATACACCACCTGGGTGCGCAGCATCCAGTAGAGTCGTACCGCTAACTTGCGCGCCGTTGCCACCTTGGCCACACCCTTCGGCTTCTGATGACAGCGATGCAAATACTGCTGGCGTAACCCGGGATCGTGCTGCACCGCGACCTGCGCCGCTTCCACCAGCAACGAACGCAGCATGCGATTGCCTTGCTTGGTGATCGATCCCAGCTTCTGACGCCCGCCCGAACTTTCCTCGCGCGGGATCAGTCCCAGATAACTGGCCACCTGCTTGCCCCGCTGGAAGCGGCTCACCTCGCCGATGGTGAGCACATAAGCCAGCGCTGTGTTCGGACCCACTCCCGGCTGCGTCATCAGCAGCTTGGCCTGCGGGTTTTCTTCCGCCGCGGTTTGCACCGCATCGTCGAGTTTGCCGATCTGCTGATTCAGCATCGAAAGCAGCCCCAGCAGATCTTCCCGCCGGCATGCCGCCCACGGTTTTAAGGGAAGCTCGCGCAACATCTTCTGTCCCGCCTGGCTCCACAACCTGTGCTTCCGTTGCACTCCCTTATTCAAGGAAAGGTGTTGCAGTTCGTTTTTCACCCGCGCCCGGAGGATCACCAGCTTGTGCCGATGCAACACCAGCTGCCGCAGATCGCGCTGCTCCCGGTCCGGCGTCCACAAGCGTGGAAACCGGTTTTCCATCATCAACTTCAAAATGTGGGCCGCGTCCCGCTTGTCCGTCTTCTGCTTGCGCACGTAACTAGCCCGGATCTGCGCCGCATCTCCGATCCAGATCGCATGCCCCAGGTCCTCGACCAGTTCGATGAACCACTGACTGTTGCCCGTGGCTTCCATGCCGATCAGCACCGGCGCCACCAGTCGCTGATAAAACTGCTGGGCGTCACCCGTAACATGCACCAGCTTCCGTTCCCCGCAATCTCCGGTTTCGCTGTCGACCCAACTCACTTGCTGCCAGCTGGGATGGAAATCACATCCTATAATCATCATTGCGAAGGCTCCTTTCTTCCCAGCGTCTTTGGTCCTCAAATCAAGACTACCGGGTTTCGAATCGAGCCTTCGTTCTTATCCAATCAACCCCCAGCGTGCCCCCCCGCAGCAAATCCCAAGCCTCCCGATACCTCCGATAAATCTGCCGCCCACCCCGAGGCCGCAAATGCAAAGTGCAATTCTTAGCTCCAATCACCTCATACGGAATGATGAACCACAAAGATAGCCCAGATTTATATCGTGTCACCCCCTTGACAAGAAATTCCGTGGGCCAGGCTTCGTATCAGGGCGCGACTTCAGTCGTGCCACAAAGCCCAGCCACCGTTTAACCCTTGTCATTCCGAACCGGGCTGAAGCCCGGTGAGGAGCCCGCCGTCCCCGTCATCACGGACACGAGCGGCACCGTGGAAGAGCGGCGCTTTAGCGCCGCGTCAAGCGCTCTTGGGGAAGCTGGGCTTCAGCCCCCGTGGCACCTCATCTAACCGTAAGCCCAGACTCACCGACGAATATGGATACCCAGCCGCATCCCGCGCTAACTTCGCCCGCACCGGATTCAATCGCACATACTCGCAATGCCGCTGATAATCCTCCGCGTCCCGAATCCGATGATTCGTAAAACTCTGCTGCCAAACCTGAATCTTCTCTTCCTTCCTCAGACGATATGAATATCCGCCCTTGATGAACTGCACCGCCCGCTCCAAAGAGACTAAGGGCGCTGGCGTAAGCAGCAAATGAAGATGGTCCGGCATAACAACAAACTCGTGCAGCAAATATTTCCCTTGATCGCGATAATCACACAGCACATCGATCAGAAGTCGCGCCCGAGTTTCATTGCGAAAGATCGGCACCCGTTGCCACGTTACAGTAGTGACGAAAAATGTCCGGTGCGTTTCATCCATGCTCGGATCGTAGCGTCGCAACGGAGAATTCAAGTGTGATATTGGTCACGCCGCGATAAATTCGATCCCAGGACGGGAAAACAACCACAGGGGCTAAAGCCCAAACTCTATCCTGCACGAACGCGGCCCTGAAAGGGCCGCTCTTCCACGTCACCGCAAACGACGGGAT
Organism: Candidatus Sulfotelmatobacter sp.; assembly: GCA_050015215.1. Lineage (GTDB taxonomy): Bacteria > Acidobacteriota > Terriglobia > Terriglobales > Acidobacteriaceae > Sulfotelmatobacter. Next base: position 29,460 of record JBEKBW010000119.1, read on the forward strand.
AGACCGTCACGAACCTACGCACCACCGTGGAAGAGCGGCGCTTCAGCGCCGCGTCAAGTGCCCAAGAAGCAACCGGGCTTCAGCCCCGTGGAAGTTTTCGGCGATATCATCCCACGACGCCGCAAGCCCCCGAAAAACCCTTGTCATTGCGAACCGGGCTGAAAGCCCGGTGAGGAACCTGCCCTGAGCGGAGTCGAAGGGAACTTGCTGTTTTGTCGACACCACCACAAAAAAGGGTGCCCCATCTTTCGCGTACTTTGCGAAAGAGCCTGCCCTGAGCACAGCCGAAGGGTGGGATACCACGGGCGCGTCCCGCTAGGGATTTTGGGAAGCGGCACAAGTTAGAAGGCCACGACTTCTGTGGTGCCGCACTAAGACGCATGCCCCATCGTGGAAGAGCGGCGCTTCAGCGCCGCGTTAAGCGGCCAACAAAAAGCAACCGGGCTTCAGCCCCCGTGGAAGTTTCGCCAACACAACCCACCATGCCGTAATCCCAAAAAGCCTTGTCATTGCGAACCGGGCTGAAAGCCCGGTGAGAGCCTGCCCTGAGCGGAGTCGAAGGGAACTTGCTGTTTTGTCGACACCACCACGAAAAAGGGTGCCCCATCTTTCGCGTACTTTGCGAAAAGGTGGGATACCACGGGCGCGTCCCGCTAGGGATTTTGGGAAGCGGCATAAGTTAGAAGGCCACGACTTCTATCGTGCCGCACTAAGACGCATGCGCCACCGTGGAAGAGCGGCGCTTCAGCGCCGCGTCAAGCGACCAAGAAGCAACCGGGATCCAGCGCCCGTGGTAGTTTTCGCCGGCACGACCCCACCGCACCGCAAGCCCACAAAAAACCTTGTCATTCCGAACCGGGCTCAAAGCCCGGTGAGGAACCTGCTGTTGTTGATCACTTGAATCTGCGGTCGTAATCCCGGGAAACACGGGTCAGAAGCGCGGAGTACTCCAACTGTGTTTGATCTTCATCAACCCAAGCAAATTGGTGGGGCGGTACGTTTGAACTCCTAAACCTGAGTATCAGAAACTCGTCAAAAGATGATTGAGCGCGCTGTCGTAACCGCGAAACAGCATCCTCTGCTTCCTGAATTGGATGCTTATATTTCTTGCCATCCGTGGGAAACGATCGCTCGCCTTCGTAAGAGGTGTATTCCTCAGCAAAGTTTACACCTACGATTCCAACGCAAATCGGCCGCTCACCCTTTTTCTTG
>JBEKBW010000120.1:0-14717 GCA_050015215.1 Candidatus Sulfotelmatobacter sp.
GTTTAACCTCCGGTTGCGTGAGCGAGGTGGGAGGAGGGATCAGCCAGCCCTATAGCGTGGCGGTGGATGCGAGTGGCAACATCTTTGTCGGCGACCAAGGCAGCACGGCCGTTCGAAAAATTCCCAGCGGGTGCACCTCTTCGACTTGCGTGAGCACGCTGAGCGGAACCTTCGCCCATCCCTTCGGGGTGGCGCTCGATGGGAGCGGGAGTCTTTTTGTTGCGGACGCCAGCGCTACCACGGTAGCCAAGCTCGACTTTGCCAATCCTCTGGCGCTGTCGTACACATCGACCCAGGTGGGATCGAGCAGCAGCGCCCAAGCCGTAACGGTGAGCAACGACGGCAATGCGGCGCTCGACTTCACCTCGTCGGGGCTGACGGCTCCCACCGATTTTGCGCAAGCGTCGGGCAGTGGAACCCCACCCGATTGCGCCGACAATGGAACGGTAACTGCGGGCGCCAGCTGCAACCTCGGCATTAAGTTCCGGCCTTCGTCGACAGGAGCGCACGCGGAATCGTTTGTCCTGACCGACAACGACCTGAACGTAAGCGCTGCGACGCAGTCGATCGCTGTGAGCGGTACCGGGCTGGCGGCCGAGACAGGGTTGACGAGCACGAGCACCGTGCTGACAGCTAGTCCGAATCCGGCCAGCGAGGGGCAAAGCGTTACCTTTACGGCGACCGTAAGTCCGGCGCCTACCGGCTCGTCTTTGGGCAGCGTGAGCTTCTATAACGGCGAGACTCTCCTGGGCACGGCGAGCGTCAACTCCGCAGGGGTAGCCACGTTCAGCGCCGGCAACCTTCCGGGCGGGACGCTGAGCATCACGGCGGTGTACTCGGGCAACACGGGATTTGCCGGCTCCACCTCCGCCGTACTTACCGAGACGGTGAACACCGCGTACACAGTGACGGCTCCGTCTACGCCGTTCAGCGCTGCGCAAGGCGGAGCGGTTCAGATCGACGTCACCGTCCCGCCGCTGGGAGGTGCATTCAACCATCTGGTGACCATGTCCGCCAGCGGCTTGCCGCCGGGGGCAACGGCCACGTTCAATCCGCCGACGGTAACGCCGGGGGCGAATGGCGCGCCGACAGTGATGACGATACAGTTGGCGCCGCTGGCGGCGGCGCTGTTCGATCCGGGATCGCCACCGGGCCGGCATTTTCCGTTGCGGTTCCTCTTGGGGTCGGTGTTGCTGGTGCTTGGTTTGTGCGGGGCCGGGTTCGCACAGAAACGTAGTCCTCGATTGCGCGTTAAGGCGGTTCTCGGCTTTGCGGTGCTGCTCTGCCTCGCGTTAACGATGATCGGGTGCGGGGGAGGGTTTTTGAGTCCGCCGACGACACCGGCAAACACTTATGTGGTGACGATCACCGGCACCAGCGGAGCGCTGCATGCTTCGACTACGGTCACGGTGGTGGTGCAATGAAAACTCGAAGGATGGAGGTGAGGCGAGGAGAAACGAACATGCGACAAGTGATTCGCGCAGCGGTGGTGCTGGCAGTGTGCGGCTGGGTTTTGGGAAGCGGATCCCGAGTGGCGGCCCAGCGCGCTGGCGGCGGGGAGCGAATGGAAATTGGCGCGAATTACAGCTTCGTGCATACCAACGCCCCTCCGGGCAGCTGCGGATGTTTTTCGATGAACGGTGGGGCAGGGTGGTTCGCTTTCGACTTCGCGCACGGGATGGGCTTTGCGGGTGAAGTAGGGAGCGTGCATGCTTCGGACATCGATGGAACCACGGCGGGGCTTACCATCACTTCGTACCTGGCCGGGCCGCGATATTCGCGGCGGTTGGGAAGACTCTTTACACCTTTCGCGCAGATTTTGCTGGGTGGGGCGCACGCGGATGGGGATTTGACTTTTGTGCGCTTCGGCGTTGCCAAGCCGGCAAATTCGTTCGCATTGGCGGCTGGAGGCGGGCTGGACATTGGGTTGACGCGGCACTGGGCGGTGCGGGCGGCGCAGGTGGATTATTTTCTTACTCGATTTAGTAATGGCGTGAACGATCATCAGAACAATTTGCGGTTCAGCGCGGGGGTGGTGTACCGGTTTGGAGCGCGAAAATAGGCGGGGATGGTGCTCGCGGGTGCCCCATGTCTCGCAAAAGATGCGAGACGTGGGGCACCCGCTTCTCATCTTTTTTACACGCCGTTGGGGCGCTGGCGGATCAACGAGAGGAATTCTTCGCGGGTTTCGTGTTCGGTGCGGAAGCTGCCTAGCATGGACGACGTGACGGCGGCGGAGTGCTGCTTTTCTACGCCGCGCATCATCATGCAGAGATGGCGGGCTTCGATGACTACGCCTACGCCTTGCGGCTCGATTACTTTCTGGATGGTCTCGGCGATTTGGGTGGTGAGACGCTCCTGAATTTGGAGGCGGCGGGAGAATACTTCGATCAAGCGCGGGACTTTGCTGAGGCCGATGACTTTGCCGTTGGGGATGTAGGCTACGTGGACTTTGCCGAAGAACGGGAGCAGGTGGTGTTCGCAGAGGCTGAACATCTCGACGTCTTTGACGATTACCATTTCGTCGTAGGGTTCGGTGAAGAGCGCGGCTTTGAGCAGGGCTTCGGGGTCTTCGCTGTAGCCGCGGGTGAGGAACTGCATGGCTTTGTGGACGCGCTCGGGGGTTTGCTGCAGGCCTTCGCGTTGCGGGTCTTCGCCGAGGCGGACTAGCATTTCGTGGATCAGGTCTTCGAAGGTGGCGCTGGTTAGGGTGGGCGGTTCGGTGGATGTTTTCATGGGTTTATTCATGTGGGGTAATTGATAATTGGCAATCGGGTAATTTTGTAACTTGACTGCGACTCTTTAATTTCGACTCTCTCCTGCGTATTCGAATGAATTCATCATGGTTTCTTCGAGGCGCACCTTTTCCAGATGCGCTTGGGTAAAGCCGCGCTGCACTATTTCGTAGATCTGGAGGCAGAGGTTTTCGGTGGTGGGGACGTTCTGCGCGAACTCCTGGAGCGTGTTCAAGTTTTCTTTGTCGTAGCGGGATAGGATTTCCCTTTCGATGAAGGTGTCGAGATCGACCAGGTTGCAGACCATGCCGGTTTGGTCATCGACTTGGCCGCTTACGGTTACCTGCAGCGTGTAGTTGTGACCGTGGCCGTAGGGGTTGTTGCATTTGCCGTAGGTGGAGTCGTTCTCTGCTTCGGACATTTCTTCGCTGTGCAGGCGGTGCGAGGCGGAGAAGAGATAGCGGCGGGTGAGGTGGGCTTTCATGATTGACTCGACGGAAAAGCGGGGGCTAAAGCCCAGTTGGATTTGCAGCGCCTTACGCGGCGCTGAAGCGCCGCTCTTCCACGGTGTCTCCGCGTTCGGTCTTCTGGCACACGGCCCGAAAACATTCCTCCCCTTTTCACTGGTCTTCTCCGTAGAAATCTACGAATAAATCCGGGGTTTCGTAGACGCGGACTTTATGGAGTTTTGCTTTTTGCAGTTTTTTTTCCAGGCGCCGCCAGACTGCTATTGCTATGTTTTCTGTGGTCGGAATCTTGTGCAGGAATTCGGGGACTTCTTTGTTCAGGAAGCGGTGGTCCATGGCATCGAGGACTTCGCGGTTCATTACTTCTTTTAACTGTTTGAGATCGATTACGAAGCCGGAGCGGCGGTCGACTTCGCCTTTAACGGTGACTTCCAGGGTGTAGTTGTGACCGTGGCCGTTGGGGTTGTTGCATTTGCCGAAGAGGCGCAGGTTTTCTTCCGGCGTGAAGTCGGGGTTGTGGTAGTAGTGCGAGGCGGAGAATTCGGCTTTGCGGGTCAGGTAGAGCATGAAGTCAGTTCTCAGTTGCCAGTTCTCAGCTTTTCTTGGCTAGTGCTTAGATTCCTCGCTGCGCTCGGAACGACGGGGTGTTTGGCTGCTTGTCCGACTCACTTCGCGTTTCCTCCTGGGTTGGTTGATATGTGCGGCCTTTCCATCCCACTTTGCCCCTGCGGTGTGCCCGTCTTGAACTCAAGAGCAGATAGGCAACCATGGGCATGCCAAAAAGAACTCCGTTAATGAGCCCGTCTGTTCTGAAGTTAGATCGCCTGAGTCGGGTGCATAAGAAAACAAACCATGCGACGTCAATACCGTCCAACCATCGCGTCCACCCGGATACTTTGACGAGCACGAGGGAAATCCAAAGGCTGCCCCAGAGCAGCAGGTTTGTGGCTGCGAGCCGGCCAGGCTGCGGGAACAACAGCGCCAGATTCTTGGTCCAGCCTTCGCGGAGCTGAGAAAAATTGCGGTACATGCGGGTGCGGACGGCGTCGGCGGCATAGCGGAAGCGGAGTTTGCGGCCGGTGCGCTTGATGGCGCGCGCTAAGGCTACGTCTTCCAAAAGATCTTCGGCTACTGCGGCGTGGCCGCCGATGGCGTCGTAGGCTTCGCGAGTGATCAAAATATATTGTCCGTTGGCGGCTGCGATGGGGGATGCGGGATCGCTTACTTTGGAGGGCGGATATTGCCGGGCTAGTTCGGCGAAGACTACTGGGAGGATCGCCATTTCCCAGAAGGTGACTGCGATTTGCTCCGGCGAATAGGAGAGCATGTCGGCTTTGTTGTCTTTTGCTTCTGCTATGGCGCGGGATAATGATCCGGGAAGGTGGGTGGTGTCGGCGTCGGTGAAGAGGAGCCATTCGCCTTGCGCGGCGTGGGCTCCGGCGGTTACTGCGTTGTTTTTGCCGGTCCAGCCTGCGGGGAGTTCGGGGGCTTCGATTAGGCGGACTCCACGATCGGCGAATGAAACGGCGATTTCTTGGGTGCGGTCGGTGGAGTGGTCGTCGACCACTATGATTTCGAAGGCCACACCTTCTTGGGCAACCAGCGATTCCAGACAGGTTGCAAGAGACGCTTCTTCGTTTCGCGCGGGGACGATGATGGAGGCGGTTGGACTAGGAATCGGTTCGATTATCTTCATGCGCGATTTGAAGCGGCGACTACGCGGGCTAAGGGCACGAATCCTCTTGCGATACTTAACGCGGCGTGAACCGCCGCTCTTCCTCGGTTGCGCCTGCGCCCATCTCCGCGAATCTATTATTATAGCTGTGTGCGACGCATCGCTTGCTTCCCTATCCTCGTTATTCTTGCTTTGTACACAGTTGCACTGCCCGGTTGTTATAGCGGGACGCGGCCGGCGCGGATTGGTACCGTCGCGCCCGACTTTACGGTGCATGATGGCGCTCGCAGCGTTACTTTGAGCTCGCTCAAAGGGCAGGTTGTGGTGCTCAATTTTTGGGCTACCTGGTGTCCGCCTTGCATTGAGGAGATGCCGTCGCTGGTGCAGATGCAGGCGATGATGAAGGCTAAGGGCGTGACTGTGCTGGCGGTGAGCGTGGATGTAGATTCGAATAATTATCAGCGGTTTTTGAGGGATCACGGTGTGAATTTGCTTTCGGTGCGGGATGGCGATGGGAAGAGTAATGCTTTGTACGGGACGTTTAAGTTTCCGGAGACTTATATTATCGATCGCGGCGGGGTGGTGCGGCGGAAATTTATTGGGGCGGTGGATTGGACGGCACCGGATGTGGTGGAGTATTTGGGGAAGCTGTAGGGCTTCAGTGGTCCGGGTTGAAACTTTGTACGAATCGCACTCTGTGCAAATTGAATGCTGTGCAAATCAACGATGAGTAAAGGAGAAATTATGTTCAAAGTTAGTGCGCTTGCTTTTGCAGTTCTCATCATCGGCGTTTTATGCTGCGCGTCTGTGGCGCCAGCCCAGGTTTCGGTCGGCGTAAACATTGGGCCGGCTCCGGTGTGCCCGTACGGGTACTTCGACTATGCCCCGTATGACTGCGCTCCATACGGCTACTACGGGCCCGATTGGTTTGTTGGTGGGGTGTTTCTTGGCGCTGGCCCATGGTTCCATGGTCCTCACGGCTTTTACGGCCATGTCGACAACCGCTTTGATCCTCATCATGGCTACAGCGGGCCGTTGCCGGGGCGCGGAGCCGAGCGCTTTAACCACTTCCAGGGGAACGAGGCGCGGGACGGGCGAGGCAACGTAGGTGACGCTGGCCATGATGCGCACGCTGAACACGCGCTTCCCGGATATCGCGGCGGTGGGCATGGCGGGGGACACCGCTAGAGAGATCCGGTCTGTGCGAGAGCCGAGATAAGAACTCTCTCGGCTTCACTCTGCTACGCCGTCGTTCACCTGGGCGCAATCCATGCGCAGCGTGCCGCTGTCATTGAACACCAAGCCATAGAAGCGAAATAGGCCACCCACGCTGACCGCGCTTGAGTTGAGCATCTGCGTGTTGTTGTCGGCGTACACGACAACCGTGTTCGGGTTTGTCAGCAGCGTCGTCTGCCCCGGCTGCGCTGCGAGATTCGGAAAGAGATCGTAGGGCGCCAGCGTCACGGTGTAGGTGGTGAAGCTGCCTTCGTTGGAAACCGCACTTACCGTGCCGTCAATCGTCTGCGGCAGCAAGGTGATCGTGGTCAACGGCTGGAACGCTCCTGAGGGTGCATGTGTGCTGAACAAGATGTTTTGACCATCTACCAGGTTTGCCGAATCGAATGTTGCGGGGAACGGGAGGCTCTGCAAATTCGCAAGCTGGCCCGAAATGTGGGGCGTGGCCCCACTTAGGCTGTACAAGCCGATCAACGAGGATAGGTATCCGTCCTGCTCGACTTGAAGCGTGTTCAGCACCGGGTAGACGGCTTGATAAGCGCCGGTAGGATAGATCGCTATTGGCGGCCCGAAAGCAAGGCTCAGGTTTGTGGTATCGGAGTCATACACGGCGACTCTTGTAGCTTGCAACGATCCATCCGGTTGGATTACCAAGTCCATATCGATAGGCATGCCGGCGGTGAGCCCAGAGGTGCTACCCACTCCCTGGAATACTGTGCCGTTGGTCACGCTTACCTGCCACTTAGGAGTGTTGGTACCTTCATTCATGCTGTAAAGCGCACCGGCTGTAAAGCCACTCCCGTCCGCACTTACCGAACCGATCAAGCCTTCGACCCCCAACATCTTGCCGTTCGCACTGTTGGTAGGCTGGGCCGCGATCGACATGGGAGTCAGGCTGAAAGTTGGCGTGACAGTGACCGCATTGGTCAGGCTGCTGGAGCACCCGCCGTTGAAGGGCGCAGTGTCGGACACCTGCAGATCAAGAACCAGTCCCATCGCGGTGCCGGTTACGGTGATCGGTTGCATCGGCTCGATGGAGGCAGCGGTCGGCCCGTTCAAACCGCCGAGTGCCTCATCCATGAGAAGAGATCCAGCGGATTGTCCAGCGCAGGCTGGGAAGGCTTCGCTGAGCATCGCGGCTGCGGAGGTGTAAATACCCTGCGGTACGCTCACGGTCGCAATGGGCTCCACGTGGCCATTCAAGTGAATGAACTCGTCGCTCGCCGGGTTCGCCAGCAGCGAAACTGTCTGCCCGGATTGACCGGTTAAGGTCAGGTTTTGCAGAGTTAGGGAAAATTGAAATAACTGGTCGTTGGCCGTGCTCGAGGCGAGAACGACCACCGTCGTGTTTGGGCTGACAGTCGGCTTCATTCCGTTTCCGCCGCTTCCGCACCCGGCGGCGACCAACATAGCAAGCGAGAGAACCAACGGTGGCACGAAACGAGAAAACCGGGAACAGCGATAAGCGAATGGAGAGAGTTGGGCGCGCATGACCACCCCCTGCGATTTGGCTAGACGCAAGAAGTATAGGCTGAGAGTGCCAGTTTAGCCAGTATGTTCCCATGAACGCCATCTCCGCGAGCAGTCTCACCCGGGTCTGCGGGTGGGGCAGGGGCAGGATATATCGCCGGGAAAGGTAGCGTCATGTTCAGGCCCCATTTCCGGCAGGCCGAGTTACACTATCGGCCTAAGTGAATTTTCCGGCAGGATCTCAGCTCATGCCTTGGGCGCGAAGAATCGGTTGTAGTTGGCTGGCCGCCGGCATGCTATTTGGCTGTGTGACGCCGGAGGAAGCAGGGTCGATGTTCCCAGAGAAGGATTCGGAGAAATAAAAAGTGGTTCGCGCTCGCCCAAGTGTTTGTGGCCGGGCAGGGATGCTTCGACTGCGGCTGAGCTTCGCTTTGCTCAGCTCGACCTCCGCTCAGCATGACATGGAGTGGAAACTAGAGTTTAACGTGGCGGAGGCGCAGCGCGTTGGTGATTACTGACACCGAGCTGAAGCTCATCGCCGCGGCGGCGAAGATGGGGCTGAGCAGAAGGCCGAAAAATGGATAGAGTACGCCTGCGGCTATGGGGACGCCGATGGCGTTGTAGATGAAGGCGAAGAAAAGATTTTGGCGGATGTTGCGCATGATGGCCTGGCTTAGGGTGCGGGCGCGGACGATTCCGGTCAGGTCGCCTTTCACCAGCGTGATGCCGCCGCTTTCCATCGCTATATCTGTGCCGGTGCCCATGGCTATGCCCACGTTGGCTTGAGCCAGGGCCGGGGCGTCGTTGATGCCGTCGCCGGCCATGGCCACTACTCTTCCCTGCTTTTGCAGCTTGCGGATGATCTGCAGTTTTCTTTCGGGCAGGACTTCGGCTTCGAATTCGTCGATGCCTAGTTTTTTGGCGATGGAAGAGGCTACGCTGCGATGGTCGCCGGTTAGCATTACCAGGCGAAGGCCTTGGGCTTTCAGATCGCGGACGGCGTCGGGAGTGGAAGCCTTCAGTTGGTCTGCGACTACGAAGTTTCCTACATAGCTGCCGTCGATGGCGGCATAGAGGATTGTGCCGTCCGGTAGGGGAGTGTCTGCCGAGGGGATGCGCTGATCTTTCTCGAAGATGCCCAGCTGAATCATCAGCGCGCTGCTGCCGATTGCTACTTTGCGTCCGTCGACCACGCCGGAGATGCCTTTTCCAGGGATGGATCGGAATTCTTTTGGGGTAGAAAGAGGCAGCTCATATTTTGCCGCGGCTTGCAGAATTGCTGATGCTAGTGGATGCTCGCTGGCGCGCTCTAAGCTGGCGATCAGACGGAATAGCTCAGGATTATCGCGTAGAGCTTGAGAATAGCTCGCCAGACGCGGCTTGCCTTCGGTGAGGGTTCCGGTTTTATCGACTACCAGGGTGTCTACTTTCTCGAGAATTTCGAGAGCTTCGGCGTTCTTGATTAGGACCCCGGAGCGTGCGCCGCGGCCCACTCCTACCATGATGGCCATGGGGGTTGCCAGGCCTAATGCGCAGGGGCAGGCGATGATTAGGACCGCTACTGCGTTGACCAGGGCGTGCGCCAAGCGCGGCTGCGGACCTATGGCGAACCATGCGATGAACGTGATTACTGCTATTGCTACTACTGCCGGGACGAACCATTTCGCTACGCGGTCAGCCAAGCGCTGAATCGGGGCGCGGCTGCGTTGGGCTTGGCCTACTAGTTGGACGATGCGGGCTAATAGCGTTTCGCTGCCGACTCGTTCGGCGCGCATGATGAAGGAGCCGGTGCCATTGATGGTCGCGCCGATTACTTTGTTCTGTGGCGATTTTTCTATGGGGATGGATTCGCCGGTGATCATCGACTCGTCGATTGCGCTCTGGCCTTCGAGGATTAGGCCGTCGACCGGGACTTTTTCACCGGGGCGAACGCGGAGGCGGTCGCCGGGTTTGACTTGATCGAGCGGGATATCTTTTTCTGTGCCGTCTTTATTTATTAGGCGGGCGGTTTTTGGGCTTAGGTCGAGCAGGGCGCGGATGGCGGCGCTGGTGCGGCTGCGGGCGCGAAGTTCCATGACTTGGCCCAGCAGGACTAGCGTGGTGATGGCGGCGGCGGCTTCGAAGTAGACGTCGGGATAGGCCGACATATTTCCCGGCAAATTTCCTGACATGGTTCCCGACATGGTTCTCAAAGATGCGGGGAAGATTTGAGGAGCTAGCGTGGCGACTACGCTGTAGACAAAGGCTACGCCGGTGCCCATGCCGATCAGCGTGAACATGTTGGGGCTGCGGTTGATCAGCGAGGTCCAGAAGCGCTGAAAGAACGGCCATCCGGCCCACAGGACTACCGGCGTGGCCAGGAGGAGTTCGATTCGGGGCAGATTGATCAGGAATCCGTTGATGTCAAGATCGATGGTGACTTTGAAGGTGTGCGAGAACATGGTGCCCATTGCGATTATTAGCAGCGGGGCGGTTAGGGCCAGGCTGACCCAGAAGCGACGAGTCATGTCGCGGAGTTCGGGATTTTCTTCCTCTTCGGCTGCTACTGTGCGCGGCTCCAGCGCCATGCCGCAGATGGGGCATGAACCCGGGGCTAGGCGGACGATTTCCGGGTGCATGGGGCAGGTGTATTCGGTGCGAGCGGAGGCTACGGGAATTTCAGGTTCTAGGGCCATGCCGCAGGTCGGGCAAGGTCCAGGCTTCGACTCGTGGACTTCCGGGCACATGGGACAGACATACGCGGTGCCGCTATGAGTGCCCGTGCCAATAAGAGGAGTGGGCTTGGATACGTTTAGGGTTACCAGTCCGGAGGGTTTTGGGACGTTGAGATATTTGTTGGGGTCGGACTTGAACTTTTCTCCACAGGAGGCGCAGCAGAAGTAGTAGTTTTTTCCGTCGTGCTCGTGGACGTGCTTTGCGGTTGCCGGGTTGACGCTCATTCCACAGACTGGGTCACGGTCGTGCGGGGGCGGATTGGAGACTGGCGTGGACATTATTCTGGTGAGAATAAAAGACTAAACTACCAAGGGCAGTAAGGAACACTACGGAATTCCTTTCGCTACCTGGTTCGATGGGGTTGTTCTATATTGGATTCAGGCTGCCGGGTGCGTGGGAGTTGCCTGTGGCTCAAAGGACTACATATGACTTATCTGGATGTGGTTTTTCGTTATGGGTCAGTGCCGGGTGAGGCCGAGTTGCGGGCGATTGACGGCGTGCGGGAGGTTTATGGGATCCGGGGCGTGCATTTTAACGAGGCGGAGCGGACGGTGCGGGTTGGGTATGACGCTTCGCGGCTGAAGGTGGACGCGGTGGCGAAGTTGCTGCGCGAGGCGGGGGTGGATGTCCGAGAAAAAATGGCTTTGGCTTAGACGGGGAGGGGTTTGGCAGCCCCAAGGGCAAAGTTGCTATTTAGGGGAGGAGATTCTTCGGACGCACCTCCCGGCAACCTAATGCCGACGAAGTGCAACGAATCTCGCAATGCTGTAAAAAGCTAGTCCGGGGAGGGCTAGTACCACTTGACGTCTAATCGCCAACTACGTCCGCGCCATTTACTGTCTGTTTTTGCAAGGGGCGTCCAAGAGAACCTCTGGCCGAAGTCATCCTTGGATCGCCCCGTTGCGCGCCACTTCGTCTGTTATGTCTTATTGCATCCGGCGTGCCATTCTCTAAGGTACTCATAATACTGGCGAGTAGGGTTGGGCGCTTTGTAGGAATTGCGCTGCGGCTGGAAAGAATTACGTCTGTAATAAAAATGGTGCAATGATGGGGCCGAAAGAGGCTGTTGAAAACAGCTGGTCGCGCGCATTTGTCACAAGCATGTTGGCGTCGCGATGAAAAAACGTGTCGGCGGATTTTTGTTCGAAGAGCAGATTCCGTTATAATCTGTGAGCTAGTTCACCGTGTGTAATTTGTCGGCGACTTGAATTCGTCGGCACCTTTTCGACCCGCAGATTGCGCCCTTAGCTCAGCTGGATAGAGCGTCTGGCTACGAACCAGAAGGTCGGGAGTTCGAATCTCTCAGGGCGCACCATGATTTTCAATGATCTGCTAAAAAGTCCCCGCTCTAGCAATTCCCAATGGCCTATCGACCGGTTCATGCCGCCGGATTAGGCCGCGAAGCTCCCCTCTTCGCTTTGCCCACTGTTCCTGTTGCAAGATCGTAATTACAGCTTTTGGACTTCCGAGGCCCGCTTACAACTTCCGGTCAAGCGGCCCTTCCACTTCAGTAATTTTGAGGCAGCTTCGAACCGAGTATACTCATCAATCTACGGGGATTAAAGTGCGTGTTTGATTCGTAGCGGCGGTCATTCACGGCTCGGCCAATGCTCGGCGCGAACCTGCGGGCAAACACCCATTGGGACCGGTGATGCGAGGCCTAAAGGGCAAAATCGGCGACTGGCACAACTGAATCGGGGACTCGCACAACAAACAGTTGCCGGACTGCCGCCTGTGCCCCTTAACCTAACGCACGCGGTAAGTTCGGCAATAGAAAATTTGAACTGGAGTGAGGTTTTTTGGCTTGGCGACACCGATGACCCAGAACACCGTTCAGCTCAAGCCAAGCTTGAATACTAGCTGTGGTGCCTCTCGCCGCCGATTCTGGTTGGCGATGTTGGGGTTTGCCGTGGCGCTCGCGCTGCTGCCCTTTTCCTACAAAGTCGAACGTCACCTGGAGACGGTTGTTCACATCAAGGGCGGAGAAGCCGAAAAAGTTGACCAGGAACTGGCGCAGCGTTTTCAGTCTCCCTATGCCCACCGCCTGGTTCTGGTTATCACCGGTATACCTGATCCGGATTCAGCCAAAGGCGCAGATGCGTTGGGCTTCTTAACCAGTTCCTTGCGTAGCGTGCCAGGAGTGTCGGGTGCCATCTCGAGTTTGGATTGGCCGGATTCTCTTTTCACCGGGAACAATGGCGGGACGTTGATCATCGTCGGACTGGACCCGCGGGATGAAGCTGTCGAGGCCTTGATCCCAAAACTGCGGGCAAGAACAGACTGGCTGGAAGGTCAGCTTCGGTCGCAATACCCCGGCGTCAAACTGGAGATTACGGGTGAAACACCCTTGAACTTCGATCTTCGCAAGGTGAGTGCAGATGACGTCACCCATGCCGAGGAACGAGCGATGCCGGTAACTCTCCTGCTGCTGTTGCTGGCTTTCGGCAGTCTTGTGGCCGCGCTGTTGCCGCTGGGAGTTGGAGTGCTCTCGATCTCGATGGCGATGGGCGCGGCTGCGCTCCTCGCACATTATCTGCAGCTCTCGATTCTGGTGCAGAATCTGGCAACCATGCTCGGCCTTGGCTTGGGCATCGACTATGGACTGCTGATGGTGAGCCGGTTTCGCGAAGCATTAGCCGAGGGATGTGATCCCGGCTGCGCTGCCGACATTGCTGCCCGGCAAGCGGGGCGGACGCTGATAATCTCGGCCACCACAGTTGCAATTGGATTCTCAGCGCTGCTGACTGTGCCCATCAGCGAACTGCGCTCCATCGGCGTAGCTGGCCTGCTAGTAACCGTTTTGAGTGTCATGCTGTGTACTTGTATTGTCCCCTGGGTGCTTGGTCTGGTAGGGCATCGCATCAATGCCGCCAAAGTGCGTCTCCCGGTCAGCCAATCCAAAAGGCAGGTCAACCCATGCGCGGCGAGTGAGCGGTGGGTGCAGTGGGGATGCATCATCACTCGCCGGCCCTGGACAGCGCTGCTGGTCGCCGGGATTCCGCTACTGATCCTGGCATTCCAGGCGCGGAGAATTTCCCCCGGGATTCCTGACCGCCACTCGCTACCGGCCGCAGCCGAGTCGGTGCAAGCGCTGCACACGCTTCAGAAGATGGGCCGGTCGGGTATTGTGCAGTCGCTCCGGGTCGTCTTGGAGTTGCCGCCACAATCGCCGCCGCTCTCACCGGCTGGCTGGCTGGCCGTCAGCCGACTGACGCGGCGCTTCCAGAGCGATGCTAAAGCGGAAGAGGTCTTGTCTCTTCCGACCCTCACGGGAATGTCCGACACTGCGAGTGCTGTCGACGATGTGCCAGAGCCAATGCGCAAGAGTTTTCTTCGCGACGATGGCCGGGCTACCTTGATTGAGTTGCTGCCAGCCGCCACTCTTACACCCAACGAGCAGGTACGATGGGTACGAGAGGTGCGTCGCTCCGATGTCGCGGCTATAACCGGCGTGCCCGGCGCGGTGCTGCGCGTCGGCGGCGTTCCAGCATTCGAAGCAGACTATGACTCGGTAGTAAAAGAGCGCATGCCGAGGGTGGTCGTTGGCGTGATATTGGGGAGCTTGCTGGCGCTCCTTATCGGGTTGCGTTGTCTATTTGCGGCAGTCAAGGCAGTTCTGCTCAATCTGCTCTCGGTTGGCGCTGCGTTCGGTGCGTTAGTTGTCGTTTTTCAGGAGGGTCACGGCAGCAAACTCTTTGGGCTCGACGGACCGACCGGCTCCGTCTACCCGATCGTGCCGATTCTCGCGTTCGCCATCGTCTTTGGATTGAGCATGGACTATGAGGTTTTCCTGGTCACCCGCGTCCTTGAAGAACGGCGGCGTGGTCTATCTGAGAGGTCAGCAGTGATTGAGGGCCTGGCGCGGACGGCTGGGCTGATCACAAGCGCGGCGGCAATAATGATCGCCGTCTTCACCGCATTCACCATGGGGAGCTTTCTAGTTGTCCAAATGCTGGGCTTTACGCTGGCCGTGGCGGTGTTCATTGACGCTACAGTTGTGCGGATGGTGGTCGGGCCGGCTCTCTTAAAACTTGCCGGCGATTGGAATTGGTGGCCCTTTGGTCTTCATGGAGCTACGGGGACGTCCGAAAAGTCGTCTCCAGACGGCAAGCACCGTGGACGCTCCATGACAGCATAGGCCTTGCAACGGCCTGATTAAGCAGTCCCGATTTATTTCGCTTTCTCCTCTTGAGCGCTGGACGGGCCGATCTCAAAGTCCTTGGGTCCAAGGTTCGCCTTTCCCGAGCCAAATTCGATTGCAAGAATCGAGGAGCCGGGCTTGCCCTGCAGCTTTGCCTCCACTTGCGACGCGGACCAAGCGCCGCCGACCTGCCTCAGCCCGTAGTAAATGAATTCCTTCTGCAGTCCCGTTCCCCGAAGCGTCTTCACCACATGCACAGGGAACAAAATGTTGCGGTC
>JBEKBW010000121.1:0-14716 GCA_050015215.1 Candidatus Sulfotelmatobacter sp.
GTTCCGTCCTCATTGCATGGCCCACACTCTGGATCACAACCACCCACGCCGCCTCCGCCTCCCCCGCCGCCAAAGCCGTTCCCGCCGCCGTTATTATAGGTCGGGTCGGGCTCATTGGGACAGCTCGTTGACAGACCTTGAGCCAGGCTGAAAATCGAGTCCGCTGGAAAACTCACGCCCACACCAACCCCAGTCGCCGAGCCGCTGAAACTAATCACAGCCGCGCAACTGACAAGACACGAAGTGACCGTTGCAGCAGCAGTCGCTTGGCTTGTCGTACTCACACCACCAATGGGGGTTATAGCGGTGCCAGCGTTTACTTGGTTCCCAGGATTGTGTTGCCAAAGCGGGTTTGTCGTAGTTAACCTCCCGGTGTCTACATTGGAAATCGATCCATAACTGTAGGAGGTGTTGGAGCAGTTCGCCTGGCCTACGCTGGCATAAGTGCAACTGCCGGTCAGCGTCGAATAGAAGTCATGATATCCGCCTGTTTTGTGGTCCTGGGTTCCAGATGGGTCCCAAAAAAAGGGATCGTCCTGGGCGTTAAAGGATGAACAAGTTTGCCCAACGGCTAATGTCCAAGAGAGGCACGAAAATAGAAGCAGGAAAAGACGCAGTCACATAAAAAGCTCCTCATTAATTTTCCACAGAACAATTTTTTCAAGGGATCAGTGCTCGGCCCGCTCTCACGGCTTTCCGGGGACAGGCAGAGGACGGGAGAGCCCGTCCGCCACGTCATCGCGTCCAGGGCCGCACCTGAGCGCGACCACGTCGCAGCAAACGTCTCCCACGCCAGACGAACATGATGGACCAGAAGTCTGCTTGGTGTTTAGCCAGCTCGCGATGACCTGATAGCCGCGTAGACGAGTGAGCACAAATGGCGCTGGGAATAGGTGGGACTGTATAGCAAAGGCAAGACCCATGGCGTCCGTGGTCCCGTCCTCCGGTTCGATGGTCTCGTTGCCCTTAGGGTCGTGCCCGAAGATGAACAACGCCCTATATGGTCCCTGCGTCTTTCCCTGGAAGGAAACCGTTACCATGTACGAGGCATAGCGCTGCCAGAGGGCCTCTGGCCGGAGGCGATGCCACTGTAGCTGGTACAAATCCGATATTTTGGTATCGGCGACCTCCGGAGCGAGCGGACTTGCTGACTGCCAGTGGAGGTCGAGAGATCGCAACTCGGACATCGTACCCCCTTCTGCGAATTGCGAAGACATTGGTCCAGCCACGAGCATCTCGCTTTTGGCGGGAGTGATGAAATCGATGACTTTGCGATTGAGTATTTCCCGCACATTGCCGAACGAGAAGTCACTCAATGTGAAGGTCACTTGTGCCGCGCTTAGGCGCTGATCGTTGGTCATCCCTGTGTTAGCCCGGCTCTCGGGCGACATGGCTTCGCGGGCCAACTGGGCCATCACATACTGTTCCGAGGCATAGGCAAACTTGGCGTAAGCGGTTCGGACCGCGGTTTCTTCGTGCGACATTTCGGCGGCTGCAGCCGACGAAATAGCCGCAAACGCCAGGCAAAGAGCGATAACGTACTTCATGTTTGGTAGTCTCCTTAAGTTAGACTCGCCCAGAAGGTTCGGCCCATGTTCGTCCCCCGTCGGTCGGTAGGAAAAAATCAGGGATCCGATGAGGGGGCCCCTCGGATCCCTGATAGCCTTGCTCAGCAAAACTGTTTCAAAAGCGCTTCCCCCATCGCTTTTCGCCGAGCGGTGGCGCACTTCTCTCAATGCACGCGGCGTGCCAGTCGATTCGGCCCGCACCGCAGCTCTGCGACTCGGTGTAAGTGATTGTCGGAAGCTGAGTTAGCTATCCCGTCTGCCCAAAGCCTGCATCAGCCTTCCCCTCCCGTGCCGACTATTTGCTATCCGAACAGATAGCCTCCCTATCTGTTCGGATATTGGAACAGTTTCAATCTAGAAATGAATTCGACCTAAAAGTGTGATAAGACAAGCATCGAGGTGATTTGCTTGCGCCCCAGACTTCTGGTTCTTTCTGGCCCATTGAAGGACTCGACCATCCCCTTAGCCGAACCCGAGACAACCATAGGCCGGGAAGCTTCCAACGGGATAGCCGTGAGCGACCCCTCGGTTTCCCGCAGGCACTTCGTTTTGCGACGGCAGGAAGGCAAGTTCGAATTGCGCGACCTCGGCAGCCGCAACGGCACACTGGTCAACGGCGATACCGTCCAGGAACAGTGGCTGAAGCACGGAGACGAAATCTCCGCCGGAGATTCTTCCTTTCTGTTCCTGGTGGAAGACGAAGAAGTCCTTCCCGCGCAAGGCCGGGTCGAGTTCGAAGACGCTCAGCGCACCGCGGAAACCACTGTGATCCATCCCAAGGATGTGGTCTATCTGCAACCCGACCGCCTCTTGCGTGAATTGCCCCCAACTTCGCGCGTGGCCGCCAATCTGAATGCGTTGCTGAAGATCAGCCGTATCGTGCATGCGATCCGCGACCTGGACGAGTTGCAGGGCAAGCTGCTCGACCTGATTTTTGACGTTGTACCCGCGGGCAGAGGCGCCATTCTGCTGGCCGATAGCGAAGGGCATCAGTTCAATTCTCTATTTGCGCGCATGAGGCAGTCCGGGCAAGCGCCGCTGGTAAAGGTTAGCCGCACGGTTGCGCGCCAGGTGCTGGAGCAGGGCATTGCGATTTTGGGTTCGGACGTTCCTAACAGCGAAGATCTCGGGCAGGTCGCCAGCCTCGCCGAGTCCCAGGTGCGGTCGCTTCTCTGCGTTCCGCTAACCGTATTTCAGCGGGTAATCGGCTGCATTTATTTGGACAGCGTCTCTTTCGGCAATCGGCTGAATGAAGACCACCTGCAACTGGTCGCCGCCATCGCCGGAATTTCTGCTTTCGCGTTAGAGAACGCCCGCCGTGTGCAGTGGCTGGAGCAGGAAAATGAGCGCTTGACGGTGGAAATAAGTCAGGAGCGAAGCCTGGTCGGCGAAAGCGCCCAGATGAAAGATGTTTATCAATTCCTGAAACGCGTGGCGCGTACGGATTCGACGGTGCTGATCGAAGGTGAAAGCGGCACCGGCAAAGAATTGGCGGCGCGTGCTTTGCACCGCAACAGTCCGCGCGCCAACAAGCCTTTTGTAGCCATTAATTGCGCTGCCATTCCGGAGACGCTTCTCGAAAGCGATCTTTTCGGCCACGAGCGCGGAGCTTTTACGGGCGCTGCCGGCTTGAAAAAAGGCCGCCTCGAAGTCGCCGACTCCGGCGTCGTTTTTCTGGATGAAATCGGCGAACTCGCTCCTGCCTTGCAGGTGAAACTTCTGCGGGTACTGCAGGAGCGCGAGTTCGAACGCGTGGGTGGCAATCACCCCATCAAAGTCGACATACGCGTCATCGCGGCCACCAACTGCAACCTCGAAGAAGCCGTAAGCAGTGGCGCATTTCGTAAGGACCTGTACTATCGTCTAGCCGTGCTGAAAGTAACTATGCCTGCTTTGCGCGAGCGCCGCGAGGATATTCCCATGCTCGCCCGTCACTTCGTGCAGAAACACGCCAAACATTGCAAAGCCAAGCCGCGTCCGATTTCCCGGGAAGCATTGTCTCGCCTGGTTGATTACGATTGGCCGGGTAACGTGCGCGAATTGGAAAACGCCATCGAGCGCGCGTTAGTTCTCGGATCTTCCGACATGATTCTGCCCGAAGACCTGCCCGAGTCGCTCCTGGAACGCACACCGCCGCCGGAAATGACAGAAGCGAAATACCACGTGGCCGTGAAGGAATTGAAGAAGCAACTAATCCGCGATGCAGTCGAGCAGACACAAGGCAGCTACGCCGATGCTGCCCGTCTGCTGGGCGTGCATCCGAACTACCTGCATCGCCTGATCCGCAATCTCGAGCTGAAAGAATCTTTGAAAAATGTGCTGCGTGAACTTCCCACCCGCAGCCTGGCCGAACTCTCGGGAGGCAACGCGTAAGGGAGCGCTAGCAGTGAGCCAGGAATTTGAGCATCAACGCTTTTGTCATCCAGTTCTTGATCTGAGTTCGGCTTAGGGGAGTCTTACGCGTGATATTCCAGTAGCGATCCTAAGAACTGCCAAAAATTCGTGACCCTCCCATCGACACGGCTGTTGCCATCCCGGCTCCCACCGTTCTTCCGTGGTCATTCCTTTGCTGATCATTTCTTGTCCAACCATTTCTAATTGCTCGGCTTTGCGCTGGGGCCGTGGTAGCGAACGCGTGTCGTCCCGTTCCAAGGCTCGAAGACCTTTTTGAAATAGACCGTTTCCCCGCGACGTGAGCGGGCCTCGCAGTTGGTGACCCCGTTCTTTGTCCGCTCTTTTACGATCGTAAACAAGGCCATTTCCGACAGGCTGTTATATACCCTGCCATAGGAAGGATCCCAATACCTGCCGCCGTACTTCATAACCTGATGGCTTCCCCAGAAATAGAGCGGGCTCCCACCATTTCCGATTACGTTGGGCTCCAGGCCGAAAACGCCCAGCCCATCGCCGGCAGAGTGTTCGGCCACAAATCCTTCATCATGCTCGCCAGAGTAGTCCGTTTCGGTGAAGAGACGGGGCTCAAGTCCCAATCCCAAATGAATCGACTCGACAGGAGAAACGGAAAGGGTGCGGGGAGAAGCTGCTAATATCCTTAGCGCCCTCGACAAGCTGCGACAGTTTCCCGCACGCTTCTCCCCGTCGAGAACCTCGCCTGGAGGAGGCGTGGACGTTGAGCCACTCCATTGCCAGTAAAACTTGAAAACTTCGCGAAAGGCCTTCAGCTTATCCTCGGTCATCTCCGCATGACCTTCAGGCAGCATGCGACCAGAGTAATCGTGCATTAATTTCCCTCCCGGCGAAGCCAGCCAGGCGTCTTTTTTTGCAGCATCGGCAAGGCCCAACTCGGTCCTTGCCCAGTTCCTGTCATCGACCCAGGCGGGCTTGTTCTTCTTCCCGCCTGCTACATCATCGATTTCTTTTTTGATCTTCTGGTAAACCATTTTCGTAACCTCCTTTGTTTTCCGATCACGCATCGCTGCCAGTCATGGCCGATTTATCAAACTGCGACAGCATCTTTCTCCGCAGCCACAGCTTTCGCAGTCTGCTTCGGCGTGCTCGTCGATCTCTTGGCAAAAACGGCTGCAATCGCTCCGATTCCGGCGAGACCGCTGTCTTCCGTGCGAGCGTAACCTTTGAGGCCAATGATCATCGAGTCCTCCGGAGCTGTAATCTTGAATTTCTTACCGCCGTTGTGGTTCCCAAACAGCCCATCCAAGGTGCGCAGGTTGGTTTCGAACGTAACTCTGGAAACCCACCCGTTAACCCCCCATTCTCCGGTAATTTGCTTTAGATATTCCTCTTCGCCCAGCGTGAAGCTGCGTTGCGACCCGCCTTCGCCACCGCGGGTACCGGGCGTGTAGGCGCCATGTTTTGTGGTGTAGGTAAAGGAATAACCATCCCAGATTGCGCCGGAATGAATGGTGATGGTGTGGATCTTCCGGCTTAGAAGAACTTGCCGGTCCCTTCCATCGTCAAACAATTGACCATCATCTTTGCCGTTGAGGACGCCGTAATTAACTTTGGCACGCTCGGGCACACCGGCTTCCAGTTTCTCGATTTCCTCCTCGATGCTGGCGGGTATCTCGATCAGAGTCATGGGATCTTCGCGCACCTGATCGACGAGGTTACGAATCTGCTTTTCCAGCGTTTTGACTTTTGCCACCGGGGCCGAGCCTTTGGCGAGGAACCGCGTACGGTTTTCCTGCGCAAATTCGTGGTCCGCCAGGACCGTTATCAAACGGTCGCGCAGCAGGGCCAATTCCTGATAGGTACGGTGGCTCTTGCTCAGGTTCGCCGTCCTGCCGGGGAATCCTTTCACGGCCTGGTAATCGATCAGCGACATTCCATAGACAACCGGATCGCCTTCCTTGGAATCCACCGCTTCTGGGAAAGCCAGCGCGGTTTGGATCAGATTTTCCGGCTTGGGCTCTGGCAGTTTGCCCCTGCCCCCGGCGATGAACAGTTTCAGAGAGCTCTCGGTGCTCATGCTCAGCGATTCCATTTTCTTCTGAAATTCAGCGCTGCCGCTCCACATGCCGCCTGAGGCGGAAGCTTTTACCATCAGGGCCTCTTTTTCCTGTTCGGAGGTCGTGTGGAATTCGTAGAGTGCGAAAAATTCTCCGCCGGTTTCCAGCGAGGCGACAAATGCATCGCCGTACTTGGTAAAGAAACTTTTTACCTCGGATTTCGAGCCGAGCACAGCTTGTGCGCTTTCGCTGAGTTCCATCCGGGCAATGTTGGAGGGCGAGTTAATCACCTTCACTTTCACCAGGAGATAGACGTTATAGCTGTTGACGCTGCGACTGCGGGCCCAGTCGGCCTTGGCGTCGACCGAAATGCCCCATCCGGAAAAGGATGCCTGCACTCCGACCCCCAGCGCGTCATTCAGTTCGCTATTACTCGTGATCGTTCGGATGGAGAACTCCGTCGTCTGGCCTCCGCCCAGATCGGTCACAGTCGTTTCCGCAAGTGCGTCCCCACGAACGCTGTTGTTGAAGGTGTCGAAGCCGCGCCCCATGAGAGCGCCCGAGCGAATGGGAACGGAGCCTTCGCGAGTCATAAAGGCCGCCTGCCGAACCGGTTCTTTTTTCTTCGGCGATGCTTTGCCTAGACCTTCGCTCCACGTAATGCTGACCGACTGGATATTCTGGTACCATTTGCGTTCCATATCCTTCCTCCTCTTGCGCACTTAGCGCCGCGACATGACGGGTCGGATCGTTGCAAGAACCGGGGCAACCAGGTTCTTTTCCGCCTCACTACTAATAGCGACGGAAACGGGCGGGTTCCCTCAGTGAATCGCAATAATGATTATTTTGAGGAGATTTGAAGAACAGCCTTGTTGCACGGACTGCAGGCGCTTCGTGGTTGAATTGCTCGCTCGCAAGCAGTTAAGCCTAAACTAATTGCGTGACTGCACTGCACTTCGGCTTCCCCTCTTGGGAGATCCGCGCGCACGCGGTTGCTACCGCTACGAGAACGAAATAGTAAGAGGATGACTTTTGAAGGGCCGCTAACTGCTAATTACCTAAGGCAGCCGCAACCGCATCAAGCCGGCGGGATCCAGATACGTTCCCTGCCATCGCACCGCGACGTGAAGATGCGGGCCAGTAGCCCGTCCCGTTCCCCCGCTCAATCCGATAACTTTCCCCCGCTTCACCTGGTCGCCCTCCTTCACGCGGAATTCGGAAAGGTGCAAGTACAGCGTGAGAAATCCCTGTCCATGATCCAATACAACGAAATTTCCCTCGAAATAGAGCGGTCGCGCTAGAAGCACCGTGCCGTCGTTCATGGCGAGCACCGGAGTGCCGCTGGGTACGCGGAAATCCAGCCCAAGGTGCGGACTGGAAGTCTTGCCATTGAAGATCCGAGCAGAACCGAAAACATCGGAAATCGCCGCCTCGGCAGGCGGGTCGAACGATCCCGACCACTCCCGCCCCGGTGTAACACGGCTCAGATAGTCCTTCTTGATCTCCTGAGCCTCCGCAATCTGCTTCTGTTGCTCCGGGCTGGGCTCGGTAAATTTGCTCTCGACGCTGAGTTGGCTTTTGATCCGCGGATACTTGCCCTCCGCCACTTGAAATTTCCTTGTGAAGGAGACCTTTTCTGTGTTCCCCTCTTTGTTTCGAATTTCGCCCCCAAGCTCCAGCGAATAAACTCCAGGTTTGGTTTCCAAGCTGACGCCTGCCAATGCAAACCACGTCTTGCTAGCGTCGATATAACTGAACGAAATTTCATGTCCCAACCAGGTCGCACTCAGCGATTGCATTTTCCTTGGGGGTCGCACGGTAAACAGTACCGGCCCGCCATTGACGAGGCGAGCGGGTTGGGCTCGCGCCTTCCACTCGGCGGCAAAAGCTGGCTGTACTCCGATAAGAAAGAGGACGCTCAGAATGCATGCGAAAAGCGATCGACGTTTCACTCTCCCAGCCTAGCATTCTTCGTGCGCGGAATAATTCGTTACGAAGGCGCGCTGCTTCAGCCGGGGCCGTAAATGCCGCAAAATTGGTGCAGATCGAAAAAACACTTAGCATAAAGAGCTACTGAGGCAAATGGATTGACAGCGATCTCCGCAGGTGGCATCGTCGGTTTGCAACCGACTCCTAAACCGAAAGGAGACCCAAATGAAAAAGCTCAAGAAGCCCGTGATCAAGAAGATCACCCTCCGCGACTTGGATGAACCAACAACGCTGCAAGTAGTAGGCGGTTACAGCCAGGCAGAGCCCACTTGCCCAGCCGTTTGTCCGACGACAATCGAGACTGGCCATCCTGAATGCTGCTCTTGAACTTCCTTGCCCGGGCTTCGGCAACGTCCGAGGTCCGGGCAGTTTTACGTCGTTGTGGTGACGGCCCCACTCAAATCTCACCTTGCAGCGGAAAGACGGTAAGCGATACAATAACGGTAAGGAGTTTCCATCAAGCAAGGAGCCGCCTGTGTTTCATTCCACTGTGACGAGTAAGGGACAGACCACCATTCCCCAGAAAATTAGGAAGGCTCTAAGAATCAAGGCGGGCGACAAGCTGGAATACGGCCTCGAAGGAGACCGGGCTACGATTCGCGTCCATCCG
This sequence comes from Candidatus Sulfotelmatobacter sp., assembly GCA_050015215.1. Classification (GTDB taxonomy): domain Bacteria; phylum Acidobacteriota; class Terriglobia; order Terriglobales; family Acidobacteriaceae; genus Sulfotelmatobacter. Next base: position 8,595 of record JBEKBW010000121.1, read on the forward strand.
GGTATTCGGTCACTCAAGGGTGCACTTGCCAGCAACAAGGGCAAAGGAATGTCGTTCGCGGAAATCCGCCAAGCTGCTTCCGACGCCGCGCGGCGTGAAGGCACCCGTTGAGTAGGCGAAGGCTCGTCGACACGAATCTCATTGTTCGTTATCTGGTACAGGACCATGACAAGCACGCCAGGGCGGCGGCCGGGCTTTTCCAGGCGTGCGATCGCGGCGACCTAGAAATCTTGTTGTTGCCAGTTGTTCTCGCGGAGTGCGTGTTTGTGCTCGAGTCTTTCTATGTTAAGTCACGCGCTGATATCGCCTCCGTCCTCGAGCTTTTCATTTCCAGCCCCGGCGTCGAAATCAGTGACGTAACCGTCCATCTCGATGCCCTCAGCCGCTATAAGGCAACCAGAGCTCATTTCGTGGATTGCCTTATAGCGGCCACGGCGGTCGCTAAGAACGTGGCTGTCGCGACTTTTGATTTGGATTTCCGGAAGTTTGCGGACGTGCGAGTGGAGAACCAATAGTAGAGCAGAATAGAGCAGAAATTGGTGGACATGGCCGGGATCGAACCCACGACCTATTCTGACGGGCCGCCGCGCCTACTCACAAGTGGTCTGATTTGACCAGTCATCCAACTTCGCATCGCCTATGCTTATGCTAGGAATAAAGCGAGAACAGGTGGAGATGTTTCGCCGGACCCTATTTCCGGCCTCCGTAAACGTAGGTGCCTGAGTCAGGAACCGTTTCCTTCGTAGGACCTCCCAAGACCAGTGGATGTACGGTAAGGAGGCCTCCATGAAGTTGTTTTTGTCCGTGGCTACGATCACTGTCCTGGTTTTTGCTGGAGTTCTATACGTGAGTGACCGGAACGAGAGCGGCAGGACGGATCGAACCCAAACGGCCGCTGTGGATGAGCACAGCAGTGGAGTCCGCTTAAAACCCACTCCAGTTGAGTCCAGCAGGGTCCGCACGGGGCACGATTTTGTGCCTGGCGGCATCCGTTCGGTGGCACAATTTCAGCAATTTTTTCGGACCGATGCGGCATTGGCGGCGCAATTTCCGGATTTCAACTTCAGCGCGGCTCGGCTCGGGTTTTTAAGTAAGGATACATGCGCATTTGTTGCGTATCGAGTAGCCGCCAAATTCGGCTGGACCAGACATTGCATCATGCTGAGGAGAAATGAAGCCGTCCTCACGGATGGGCACTATACCCTGCGGGCTAGATGCGGGAACCTGATTTCTGGAACGACGAAAATTCCGCTGCTCCCGCAACCGGCGCAAGACGAAATCGACGAAAATGAGATTTTAGCAACTCCGGCGGGGTATGGCGCGGCTGCGGTTCCAGTACTGGCGGATGTTCCGGGGCCAGACTCGCCCCTGAGTCCGGCTCCATTTCCTGTTTCGCCAGGCCCGATCATCGGCTTTGAGCCCTTTCCCATTGGTCCGAGTCCGGTAGAGGGCCCGCTGCCTCCGGGCGGCTTTCCACTGCCTTGCTGCGGTCCGACACCGGGACCCATATCCCTGAGCGTGCCGGCGGGTGACAAATATATAGAGTTGGCGGCTGGTTTGGTGATGATCGTGGCCGGAGCTTACTACGTAGCCGAGAAAAAACGAAGACGAAGATAGGCACGCGGAATGGCTGAGGAGCGTATTTGGTGGACCTGGTCGGGATCGAACCGACGACCTCTTCCATGCCATGGAAGCGCGCTCCCAGCTGCGCCACAGGCCCACTTTTGGTGGATAGTTCTCCTTCGAGTTCAGAGAACCCAAAAAACATTGTCGCCGATATAAATTCCTGCGTCAATCTGGCGATTTTTGATTTCTTTCCACAAGCGAGTCTGCCATAATTGTTCGTGCACCCCACCTGCACAAATTCTCAAACACAATTTAGAGCGAGGAACAGATGCCAGCGAAGTACATCTTTGTGACGGGCGGGGTTGTGTCTTCTCTAGGCAAGGGACTGGCCGCGGCTTCCATAGGATGCCTGCTCGAAGCGCGCGGATTAAAAGTTAACCTGATGAAGTTCGATCCGTATCTCAACGTCGATCCGGGCACGATGTCGCCGTTTCAGCACGGCGAAGTTTTCGTGACCGACGACGGCGCCGAAACTGACCTCGACCTCGGCCACTACGAACGCTTCACCCACGCCAAACTTTCTCGCGACAATAACTGGACCACCGGCCGCATCTACGAGCAGATCATCGCCAAAGAACGCCGCGGCGATTATCTCGGCAAAACGGTACAGGTGATTCCGCACGTAACCAACGAAATCAAAGCGGCCATGAAAAAAGTCGCACAGGATGTCGATGTTGCGATCGTGGAAATCGGCGGAACCGTGGGCGATATCGAATCGCTGCCGTTCATGGAAGCCATCCGCCAGATGCGCCAGGAACTCGGGCGCGAGGATACTCTGTTCGTCCACGTCACACTTGTACCTTTTATCGCCGCCGCGCAGGAGCTGAAAACTAAGCCCACACAGCACTCCGTAAAAGAGCTGCTCAGCATCGGAATCCAACCCGACATCCTGCTTTGCCGCACCGACCGCTTTCTCGGGAAAGAGATCAAATCGAAGATCGCCCTTTTCTGTAACGTGCAGGAAGAAGCCGTGATCACGGCGAAAGACGTCGCTTCCGTTTACGAGGTGCCGCTCGTGTTCGCCAATGAAGGCGTGGACAAACTCGTTCTCAAATGCCTGCACATGGAAGCCAAAGAGGGCGATCTCTCGAACTGGGAAGACATTGTGCACCGCGTTTACAACCCGAAAGATACGGTCACCATCGGGATTGTTGGAAAGTATGTAGAGTATGAAGATTCGTACAAATCACTGAAAGAGGCGCTCATCCACGGCGCTCTCGCGCACAATCTGAAACTTCAACTGAATTGGATTGAGGCCGAGGGGCTGGAAAAGGCCGACCCGAGCAGTGTTGAAGCGCAGCTTGAAGATTACGACGGAATCCTGGTTCCCGGCGGCTTCGGCAAGCGCGGAATAGAAGGAATGCTGGTTGCGATCCGTTACGCTCGCGAGAACAAAGTTCCATACTTTGGAATATGCCTGGGAATGCAAACTGCGTGTGTGGAGTTCGCGCGCAACGTAGTGGGATTGGCCGAAGCCAATTCGAGCGAGTTCGATCAAGCTACGCCGCACCGGGTGATTTACAAATTGCGTGAGCTTCGAGGAGTCGAAGAATTGGGCGGAACGATGCGACTGGGAGCGTGGACGTGCAAGATTGAGCCCGGTACACTGGCGCACAAAATCTACGGCAAGCTTGAAGTCAGCGAGCGTCACCGTCACCGCTACGAATTCAATCGCGAATATGAAGAGCCGCTCGTGGCCGCCGGCATGCGAATCTCCGGCTCAACCCCGGACGGAACTTACGTGGAAATGATCGAACTGCCGGACCATCCGCACTTCATCGGCTGCCAGTTCCATCCCGAGTTCAAGTCGAAGCCGCTGGAGCCGCATCCTTTATTCAGTACCTTCATCAAGGCTGCGTATGAACACGGCACACAGCGTCGCGCAGATAAAGAAATCGCCTCAGTTGAAATGTTTCACAGGCCAGAGAGGGTCGCACAGAGATAGTCGTTTCCAGTTTCTGGTTTCCAGTTTCCAGAACGCTGCTGCCCTGCAACACTGGAAACCAGAAACCAGAAACTTGAAACTGAATTTCCAAGTCGGCGACATCCGCATCGGTTCCGGCGATCTCTTTCTGATCGCCGGCCCATGCGTGATCGAGAGCGAAGAGCACGCCATCCGCATGGCTGAAATCGTCAAAGGCGTAGCCAAGTCGCTGGCGTTTCCATTCATTTTTAAAGCCAGCTACGACAAAGCGAACCGCACCTCAATCCGCAGCTTTCGCGGGCCCGGAGTGAAGGAAGGCCTGCGAATTTTGAAAAAGGTCAAAGACGAACTTCAGCTTCCTGTGCTCACTGATGTTCATGAAGTGAACGACGTGGCGAAGGTCGCGGAAGTAGTCGATGTATTACAAATTCCCGCCTTCCTCTGCCGCCAAACCGACCTGGTGGTAGCCGCCGCGCTCAGCGGACGCGCCGTCAACATTAAGAAAGGTCAATTCGTTTCCCCCTGGGACATGCGCCACGCAGTTGAAAAATGCCGTCAAGCCGGCAACTCGCAAGTTTTTCTTACCGAGCGTGGCAGCAGCTTCGGCTACAACAATCTGGTTGTGGACATGCGCTCGCTAGCAATCATGCGCAAGTTCGCCCCGGTAGTCTTTGACGCCACGCACTCCGTTCAATTGCCTTCGGCGCAGGCGAACGATGGAGGGCCTGCCGTGAGCGGCGGCCAACCAGAATTCATCCCGGTTCTCTCGCGCGCGGCGGTGGCCGCCGGAGTAGACGGAGTTTTTCTGGAAGTACACGATAATCCCAAAGCAGCCAAGTCGGATGGCGCAAACGCGCTGGAATCCACCAAGCTGCGAGACGTGTTGAAGGAATTGCTGGCGGTGAAGAAAGCGCTGGACGCAGCGCACGCCACGCCCTAAATTTTCCCTGGCTTTCCTCGTGTCTCCGTGCCTCCATGGTAGATTTGAACTTCTGCATGAATGAAATCGCCAACTGGGCTCTGAACATCGCCACCATGCGCGGCGCGAGGTATGCCGATGCGCGCATCGTCAATCATCGCAGCCGCGCCCTCACCACGAAAAATGGTAAAGTCGGCAGCGCCTCGGACTCTGAATCGTTGGGCTTCAGCGTGCGTGTAATCGCCGACGGAGCCTGGGGTTTTGCCGCGTCTGAAGACTTATCTCGATCCGGAGTCGAAGCCACAGCCGCCCGCGCCGTCGAAATCGCCCGCGCCTCGGCGCTCGTAAAGCAGGAAGACATCCGCCTCGCTCCCGAGAAGTCGGTCGCCGCTGAATGGACCACACCGCATACCATTGATCCTTTCTCGATTTCAGTGGAGCAGAACATCGCGCTTTTGCTGAAGATCGACTCCGAACTCCGCTCCGTTGCGGGTGTCACGCTGGCCGAAACGAATCTGAACTTCAACCGCGAAGAGCAGTGGTTCGTCTCCTCGGAAGGATCCAACATTCATCAGACGAAATATTCCGCGGGCGCAGGCTACTGCGCCTATGCATTCGCGGGAAATGAAATCCAGAAGAGATCGTATCCAAATTCTTACGGCGGGCAATGGCAGAACAAAGGCTACGAATTAATCGACGAATTGAAGCTGGTCGAGAACGCCCGCCGCATCGCCGAGGAAGCTGTCGCTTTGCACCACGCCGACCAATGCCCTGAAGGCGTCTTCGACATCATCCTCGATAGCTCTCAACTCGGGCTGCAGATTCACGAGTCCGTGGGCCATCCCATTGAGCTCGATCGAGTGCTAGGCATGGAGGCGAATTTCGCGGGCACGTCGTTTCTAACTCTGGACAAACTCCGCAACCTCCGCTACGGCAGCGATATGGTGAACGTCGTGGCCGACGCGCGCCAGGAGCACGGCCCCGGCCTCGGAACCTTCGCTTTCGACGATGAGGGCGTTGCCGCGCAGTGCACACCCATCATCACGAATGGGTTGTTTACCGGGTATCTAAGCTCTCGCGAAACCGCGCACACGATCGGCGAGACTCGCTCCGGTGGAACCCTGCGCGCTGAAAGCTGGAGCCGCCTGCCCATGATTCGCATGACCAACATCAGCCTGCTTCCGGGCGAGAAGCCGCTGAGTCTCGAGCAACTCATCGCCTCGACCGATCACGGCGTTCTGATGCAAACGAACCGGTCATGGTCGATCGACGACAAGCGCTACAACTTCCAATTCGGCTGCGAGGCGGCGTGGGAGATCAAGGGCGGAAAGCTGGGACGCATGCTGCGCAATCCGTCGTACTCAGGAATCAGCACGGAGTTCTGGAATTCCATGGACGCGATCTGCGACCAGCGGCAGTGGACGCTCTGGGGGACCCCGAACTGCGGCAAAGGACAGCCGGAACAGAGCATGGGGACGGGACATGGCGCGGCTCCGGCGCGCTTCCGGCAGGTGAAAGTGGGAGGAGCCTACGGAAGTTAGGGGGCATGGACGGGCAGAGGCTTTACTCTGCTGCGATTCCCGCTGCCATTCCTGCCGTTATCCCACATTCGCCCAACTACGAGGCGGATGTGGGCCACCCAATCAGTATGTA
>JBEKBW010000122.1:0-18959 GCA_050015215.1 Candidatus Sulfotelmatobacter sp.
GGATTGAGGAATGTTCCGTGTGCTCCCCAAAGGCGCGCAAGAAATCCAAAAAAAATAACCAGAGCTGCAGCAAGAGTGATCTTGCCATTGAGCCGTCGGGGCATTGTATTCTCAGACCGTATGTGCTGTGTCGGAATTGGCATCCTTCTCGATTAGATCGCGGGTGCGCCGAGCCATTTTACGGCGGATATGACGCCAGCACGTTGGCCTACCGCTGAGCATACACATTTGACTCCCCTTGCCGCGCTCGGCTAGCCTCAAGAGTCCGGCTATTCTGGATGTTCTCGACACGGATGCGATTCCGGCACAAATCAGCGATCTGGCTGCTGGCTGCGGCCTTGGTGAGTTGTGGAACCTCGCACCTTTCCGCGTCTACCGAACCGGTACACGCGCAACATGCCATTGTAGTAAGCGCCCACGAGTTGGCTTCGCGCGCCGGGGTCGAGATCATGCAGGCGGGTGGCAATGCAGTGGATGCGGCAGTAGCAACTGGATTCGCGCTTGCAGTGGTGCATCCTGCGGCGGGAAATCTTGGTGGGGGCGGATTTATGTTGATCCGCATGGCGAATGGGAGCACGCATTTTATCGATTACCGCGAGAAAGCTCCGGCAGCCGCCACGCGCGGTCTGTATCTCGACGAGAAAGGGAATGTGATCGAAGGCGCCAGCGAGTACGGGTACAAGTCAATCGGCGTCCCAGGATCGGTTGCAGGAATGGTCTATGCGGAGCGGAAATACGGCAAGCTTAAGTTGAAGCAAGTGATGGCTCCGGCGATCCGCCTGGCGCATGAAGGCTATGCGCTAACGTGGACCGAGGCAAAAGATTTGCACGACCGGCATTTGAGCGAATTCGCCGAGTCGCGGAGAGTGTTTCAGCGGAACGGAAATTATTATCAGCCGGGGGAGATTTTTCGGCAGCCAGACTTGGCGCGCACGCTGGAGCGAATCGCGGCAAAACCCGACGATTTCTATCATGGGGAGCTGGCGCGAGAGTTGGCGGGTGCAATGCAAAAGGGCGGAGGTTTGATAACCGCCGACGATTTGGCGCAGTACGAGGTGAAAGAGCGTGAGCCGGTTCACGGAAGCTATCGCGGATATGAAGTGATCAGCGCGCCACCACCGTCTTCTGGCGGTACGGTTCTGGTTGAGTCGCTGAATATTCTGGAAGGATACGATCTCGCCAAACTTGGCGACCGATCCGCAGAGTCCATCCACTTTACGACGGAAGCGTTCCGCCGGGCTTTTTTTGACCGTGCGGAGTTCCTGGGAGATCCGGACTTCGGAAAAATTCCGGTGGCCCAGTTGATCGATAAAAAATATGGCGCAGCCTGGCGCACTTCAGTTGATGATGTCGCCGCCTCACCCAGCAAGGATTTGAAACGGCCTGCCGTTTTTAACGAACTGGAACAGTATGCCGCGGCGCACCCGCAGACGCAGGCTGTCCACGAATCGCCCCACACCACGCATTACTCTGTAGTGGATGCCGAAGGCAATGCCGTGGCGGTGACCACGACGATTAACGACTGGTTTGGTTCGCGAGTGACGGCCGGTAGCCTGGGATTCCTGCTGAACGATGAAATGGATGATTTCACGGCCAAACCCGGCGTGCCCAACTCCGATGGATTAATTCAGGGCGAGGCGAATGCCATTGGACCGGGAAAGCGGCCGCTGTCGTCGATGACGCCCACCATTGTTGTGCACGATGGCAAGACATTTCTGGTGCTGGGGTCGCCTGGAAGTTCGAAGATCATTACGACAGTGGCGAACGTGCTGATGGGTGTGATCGATTACGGGATGAACATCCAGGAGGCGGTGGATGCCCCGCGCTTTCACAATCAGTGGCTGCCCGACGTATTGTATGTGGAGCAATGGTTTTCGCCGGATACGGTGGGCGCGCTGCGGAAGATGGGCTACAAGGTTCAGTTCGGGCTGCATGACGGAGAAACTTTTTCCCCTTATTGGAGCGATGCCGAGTGTATCGAGGTGGACCCGAAGACCGGAGAACGGCTCGGGGCCAGCGATTACCGCGATGGTGGCAGAGCAGTGGGATACTAGGACGTGCGAATTTATGGGAGTGGTTGGTAGAAATCCGAATAAGGAACGGGCATGTTGAAGGCAGTTTCAACCTATTTGTATGTGAAAGAAAGATTGCATCCGGGGATTCTGGATGGCTTGACCCGCAGCGGCGTGCAGGCGGTGGAGATTTTTGCCGCCAGACAGCATCTCGATTACGCCAACCGCAAAGCTCACGTCAAGGAAATTGCAGAGTGGTTTCGCGGGAGCGGCGTGCCGCTCCATTCGGTGCACTCGCCGCTCTATGCCGACTACGAATGGGGACGCGCCGGAGCGCCTCCGATCAACCTGGCCTCGACCGATCGCGCCGGGCTGGTGGACGCGATGGACGAGGTGAAGCGCGCGCTGGAAATTGCCGAGCAGATCCCGTTCCGCTTTCTGGTGCAGCACCTTGGGCTGCCCAATGAGGAATTCAGCGAGAAGAAGTTCGAATCGGCGATGACCTCGATCGAGCATCTGCGGGCCTTCGCCAAACCGCTGGGGGTGCGCATTCTGCTGGAAAACATTCCCAATGAACTTTCTACGCCCGACCGACTGGTGGAGATGATTCATACCGCTCACTTTGACGACGTGGGAATCTGCTTCGATTTTGGACACGCCCACATGATGGGTTCGGTGAGCGAAGCCTTTGAGATTCTGCGGGCGCAAATCTGCTCCACGCATGTTCACGATAACGACAAGGCTCGCGACGCGCACCTGTGGCCGGGAAAGGGAACGATCGATTGGGAGGAAGGCATGGAGTTGCTGCGCTCCGCTCCGCAGAGGCCGCCGGTGCTGTTGGAGTTGGAAGGGGACGAGAAGGTAAATCCCCTGGAGAAGCTGGGCGCGACATTCGAGATGCTGGAAGGAATTTAGTAATTGCAGGATTTAGCAAATAAATAATTGGAAGATCTGCGCTCGATTTTTAATTCGTCAAGTTGATTAATTTCCTGTTTATTCAACCCTATGTCTCCAGTTACCACTATTGCTGAAATCGGAAAGCACGAAGGCCAGTCGGTCACATTGCGCGGCTGGCTCTACAACCTGCGCGAGAGCGGGAAGCTGCTGTTCCCGCAGTTTCGCGACGGCTCAGGCGTGATCCAGGGCGTCGTGCCGAAGAATGCGGTCACGCCAGAAGTGTTCGAAGCGGTCAAAACGCTGACGCAGGAATCAAGCGTGATCGTGGAAGGCAAGGTCCGCGCCGATAAACGCGCGCCCGGCGGTTACGAACTCGATGTCTCGAATGTGCACGTCGTGCAGCGCGTACCGGAATCCGACCCTTATCCAATCACGCCGAAAGAGCATGGCACCGAGTTCCTGATGGAGCACCGGCATCTGTGGGTGCGCTCGCAGCGGCAGGCCTCGATACTTCGAGTGCGCGCCGAAATTATTAAGGCGGTTCGCGATTTCTTTGACGAACGCGGTTTTACGCTGACCGATCCGCCCATTCTTACCCCCGCGGCGTGCGAGGGCACGAGCACCCTCTTTCCGGTCGATTATTTCGAGGAGCAGGCGTATCTCACGCAGTCCGGCCAGCTTTATATTGAAGCCACGGCGATGGCCCTCGGCAAGGTGTATTCGTTCGGGCCAACGTTTCGCGCGGAGAAGTCGAAAACGCGGCGTCACCTCACCGAGTTTTGGATGGTCGAGCCGGAGATCGCTTACGCGGAACTCCACGATTTGATGGATTTGGCCGAAGGCTTTATCAGCTTTGTGGTGAAACGGTGCCTCGATCGTCGGCGAGCGGATTTGCAAGTAATAGGCCGGGATATTTCGAACCTGGAAAAAATTGTTCCGCCGTTCCCGCGTATGACTTACGACGAAGCCGTGAAGAATCTGCAGGAAGGCCACGCGAAACGCCTGCTCGAAACTAAGTTTGAATGGGGCGGCGACTTCGGCTCACCCGATGAAACTTATCTTTCTGCTCAGTTCGAAAAGCCGGTGATGGTGCATCGCTACCCGGCGAAGGTTAAGGCCTTTTACATGGAGCCGGATCCGCAACGGCCGGAACTGGCGCTGTGCGTGGATGTGCTGGCTCCGGAGGGTTACGGAGAAATCATTGGCGGCTCGCAGCGCATGGCGTCGTATGAATTGCTGGTGCAACGCATTCACGAACACGGATTGCCGGAAGAAGCCTTCAAGTGGTATTTGGATTTGCGCAAGTACGGCAGCGTTCCGCACGGCGGCTTCGGCATGGGCATTGAGCGCGCTGTGGCGTGGATTTGCGGGCTGGAGCACGTGCGCGAAACGATTCCATTCCCGCGGATGCTGCACCGGCTTTATCCCTGATTGAGTAATTGGGAAATTTGGTGATTGAGAAATTGACGATGCGGCAAGCTTTTCAAATTACCAAATTACTCAATTACCAAATTACTCAATTCTTATGGCTCTGACGACTTCGAGTTTTTCTCCTAAGAAGATTCGCGTGATTGGCGTCCCGCTCGATCTCGGCCAGTCGCGGCGCGGCGTCGACATGGGCCCGTCGGCTGTACGCGTGGCAGGGCTTGAGGCGCGACTGGAGGCGTTGGGACATGAAGTGGAGGATGGCGGCAATGTGGCTGTGGCCATCCCGGAACAGAAGAAAGAGGGCGACACTCACGCGAAATATTTGAAGGAGATTACCGCGACCTGCACCAAGCATGCAGAGTTGGTGATCAAGACGCTCGAAGCGGGCAAGATTCCTCTATCGCTCGGCGGCGATCATTCGATGGCCGCGGGCACAGTGGCGGGCGTGGCCGAGTTTTATCGGCGACAGGACCAACGAATCGGCCTCATCTGGATCGACGCTCACACCGACATCAATACTCCTGAAACATCTCCCAGCGGCAACGTGCACGGGATGCCGCTGGCGGCGATTATGGGCCTTGGCCCGGCGGAGTTGTCCAACATTTTCGATTTTTCTCCGAAAGTCCGTCCGGAGAATTGCGTGCTGGTGGGCGTGCGCGACATTGACGCCGTCGAGAAGGAAAATGTTCGCCGCGCCGGGATCGGCGTTTTCACCATGCGCGATATTGACGAGCGCGGCATGCGTACTGTGATGGAAGAAGCGTTGCGCATGGCCGGGCGCGGCACGGCCGGGTATCACATTTCGCTCGACATGGACTGGATCGATCCGGAAGATGCGCCCGGAGTGGGCACGCCAGTGCGCGGCGGGGCGACGTATCGCGAGGCGCACCTGGCGATGGAAATCATTGCCGACCACGGACGCATGCTGAGTATGGAGATTGTCGAAGTGAATCCCGTAATCGATGAACACAATCAGACTGCTGATTTGGCTGTGGAATTGGCGCTGTCGGCGTTTGGGAAGAAGATTCTCTAGGCATTTATGACAAGGCTTCGGGTTGGCATTCTTTTTGGCGGGCGCAGTGGGGAGCACGAAGTTTCGTTACTCTCAGCGGCGTCGGTTCTGCAAGCCATCGACAAAGATAAATATGAAGTCGTGCCCATCGGCATCACGAAAGATGGCCACTGGCTCACTGCAGCCGATGCCGAGAATTTACTGCAGGGCAAGCTAATGATCGAGCCTCGGCACTTGCGTGCCGGCGATCCCGATACGACGCAGGCCGCGGCGGTGCTGGCGCAGGGCGAGGCGGTGGTTGTTCCTCCGGAGCCGATTCACCGCGAAAGTGGACTGGTGCCGTTTCAAACCGATGCGGCTCTTATGCGGCGCGCCAGCGATCGCGCCATCAATGTCGATGTGATTTTCCCGGTGCTGCACGGCACGTTCGGCGAAGATGGAACGATTCAGGGCCTGCTTGAACTCGCCGACATTGCTTATGTTGGCTCAGGCGTGCTGGGCTCCGCTGCGGGGATGGACAAAGACATTATGAAGTCTTTGTTTATTGCCGCGGGAATCCCGCTGGTGAAGCATGTGACGCTGTTGCGTAGCGACTGGGAGAAGGAACCGAAAAAAGTTCAAAAGCTGGTTGAGAGCAAGCTCAGGTATCCGGTTTTCGTGAAGCCCGCGAACCTAGGATCGTCGGTTGGGATCTCTAAGGCGCACGATCATAAAGAACTCGGACCGGCGATCGAGGAGGCGGCAAAATTCGACCGCAAGATCGTGATCGAGCAGGGCGTCGGCGGGAAGAACGCCAAAGCGCGAGAGATTGAATGCTCCGTGCTCGGCAATGACGACCCAATCGCTTCCATCCCAGGCGAGATTGTGCCCGTAAAAGAATTCTATGACTACAGCGCCAAGTACCTCGATGAAGGTTCTGAGCTGATTATTCCCGCGAAGCTTACAAAAACGGAAACCAAAAAAGTGCAAGAGTTGGCCGTTCGGGCATTCAAGGCTGTCGATTGCTCCGGCTTGGCGCGCGTGGATTTCCTGATGGAGCCGGGTACGCGCAAAATTTACCTAAATGAGGTCAATACCATGCCCGGATTTACGGCAATCAGCATGTATCCAAAGTTGTGGGCAGCATCCGGCCTCAAGTATGCCGACTTAATCGACAGGCTGATTCAGCTTGGTTTGGAGCGGCACGCAGACAAAAAGAGGAATCAATACACAAGGCAGCTCTAAAACCCGTATTTTTTCCAGTTTCCTGACTGTAAGTAACTGTAGACCGCAGCAATTTTGCCGATGTTTCAGAGCATGGCCGGTCAGCGCCTGCAATATCTCACCACAAACGACTGGGTACTCGTCCAGGCAAAAGCAGCTCCGCGCATCTTCAAGCTTGGCGAGGAGATCATCCAGCAGGGGGAGGGTGTCGACAGCATTTACATTATTCGCCGCGGGGAAGCGTCCGTGCAGTTGGGTGCGAGCGGCAGTCGGGCAATTTTGGCGAAGCTTGGTCCGGAGGACATTTGCGGCGAAATCGCTTTTCTGGAAAAAGGCAAAGCCACGGCAGCCGTGATTGCCAGCGACGAAAAAGTGGAAGCCGATCAACTGGATGGGCAGGAATTACGTTCTCTGTTTGCCGCCTTCCCCGGACTGGCCTCGCGCTTTTACCAATCGTTGGCGACGATTCTGGCAGAACGGCTGCGGCTTACTTCCAGGGAATTGGCGCGGGAGATGATGATGCGGGATCTGCATCAGAAATAATCTTTGCGGTCCCAAGACGAGCGGTCGCCCCTTAACCTCAGCCGCACCAAAGCTCGTGGCAGGACGCCCGAGTTGGTCTGCCTGTATCCTTAAGAGCACATGGCGGGTCATCGACTTCAATATCTCACTGCAAACGACTGGGTGTTGATGCAGGCAAAGGCGACGCGCCGCAGCTACAGACGGGGCGAGCCCATCATCCCATCATCCCCGAAGGAGATGGACGCAACAACAGGTTCATCATTCGGCAAGGCGAAGCTACTGTAGAACTGGCGGGGAGCGGCTCTCGGGCGATCCTCGCAACCCTTGGTCCCGATGACATCTGCGGTGAAATCGCATTCTTGGAGAAAGGCAAAGCTACAGCGGCGGTTGTGGCCAAAGAGGAAAACGTGGGGGCTGACGAGTTGAATGCGACAGAACTTCGCGAGCTTTTCCAGACCTTCCCCGGGCTTGCGTCGCGATTCTATCAGTCGCCAGCTACGATTTTGGCGGAACGCCTGCGAGCAACCTCGAAGGGACTGGGCCGCGAACTGATCATGCGAGACGGCAAGTGAGATTCGAAGTGTGCTCGCCACTCCGGGGTCCTAGCCGCTGAAACACAAAGCGGCAGCATTCGCATCGGTTGCGAATACCGCCGCGTGGTTCCTTTTCGTGTAGGGGAAAGCGTTACGCCCTTGCGCCCACAGCGGCGGGCTCGGGCGCGGAAATGCTTTCGTCCTTGCCGTTCGCCTTCTGCTGGCCGGGCTGGCCGCCCTTGCGAATGTCGATGCCGCCCTTGAAGAACGCGCCATCTTCAATGGAAATACGGGCCGCCACAACATCACCAGTGAGCGATCCGTCGCTGCGAATATCCACACGATCGCTGGCCGTCAGATTGCCGCGCACTTTGCCGAGAACAACGATTTCACGCGCATTAATGTTGGCCGCGACCACGCCATTGCGCCCAATCGTGACGCGGTTTCCCGCCAGGCTGATCGAGCCTTCGACTCGACCGTCAATGTAAAGCGATTCCGAGCCGGTAACCTCGCCCTTGATCACCAGCGATTTGCCAATGGTTGCCTGATCCGCAGTAGTGGTGGTAGTAGTAGCCACGGGACGCGGAGCAACGGGAGTGGGCTCATTCGCCATGGTAATTGCAGGCGCGCTCGGGGTAGACATAGTTGGACGCTCCGGCTCTGCTGGCCGCCCGGGCGTTTGAGGCTGATTCGTCGGCTTCCACATGGGTTACAAAGTTCCTTTCCTTGTTGGGATTGGGGTCACGTGCCGCATGTGCGTGACCAAATCGAATTGTACTCCCTTGTCTCAAAATGAGCGCTGTGGAAAAGCCTTTCTTTTCAATGACGTTTCCTAGGTTGGTACGTCTATTTAGGTGCCGGTCGGGGTTGAGTTCGAATGGATTAGCGTTTCGTTTTGGCTCGCTGACCGTGTAAGGATTCCCGAATAAGACTCGTCTGACAACATTCCACAGCCATTGAGAGTATGCTGTGAAATCAATTTCCCGAAGGCAATTCAGCCGTGAAGGAGAAACTTCATGTTCGAGCCAGCCGTTATTAATTCTCCAATTCTGACCATCGCTAGGCCGCAGCCGGATGAGTACGTCGCGTACTACGGCAAATACATCGCCCTGGTTCAGGGCCAGGATGTTCTAGGCGAACTCGACCGCCAACGGCGCGACACCATGAAACTGCTCTGCGGCAAGGATGAAGCCGAAGGCGAGTTTCGTTACTCGCCGGAGAAATGGAGCGCGAAGGAAGTTGTCGGCCACGTCTGCGACACTGAGCGTGTATTCGCCTACCGCGCGTTGCGCATTTCACGGGCCGACGCCACACCAATGGAGGGTTTCGAACAGGATGACTACGTGCGCAACGGGCCGTTTGCGCGCGTTCCGCTGGCGGAGATTATTGAGGATTATATCGCGGTGCGCCGGGCGACGATCACTCTGCTGCGCAACCTGGACGAAGCCGCATGGGCGCGGCGCGGAGTTGCGAACAAGAACGAAGTCACGGTGCGGGCGATTGCGTATATCATCGCGGGGCACGAACTGCATCATCGCCAGATTTTGCAAGAGAAATATTTCGCTGGACGCTGACCTGCCGATGCCATCCCGGGCGCTGACAGAATTGCTTCGCGGCAAAGGGGCGCATGCCGATCCACTTGCATGCGTTGAAGATCTCTCCGCGGAGCTTGCGGCACACCAGGTTGAAGGTTTTCCCCACTCCATCTGCGCGCTCGTTTTCCACATGAATTATTGGATGCATTACGATTTGCACCGCATTCGCGGTGAGAGGCCGCCGTATCCGGCACACAACGCGGAGAGCTTTCCTGCACACCCTACGCCCCCGGATGCGGAAGAATGGGACAGCTTGCGGGAAACGTTTTCTGCGCTGCTCAACGACTCTGCAGCACTCGCAGATTCTAGTCGGCAGGAACTTGATCGTGGGATCGAAGTCACCCACGCCAGCCACGCGGAACGCGCGGGGACGCTCGAGGCTGTACTTTGGCAACTTGCTGCCCACAACAGTTATCACGTGGGTCAGATTGCGCTAATCCGTCGCGTTCTAGGCGCCTGGCCGCCGCGCGCTGGCGGAGACACGTGGTAAGCCATACGTCGATTCTTAGATTCTCGAACCTCGGATTTGATTTCCGATATGCTGAGAGCTGATAGCTTCATGCTCTCCGATTCCACCATTATCAAACACATATCCCGCCAGCCCAAGCGCTCTGCCGGCTACAAGCAACTCGTTCGCGAACTCGGCCTGCATGGAGACGAGCGTGGAGAACTGGAGTCGCGCCTTGAGAAGTTGGTCAGCGCAGGTCAATTGGTTCAACTGAATTCCGACCGCTACGCTGTGCCGCAACCTGCAGCCGACAGAAATCTAGCGGCGGGCCGCCTCACCATGCATCGCGACGGCTTCGGCTTCGTCATTCCCAACGCGAGTTCGCTGAGTCCCACGATGAAGTCGCGTCTGGTGGGCGACATCTTTATTCCGCCCCACGCGATTGGCAATGCGATGCACGGTGATCAGGTGCTCGTCGATGTGATCGCCACTCGTCCCGACGGCCGGGCCGAAGGACGGATTGTTCGCTCCGTAGTGCGCCAGCATCCGACGGTGGTCGGGATTTTTCATTACGGCAGCCGGAATAACTACGTCCAACCCATCGATAGCAAGATCACGCAGGAAATTGTGATTCCGGCCGGAATGGAGCTACCCGGCGGCAACTCCTCTGTGTCCTCTGAGACCACCGTGGTTAATTCCGAAACCCGACAACAGAGAACATCGAGGCCACAGAGGCAATCCGTACACCGCGTCTTGGGCGAGGAAGCCACTTGCCGCGCCGACTGGAACGATCTCGAAGGCGTGGTTGTCGACGTTGAAATCACCGACTGGCCAACACCCACGCAAAATCCGTGCGGACGCGTAATTGAAGTTCTCGGACGTGAAGACGACTTCGGCGTCGACGTCGAAATTACGATCCGCAAATTTCATCTGCCGCATCACTTTCCCCCGGCGACGCTCGAAGAGGCGCAAGACATACCTGCCATTGTCCCGGCGGCAGGACTTCGCCATCGCCGCGATTTTCGAGCGCTGCCCATCGTCACAATCGACGGCGAAACCGCCCGCGATTTCGATGATGCGATCACGGTGAGCCACCTGGCGAACGGCAATTTCGAATTACAGGTTCATATTGCCGATGTGGCGCAATATGTTACTACTGACTCGGCGCTCGATCGGGAGGCTCGGCTGCGCGGCACCAGCGTTTATTTTCCCGACCGGGCCGTCCCCATGCTGCCGCTCGAACTCTCCACCGATATTTGCAGTCTCCGCCCGCAACTCGACCGGCTGGTGCTGTCGTGCGTGATGGAGATCGATCATCAAGGAGAAATTGTCGGCTATGAGCTATCCGAAGGCGTAATTCGCTCTGCTGAACGTATGACCTACACCGACGTGAACGCAGTGCTCGAAGGCGACGCTGTACTGCGTGAGCGGTACGCTCCGCTGGTCCCGACGTTCGAACTGATGCGCGATCTGGCCATGATTCTGAACAAGAAGCGTCAGCGCCGCGGCTCGATCGATTTCGACCTGCCCGAACCGGTGATCGAGTTCGACGAGTTCGGATTGATGAAGAGCATCACGCGCTCCGAACGCAACATCGCCCACCGGCTGATCGAAGAATTCATGCTGTCGGCGAACGAGTGTGTGGCGCAGTATCTGGAATCGAAGCACATCGCGTCGTTATATCGAATCCACGAAAAGCCGGACGCCAAACGCGTCTACGACTTTGAAGTGATCGCCGCAACCTTCGGATATTCACTGGGAGTCGGCGCCCTACCGATTCAGCGTGTGCAGTTCAAAAGCGACCGCCGAGCGGCGAGAGGAGCAGGCAAGCAGGCACGGACGATCGAGATTCCGAAAGACGTTCACATCACCCCGCGCATGTATCAGAAGCTCACCGAGAAGATCGCGGGAAAACCGGAAGAGAGAATCTTGAGCTACCTGATGCTGCGCTCGCTCAAGCAGGCACGATATTCGGAGGAAAACGTCGGCCACTTCGCCCTGGCAGCGCCAAGTTACACGCACTTTACCTCGCCAATCCGCCGCTATCCGGACTTGATTGTGCACCGGATTCTAAAGGAGGTGCTCCGCGAGCGCGAGCGTAGCGCGGGCGTCCTGCCGGCACACATGCCAGAGAAACCTGATCATGCATTAGAAACTGCCGACTCGTCGGGAAGAATCGCGCAGGCTTTTAGTCCACCTTTGGGCCGGTGGGACGCGGGCGCTACGCCGTGGTCCAAGCGCAGAGATCATGCCGCACAGCGCGAACCGCTCGCAGCGCTGCACGGACCAATCTCCGTCGACGAACTACACAACATCTCCGAGGAGTCGAGCTACTCCGAGCGCCGGGCAGATGAAGCAGAGCGCGAACTCATGGAGTGGAAGAAGGTCAAGTTCATGCAGGACCGCGTCGGCGAAGACTTCGATGGCCTGATCACCAGCGTGACCAAGTTCGGTTTTTTCGTCGAACTCACCGATTTGTTCGTAGAAGGCCTGGTCCCGCTGAACACGCTTACCGACGACTATTACACTTATCACGAGAACACGCGCCAGATCATCGGCCAGCGCTCGCGCAAGACTTATGGCTTGGGGCAGAAAATCCGCGTAATTCTGGATCGCATAGACCCGGTAGAGAAGAAGATCCAGTTTGCGGTGCTCGAGGAGAAGCTTCTGCCAAAGCGCAAGCGAAAGAAGAGGTAGGCAAGAGCTATGCCGATCCGGAATGGCCGTCAAATAATGCTCGCATGGCTTGTGTCGATGTGCCTGCTTTCGCCAATCGGCGCTCGCGCACAGCAGTCTCCTTCGTGCCAGTTCGTTTCTTTCAAAGTAACGCTGAATGCCGGCGACAACTACGAGCGGGAGTTGGGCGGGGGCTTGCTGTTTCGCGTAAGAAGTCAAAAGGAGCCGGGCTGGTTTGTTGATATCGTCCCGGCAGAAGAGAACACTAAGGACTATATCTACCCTGCGAATGTACCCTTGCGATTTAACCCGAACCAAACTCTCGGACCCGGATACGGCGAGACCGTCCAGTCTTCTTTATCGCATCCGCACGAGATGAACTTCCTGCTCGATAGAACCAACTACGAGCGAATTTCCGCGGTGGTCGGCAATGTTCTACATTCTTATCAAACCCCTGACCCAGACCAAGCGTTGACCGACTACACGAATGCGGTTGACAATGCGCGGAAGGGATGGCTCCACATTAGCATTGCTTCGTACAAAGCCGATCCCCAGACCGGCGCATTGGCTCACATCAAGCTGCGCGTGGGCATTACGACACCGCAGGATTTCCAATTCGCTCCCGGCGTGAGCCCCTGGCCTTCCCCCTGTCATCGCGAGTAGAAAGGGAACGGGTAAATGTTACTGCTGCGCGGAACTGCGGCTCAGGTGGTAAAATTCTTGAGTTAACCCCATCCGCTGCGGATGCGCAGCGGCTTCCTTCCTAGTCGGGACGTGGCTCAGCCTGGTAGAGCACTCGCTTGGGGTGCGAGGGGTCGGCAGTTCAAATCTGCCCGTCCCGACCAATTTTGGTTCGTCGGTCGAGAGCGGCGCATTTGCGTCGCTTGAGGGGTGAGATATGTCTACGCCGCCCGCAAACTGGGGAGTTCATCAGTCCCAGTTCCGCTTCGATATTCGCGCCGAGCGCGAAGAATGTGAATGGCTGTTCCAGCATCCGGCGAGAATATTGCAGGATCGCATGGTGCGCCGCAGCCGCACAAATCGCACTAAGCAGCACGCATGTACCGACTGGGAGAAAGCCGAACGGTCTGAAGTGGAGGCGCGCAGGTTGCTACACCAGCACGCGTGCTTGGTTGGGGCAAAGAGAAGCGATATTACCTTTTGCAGCTGGGATCAGCTTAACTCAGTATCGGGCAGCCCGAGCCGAACGCACTTCTGATTGTCCGCGAACCAAGAAAATCACTTCTGACTTCTCCCATCCTCCGCGACAATCGTAAAAATAGCTCTTTGCGTCATGCTCGTCGCCGCGGCTGCTCGTCGATCTTCCTGGCCGCGGAAGCAAGTAGTCCACCTCGGGGGTGTTCTTTATGTCCGGGCAAGTCATACTATATTTCGACGATCAGGCCGATGCTCTTCGCTTTGCCTTGGCCGCAGGCTCCGTAATGGCGGGGGACGAAACTCGCGCCACGGACGATCTAGTTCATGAAACCGCGCGTGTGAGCCGGATCCGGCTGGATGCCGCGAATGCGGGGAAGATCCGGAAGCCGGAGCATGCGGCCTAGAAAACCGGTCTTCGGTCTCAGGTCTTTGGTGTCAGGTCTTGGGCCAGCATAGGCGATAGCGTTGCCCGGTACTACGGCCCAGGACCTAACACCTGAGACCTAACACCCGAGACCCGATGTCTATATCTATCCCGTACGCCGCGCGGCAAGCAGATTCAGAATCTCCCGCAAACCCTGGCGAATACTCTGCAATTCAGAAGGCGACTGCGCGGGGAATGGAATGGCCGCCTGGCCTTTATCGCTCTTGGTTTCGGAGCGCAACTGCTGGCGGGCGCCAACTATCGTGAATCCTTGTTCGTAGAGCAGTTGCTTGATGCGAAGAACACCTTCCACGTCGCGCCTGCGATACATGCGCTGTCCGGTGCTGCTCTTCACCGGCTTCAGTTGCGGAAACTCACTCTCCCAGAAGCGCAGCACATAAGCGGGCAACTTGCACAGCGTGGCCACTTCCCCGATGCGGAAATAAAGTTTGTCGGGGATGAAAATTTCATCCGCCTTGCCCTTGCCCGCAGTTTGTTTTCTTGGACTCATCGCCCCATCATCGGTGACTGCCTTGGATTCGCGTTTCAGTATTGTGACACAGGCATGGAGTTGGATAGGAACAATTTCCAAAGGGTTGCGACCCTTTGCGCAATGCCGCGTTCCGGCCCCGGAAACGGAAACGCCTCTCAAGAGGTGCTTCTCCTGAGAGGCAGGTTAAATTCTTGGCCCTTGCGAAGTATCGTCTCGCAGACGGTTAGTTAGTGTTTCTTCTTTTTTGCTTTCTTCCTTCGGGGACCCGAATGCAAACTGCCACCCAGTTCTAGTATGGGTAGCGTCCTTAACACAAGATATTGCGGCAGTGTAAACGCAGTGTCAACATAATTTTGCATTTTTCACAATAAATTTTGTTTCCAGTACACTTCGCCTCATGCCGCGTAATCCCATCGAACTCGAAATTTTCAAGAATCTCTATCACTCGATCGCCGAAGAAATGGGCGCAGCGCTGCGCCGGACGGCCTTTTCACCAAACATTAAGGAGCGGCGGGACTATTCCTGCGCAGTTTTTGACGGAGCGGGTGAGGCGATTGCGATGGGCGATCACATGCCGGTGCATCTGGGCTCGATGCCGATGTCGGTGCGGACGGCGATCGAGACTTGCGAGATGGAACCCGGCGACGTAGTGATGCTGAACGATCCGTTCCGCGGGGGAACGCATTTGCCGGATATCACGCTGGTAGCGCCGGTGTATGTTGAGCCGCATGCCCGCCTGGGACGCGCACGGATCTCTGACGGAAATAGCCAGCGACTGCGAAAAGCAGGAAGTCGTCCAGACTTCTACGTCGCTTCTCGGGCGCATCACAGCGACGTGGGCGGAGCATTCCCAGGCTCGATGGGACTTTGCCGCGAGATTTATCAGGAAGGCTTTCGCATTCCGCCGGTAAAGATTGTGCGCGCGGGAAAAATGGAGCGCGATCTTCTTGCGCTGCTGCTGAACAATGTCCGCACGCCGGAGGAACGCGAAGGCGATCTGGGAGCGCAGATCGCCGCCTGCCACACGGGGGCTGAGCGTCTTCGCGAGATATGCGCGCGCTATGGAGTCGAGCGAACGCAGCGCAAGGCTGGCGAACTGATGGAATATTCGGAAGAACTGATGCGTGCATTCCTGATGCAGGTGCCCCCGGGAGTTTATTGCGCCGAGGATTTTTTGGATAACGACGGCATCAGTGACAATCCGGTTAAGATCGCGGTGAAGGTAACTTTCGCGCCGGGGCATGCGTCGCGCGGACGAGGGCGTCCGCGCCACATGGTGACCGTTGATTTCACGGGAAGCGATCCGCAAGTGCAAGGCAGCGTGAACGCGGTGGAGGCGATTACCTACTCTGCATGTTTCTACGTGTTCCGTTGTCTGTTGGCGGAGGATGTTCCTGCCACGTCGGGGCTGATGCGTCCCGCTCAGGTCATCGCTCCTGCGGGAACCATCGTGAATGCGCGGCCTCCGGGGGCGGTTGCTGGCGGCAACGTGGAAACTTCGCAGCGAATTGTTGACGTGTTGCTGCGCGCCCTGGCGCAGGCAGTTCCCGAGCGCATCCCCGCGGCGGCCTCGGGCACAATGAACAATCTCACGATCGGAGGCGTTGACCCGCGCACCGGCAAACCGTTTGCTTATTATGAAACGATAGCCGGTGGCATGGGCGCGCGACCCAATAAAGACGGCGTTTCGGGCGTGCACACGCACATGACGAATTCCTGGAATACTCCTGCCGAGGCGCTGGAATATGCTTATCCTTTGCGGGTTCGCCGATACTCACTGCGACGAGGAAGCGGTGGTAAAGGCAAATACAAGGGCGGCGACGGAATCATTCGTGAGATTGAAGTATTGACCGACTGCGATGTAACTTTGCTTTCGGAGCGGCGCACGCTCGCGCCCTGGGGATTAAATGGAGGGGGCGAAGGCGCAGCGGGTAAAACAACCGTGATTCGCACTAACGGCTCGACTGATGCGATGCCGGGGAAATTCAGCACAAGGCTCAACACTGGCGACCGCATTTGCGTGGAATCGCCCGGCGGCGGCGGTTGGGGCAAGTAGTAGCGTCCCTGCCGTTTCTTCGACTTCGCTCAGGAAGGGTCCGGCGACGAAAAGGCCGGCCAGAGGCCGGCGCTACTTGCGTTAAGGAAAACTTTGATGACCGATGTTGCCACGCACTATCTCGAAGAAGCTCGCCGCCAGATGCGCGGCAACAAGCGCCTCGCCGAAGGCGCAATTGCGCAACTCACCGACGACGAATTATTCGTCACGCTCGATCCCGAATCGAATTCGGTCGCCACCCTGGTGAAGCACCTTGCGGGAAACATGCGCTCGCGTTTCACGGATTTCCTTACGAGTGACGGTGAGAAGCCTGACCGCTTTCGCGATCGAGAGTTCGAATTGACCTCCAGCACCACTCGCGCTGACGTTATGAAATCGTGGGACGAAGGCTGGGCGCAGCTTTTTGCCACGCTGGAATCGCTTGAGCCAGAAGACGTAATGCGCACGGTCACGATCCGCGGCGAGCCGCATACCGTGTTGCAAGCCATCAATCGGCAGCTTGCGCACTACGCTGGACATATCGGGCAAATTATTTTTCTGGCAAAGCACCTGAAGTCGAATCAATGGAAGACGTTGAGTATTCCGCGCGGCAAGTCAGAGGAGTTCAAGGTAGCCCCTCCGAAATCCAACAAAGGTCTGCCGCGATAACCGGATGACGGCCACCATGCGCAACGCGCACCGAAATTTTCCCGGTGCTAGAATCGTACGTTTGCGCTTAAGTCTGAATCATAAAAGGCAGGCTTCATGCCATCCACGATGTTGGCCGTAGTCAAGCCGGAAGCAGCGGCCGGCTCGGAAATTCGCGAAGTAAAAATCCCGGCCTACGGCCCACGGGACGTGCTCGTCAAAGTAAGGGTAGCGTCCATTTGCGGCACAGACCTGCACATCTACAACTGGGACCGCTGGGCGCAGAACCGCATTCACCCTCCCCTCATTCCCGGCCACGAGTTTTGCGGCGAAGTCTCCGCTTTCGGCGATGAAGTCACCAGCGTGAAAGAAGGCGATTTCGTTTCCGCGGAAATGCACGTGGCCTGCGGCAAGTGCCTGCAATGCCGCACCGGGGAAGCGCATATTTGCCAGAATGTGAAAATCATCGGCGTAGATGCCGACGGCGCGTTCGCCGAATACGTCGTAATTCCGGAATCGAATATCTGGAAACTCGATCCCTCCATCCCACAGGAATACGCCTCGATTCTCGATCCGTTAGGGAACGCGGTCCATACGGTCCTTGCCGGCGAGATCGCGGCGAAAACCGTAGCCATCACGGGATGCGGCCCGATCGGACTGTTCTCGATTGCAGTGGCGAGAGCGTGCGGCGCGACCGGCGTGTTTGCAATAGAAGTAAACGAACATCGCCGGAAGATCGCGCGTGAGATGAAAGCCGACTATGTGATCGATCCCTCGAAGGAAAATGCCACGGCTGTCGTCATGGAAAAGACGGGAGGCCTTGGAGTCGATGTGGTGCTCGAAATGGCGGGGCATCCGGATTCGATTCGGACAGCCTTTGACATCGTGCGCCGCGGCGGCAGAATCTCTCTTCTCGGCCTAACTTCCAAACCTATCTCGCTGAACTTTTCCGAAGACATCATCTTCAAAGGCATCACAGTGCAAGGCATCAACGGCCGCCGCATGTACCAGACCTGGTACCAGATGACGGCGCTGCTCAAGGCCGGCAAGCTCGATCTGCATCCGGTGATCACCGATCGAATCCCGATGAAAGATTTCTCGAAGGCGATGGAGCGGTTAAAAGCCGGCGAAGCCAGTAAAATATTGGTATATCCAAACGGCTTGCGATGACGTGTGGCGAGGACCTAACCCTGAGCGCCAGCCGGAGGGGTCTGGCTAGCGAGTTTCTGCCACGGTCCAGGAAGAGGAATTCTGTAGGAGGTAGATCCGCATTCGAGAGGGCAAAGCCAAACCGCACCCGTTCCCCGACCGCGTTGCCTTTGATGAGTGCGGCGAACCCATACTGATGGGCGATCCTTCCGAGGAGGAATGGGAAGCGCACGATCAATGGCTTGGCGAATCCTGCGAGCATGAGGGATGCCTGGTTTCGGTGTTTCTGGGCAACATTACGCGGGTAAAAAATCTCCGCAGTTTTCTAAAAGCGTTACAGGGAAAGCCCGGGCCACGCTTTCCGATTCTGCTGGAAGATGTCCTCTACGATGGCACCCACACCGGCGATTGGATTCCCGCGGAGCAGACTCCTGCGCTGCTGAAGGAAGTAGAAACGGTGCTCCAATCGAGAGATATTCTGGCCGATTCGGAGAAAGAATTCTTCGACAACATGAAGCAGCTCTGCGACGCCAGTATAAAGACCGGCAATCCGATCAGGTTTTAGCTCCAGATTCGCGATAATCGTTTGCGAGGTTCTGATGACGACTGCAACCCGCACCAATCCGCTTTCCTACCTCACCGCTCAACTCACCGAACTCAAAGCCAAGGGAACGCATTTCAAGTTGCGCGTGCTTGAGGACGAGCAAGCGGCGGTCTGCACATTCG
>JBEKBW010000123.1:0-14245 GCA_050015215.1 Candidatus Sulfotelmatobacter sp.
GGATCAGATGTAGAAACAGAAATATATCCATGACCCAGGGATCGGGCAGCGTTAGGTGGAGCAGCGCCTCCACATATGCCCAGCCGCCAAGATTGGCGACCCATAGGAAATAGCCCGACGCCATTAACGCCCAGAAGCGACGGCTAGCGGCTCTGGCTGACCAGGCGTTTGTGAACATGAAAATGCCCACACTAAGAGTGACCAGGAAATCCGTGAAGTCGGCTACGGCAGTAAGCGCTGGGCTGCGCGGCAGGATGAGTGATACCAGCGCGAAAGCGAACGTGATCGCGCCCGCAAGCCAAAACCAGCGATGCCGGGTAAACGGACTCATCCAACTCCATTTTATGGAGGAAATGAGGGATTCTTAGATTGCTTTAGGGTGGCAAGCGATTACTTTTGTCACCCACTCGAGTGACGCCTAGCTTGTGTCCGTCCGGAATCCATGAGCGTTTGTTCGATGCAAATCCTTCCGGCCAAGAGGCTCCTGCTAGAATTGACATGAGCGTTGCGCGGCCCTTGCTCAATCGGCGCTTGGTTTGACTTCTCGCTTACTTCGCCCTGACTGCCACGCTCACTTAGATTAGGTTTCTTTTATGAGTTTTCCAATAAGCCGTCTCCGACGTCTGCGCCGTACCGAACCTCTTCGTAACCTGGTCCGCGAAACCCGCCTTACGCCGGACGCTTTTGTTTACCCGATGTTCGTTTGTCCGGGAGAGGGTATACGCAAGCCAATAGGCTCGATGCCCGGAGTGTTCAATCTTTCCGTGGATGAAGCGGTGAAAGAGGCCGAGGAGGTTCGCTCGCTCGGCATCCCAGCTGTGATTCTGTTTGGCCTTCCCGATAAGAAAGATGAAGTTGCTACCGGAGCCTGGGCCGAAGACGGCATCGTGCAACAAGCGGCCCGCGCGATGAAGCGTGAGGTTCGGGACCTCGTTTTGATGGGTGACGTTTGCCTTTGCGAATACATGTCGCACGGGCATTGCGGGATTGTGAAACCGGGGCTTTCTCCGCAGTCGCTCGGTGCGGCGGCGAGGGATGCCTGGAAGTCCAGTGGAGTGGGGTTGATGGCGGTCGCGAGTGACGATGAAAAGCGGAAAGTGATTGACGAACTGGCGTCGATTGCCGAGAGTGTGGTTTCCAATTTTGAGATCGACAACGACGCTTCGCTCGAACTGCTGGCCCGAACGGCCGTTTCGCTCACCCGCGCGGGAATTGACATCATCGCGCCTTCCGACATGATGGATGGCCGCGTGGCCGCGATTCGCCGCGCCCTCGATGAAACGCAGTTGATCAACACGCCGATTCTTTCTTACGCCGCCAAGTTCGCCTCCGGATTTTACGGGCCCTTCCGGGAAGCGGCCGATTCGGCTCCGCAATTCGGCGATCGGCGGTCGTATCAGATGGATGGGGCGAATGTGCGCGAAGCTATGCGCGAGATCGAACTGGATATCGAGGAAGGTGCGGACATGATTATGGTCAAGCCGGCGATGCCGTATCTCGACGTCATCGCTGCGGCGCGTGAACGCTTCGACTTGCCCGTGGCCGCTTATCAGGTCTCGGGCGAGTACGCCATGATTGAGGCGGCGGCGCGCAATGGATGGATCGAGCGCGAGCGCGTGATGATGGAATCCCTGGTCAGCATTCGCCGCGCAGGCGCGAGCATTATTCTTACTTATCACGCCAAGGATGCCGCGCGGTCGTTGGCGTAGGTTGCACGTGCCATGTGGCGACGGACGCCTCGTCCGTCCCGCCGAGCGAAGCGAGGCGGAACCCATCGGCAACGCCGAGCATGCGCCGGCGTCAAATTCCGCCACTCCGCACTCGTTTCCAGAACTGAGTGCGGAGTCTCGGAATGACAAAGTTTGAGAAGTTTTAGCTGGCGCGCTGCAGTGGCTTGTCGCTCTTGGCGAAATCCGCGCTGGCTTCGCCCGCGGAGGCGATGTCTTTGGCCCCCGTATTTTCGAGAATCTCTTTGGCGCGCTTCGTCCACTCTGAATTATCGGAGTGCACCGAGAGAAGAATGCCGCCGTCACGGATGCGCCCTTCATAGCGCTTGGCTTCGTATTCGGGAATGCCCATGCCGACTAACGCACCGGCGATGCCGCCAACTACGCCGCCCACCCCTACTCCGGCCAATGCCGCCATGATCGGACCGGCTGCGATGAAAGGACCGATGCCCGGAATCGCCAGCGCTCCGATTCCGGCCAGCCAGCCGAGCGCTCCTCCGATTACAGCTCCGGTTCCGGCGCCGGTTGTGGCGCCTTCCGGAGCCTTGGTGCCTTTTTCGTGGGCGAAATCCTTGGTGCCAACGTTCTCGGGAAACAGGACTGAGATATCTGTATTGCGAAAGCCTGCGGCCTTAAGCGTGTCCACTGCCACTTCCACACTTGTGTAGGTCGGATAAATGCCAAAAACTGCTGTGTTCTTCCCCGCCATTATGAAGCTCCTTTGTGAGATCGATTTCTTATTTCCGTGCTTGATTTCCGGCGAATTTCGTCGAACCGGCCGGACAGACGAGCTGGAGCGCAGGAAGGGTAGAGCGGTGCCTTCCGATGAAGTTGGTTTGTCTGAGGGCGCTTAGACGCCTTCAGTGCTTAGACGCCTTCAGTTCCGGTGCGAGAAAAACGATCGCGAACCCGGTCGCCTATGTCCTGAACCTTTTCGCCGATCTGGCTGCGAATTTCCTCGCCACTGGCGGGGGCAAACAAAATTGCGGCGCCAATGCCGACGCCCACGCCGGCAGCGAAGGTCAGGATGTTGCGCATCGTGTGATCTGGCCCAGAATAGAGCTCTTCGGCCTGGTCGCGGAGATCGGAAACCCGGTCGGAGGCGCGATCGATGCTGTCGCTTACCCGGTCGCGCACGTCGCCGGTAAAGCGGTCGGTCTGTTCCAGAAAGTAAACTGCGGTCTTTAAAATTGACTTAATCAGGTTGTTCATTGGTTGTCCACCTTTCATCGCGTTCATAAAATTAGTGTACGGGGATTAGTTGCAGAAAAGGGTGCAAGGGCTTGCCGGGAGTGAAATTATTCGGAAATCGTAGGCCGCCGCCAAGTTGTTCGAGTATGGGGTAGTGGAACGTCGTCTGGTGAATCACGATCTCACACGAGGGCCTGGACGGCGAGATCCTTTGTGTACCTTCGTGGCCTTTGTGGGTTCGAGTTTTGACGCGCCATCGGAAGTCCGATGGGTCTTTAAGCTCCCGCGCTCTGGCCCTGAAACTTCACCTGCGGCAACTGGCGATCCTCATCAGCCACTTTGAACAGGTCGCGCCGCTTCAGCTCCATGAAGCTGGCCACGAATACTTCGGGAATCTGGCCGATGCGGGTGTTGTAGGTGTTGACGTCGTCGTTGAAAAACTCGCGGCGGTCGGCGATGCGCTCTTCCAGTTCGCTGATGCGGGCTTGCAGCTTGAGGAAATTATCGTTGGCTTTGAGTTGCGGATAATTTTCTGCCACGGCAAAGAGGCCGCGGATAGCGCCGGTCATTTTAGCGTCGGCCTGGGCTTTTTGCGCGATGCTGGCGGCGTTCATGGATGCGGCGCGGGCCTGCGTCAGCTCGACCAGCGTTCGCTGCTCGTGCTGCATGTAGCCTTTTACGGTTTCGACCAGGTTGGGGATTTCGTCGTGGCGCTGCTTCAGGAGGACATCGATGTTGGCGAAGGCTCGGTCGTTGTCATTTCGCAGGCGGACCAGCTCGTTGTACAGGATGATTGCGTAAATTCCGACTCCTACAATGAACAGCAGGATTACGGCGGCTTCGATCATGTGCAGTTCCTTATTTCGATCTCGAACCTTCAGTGGAACAGCTGCACATTGGACTGTGCAAGTAACCGATCGGGAAGCATCGAAGGTCACCACGCGCAAGACCATGGGCAAGACCATTCACAAGAAAAGAGCCGAGTTGTCTGACTCGGCTCTTTTGTGAGGATTGAGATCGAAACTACGGCTTATGCGGCGTCAAATCGCAGGCGTGCTTCACTTCCGCAAGGTTCAGGCCACCAGGAGAGAATTCGGCAATCTGCGGACCAGTCCTGGTTCTCACTTCCAGGTTGAAAACCTGGGCGCCGATCACGCCGCGAACCGTCCCCTTATCCATGGAAAGGAAGCGGTCGCGTACCCAATTCCAGCCTTTATGATCGTGGCTGCCGTCGATGCGGACCATGACTTCCATCTTGGGCTGGCCCCAGAAACCCGGATAATCGGGACGTCCCAGTCGCCCGCCAAGACTGAAGTCGGCGTACTGATATTTGCCGTCGGTGCAGACGACTTCGATTCTCGGCTTGTACTCCGGGTCGTCGCGAAGATAGTTATTTGATAGCAGTTCGAACCGGACCTTTTTTGCCCCGGTCATCTTGTCTTCGGAGCGAAACTCCGTCCATTTTCCGCCGGCGCTTACGCCATCCTGTTCGTTCTCATAGGGACTCATCGCGCCCTGCTGAGCGAAGGCGGAGACTGACATCAAAATTGCCAATGCGGCCGCGCCCGCCGCCGTACGGCCAAAGCTATAGCCATTCCTAAGTAAGTGCATGACTTTCAAGGTTTTCCTCCCGAAATCAGTACATCCTCTACCATATTGAACCCAAAAAATGCCCAGGAGTTGCATGATGGTGCGGCGTTTGTGAACATTTGGTTCTTCGGCCTGCAGCATGAAGCAGATGGAGACGAATTACCCCTTTACAGGGATTATTCACGATCATAAACTCGTTGCTGCTGTCTCTCCCCAAATCGCCAACTACAGGCGCAGACCCCTTTAACCATTGGCTAAAAGGAGCAACCAAAGATGCCGTGCCGTGCCATTGTGCGTAATATATCTCCCTCCAGATCGTGGTTCAGATTTGTTTCAGGAATCCATTTTACCCGCACGATTTCGGGTTGTGCTCTGCTCATCCTGTCTGCCAGCCTGTTTATGGCGGGGCAGGTTTCCGTCACTACCTATCATAACGACAACAACCGGACGGGCTGGAACTCCCACGAGACGGCGCTCACGCCAACCTCGGTGAAGGGTACTTCCTTTGGTGTGCAGCTCACGGTTCCTTTGGATGATCAGGTGGACGCGCAGCCTTTGATCGTGCCAAAAGTAAAAATCACGGCCGGCAATTTTAAGGGCTTGCACAATGTGGTCTACGTGGCGACGGACAACAATTCGATCTACGCGATCGATATGACGTCTGGCACGGTGCTTTTGCAGCCGAACTTTGGGCCGCCAGTGGTCACGCCGCTGCTCTGCGGCAAGAACAATCCCGACGTTGGAATCAACTCGACTCCGGTTATCGATCTGACCAGCAACACGTTGTACGCGATGGTGTACACGCAGCAGGCGAGCGGCCCGGCCTATTATCTGCACGCCCTTGATCTCGGCAGCCTGACCGATAAGGTGCCGCCGCAACTGGTAGCCGCTTCGCACACGCTGACCAACGGAAGCACGTTTACGTTCAACGCCACTTATCAGCGGCAGCGTCCGGGGTTGTTGCTGGCCAATGGAAATATCTACGCAGGTTTCGGCAGCTTTTGCGACCGCTCTCCGAACCTCTCGCGCGGGTGGGTACTGGGATGGCAGACGGGGACTTTAACTCCGCTGCCGGGGAATCAGCTAACCGACACGCAGGCGACCGACACCGGCGAATATTTTCTTTCGTCCATCTGGATGTCCGGATACGCGCTGGCTGCGGACGATTCCGGGAACGTCCTGTTCGTTACCGCCAACTCCGATCCCACAGGAACGACTTACGACGGTGTGACGAATATTCAGGAGAGCGTAGTGGCGGTTTCCCCGGATCTGACAACCGTGCTCGACCTGTTCACGCCCAGCAATGTCGCCGACATGGATGAAAACGATCTCGATTTCGGCTCGGGTGGAGTGATGGTGCTTCCCGATCAGCCAGGCTCGGTGCCAGAGATGGCAGTGGCTGCGGGCAAGATCGGATCGATGTTTCTGATGAACGAACAGAATTTGGGCGGCTACAATTCCGGGTCGAATAACGTGCTTGGCACCTATACGGTCGGGCCTTGCTGGTGTGGCGAATCGTATTTCGTCGATCCCAAGGATGGCGTGGCGCGGGTAGTAAGCAGCGGTGGCAGCAAGATTATTGTATGGCAGGTGCTAACTTCGCCAACCCCATCGCTGGTGGAAGTTTCAAGCTCTCCGACGTTGAGCACCGTGGGAACAGGATTTTTTACGGCCGTTTCTTCCAACGGCACGGCGAATCCCATCATCTGGGCGCTTTCGCGGAACTCCGGCAAGCAGACGACGATTAACCTCTATGCCTTCGAGCCGGACATCGGCGGGACGACGATGAAAATGCTTTACAGCGGCGCGGTCGGCACCTGGGTGGTGAATGGAACGAACAGCAATCTGGTTCCTGTAGTGGCGAATGGCCGGGTTTTCGTGGCCTCGTATAAGGAGTTGGTGATTTTGGGCGTAACTCCGAAGGCGGGGGAGAGTTCGAAGTAGCCCGCTACTTGCCGGTGACAATCTTGAGATCGATATAGACCTGCGACCGGTCATCGAACTGGCTTACCGAGCGCGTGTCGCTCTTGCGGTTGTTGAACTGCGCATACACTTCGTAGTCTACCGTGGAAAGTCCCGGGAACCGATACGTGCCATCCGGGCCCACAATGTAAGTCTTTACCGCGTGATTGCGCATGTTGCTAAGATAGACGATCGCTCCGACCACCGGATTATCTTGCTGATCAAGCACTTTACCCGAGAGCAGGCGGCCTTGCTGTTGATCTTTCTTGTCGGCGGCTGCGCCGCCCATCGAGGCGACGAGTAAAAAAACAAACACAAATAGCACGGCATTCCTGAAATTTATCCTGGGACTCATGCGGAGACCTGAGTAGCTTTCTCGGACATCGGGCTTCGTTACAATCCGGCGATAGGCGCTATTCCGCCAAGTGCAAGCCGATGTCCACGCGTTCATCATACTCTACGTGCACGGGAACCTCTTCCGTCAGATGAACGGGATGGCCGTCCGTTGCTTTCACATGCTTAAGGTCGGCGCCCACGATGTAATCGTTTTGCCCGGCGGCCACGCGCAACGCAAATTCACCGCGATGATCGGAATAAAGCTCCCACTTCGGCTTTTTATCGGAGGCGAGGCGGATCAGAACTCTCACGCCGTAGACCGGGTGCTCGTCTGGACCCCACACTGTGCCGAAGATGAGCGCATAGGGATCGGTCGGCTTCAGTTTCTTGGGCGAGGATGCCGCGCGGAGTGGCGAGAACTGCGGGCCTAGAGTACAGACAAGAAAAAGCAGCAGAGGAAAATGGAAGAGACGCGCAGAAAGAATGCGGTACCGGGCGCTACTCTTCACTCTCTTCGGTCTCCACTTCCTCTTCCTCGTCCACATAACCCTCTTCGACAGCCTTCAATTCCAGCGGGCTGGCGGTGACGACTTCGAAATCGGTCCCGCACTCGGGACAAGAGATGATTTCGCCCTCGTCAACCTCTTCCTCTTCGACATCCAGATCAGTTTCGCATTCAGGACAAAGCACCATGATTCCCACTCCGTTCGTGTGCTGGTTAGATACACCTTGATAATATTTAGATTCTTCCCCGCCGCAGGTCAAGGGGGCAGGGCTGTAGGGCGGGAGATTTATAATCGATGCCGAAGCCGCCGCCACCCTTGACATTTCATCTGCCGGAGCCTACATGATTTCTGTTGCTAAAAAAATGCCGTGGTACGCTACCGCACTGTTGGGCCTCAGTCTTACGACGCTCGCGCAGAGTAGCAGAGATACTACAACCCCCACACACACGGCTCCAATTCCCATGACAGTAGATGCTCGAATTTCGGCAGCGTTGCACCAGGTTTCAGCGGAGCGCATCCAAGCGAATATAGAAAAATTGGTTAGCTTTGGAACGAGGTCTACGATCTCGGCGCAGGATGCGGCTGCCATCGCATCGGGCCGGGGCGTGGGTGCGGCGCGGGAGTGGATCAAGTCGGAGTTCGAACGCTACTCGAAGGATTGCGACGGATGCCTGGAAGTGAAGACGGATAGCTTCCTCGAGCCGGCCGCGGACCGCATTCCGCTGCCGAGTGAAATCACTAATGTTTATGCGGTGCTGAAAGGCTCGGATCCGGAGAACGCAAAGCGTATTGTGCTCGTCACCGGGCACTATGACTCGCGCAACAGCGACATACTCGATACCAAGAGTGATGCGCCTGGAGCGAACGACGATGGCAGCGGAACGGCGGTTAGTCTGGAATGCGCGCGAGTTTTGAGCAAGCTGAAGTTCCCGGCGACGATTATTTTTCTGACGGTAGCGGGCGAGGAGCAGGGTCTCAACGGCAGCAGCCACTTCGCGAAAATGGCGAAGGACCAGGGCTGGAATATCGAGGCAGTCTTGAATAATGACATTGTCGGCGGAGACAGAAGCGCAGAGCAGGATCATTCGGTGGTGCGCGTGTTTTCCGAGGGCTTGCCCGCTGCGGCTACGGAGCAGGATATTCGCCGGATTCGCGGGCTGGGAGGCGAGAATGATTCGGCCTCGCGGCAACTGGCCCGCTATATCGCTGACGTTGGCCGGTCGTACGATATCGGAGTGAAGCCGATGCTCATCTTTCGCCTGGACCGTTATCTGCGCGGCGGCGATCATTATTCCTTCAATCAGCAGGGGTTCGCCGCCGTGCGCTTCACAGAATATCGGGAAGACTTTCATCATCAGCATCAGAACGTGCGAACCGAGAACGGAGTCGAGTATGGGGATCTGGCTCGGTTTGTCGATTTCGAATACGTAGCGCAAGTGGCTCGGCTGAATGCGGCGACTTTGGCTTCGCTGGCTGCGGCACCCGCTCCTCCCGCGAATGTTCATTTGCTAGCCAAGGATCTGGAGAACGATTCGACGCTTACTTGGGAAGCTTCGCCGGGCGGGTTCGCGACCGGCTACGAAATTCTATGGCGGGCTACCTACAGCCCCGAGTGGGAGCACGTGGAAAAAGTTGGCAATGTAACCCACACTACTTTGAAACTTTCTAAGGACAACGTCATCTTTGCTGTGAGGGCCGTCGACGGCCACGGCCACTGGAGCCTCCCTATCGTGCCCTTGCCCGAACGGTAAGTTCGGTGTCTACTGCTATCAGGAGAGTACTTTGCGCGGTCGAGAAATGACGTTGAGTTTTCCGCCGTTTACCCGGGCGGTAATCTGGCTACTCGGGATCAACACGGCGGTGTTCCTGTTTCTATCTGCCTTTGGGACACGGAGCGTCGTGCAGTGGGTCTATATGTATTTAGGCCTGGTGCCCGAAATGGCCATCTTCCATTTCGCCATCTGGCAGGTCGTTACCTACGGCTTTATCCATTTCGCGTTCTGGCACTGGTTCGGAAACATGCTGGGCCTCTGGATGTTCGGCGCGAGTTTTGAGAGCTCGTGGGGAACGCGGCGGTTTCTCGAGCTATTTTTCTCCGGAGTGATCGGCGCGGCGCTTACCACGATTGTTTTTTCCTTTGCCCACATCCTGGCTTCCCCGAGCACGGTCACAATCGGCGCATCTGGCGGGGTTTTCGCCATCCTCATGGCGTTCGGCATGGTTTTTGGCGAGAACGAAATCATGATGATTCCGTTCCCCTTCCTGATCAAGGCGAAATACTTCGTACTGATTCTGATCGTGGTGACGGTAGCGTTTTCCATCAGCGGCGGCGGCAGTACGGCTTATCTGGCGCACCTCGGCGGTTTGCTGTTCGGATACTTGTATGTGAAATTTTCGCCGGCGCGCGGCATGTCTGGGAAGTTTTCGTTGTCGGAGTGGTTTTACGGATTGAACAACTCCTACTATCGCTGGAGGCGACGCCGCGCGGCGAGGAAGTTCGAAGTCTACATGCGCAAGCATGACCGCAACGTGCATTTTGATGAGCACGGAAATTACATTCCACCGGATGACGATGTACGCAAGGGTAATGGTGGGTCGAAGTCGGGCTGGGTGAATTAAGTAGCGCCGGAGTTAGAGTTCGCCAGGAAATACTACTCGCAACCTGCGACTGAGCTAGGCAAAGAAGGACTGGAATTCCTTCAAAATGCCAGCTGGTAGTTCTCTCCCCTTCGCATTCTTGAATCCCAAATCGTGCCCCGCACTTTCTTCGATGAGCAGTTTTGTTTTCCCGGGGATCAGCTTCAACGCCTGCTCGATTTCCGCAATTGATCCGAAGGGATCGCGCGTGCCCTGCACGAAAAGCGCGGGAGTATTCAGATTGAAAAAATGCTGCGTACGTAGCTGCTCGGGTTTTCGCGGCGGATGCAGCGGATAAGACATCAGGAGCAGACCCGGTGCGGCATCCGGTTGCTGAGCGCAAAGCATGCTGGCTTGCCGCCCACCATAGGAGTGGCCGCCCAAGAAGACCTGGCTCCCATTGGCCATATTCTTCTTCAGCACTGTTACCGCATTTTTTAATCCCGCCTGATCGCGCTTCGCATCGCCCGGTCCCGGCGGACCATAAGGCCGGTCCTGCCGATAGGGAAGATCGCAGCGCAGGACGGTGAAGCCGGCCTCGGTGAAGGCTTCCGCCATCGCAATCAGCAACGGCGACTGGCAATTTGCGCCGGCGCCGTGCGCGAGAACCAGTCCCTTGCCGTTGGGTTTAGCAGGATGATGCAGCAGCCCGCGCACGAAAGGATCTACGGTTACATCGGTAAGAACGCGCGGGGTCGATTCAGCGGACATTTAGGCCCCAATCTCTTCCAGCTTCTCGAAAACTTTCGAAATTTTAATTTCGTTTCCCAGGCGAGCCCAACACCGCAGCATTTCAGGATCTTCCAGAGCCGCGCGGCGCGCTTCTTCCGACTGCCAGTAACGCAGCAGCACGTAATGCGAGTCGGGAGCGCGAAAGAAAAGATTGCGGCCGTATTGCTTTTTGGCAACGATGGCGTTGAGTTCGCGAATGGTCGCCACCGACGCGGCTTCCATTCCCGGCAGAGGTTCCCAGATTGCCAGCGATAGATGTTCCTGCGGCATGCTCCCGCGATTATAGCTTTTGTTGCCCTTTGCCGCCCTTGGTTGCGGCGCGCGCGGCCTCGGCGGCAGTGACGGCGTGCAGGCGCATAAAGTTGGTGGAACCAGACGACTGGCGCGTGCCTGCGACGACGCCCAGGACGTCTCCGGGTTTAAGCACGCGGCGATCGAGCAATACACTTTCTGCGACGCGCACCATTTCTTCTGCCGACAGGCCCGGTGCACACATGATGGGATGCACGCCCCAGTAGAGGTTGGTGCGCTGCGCCACGACGGAGTTGGGAGTGAAGGCGTAAATCGCCGCTTGCGGGCGGTACTTTGAAATCATGCGCGCGGTGTTGCCGGTTTCGGTGAACACGGCGATTGCCCCCATCGGCAGATCTTCGGCGGCGTGGGCAATCGATTCGCAGATAGTCTCTGCGATGGACAAGCCTTTGCGGTCGCGGCGCCGGGGCTGGATGAAATCCGCGAGGTTGGATTCCGCTTCTATTACGATGCGCGCCATCATAGCGACCGCCTCGCGCGGATAGCGTCCGCTCGCGCTTTCCGCGGAGAGCATGACCGAATCGCTGCCGTCGAAAATTGCGTTGGCTACATCGCTGGCTTCGGCGCGCGTGGGGCGCGGGTTCTCGACCATCGATTCGAGCATTTGCGTTGCGGTGATTACCGGCCTGCGCCAGACGGCGCAGCGGCGGATGACGTGCTTCTGAATCACCGGAACTTTTTCGGGCGCCATTTCCACGCCGAGGTCGCCGCGAGCGACCATGATGCCGTCGACCGCTTCGAGAATTTCTTCGAGATGATCGATGGCCTGCGGCTTTTCCAGTTTGGCGATCAAGCGCGTGTCGCTGCCCAGGCCGGCTACGATTTCCCGCGCCATGTTCACATCGGCAGCGGAACGGACGAAGGACAAAGCGACTGCGTCGACGCCGTGCTTCAGGCCGAATTCGAGATCCTTGCGATCTTTTTCTGTTAAGGCGGGAATCGACAGTGCGGTGCCGGGCAGGTTGATGCCCTGATGCTCTCCGAGCATTCCGCCGTTTAGAACATCGCAGACTACGTCTTTACCGCGGATCGTCCGCACGCGCAGTTCGATCAGGCCGTCGCGCAGCAGAATGCGCGCGCCGACGCTGACTTCGCTCGCGAGATCGGGAAAAGTGGTGGAAATGCGGGTGGGCGTGCCGACGATATCGCGCGGCGTGATGACCACCGTTGTACCACTCTTGAGCGTGATGGGGTCGTGGTTCGCGAGGCGTCCCGTGCGGATTTTGGGGCCTTGCAGATCCTGCAGGATGCAGATGGTGCGGTTTTCTTTTTCCGCAGCGGCGCGCAGGCGCTCGATGTTGCGGGCGTGGTCATCGTGGGTGCCGTGAGAGAAGTTCAGGCGGGCTACATCCATGCCGAGGCGCATCAGGTCGCGCATGGCGGCTTCGGAGTTGCACGCTGGGCCGATCGTACAGATGATTTTGGCGCGACGGAGGGATGAAGTGGCAACTCCTCCATCAACGGGTGGCTGGCTCGTTTTCAATTTCACTCCAGACTAAAAAGGGGATGTTGGTAGGGTACAACATCCGCTTTCTAAATCATCGGCAATATGGGTCGAGTTCGTTAGCGATGTCGAGTGCTGCGGATGAATCTAGCGGGCCATGACTTTCGATCCGGTGATTGCGGTCAGTTCTTTTCCCAGCATGGCGCGCGGGAACAGCATCGCATTGAACTCCGCTCCCACCAGCACCACCAGCGAAACCATATACATCCAGACCAGCAGCGCGATCGCCGCGCCGAGCGAGCCGTAGATCAGGCTATAGTCGGCGTAGTGCTGCAGGTACCAGCCGAAGAGCAGTGTGGACGAAAACCACAGGCCAGTAGCGAGCGTCGCGCCGGGAAGAACGCTGTGCCACGGCTGGGTGCGCGGGACGGCGTTGTGATAGATGAGTGCGATTACTGCAATGCTGGTAAGGGTCGCGATGATCCAGCGAATCACGGTCCACATGATGAGAATGTAGGCGCTGAATTCGTGCGCGGTGTAGAAGAGAATCGTGGTTTCAATTTTGCTTCCGAACGCGACCAGCAGCGTGGAGAAGGTCATGGGAGCGAGCGCGAAAATGACCAGGCCGAATGCGATCAAACGCTCCTTTATTAGACCCCAATCCTTGGGAAGCTCGTAGCAGCGGCGGAAGCCTTCCATCCAGGAGACCATGACGCCGGAGGCGGTCCAGAGGGTCAGCAGTGAGGCCGTGACTAATAGACCTACCGGGCGCTGCGCCGCGCTGCGTAAAAAATTCATTGCCGTGTTGCTGCCGGCGGGCAAAATGCGGGAAAGCGCGTAAGAGATTTCGCGCAGGTAGGGCGCGCCTTTGCGCGAGGTGGCCAGCACGGAGCCGACCACCAGCAATGCCGGAAAGAAAGTAAGGATTGACGAATAGGCCGACGCTTTGGCAATCGAGAAGGCGTCGTGCTGAAAGGCACGCCACACGGCCAGCCGCAGTAGACGAAAGAAGCGGAGCATCGCTGGCCCTAGCTTAGGGCTAGGAGGCACCGGTTGCAACGATGGAAGTGCCCTGGGTTCCTCGATTGGCAATCGCTGGGCGGATGCGGGCATTGATGGTTAGTAATAGACCGCTGGGAAAAGGATGTGAATCATACTGCCTATTTGTCTTTACGCTTTACGATTTCTGACACAACCTTTTGCTCTACCGGTGGCCTCGCACCCACCTATCTCGCGACCGGTGCCGTGCAAGCTTATAGGGATCCTTCGACTGCACGGATGCTTGCTTCGCGGCGCATCCGCTTCGCTCAGGATGACAGATCCCGGATAAACGAATCGGGGGCGAACTAATTCGCCCCCGAAGTCTACATCTTCCGTTGCTACTCTGCAGCCAGTTCTTCGGTTTCGCCCTCGTGGCGCATCATCTCGAGAGCGCGTTCGGCCTCTTCGTACGCTGCCGAAACTTCCGCCTGTACCTTGGCCGCGGCCTCTTCCATCTCTGGCGAGAGACGCACGTTGCGGTAGTACTCCATGCCTGTTCCGGCAGGGATGAGGCGGCCGACGATGACGTTCTCTTTCAAGCCGCGCAGGTGATCGACCGCGCCCTGGATTGAGGCTTCGGTGAGCACGCGCGTGGTCTCCTGGAACGACGCGGCGGAGATGAACGAGTCGGTCGAGAGCGACGCCTTCGTGATGCCGAGGAGCAGCGGGCGTCCGGTAGCCGGCTTGCCGCCTTCCTTGATCACGCGCTCGTTCTCTTCGCGGAAGCGGAACTTATCCAGTTGCTGCTCCAGCAGGAACGTGGTGTC
>JBEKBW010000124.1:0-14151 GCA_050015215.1 Candidatus Sulfotelmatobacter sp.
ATCATCGCCCCCATCAGCAACCCGCCATTCGACCCGCCCTGCACCGCCAGATGATCCTTATCTGTGTATTTCTCCGCGATCAAATGCTCCGCCGCCGCAATCATGTCATCAAAAACATTCTGCTTGTTGCCCAGCATCCCCGCCCGATGCCAGTCCTCGCCAAACTCCGCCCCGCCGCGCAAGTTTGCCACCGCATAAACTCCGCCGTGCTCCATCCACAAATAAGCCGTGCGGCTGAACGCGGGCGTAAGGCTAACGTTGAACCCTCCATAACCTGTGAGCAGCGCCGGATTCCGCCCGTCTTTCTTCAGCCCCTTCTTGTAAACCACAAACATCGGCACCTTCGTTCCATCCTTCGAGTGGAACCACTCCTGCTGCACCTCATAAGCAGAAGGATCAATCGAAGGCACATCCACTTTCGCCCACTCCGTAGTCTTGCTCGTCTTCAAGTCGTAGCGATAAACCGTAGGCGGCACGGTAAACGATAGAAATCCATAAAAAATCTCATCGCGGTCCCATTTCCCCTCCGAGCCATACACCGAGCCCAGCGCCGGAAGCTGCAAGTTGGCGAGGTGTGTTCCGTCAATATCGAAAATCTTCAACTGCGAGCTGGCATTCTGCTCGTACTGCGTAAACAACTTCCCCCCCCACACTCCAACGCCCTGCAACACAGCGTCGCTCTGCGGAATAATTTCCTTCCAGTCATCGCGCTCGTAATTTCCCGCCTCCGCCATGAACATCCGGTACCGCGGAGCATCCTCATTAGTAGTGATGTAAAGCCGCCCGTTGTAAGCCGTAGCGCTATAAAGAAAATTCTTGCCGGTAGTAATCCGCTCCGGCGGCGTGTCCTTTTTCACGTCCTTCAAATACAACTCGCTCTTGGTCCAACCTTCCTCAACCTCAATCACCAACAACCGCCCGTCATTATCCAGACTCACATTGGGCCAGTCCTCTGCATCGCGCCCTTCGCCGAATATCTTGTCGTCGCCAGCCGGATCCGTTCCCAGCGGATGAAAAAACACATGCCGGTTGTACATCTCCTGGCCTTCCGGCACATCGCCCTTCTTCGGATAGCGCGTGTAATAAAACCCGGAGTTGTCCGGCAACCAAGCAATGCTGCAGGCCCGCGTGCGCTCAATCGTGTCGGGCAGAGCGTTGCCAGTCTTCGTCTCGATGATGTGCAAAGTGCTCATCTCCGATCCGCTGGGTGAAGTCCCATAGGCTAGATACTTGCCATTCTCCGAAGCTTGATACCAATCCAGCGCAATCGTTCCATCTGCCGCCAGTTGATTCACATCCACCAGCACGCGATCTTTTCCGTCCACTCCTTCGCGCACATAAAGCACCGGCTGATTCTGCATCCCCTCGCGCTTCGTGTAGAAATAATATTTCCCGCCAATCTCCGGCTGGCTGATGTTGCCGATCCCCAACAACTCTGTAAGCCGCTTATGAATCGCCTCGCGGCCAGGCAGAGGATCAAGAATCGATCGGGTATAAGCCAACTCCTGCTCAACCCACTTCTGTGTTTCCGGAGATGCTCCATCCTCAAGCCAACGATAATTGTCAATAACCTCAATCCCATGCAGCGTCTCCGAGAGCGGCCGCTTCTCCGCCTTGGGCGGACCACTGGGAGCAGTGCTCGAGGACCGAACATCATCGGCCGCATATACCGCAGCCGCCAATAGACACAACGAAGAGAGCGTCCAGATCAAGCGCAAACCTCCTGACACGAGTCACCTCACAGATATAAGGAGAACCTTTGAAGACAGAGAATCAAGCAACCGGCTAGGGTACCAGAAACAGTTTGGCCGCTCTCAACGGGCATTCTCAATTCTGATGCTCAAACCCCCTCAAACTGCCGCCCTATTCTCCCCGGACCCGGAGCCTCATTTAGAATCAACTCGATGGTCAAAGCGAGGTGCGGACGTTCTGCAGTTATCTTTGCCGCGGTCCTGATCGCGGCGACGGCCAGCGTGGCCGCGATTGACGCCGTCCACTCTGTCGCCCAGGCCGTCGACGACCACTACAATCATCTCCGCACCTTGCAGGCGGAATTTACCGAACTCTATATCGGCTCAGGCATGGAGCGGACCGAGTCCGGAACCCTGTGGCTGGAAAAAGGCGGTCTCAAAAAACCTGGCAAGATGCGCTGGGAATATCGTTCTCCCAAGGCAAAGCTCTTTGTGAGCGATGGGAAAGATGCGTGGTTTTACGTCCCGGGGGATCGGCAAGTGAGAAAAACGGAAGCCCGAAAGCTCGACGATGTCCGCTCGCCGCTGGCTTTTCTGCTGGGTAAGACCAAGCTCGTGAAGGAGTTACAAGGGTTGTCCCAGGCTCCGGACATCGTTCCGCTGGCCCCGGGCAACTTAGTCCTGCGCGGCGTGCCGCAGGCCTTCCCTGACCGGATCAGCGAGATCGTGTTGGAAGTAACACCGGAGCACCAGATTGCGCGAATTTTGATCGACGATGTGGATGGATCGACGACGGAATATCGCTTTAAAGATCAGAAAGAGAATGTAGTGATTCCGGCGGGACAGTTCGAATTCAGACCGCCAGCTGGTACCGAGACCGTCGAGGGCGATTTGCAAGGCGGGCAATAGAACCGGACGGTTTTGTCAGCACCCAGAAGGCGCACCGAGGGTTAAGGCTGCCTCAGGTTATTAACCTGACGTACATAGACTTACGGTAACCAGGCGAGCCCGCAATTCTTGTTTGCCGCCGGGGTTACTTGCGATACTGGAAACATGGTGACTTGCGAGGATCGGCGCTTGAGATGGCAAGCGGCGATGTTAGACTGACCCGTAAGGCTCCTGCCCGGCATCGAACTCAGAGAAGCAATCCATGGCGGAATTTGTCGTAAAAATCGCTGACGAACGGGGCCGCATGCTCCAGCAGGTAGAGCAGGGTTACTCCGTAGCCGAGGTGCGCGACCGCTTTGCCTCGCAAGGTTACCTTGTCTACTGGGTAAAGCCGCAGGGCCTGTTTTCCGGCGGCTTCTCCGGTCGCCGCCGCAAGCTAAAGCAGAGTTCTTTCCTGGTCTATAACCAGCAGTTCCTCACACTGATCAAAGCCGGCTTGCCGATTCTGAATTCGCTCGATCTACTCATCAAGCGTCAAAAAGACGCAAACCTGCGTCAAATTCTGGAGAACGTACGCGAGCGCGTAAAAGGGGGCGAATTGCTCTCCGACGCCTTCGCCTCGCACGCCATCATTCCGAAAATTTACACGACGACGCTGATGGCGGGCGAGAAGAGCGGAAACATCGACGAAGTGTTGACCCGCTATATCAATTTCCAGCGCCTGTCCATGACGTTCCGCAAAAAGCTTGCTGTATCGCTGATCTATCCCACGCTTCTGGTATCCGTTGTTACGATCATGGTGTTGTTTCTTTTCACGTACGTGGTACCGAAATTTGCAGACCTGTTCAACAGCCTCGATGCGAAACTGCCGACCATCACGCTGTTCATGCTGGCGGTAGGTCAGGGCGCACAGAAATACTTCCCGTTCGTCATAATCGGATTGGCGCTCTTCGGCTTTGTCTTTTGGCGATGGCGTAAAACCGATCGCGGCTCCGACCAGATCGACCGCTTCATCCTGAGTTTGCCCTTGCTGGGCGATATCCGGCTCAAGCACCAGGTTGCTACTTTTTCGCGCATGCTCTCGACCTTGCTGCAAGGCGGTCTGCCTCTGGTGCCTTCCATGGAAACTGCCGGCGGTTCCATGAGCAGCAAGCGCATTCTAAAAGGTGTGATGCGCGCCAGCGTCCGCGTGCGCGAAGGCCAGGGGCTGGCCGCCAGCCTGGAAGAGCAAGGCATTTTCCCGGACCTTGCCGTTGAAATGCTGGAGGTGGGTGAGTCCACAGGCGCACTTCCGGCAATGCTGAATTCTGTGGCGGAGTTCTACGAGGAAGATGTGCAGACGGCGCTCGGGGCTTCCATGGCCTTGATTGAGCCGTTGATTCTGATGATCATGGCTGTGTTTGTGGGCGGAGTGTTGATCTCGCTGTATCTGCCGATCTTCACTTTGGGAGTCCATTAGTTCGGCAGAAAAGCGGGGTTTGAGAAATGGCAATGGCGGAGAAGAAATCACTTTTCGTACACGGTGAGAACGGCGGGCAGGTGGTAACCACCGGCAATCCGGTCACCGACCTGGAGCGCGCGCAGGACGTGGCGCGGCGCTATCGCTGCGAGTTCGTCGACCTTACTGACTTCCAACTCCACCACGAGCTGTTTAAAAAGTTCTCGCCGGAGCTGATGTTCCGCTACAACTTCGTGCCGCTCGAAGAAACCACAGACGGCAAACTCG
This sequence comes from Candidatus Sulfotelmatobacter sp., assembly GCA_050015215.1. Classification (GTDB taxonomy): domain Bacteria; phylum Acidobacteriota; class Terriglobia; order Terriglobales; family Acidobacteriaceae; genus Sulfotelmatobacter. Next base: position 4,306 of record JBEKBW010000124.1, read on the forward strand.
CCATTGCCATCGCCGATCCCAGCCAACTGATGATGATCGACGAGATCAGCCTGCTTCTGCAGAAACGCATTGTCACCAAAGTGGCAACGCTGAAGCAGATCTCCGACATCCTCAAGAAGACCGAGCAGTCGCAGCGGGTTCTCGAAGAGGCCAGCGAAGGCTTCCAGATCATCCGTGAGGACGAAGCCACCGGCGCCGAAGAAACGCTGACCATCGACAAGCTCACCGCGGCCGGCGACACCAGCCCGATCATCCGCCTCGTCGATACGACCATCTTCACCGCTCTGCAGCGGCGCGCTTCCGATATTCACATTGAAACTCGTGACGATTCCGTGATGATCAAGTTCCGTATTGACGGGGTGCTCACGCAGGCCATGCCGCCTATTGGCAAAGAACATCATTCGACCGTCATCTCGCGCATCAAGGTCATGAGCGAGCTAGACATTTCCGAGCGCCGCGTGCCTCAAGATGGCCGCTTCCGGGTGAAGTACAACGGCCGCGCGATCGATTTCCGCGTCTCCATCATGCCCTCGATTCACGGCGAGGACGCGGTGCTCCGCGTGCTCGACAAAGAGTCGATGAGCGAGAAGTTCCGCACCCTGACTTTGGACGTGGTTGGTTTTGATGAAGACGACATTCGCCGCTTTCGCCGCTACATCAAAGAACCGTACGGCATGGTCCTGGTTACCGGACCGACCGGAAGCGGTAAGACGACCACGCTTTACGCCGCCGTCAACGAAATCAAGACAGACGAAGACAAAATCATCACCATTGAAGATCCGGTTGAATACCAACTGCGCGGTATTACCCAGATTCCGGTCAACGAGAAAAAAGGATTAACCTTCGCTCGCGGTTTGCGTTCGATTTTGCGCCACGACCCCGACAAAATCATGGTCGGAGAAATCCGCGACGCAGAAACGGCTCAGATCGCCATCCAGTCGGCTCTTACCGGACACCTTGTATTTACTACGGTGCACGCGAATAACGTGGTCGATGTCATTGGCCGCTTCCTGAACATGGGCGTCGAGCCGTACAACTTTGTTTCGGCGCTGAACTGCATTCTGGCGCAACGGTTGGTGCGCTTGATCTGCGAATCGTGCCGCACTCCGGTTCACTATCCTGCGGACGTGCTGGAAGCCAGCGGTCTTGACCCGGCGCAATGGTCGAAGGTCCCTTTGTATGATGGTCCCGGCTGCATCGAGTGCGCCGGCACCGGCTTCCGCGGACGAACCGCTATTCACGAGCTGCTCGATCTAAGCGATCGCATCCGCGAAATGATTTTGGCCAAAAAGCCGACTTCGGAAATCCGCCGCGCTGCGCGCGACGAAGGCATGAGATTCCTGCGCGAGTCGGCACTCGACAAGGTGAGACTCGGGCTTACCACGTTGAAGGAGATCAATAAGGTCACGTTCATCGAGGCCATGCGGTAAAGGAAATATGTGGCGACACTTGGAGGGCGCGCTCTGGTTGACGTCGCTGTTGAGCTTGGCATTGGCTGCGTTGAGGTTTGCCCAGCCCTACCTGAAGGTAATCGCGGTTGTGTGGGCTGGCGCCAGTGTTACGGTTGTTCCGCTGCACTTTTGGCGCGCTTGGCGCCGGCTTAGCACGGTGCCAAATAAGTATGAGTACGCGCTGTGGACCGGACTTGAAACTTTGTTCGCAGGTGGCCTCGCCGGTGTTTTTCTATTAGTTTCGGTCGTGGGGAAAGCGAATTTCAGATGAGTTCTGGGTCCAATCCGGTAAGGCCGAAGCTGGCTTGTGAAATTGCCGCCGACCGCGTGCTTGTAGGCCGGTTAGCCGAAGATCGCCGCAGCTTGGAAGTCTGCGCTGCGCGCGAACTTGCCCCCGGCAGCGTGATTCCCGACCTCGTCGAGAACAACCTGCGCCAGCGCGGCGCGGTCAGCGATGCCATTCACGAGACTCTGAGCAGCGTCGCCGGCCGCACGCACGATGTGATTGCGGTGGTTCCAGATGCCGCAGTCAGAGTTGTGCTGCTGGAATTCGACACGCTCCCCTCCGACCCTGAAGAAGCCATCAGCGTGGTGCGGTTTCGCATGAAGAAGTCACTGCCCTTCGATGTGGATAAAGCGAGAGTCTCCTACCACGCGCAGAAAACCGCTGCCGGGGTTCGCGTGGTTGCGGCCGTAGCCCTCGCGACCGTTGTCGAGGACTATGAAGCCGCATTTCGCGAAGCGGGCTTCAGCCCCGGCGTAGTTCTGCCTTCAATGCTCGCTGCACTCGGCGCGGCCGAAGGCCAGAGGCCCACGCTGGTAGTAAAAGTTGATGCCCGCACGACTAGCATCGCCATTCTCGATGCCGATCAGCTTCAGCTTTTCCGCACGCTGGAAAATACGCGCGGCGTCACCATTACCGGAGAACAGCTGGCCGAAGAAGTTTATCCGTCCGTAGTCTTCTTCCAGGACACTTATCATCTGAATATCGAAAGAATTTTCGTTGCCGGATTGTCCGACACAGGCAGCGCCGCGCCCGCGCTAAAGGCGCAAACCGGCGCGGATGTGCAGGAATTGGTCAGTTCGTCGCAGTTAGGCGCGAGCACTGGAGGTTCCGTGCCGCGTTGGAGAATGGCCGGAGTCGTGGGAGCATTGATTTCGTAATATGCGCCTGAACATCAATCTCGCCAGCCAGCCCTATGAAGATGCGCGGCAGTTCTGGATGCGCTGGGGCACGGGCCTCGCCATCGCGAGCATCCTGTCATTGGCCCTGATCGTTACTACGGTTTCCGGTTGGTTTGTGGCGCGGCGCGACCATACCGACATTGCCAAGCTGAAAGGCGAAATCGCGCAGCGCGACCGCGCCCGCCAGCTGGCGGAAGACTTCCTGAATCGTCCGGAAAATCGCAGCACGCGCGACCAGTCGCAATTTCTCAACGAACTGATTGAGCGCAAGTCGTTTTCCTGGACGCGGGTTCTGGAAGATCTGGAAAAAGTCATGCCCGCCCGGGTGCATTTAGTTTCCATCCATCCCGAGCTGGATGATGAGAATCAGCTGCTGTTGAAGCTTTCCGTTGCGGGCGATTCGCGAGATCGGGCCCTCGAATTGGCCCGGCGCATGGAAGATTCGCGGCGCTTCACCACCACTCGAGTAATCAGTGAGACTTACAAGACGGAAAACACGAACAACATAGACCCGTTCCAGTGCACCATAGAGGCTATTTACGTTCCTGAGACGGTTCCAATACCGAGTCCCAAGACGAAAACAACAACCGTGAACGGAGAAACGAAGACGACAGAAATTTCCGAGAGGACCATGCGCTGATGCCAGATTTGCGGCAAACCCGGAAAAAGATCAAGATCGCGCTTGGGGCCCTGGTGGGCATCGATGTGATCGCCCTCGTCGTCCTGCTTTCGCCGCTCGTGGGTTCGACCGCATCTCGCAAGCAGGAACTGAACCAGCTTTGGGGTGAACTGCAAGTAAAAACTCGCCAGGTCGAGCCGCTGAAAAATCTGCCGGACAAAGTGCACACGGCCAGCCTGCAAATCACCGATTTTTATAAGAAGCGCTTCCCCTCGCAAGACTCGGAGATTCTCACGGAGTTTGGCAAACTCGCCGTGGCCAACGGTGTCATTATCGAGGGTGCAAAATACAAAGGAGATGAGATTCAACTCGGCCGCCTGCAGCCGGTTGAGGTGGAAGCCGATCTCTCCGGCACTTACGTTTCGCTCGCGCGTTTCATTAATGCGCTGGAGCGCGATGACATGCTCTTCGTCATCAGCAACATCAGCCTTGCCGGCGAACAAAAAGGACCGATTAAACTACAGATGAAGGTGGAAACTTATTTGAAGGCGGGGCAGGAGTGAAGCTGGGAGTTGAAAATCGAAAGCAGCTGATCGTGGCGGGTGTGCTGGGAGCGATCCTCGTCTTAATTCTCGCCTACCAGTTTTTTCCTTCATCTTCGACCAACGCTTCCACCGGCACAGCTGCAAGCACGCCGCTCGCTCTCGCTCCTCGCCCCTCGCGGCGTGGCGCCATTTCGGCGTCCGGCAAAAAGGAAAAGCCGCAGCAGAGTCTCGACCCCACCTTGCAGTTACAGCGACTCGCGGTGATCGAACAAATCAAGTATGAAGGCTCGGGAAGAAATGTCTTCGTGTCGGAAGCCGAGCCAATAATTCCAACGCCAGTTGCATCGGGCGCCCTGGGGTCGGGAGGCAAGAGCGAGGAGTCGAAAATATACACGCCACCCGCGCAGGCCGCGCCAACTCCGATTCCTCTGAAATTTTTTGGCTTCGCCAACCAACCGGGCGAACCTAAGAGAATTTTCCTTTCCAAAGGCGAGGACGTGTTCATCGCCGGCGAGGGTGAGATCATTGATCGCCGCTATAAGGTGGTAAGAATCGCTCCCACCTCCGTCGAGATTCAAGATGTAGTAGGCAGCGGTCCGCCGCAAAGCATTCCGCTCACGCAGGGATAGTTAAGACGTCCAGAGGTAAGAAGTGGCGCAGTTCGATTCAAGTATCCGCAGAGAAATCCGTCGTCATCGGGAAGCCCCGCATCCCGCGTGGCGCAATGCATGCCGCATGCGCCGGCGCAGCGAAGAGGGCTATTTTCTCATCTTCCTGATGATGATGGTGACGGTACTGGTGATCGGTTTCGCCATAGCCGCTCCTACCATCGCCTTCGAAATCCGCCGCGATCGCGAGATGGAAATGATTCACCGCGGAGTGCAATACTCCCGCTCCATTCGCAATTACTACAAGAAGTTTGGCCGCTATCCGACCAAGCTCGAGGATCTCGACAACACCAACAATCTTCGCTATCTGCGCAAGCACTATAAAGACCCCCTCAACAAGAATCAGGATTTCAAAATGCTTCACTATGGCGATCCCGGCGTCACGCTCGGCATGAGCTTTGGCGGCGGGCAAATTGCTGGCTCCAACACAGTGGGGCAAATGAATGCGGCTTCGAATGGTTCCGCATTTGGCGGCGGTGGATCATCGAGCTTCGGCGGCAATTCCAGCTTCGGAGGTAGCTCCGGCGGTTTCGGCGGCAACTCCAGTTTCGGCGGCAACTCCAGCAGTTTCGGGGGAAGTTCGGGCGGCCTCGGCGGAAATTCCAACAGCAGCTCCGGCGGCGGCAATAACTCGCCAACGCCGGGAACGTCCAACACCACCAACTCAAACAACCCCAGTCAGCCCGGCAGTCCCGATGCGTCGCAGCCCGGCGCATCGCCGGACGGAAGCACGACACCGAGTGGGAACGGAAACTCGAACGGCCAGGGAAACAACCAGGTGTTTGGCGGCGGACCGATCATCGGCGTAGCCAGCAATAGCAAAGACAAGACCATCCGCGAGTACAACAAGAAAAAGAAGTACAACGAATGGCAGTTTGTCTACGATCCCACCACCGACCGCGGTGGCTTGATTTTGACGCCCTATCAACCCCTCTCACAGGCTTTCGCCAACAATCAGATGGGGCCGAACGGACAGCCCGCAAACACCACAGGCCAGCCCACTGGTTTCGGCAACAATTCGGGTTTCGGAGGAGGGAACTCGAGCTTCGGTGGCAACTCGAGCTTTGGCGGGGGGGCAAGCTTCGGAGGGAACACAGGATTCGGCAACTCCGGCTCAGGAAACCAGGCCCCCACCCCGCCGCCGTCAAGCCCTCAAAACTAACTGAAGATTTCCATCTGCAAAATGAAACGGCCCCATCGCTGAGGCCGTTTCGTTTGCTGCGAACTTGTGCTCGCTACAGCTAAACGCTGAACGAGGACCCGCAACCGCAGGTGCTCTTCACGTTCGGATTCTCGAACTTGAAGCCAGCGCCTTCCAGAGTCTCGACGTAATCCACGATGCACCCATTCAAGTACATGACCGAGGTCGCGTCAACGAACACCTTCAATCCGTCCATATCAAAGGTCTTGTCCATCATGCCGGCGCCATTCTCGAACTGCATGGAATAGGAGAAGCCGGAACAGCCGCCGCCGACCACGCCAACGCGCAGACCGGCAGGCGCGGGGTTCTGTTGTCCCATGATCTCCTTTACCTTGGCAACCGCATTGGGCGTCAGGCTGATCGGGGCGGTCTTGGTTACTGCTGGAGCGTTTGCAATTTCAGGAACAGTTGTCGTGGCCATGAATATCTCCTCGGCTCTGGAATTCTTAAATTATAACAGAGGTTTCAAAAGCTGATAAGCACATTAAAAGCCTTACTGTCCCATCACCCCTCTTAGATGCGGTCGCAGACCGGTGGGTCGCATACCGGCAAAAACTAGCGCCGAAAAAGACATTCCGCCGTCCACACTTGCAAATAGCGCTATAATGATTTTCGTTAGGGCACTTCGAAATTTCGAATGCGGCTGGCAGGGCGCCGTATTTGCAAGTTTCCGAGTAGCCCAACAACCCTGCAATTTGTCGAGGTGATGTTATGACCTGGACTTGGACTCCTTTAATGGTTGGGCTAGCGACCGCGTGGGGCGTTTTCACCGTCGGCCTGGTCATTCTCCTGATCTATCGCAGCACGCTCACCATGCACGAGGACGAGCAACTGTATCTCGACGACGCCAACTCTCACATGCAGCAGGAGCAGACCGAACTGCTGGTGAAGGTGAACCGGCTCACCAAGCCGGTGTGGGTATTCGGCGCAGGTTCCGGCGTACTGCTGCTGGTTCTACTGGGCATGTTCATTTATCAGGGCCTGAACGCGGTCCAGTAGCCGCGCCTCACGCTAGCGGGCCGGTCGACGGCGCGTGACTTCCCGCGCCTTCGCGGGTGTACCCTGGAGAAACTGGCTCGTCTCGCCGGCTTGCAACGGAACCGATAAAACCGACAAAAGGAAGGCCCAACTTTGCAGCCGCTTTGTATAATTCCTTAAGCGTTGCGAGAGTGGCGGAATTGGCAGACGCACCAGACTTAGGATCTGGCGGGTAAAACCGTGGGGGTTCGAGTCCCCCCTTTCGCACCAGAAACTTATTCGCTGCTTGCACGCGCTAGTGTGAATGTCTCGAATTGACGAGTTTCGCGGCTTGTTTCGCTGGTTCGGCGGGAGTGCTCAAGGCCGGCGAGCCGTCCTCGGAAATAACGCTGTAGTCACGGTAATGGATTGACAGTGCCGCATGGCCTCCGAGTCGAACCTCCGTGTCCGACTCGTTGTCCACGGGCAACCAGAAATCTCCGATTTTCTCGTAGGAGTGGTGCACCTGGATCTTGCTGATCCACATCGACGGGCGTTTAGCTGGCTCACCTTCTATCTTGCACAAAGCGAAGTCGGCGGCGTCGACCCAAATCCGGCCTCGGTAAAGTAGCCGGTTGTCCGTTTTGGGGTCGACGTGAAAGACGTAGGCAGGACGCCCGTCAACGTCTTCTTCACCCAACAGTTCGAATTTGTAATTCTGGTCGGTGAGAGCGGTGCTCGCCTGGGCGCGTTGATCGGCCGCCTCCTTCTCTGTGTCCAGAATCTTCTTGAATACACGGTTGACGATCCAGTGGGCGCCGCTCTCGGAAATGACGGTGAACTCTTTGCTGTCGGGAGACCGGTACCTGACCTCTACCACAAGGTCGGCCTCGTGCCGGCCGGGGAAGCCCGTATAGAGCAGATGATATTCACGCTGCCCGGTGTAGGAGCGCAACAGGTGCTGGCGCTTGCCGTTGTTCTCCGCCAAGCGGCTCACAATTTGTTCGGAGGTAATGTCTTCCACCGGACGCAAAGCTCCGCTTTGTTGTGCTATGGCAGTTGCATAGAAGGCGAGGATGAACCGAAGAGCCCGGTAGATTTGCATGGAATTTGGATGTCCTTTAGTTCCGTTTGGTGACAAGCGCGATTGTTAAAAGTGATTAAGTGAAGGAGGCGATTAGTTCGAACATACGCTAGAAAGCTGGCGCGGGCAATTCTTGCGGCGAGGCGCAAAAGTCCTGCGTGAGCTGCCCGGCGGCAGTAGAAAATGAAAGCGGGATGGGCCGCTTCGATTGCCTTCTGGCCGTGGGTTACTCGGTACGTCTACCGAAAGTGCATCCCGCATGAAGTGAATATCCACGCGAGCGCCTTCAAGAAGACTGCAGTGAACCCCGTCGCTGACTGCCGCGAGTCAACAAGCTTGATCACTGGCACCGTCTCATCGCAAGATGGGAACACCGCCTGTTGCAGGAGCGATGAGGAATGGGCGGGCAGAATTGAAAACGACTGATTTGTCCGGACTTATGCTGCGAAAGCTGAAAATGATTGAGTCGCGTAACTCGTGGCAGCGAGCTCGTCGCCGACGCCAAATCGGTTCTTTGAAATCCTTTCTCGTTGTAGTGGTCGTGGCGAGCCTCCCGATTTCAGTCTCGGCGCAAGCGTCGCCAGGCCGCGAAACTGCACCGGCTCGCCTGAATGACATTCTTGCGTATATCCACTCCGGATGGGATTCCCTGACGCGCTCCACCAGTTCCTGCGCTGCAGTTGTCGACCCCAAGCTCACCGCTCCTCCGGCGGTTTATCTCCCAGCCAACTTCCCGGAGCCGAAGGAACTCGATCAAATGCGGCGCGAATGCAATGTCACGATTGCGCATTTGCCGGTTGTGATCCACAAACTCGGCGGCAAGAAGGTCGAGTCCATTGAACCGCCGGGACTGTTGTATCTCCAAAATAAATATGTCGTGCCGGGCGGCCGTTTTAACGAGATGTACGGATGGGACAGCTATTTCATCATTCGCGGTTTGCTGCGCGATGGACGACTCGCGCTGGCTCGCGGAATGGTCGATAATTTTTTCTTTGAGATAGAAAACTACGGCGCACTGCTCAACGCCAATCGCACCTACTACCTGACGCGCTCCCATCCGCCGTTCTTGAGTTCGATGGTAATGGCAGTTCACGAAGCACAAAAATCGGCAGGTCAGGACGATCGGGCATGGTTGGAGACTGCCTATTCTTATGTGAAGCGCGACCATGAAATGTGGACTTCCCCGCCGCATCTTGCCGGTAACACCGGTCTTTCCCGCTATTACGACTTCGGTGAGGGTCCAGCGCCGGAAGCTATGAAGGATGAGAACGACATTTATATGCAGGTGGCGTCGTATTTTGTTTCGCATCCCTCTATGGCCGAGTACGAACCTGCCAGTGACGACAGCGATAAGGCGCCGGGTTCTTCGTACTCCGTGCGCGTCTGCGATGCGGTAGGTGTGCGGTGTGAACCGGCGCATCTTATCAACTTGACGCCCGACTACTATAAAGGCGACCGCTCCATGCGCGAATCGGGCTTCGACATCTCCTTTCGCTTCGGCCCATACGGCGCCGCCACGCACCACTACGCTCCGGTCTGCCTGAACAGTCTTCTCTTCAAAACCGAGCGTGACCTTGAAGAGATAGCCCGTCTGCTCAAAAAGAGATCAGAAGCGGACGGTTGGCACAAAATGGCAGAGGCGCGTCGGCGGGCAATTGAAAAGTATCTATGGGATGAGTCGCAAGGGATGTTTGTCGATTACGAGTTGGACGATGGCAAACGATCGACCTACCGTTATGCAACTGTCTTCTACCCGCTATGGGCCGGTCTGGCGACGCTGGCGCAAGCCCGCGCCATCATGACAACCCTGAGTACGTTCGAGAAGCCCGGTGGCATCGTCATGAGCGAGCGCCAGAGCGAGGGACAGTGGGATTATCCTTTCGGCTGGGCGCCGATTCAGTTGATCGCGGTCGAGGGCATGCGCCACTACGGATTCAACGCCGACGCCGACCGCATTTCGACAAAATTCCTGTCGATGGTGCTGCAGAATTTCGAGCAGGACAAAACATTGCGCGAAAAGTATAACGTGGTCACGCGTTCGCTAGATACGAATGTGAAGGCGGGTTACGGCGACAATGTTATCGGATTTGGCTGGACCAACGGCGTGTTCGTCGAGCTCTTGCAAGAACTCCCATC
>JBEKBW010000125.1:0-13659 GCA_050015215.1 Candidatus Sulfotelmatobacter sp.
ACTCGCACAGAAGTTGGATATTTCGTTCGGTGTTGCCGCCACCGGCAACGACCGGAATGATGTGATCGAACTCCAATCGTTCTCGTGAACCACACCGGACACATTGGCCTTCATCCCTTCGCCACACGAACAGCCGCACGTGCTCGGGAATGGGCTCACGGACCGCTCCCTCAAGACTTGCGCAATTCTCAAAAGCTTCGACTTCACGTCGCATCTTTTCGACGCTCCGCTCGCGACGTAATACGTACTGCTTGATCAGCAGGAAATGTTCATCCCGACCGCGAGCGTTGGCCGATATTTTTTGCCCTACTTCAAGGGCCATCGTTCGGTAAACCCACCAGTGAAGCAAGGGCTGGGGCTCGCGGCTTTGCAGGTCGAAGTAGTCTTGAGCTGCCTGTCGGTAGCTTCCGTTTGCATGAAGGTTCTTCTGGTAGGTCGTGCAAGCTCGACGCCATTCGGCCATCGCCTCAGGCGTTGAATTCCTTGGTAGCTGGGGAAGGGTCCCGACGCCCGGCCAGTCATAGGCGTTTGGGAGTACCTCGAGGCAATAAGGCTGGCGCCACTTGCCGTCCTTCGCGCTCAGAGAAGTCAGTTGACAATCCGCCTCCCTGAGCTTCTGAACCAAGTAGCTTCGGTCAGAGGGCACCCACAACCGTTGGCTGTGGGCAAACTCAAGCACCAAGAAGTCTCGCTCTCCTTTCCCGTTATTCATGCGCTCGCGTCCGCAATAGCGAGCGACGCCGTGCTCGGAGTGTGCGACTAGGTCCCCGCTAGCCGGTTCATTTGGATCGGGCGATCCCCAGTAAAGCGAAGCGGCGCGGGCAGCTGCCGCAAGCGACGGCGGCGCGTCCGAGGTGACCGAACAGACCAGCCCTCCGTCGTCGAGGAAGGTCAACCTGCCAGTATCAGTGATCTTCGTCCTCGGCATCAGGCGGTCGGATCACCTCAAGTCAGAAAATACTGCCGATACAGCGTGTCCCTCTGCGCAGGCCGGAATCCGGCATCGCGGATAATCCTGCGCAACTCTTCTTCCGTCGTGCAGTTGGTGACGCCTGCGGCGCGGACTACGTTTTCTTCCAGCATCACCGAGCCCACGTCGTTGCCGCCGAAGCGTAGGCCCATCTGGCAGACTTTGAGTCCTTGCGTCACCCAACTCGATTGCACGTTGAGGAAGTTGGAGAGATAGAGGCGCGAGATGGCGAGGACTTTGAGGTATTCGACGGCGGTGGCTTCGTCCCAGTGGCGGCCGCCGAGGGCGGTGTTGTGGGGCTGGAAGCTCCAAGGGATGAAGGCGGTGAAGCCTCCGGTTTCTTCCTGCAGGTTGTAGAGTTCCTGAAAATGATTAACCCGATGCTCGTAGCTTTCGCCGACGCCAAACATCATGGTCGCGGTGGTGCGCATGCCGATCTGGTGGGCGGTGCGATGGACGTTAATCCAATCACCGGTAAGGCATTTCAAGCGCGCGATCTTGTAGCGGACTTCGTCGTCGAGAATTTCTGCGCCGCCGCCGGGGATGGAATCGAGTCCGGCATCGCGCAGGCGCAGAATCGTATCGCGAATGCTGAGGCTGCTGTATTCGGCAATGGCAATGATTTCAGAAGCCGAGTAGCAGTGCAGATGGACCTGCGGGAAGCGCAGCTTGATGCCGCTCAGCATTTTCTCGTGCCAATCGATTTTGAGGTCGGGATGCAGGCCTCCCTGCATTAGCACGCCGGTGCCTCCGAGTTCGACGGTCTCGCGAATTTTTTCGTAGATGGTGTCGAAGTCGAGAATGTAGCCTTCTTTAGCGGCGGGGCCTTTCAGCGGGCGGTAGAAGGCGCAGAAGGTGCAGTACTCGGTGCAGAAGTTGGTGTAATTAATGTTGCGATCGATGATGTACGTGACAACGCCCTCAGGATGCTTGTGTCGCCTGATAGCGTCGGCCTCCATGCCGATGCCGATCAGGTCATCGGAATGGAACAGCTCCAGAGCCTGCTGTTTGGTCAGAGACATATCTAAGGTTTGATTCTAAACGAGGAGCGCGACTGACTCCAATTCCAATCCTGGACGGCGCTATGTAGCCAAAGCCGGTTTCTTTCTGGTGCGGAAATATTGAATCAGCGTCAAAACCGTGCCAACCACCGCCAATCCAATCAGAACGGCCAGCGCAGGCGCATAGTATTGGCGGAAAAATCGCAAAATATGCCTGCCGTAGACAAAGCCGAGCCAGGCCCCGATCGTATATCGAACGCCGCGCCCGAGCGTCAAAGCCCCCAAAAACTTCTTTGGCGAGTACTGTGCTGCTCCAGCGGCAATCAGGAAAGGCACAAACGGGAATGGCGGCGGTAGCAAGGCTGGAATCGCAACCGCAAGAAATCCCCATCGCTCGAAAGCCCGCGATACCTGAGCGGCCCGCTTCTTCGACAGCTTGCGATGCATCGCTTCTTTGCCGCCCTTTCGCGCCAGCGCATAAGTAATGTAGCCACCTATGACCGCTCCGAGAGTGGCCATAAAGGCGTAGTAGGGCCAAGGTTCACGATGACGCGCGGCCAGCCATATGTTTAATACATCCATGCTGCCGGTGAGAGGGATGATGGAATTGTCGGCAATGCCCAATATGACCAGGCCAGGACCGCCCATGCGGCGCAAGTGCTGCCACACGGTCACTGCCAGCAAAGGCTGAAAATAGTGGGCCATTCGGTTGTAGGAGTTTACAGGCGCAGCGTTCTATTGCGCTATACAGGGTTTTATCGCGTCTGCGAACCGAATCTCGGGAGCAGACGGCAGCGCCCCAACCTCGGCGGCATAGCGGTAGAACAATCGCAGACCCTCCAGGCACGCCGGATCGAATTTGTAATAAATGTTATCGGTGAGATAAGAACGAACACTCGCCTCGGCGAGTCCCAGCCGCGGTCCCCACTCGCGCGCTATATGGTCGAGGGTTGCAGGCTCCAGCCCGTGATCGCGGGAATTCTGAAAAACCGCAGCCAAGTCCTGCAAGTACTCCGTTTCGTGCAGTGCAGCCTCGCGAACCGCCCAGAAGGCAAAAACGAAAGGCTTGCCGGTATATCGAATCCACTCCTCCGCCAAGTCCAGGGTGACGTAACGTGAGCAATCGACCTGCAGCGCGGGGTCTCCGATTAGCAGGCCCGCGTCATGCGTGGCCAGCATTTTGTCGATATGCGGCTCCGCAGAGGAAAATTCACGCCCACCGCCTAACCACTTCTCAAATAGAACCTTGGTGAGCGCGACCGAGGTCATAGAAGAAGTATCCAGCGCCACGGTGCAAATTTTTTCAACCGGAACTTTACTCACAAGCAGGATGGATCGCACGGGACGGCGCGAGGCGATGGCGACGTCGGGTATCACTACAAGGTCGGGAATTCTTGTGTAGGCGGCCGCAGGAATAATGCCGATGTCAGCTGTTCCGGCTTCCAATTCGCGAGCGCAAGCAGAAGGCAGGGTGTAGGAAATGTCGAAATCGCGACCCGCTTCGCCGTGTTCGAAATCCCACATCAGCGGAGCGGTGTTCAAGTACGAAATCGCAGAAATCCGCAGACGTCTCATTCCTGTTTTGATTCTAACAGAGCAATTTTGGACGCCCTTCGTGACGGCATTCCTTGACACGTGTCGGCGCGAACTACTACATTCCGCCCATCGAACGAAGACCGGAGCCTGAGCTTGAGCAACGCTGTAGCTGCGCCCGCAACTCACATTTTGGAATGGCTCGGCATCTCACTGACGCCGGGCCTGGGACCGACCCGAGGAAGAAAGCTCGTCGACCACTTCGGCGGCCCCGAAGCCGTATTCCATGCCTCGCTTACGGAACTCGAAGCCGCGGGAATTCAGGCCGCGTCGGCGCAATCCATTGCCACCGGCAAATCTGCCGAACTCGCCCGGGAGGAAATCGCCCGTTCCGCCGAGCAAAACGTCACATTGCTTTCTCCTGAAGATCATTGTTATCCCCCGCGTCTGAAAGAAATCTACGACCCGCCGCTCATGCTTTACGTGCGGGGAAATCCGGAAGTGTTAAAGCAGCCTGGCATAGCGATGGTCGGCACTCGCCATCCCACGCCCTATGGCTCCGGAATGGCTGAGCGACTGGCCTGCGATCTCGCCGCACAGGGGTTGGTGATCATCAGCGGAATGGCGCGCGGCGTCGACACAGCCAGCCATCGCGGCGCTATCTCTGCAAAAGGCAAAACCGTCGCTGTGTTTGGCACCGGGGTCGATGTGATGTATCCGAAGGAAAATTCGCGGCTGGCAGAGCAAATCCTCGCGCTGGGCGGCGCATTAATTTCCGAATTCCCGCTGGGAACGTTCGCAGCGCCTCAGAATTTTCCCATCCGTAACCGGATTCTAAGCGGAATGTCGGCCGGAGTGCTGGTGGTCGAGGCCGCCGAGTACTCCGGCACACGCATCACGGCTCGCTGCGCACTCGAGCAAAATCGCGACGTCTTTGCCGTTCCCGGCAACGTCACAAACAAAAATTCATGGGGGCCGAACACGCTAATCAAGCAGGGAGCAAAACTAGTCGCGACTTGGGAAGATGTTTGGGAAGACCTGCCTCCCGAGATCAAGTTGGCTTTGACCCCTCCCCCCTCGCCTGAATCCGCGGCCCATTCCTCCGCATCTCTATTTCCAGACGAAGGGCTTCCTCCCCACGAGCAGCGAATCCTTGGCCTGCTGAAAGCCGACGAGGCCACGCACATTGACGAGTTAGTGGAACGGCTGGAGACAGAAATGTCCTCCTCGGAAATCTTCGCCGCCCTGTTCGAACTTGAGCTAACCGGCAAGGTGCGGCAGATGCCAGGGAAGAATTTTGTGAAGAGCTTCTGAGCCGTGAGCGGTGAGCCATGAGCGGCGCGATTGAGGAGTGCCGGTGAAGAATTTCAAAGAGTTGAAGGTCTGGCGGAAAGCGCACGAGGTGACCCTTGCTCTATACAAGAGGACTCGGGAATTTCCGCGTGAAGAGCTTTATGGATTGACGATCAGATTCGACGCGCATCGGCGTCGATTGGCGCAAACATCGCCGAGGGGTCGGGTCGACGGTCTGACGGAGAAATATGCCGTTTTCTACAGATCGCGCGTGGATCGGCAAACGAACTCGAGTATCACCTGCTGCTCGCGCATGATCTCCATTTTCTGGGCGAACAGGAGTTTCGGGACCTGTCTTGCGACGCCGATCAGATCCAGAGAATGCTGACGGCGTTGATCGAAAGACTTCGCTCGCCAGGGCCACGCGCCGACATGGGCGCTACTGCTCTTACGGCGACAGGTAACGAAAGCGCGTTCGTGGTCGGTGATGTACGGGTTGCTCATCGCTCATCGCTCATGGCCCACAGCTCGTAACTTGTTGCTTTCCGTCCATTCGTGCTAGCTTCAAAAACGAATCGCTGTACGAACCACTAGAAGTTGAGGACACATTGTTAAAGAGTTTAGTCATTGTCGAATCGCCGGCGAAAGCGAAGACCATCCAGAAATATCTGGGTAAGGGCTTCACTGTCGAGGCTTCGCTCGGCCACGTCAAAGATCTGCCCAAAAGCAATCTGGGCGTCGATACCGACGACAATTTTTCGACGGAATACATCGTCATCCCCGGCAAGGAAAAGGTTCTAGCCAGGCTGAAAAAGCTGGCTGGACCGATGGACGCGATTTATCTCGCGCCTGACCCGGATCGCGAAGGCGAAGCCATTGCGGCACATCTCGCCTTCGAACTCGACGGCAACGGGCATGCTGCAAAGAAGTCAAAGAAGAAAAAGAAAGAAGAAGCCGAAACTCCGCCGCGCATTCAGCGCGTCACTTTTAACGAAATCACGAAACGTGCTGTGCAGGCGGCCTTCGAGCATCCCCGCGCCATAGACCAGAACCTGGTAGATGCACAGCAGGCGCGACGGGTACTTGATCGCCTGGTCGGATACCAGGTTTCGCCGCTGCTGTGGGACAAGGTTCGCCGCGGACTTTCCGCCGGACGCGTGCAGACGGTTGCACTGCGGTTGATCGTGGAACGGGAACGCGAAATTAAAGCGTTCGAGAAAAAAGAATATTGGACTATTGATGCGCACCTGGCGGCGAGCAAGCCCCCTGCATTCGACGCCCGATTTTTGGGCAAGGGCGAAGAGAAGATTGAAGTCACGAACGGCGAGGATGCGGAAAAGATCCGCGCCGCGCTGGAGCAGGCAGACTGGCTGGTTCGCTCGGTCGATAAGAAGGAGCGCCGCCGCAACGCCGCACCTCCATTTACCACCAGCAAGTTGCAGCAGGATTCCTCCCGCAAGCTACGCTTCAGCGTAAAGCGCACCATGATGATCGCGCAGCGCTTGTATGAAGGCGTGGAACTGGGCGAAGAGGGCCAGGTGGGCTTGATCACCTACATGCGTACTGATTCCACCCGGGTTGCGCCCGAGGCGATTCAAGAAGTGCGCGAGTACGTAGGCAAAGAATATGGCGCGGCCTACCTGCCCGAAACGCCGAATACATATAAAGAAAAGAAGGAAGCGCAGGCGGCGCACGAAGCCATTCGTCCGACCTCGGCGATGCGCCATCCGGACCAAATCAAGCAGTACTTAAAAGAAGACGAATTCAAAGTCTACAAACTCATCTGGCAGCGTTTTGTCGCTTCGCAGATCATGCCGGCAGTTTTCGACCAGACGACAGTCGACATCGATGCCAAGGCGAAAAATGGCAGTAGTGAAGTTTTCTGGTTCCGTGTAACCGGGTCGGTTCTGAAATTCGACGGCTTCCTGCGCGTATATGAAGAATCCAAGGAAGGCAAAGACGAAGAAGACGAAGAACTGAAACACAAGCTTCCAGCGCTCGAGGCGGGACAAAAACTCACGCTGAAGGAGCTGAAGCCTGAGCAGCACTTCACCGAGCCACCGCCGCGCTACAACGAAGCGTCGCTGGTGAAGGAACTGGAAGAACGTGGAATCGGGCGTCCATCGACGTATTCGGCGATTCTTTCCACCATTCAAGAGCGCCAATACGTGCAGAAACTCGGCGGCAAATTTACGCCCACCGAGATCGGCCTGGTCGTGACCGATCTTCTGGTGGAAAACTTCCGCGATATTTTCGACGTGGCCTACACCGCGCGGCTGGAAGAAGAACTCGACGACATCGAAGAAGGCAAGGAAAAGTGGACCGATGCTCTCGCCGAGTTCTACAAAAAATTCCAGAAGGATCTCAAATATGCCGAGAAGCATATGGAGAACATCAAGCGGATGGAGAAGCCCACAGACGAGAAGTGCGAGCGCTGTGGCGCGCCGCTGGTGATCAAGTGGGGCAAGCACGGATCGTTTTACGCGTGCAGCACCTACGATAAAGAGGATCCGAACACTTGCACGTTTACGAAAGAGAATCCCATCAACCTGCCTGATCTCGATTCCGCCGACGTGCAGGAAACCACGCAGGAAGAATATTGCGAGAACTGCGGTCGAGTGATGGTGCTAAAGCGTGGGCGCTTCGGCCAATTCATGGCTTGCACCGGCTATCCCGATTGCAAGACGACTCGGCGTCTAGATCAAGGGAAAAAAGTTCCCGACATCCCGCTGGATGAACCTTGCCCGAAGTGCGGCCGTAACATGATGATTCGCCACGGGCGCTTTGGCGAATTCACCGCATGCAGCGGATATCCGGAATGCAAGTACGTCAAACAGAACTTTATCGGCGTAAAGTGCCCGGAATGCAAGGACGGCGAGCTGGTCGAGAAGCGCGCGCGCAAAGGGAACACTTTTTACGGCTGCGGAAATTATCCGAAATGCAAGTTCACCTCCGCGCACAAGCCAATCGCGGAGAAGTGTCCGACGTGTGGCAGCGAATATCTGGTCGAGAAGAATTTGAAAGCTGGCCCGGTTATCGCTTGCCCGAACAAAGAATGCGACTATGAACGTGCGGCCCCGCCTGCGGAAGCGGCAGCCACCAGCGCCTGAGAGACTGAGTAATTG
The DNA here is from genome assembly GCA_050015215.1 of Candidatus Sulfotelmatobacter sp. Classification (GTDB taxonomy): domain Bacteria; phylum Acidobacteriota; class Terriglobia; order Terriglobales; family Acidobacteriaceae; genus Sulfotelmatobacter. Next base: position 7,923 of record JBEKBW010000125.1, read on the forward strand.
AGGAATTTTGTAATTGAGAAATTTGATGGAGCAATTACTCAATTACTGAATTTCCCAATTACCCAATCTTCACCTAAGGAGTTTTCATGCCTAAGAAACCGACCGCCATGGATGCCCAGCTGATTCTTCACCTCTACGATTTGCGCCGCGAGGCGGAAATGCGCAAGGCGCGTAACTGGTGGCTCACTCAATTTTGGCCGGCAAGCGCCGACGATTTCATTCAGATCGGCAGCAACCTGGGCGCACAGGAGAATAATTGGCTGCGTCAGGTCGCCGGCTATTGGAGCATGGCGGCATCCTTCGCGCTAAACGGGGCGCTCAACGCGGATTTGTTTCTTCAGCCCGCCAACAGCGGAGAAATGTATTTCCTCTATGCCAAAATCCATCCGTATCTGAAAGAAATTCGCGAAAAGATGGGCGAGCCCGAGATATTTGGCAACATTGAAAAAGTCATCAACAGCACGAAGTACGGACGGGAAAGATTGAAGTGGACCCTGAAGCGCGTTGAGGCCCTGCGCGAAAAGCGGGCTGCCGCCAAAGCGAGCTAGCAGTCTGGGTCGTGCCGAAGTCCCGCATTTACGCTGTGGGAACGAGAAATCTTCCCAGGCGCAGCCGTTTGGCCTCGAACTGACTCACCGTTCGGGCGCGCTAGACTCCGCCGTTTCCGAGCCATCTGTTATTCTAGTCGGCTGTGCGGATGATTTGGTGGTTCCTGATCCTGGGTATCAGTACGCTCGTCGTAGTGTGTGTCGCAATTGCTTTGTACGTGCGTCTGCGCCGACATTTGCAGGAGGCTCACGCAGCCCAGAAAAGCGACGCGAAGGACATCGAGCGGCAGTCTGGAAGCATTGAGTAGCTGCAGTAAAGCGAACGGGGGAATTCTCCATGGAACAATCAGCGACCGGTACGTTAGACCTTGAGCGGAGCCGGGGCATCGATTCATTGCGAACCATTGCTCTGCTAATCGCTGCCAGTCTGTTCATTGCACTCTGCGCGCGGATTACCATCCCCCTTCCGTTCACCCCGGTGCCACTCACCGTTCAGAACTTCGCAGTCCTTTTGGTTGGTTTGATTCTGGGCAGCAGAGCCGGTTTTGCAGTGCTCGCGCTTTATCTCGCCGAGGGCGCGGTCGGCATGCCCGTGTTCAGTCCCACGGGAGCCGGAGGTTTGGCTCAACTCTTGGGACCCACCGGCGGATTTCTGTTGGCCTATCCGCTGGTTGCGTGGCTGGCGGGATACGTGATGGAGCACGGCCGCAAGAGCTTCGCCCGCGCCGCCGCGGCAGGGCTCCTGGGCGAAGTAGTTCTTTTCACAGGTGGCTTAACTTGGCTGGCATTTCTCACGCATTCGGTGGCACAAGCCTTCCGCTGGGGCCTGTACTGGTTCCTGTTCGCGGAAGTAATCAAGGTCATGATGGCGGCAGGAATTGCGGCGCGCTGGCGACTAATAAGGGCGCAGCAGCGCTAGCAAGTGTGTAAAGAATTCGGAGTTCACGATGACAGTAGCTTCTGAACAAGAAATAAAACCATCGCGACCGAACGAGTCCGGCGTGCGCGAGATTTCTATTGCCCACAGCCCCGACTCCGACGATGCTTTCATGTTCTATGGTCTGGCCACGAATAAGGTTCGCGTTCCGGGACTGCGCTTCACTCATACGCTGTGCGATATCGAGAGTCTGAACCAGAAGGCGCGCGACGCTGTCTACGATGTGACTGCGATTTCTTTTCACGCCTATCCTTATATTCAGGACTTGTATGCGCTCATGTCCTGCGGCGGCAGCGTAGGCGAAGGCTATGGACCGATGGTCGTTTCGCCGCGTCCGTTCACCCAGACCGAAATCAAAGAGAAACGAATTGCCGTCCCGGGTACGCTCACCACAGCGTTTCTCGCCTTGCAGCTCTTCGCCCCCGGAGTTGAAACCGAAGTCGTTCCCTTCGATCAAATTATTCCGCAGGTGCTCGAGGGCAAATATGAGGCCGGGTTGATCATTCACGAAGGCCAGTTAACTTACGACAAAGCCGGCTTGCACCGCATAGTCGATCTCGGCCGCTGGTGGCAGAAGATGACCGGCCTGCCACTGCCGCTCGGAGGCAATGCTATTCGCCGCACGCTCGGTCCCGCGTTAATGTCGGCAGTCACCGCCGCGCTCCGCCAGAGCATCCAGTACGCGCTCGACCATCGGGAAGAAGCATTGTCCTACGCCATGCAATTCGCCCGCGATCTCGATTCGCAAACCGCCGATAGATTTGTCGGCATGTACGTAAACGAGCGCACGCTCGACTACGGGCCGGAAGGACGCGAGGGCGTTGTGCGCCTGCTGGATATGGGGCATAAGGCCGGTATTATCGGACCTGAGGCGCGCGTGGATTGGGTCGCTTAAGCCCTTCAGGAGCGATGCGCATTTGTCCGGCACGGCGAAAAACACCTACGAAGATCAAACCCTCCTGATCGACGCCGACGACACGCTCTGGGAGAACAACGTCTACTTCGAGCGGGCAATTGCAAAATTCATTTCGTTTCTGAACCATCGCGAATTTTCCCCCGAGCAAGTCCGCGGAGTTCTCAACAACGTAGAGCGTGAGTGCATCGTGAAGCACGGCTACGGGCTGCACAGCTTCGCCCACGCCCTGGTCGATACCTTCGAACGCTTGAGCGTCGAACCAGTCACACCGGAGTTGCACGCCCAAGTCAACAGCTTCGCCCACTCAGTTGCCGACCATCCGGTGGAACTCCTGCCCGAGGTTCCGGAGACCCTGCAGTATCTTTCCGCACGACATCATTTGATTCTGATGACCAAAGGCGCCATCGTAGAGCAGACCGGAAAAATCGAACGCTCCGGATTGAAGGAGTATTTTGCCGCCACTGAAATCGTTGCCGAGAAAGACTCCGCGGCATACGAAGCGATCGTCGAAAAATATGAACTCGCCCACGATTCTACCTGGATGATCGGCAACAGCCCAAAATCCGATATCAATCCCGCTCTGGCCACGGGATTGAACGCAGTATTCATCCCTCACGGCGACACTTGGGTCCTCGAACACGCCGAAGTAGACACAGCGCCTCCGCCTCAGCGTCTGCTCACCGTGCAGCGCTTCGCGCACCTGCGCCAGCACTTCTAGACAATTGCCCGGAAGCATCAGAATCAGACTCATCACTCCGCTGCCACAATCAGCACCAAACTAGCCAATAAAGCTTTGCGCTATAGCGATAGCGTGCATGTTACGCTCGATTTGCTCAGGCTCTCACCCACTCGTCTTGGCCGTTGAGACCAACAATTTTCGCAGGCTGTTGCGCACCGTCGAAGCGCTCTCTGACCTCGGTCCGGAGTTGACGGGCGAGCGCGAATTCGCCGAAACCTCGCGCCGCATGCTCTCCGCGGTCATGGAAGCCGCCGGCGCGCGCGAAGGTGCGCTGTTCACCTTCAATGAAAAGCCCACCATGCTTACGTCGGTGGCAGGCGAAGGCTTCGCCATGCTCCCCGAGCCGGCATTCATTCCACTTCTTCCGAAACATGTTCATGCCCTGACAGCCGCGCGCGGGCCAATAGTTTTGAATGCGTCCACGTATTCGGTATTTCTAAGTTCCAACGGCAACGTCGCACCGGAACTCTTCAAGTGCGTCGCCCCGCTCAGATCGGCCGGGAAACTCGCGGGCGTAGTTGCCTTGGGACGCCGTCCCGCGGACGCTCCGTACCTGGACGCCGAACTAGATGCGATGGCGCTATTGTGCAACTACATCGGATTGGCGGTGCACAATCACGCGCTGGCCCAGACCCTCGCTCAACGAGTAACCGAAAATCTGCGCCTGATGGCCTCTCTGCACGGTTTTTACGACAGCGCCCTGGAAGCATTCGCCACTGCCATTGACGTAAAAGATGTCAACATTCACGGCCACTCTCTGCGCGTGGGCCGCTACGCCGCCGCCATCGGCGAGGCCATGGGATTAGAAGCCGGCGACGTGGCCGCGCTTCGCAGCGCAGGATATCTTCACGACATCGGAAAAGTCGCAGTCGACCGCCGGCTGTTTAGCAAACCCGCAGCCCTAAATCCCGAAGAGTTTCGCGAGATGGCGGACCACACCGTGGTCGGCCATCAGATTGTCAGCAGCGTACAGTTTCCGTGGCCGAAGATTCACGAGTCCGTGCGCTGGCACCACGAGCGCAGCGATGGTTCTGGCTATCCCGATGCCTTAGGCGGCGACGATTTGCCCGTCCCCGTCCGCATCATGGCGCTCGCCGACACCTTCGATGCCATGACCAGCGCCCGTCCCTACCGCGAACCGCTCTCGCTTGGCGGAGCGCTGAGCGACCTGGTACGGATGAGCCCGCAGAAATACGATCCGCATGTAGTACAAGCCTTGCTGATCCAGGTGCGGCGCGATTCCGTAGGCAGCAATCGAGTTCCGCTTCTTGCCGATCACATGTCGGTAAACATTGCTCCAACCGACGTTGACCATCTGGCGGCAACGCTGCAGCACAAAGTCTCCCGCGGCAAAGCCTACCTTACCTAGTCACGCTGGGAGCTTCTGCGAGGACCACTCAGTTGCGAGAGACCTTACCGGAAACGCCGCACGAAGAGCGTGTGGCGCTCTGAGCGGTAGTAGCCGACCACATAAATGGTGGCTTTGCCCTTGGTTGAGTAAATTACCTGCCGGATTCTCAAGATTGCCGCGCCCTTCGGCAGGCCCAACATTTCTGCCAGCTGCGCATCCGCCGCCGTGGCATCGATTTCCTCATCCGCATAGGCCAACTCCACGTTGTAATCGTGCTGCAAAGCCCCGAACAGCGAGCTTCTTCCCAGCGGAGCATTCACCAGCCCCGAATATTCCGACGCCGGCAGGTAGCACGTTTCCAAGGCAAAAGGCTCTTCGCCCGTAAGCCGCAGGCGAGCAATTTTCACCATGCGGCTGGCCGCGGGCAGGCCCAGGCGCGCCGACACTTCCTGCTCGTCCTCAATAATTTTCGCGGTCAACACGCGCGAGCGCGGAGCCAGCCCTCGGCTGGACATGTGCTCCGTGTAGCTCATCAGTTTGTTGAAGTGAATTTTTGGCGCCGCGACAAATGTTCCTGCGCCCCGTCGCCGTTCCACAACGCCTTCCCGCTCCAGGCCTGCCAAAGCGTGGCGCGCCGTCATCAGGCTTACCTTATGCGCTCTTGCCAGCTCCCGTTCGGAAGCCACCGCATCCCCCGGATTAAGTTCTGAAGCCTCAATCCGCTTGCGGATTGCGTTCTGAATCTTCTTGTAAGCGGGAGTTCCGTTACGGTGATTTCCTGACATGTTCGGATTCCAGACTACCTTGGCGATATGAGGAGTGGCAATTGCACACCGGGAGTCACTCACTCCTCGGCGCTCGCAACCGCAACGCTGTCTTGTGCTATATAGCTTATGGACTGCTGGTGTGTAAAGAAAAAACTGATTGAGCGCAGTTAAATCTTTATTCGGGATGACGAAATTGCTATAGAGCAGGGGGAACCTCGCTGGGTTTTGCGGCCGACAGGATTTCGACCATTCTCAAGTGCAAAGATTGAGGTTTCAACAGCCAGACAATGTTGAAATCAGAATATCTGATCCGTCGCATCCAAAACGCAGGCTATCAATTCTTTCAGAGGGAGAAGCGGCCCGGCTTTTCTGTGATATAGAGCAATCTGGGAAAAGTTAGCGGAGTTTTCCACAGGTTAATGTATTTTCTTCTTGACCACCACTCCCCACGTGCTATATAGCATAGTCCGATTGTATTA
>JBEKBW010000126.1:0-13655 GCA_050015215.1 Candidatus Sulfotelmatobacter sp.
ACCCCCTAGACAAAGCTATCCAGAGATCGGGGGCAAAGATCGGGAACCCGTAGGCTTGGGGGGATTCGGATCAAAATCCCAAGCGGCTGGCAATCGGGTCTCCCACCCTTCGAAAACCGCCAAGGGTGGGGCAGCCTCGGATTTATCACTTTCCCGATTTCGGAACTCGCTTGGCCTTGGTTGCGCCCCCTGCGCTTGACAATCGTTTGGTCGGGTCCTATAATTAGCACTCGATGGTGTTAACTGCTAACAGCCTAGGTTAGCCCATCCAAATCATAGGGTTACGACGATTACCCTCGAAACAATCTCACGAAGTAATCAACTGAAACGAACCAAACACTTGAAAGGAGTTTGCAACCATGGCGAAATTTACCCCGCTCCATGACCGCATTTTGGTGCGGCGCATTGAAGAAGGCGAAACCACCCGCGGTGGAATCATTATCCCGGACTCGGCGAAAGAGAAGCCGCAGGAAGGCGAAGTGATTTCGGCCGGCAAGGGCAAGATTACCGAAGACGGCAAGGTCCGCCCGCTCGACGTGAAGGAAGGCGACCGCATCCTGTTCGGCAAGTATTCGGGCACGGAAATCAAGCTGGATGGTGAAGATTTCATCATCATGCGCGAAGAGGAAGTGCTCGGCATCCTGTCGGGCGCGACCAAGAAGGAAACGGCTGGGGCGCGCAAGTAGCAGGCTTCGGGCTTCGGCTGTCGGGCTTCCTCTAACGCAAGAGCCCTGACATCTGACCCGAGACGACTTGGCTAGAAGCTAGTAGCTAGAAGCTCCAAGCCGAAAGCTGACAGCGGATAGCTGACAGCCCCGAAACTACTGCAGGCACATCCTGCAAACAAATTTAGGAGAAAACACAATGGCAAAAACCATTATTCATGGAGAAGAGTCGCGGCAGGCAATCCTGCGCGGCGTGAACCTTCTGGCCGACGCCGTGAAGGTCACACTAGGCCCCAAGGGCCGCAACGTGGTCATCGAAAAGAAGTTCGGTTCGCCGACCATCACCAAGGACGGCGTTACCGTAGCCAAGGAAATTGAACTGCGCGACGCCGCTGAGAACATGGGCGCGCAGATGGTTCGCGAAGTCGCTTCCAAGACTTCCGACGTCGCCGGCGACGGCACCACCACCGCCACCGTTCTCGCGCAGGCAATTTTCCGCGAGGGCGTCAAGACCGTTGCTGCTGGAGCCAATCCAATGGCCCTGAAGCGCGGCATCGAGAAGGCCGTCACCACCATCTGCGGCAAGATCGATAAAGAAGGCAACCGCGTGAACGGCGAGCTCGACAAGTTCTCGAAGCCCGTCAATAACGACAGCATGATCAGCCAGGTGGGCACCATCTCCGCCAACAACGACGAGACCATCGGCAAGATCATTGCCGAGGCCATGAAGAAAGTCGGCAAAGACGGCGTCATCACGGTGGAAGAGTCGAAGACGCTCGAGACCCAGCTGGAAGTGGTCGAAGGTATGCAGTTTGACCGCGGCTATCTCTCGCCCTACTTCGTCACCGATCCCGAGCGCATGGAAGTCGCACTCGAGAACGCTCTGATCCTGATCAACGAAAAGAAGATCAGCTCGATGAAAGACCTGCTCCCGCTGCTCGAGCAGATCGCCAAGAGCGGCAAGCCGCTGCTCATCATCGCGGAAGACGTGGAAGGCGAAGCGCTTGCCACCCTCGTCGTCAACAAACTGCGTGGAACGCTGCAAGTGGCGGCCGTTAAGGCTCCCGGCTTCGGCGATCGCCGCAAGGCGATGCTGCAGGATATCGCTATCCTGACCGGCGGCAAGGCTATCACGGAAGATCTGGGCATCAAGCTCGAGAACGTCCAGATCAGCGATCTCGGCTCGGCCAAGAAGATCACCATCGACAAGGACAACACCACGGTGGTCGAAGGCAAGGGCAAGCATGCGGAAATCGAAGGCCGCGTGAAAGAGATTCGCAGCCAGATCGATAAGACCACCAGCGACTACGACCGCGAGAAACTGCAGGAGCGGTTGGCGAAGCTGGTCGGTGGCGTTGCCGTAATCAAAGTCGGCGCCGCAACCGAAACCGAAATGAAGGAAAAGAAAGCCCGCGTGGAAGACGCGATGCATGCGACGCGCGCAGCCGTAGAAGAAGGCATTGTCCCCGGCGGCGGCGTGGCACTGGCGCGTTGTGGCGCGGCGCTCGACAAGCTGAAGGCGGAAGATCCGGATGAGCAGATCGGGATCAACATCGTGAAGCGCGCTTTGCAGGAGCCGTTGCGCCAGATCGTCGAAAACGCCGGCCAGGAAGGCGCGGTCGTGCTCGGCAAGGTGCTCGACTCCAAGGACAGCAACTACGGCTTCAACGCCCTGACCGATGAGTACGAAGACCTGGTCAAGGCGGGCGTGCTCGATCCGACGAAGGTGGTGCGCACCGCACTCACCAACTCCGGCTCGATTGCGTCGTTGATGCTGACCACCGAAGCGCTGATCGCGGAGATTCCGGAAAAGAAGGAAGCTCCGATGCCAGGCGGCGGACACGGCGGCGGCATGGGGGATATGTACTAAACAGGTAGCGCGGGCGCCGTCGCCTGCGTGGCTGTCAGCTATCGGCTGTCAGCTTTCAGTAGAGTCAAAAGCCCTGCTCGCGAGAGCGGGGCTTTTTTTCGGACCGATTCGGGAACATCTGTTGGTTTTTTCTTAGCGATCTCGATCTGGCGTGGCGGCTCGTCAATAGAATTTACTTGAGCGAGCGGCGTTTAGGAGGGTATTGCCAGTGGGTACTGGACGCTGATCGCCAATCAGTCGAGTGGCTTTTCAGCCACTAGGGTTCGACTCCCTTGCCCTCCTCGGGTCACTCGACTTGTACCGGAGGTTCTTGACTACGGACTAGATTGGCTTATGATAGTAATTGATTGGCGATCGGCGTTTGGTATCTGCGAGCCCCGAGCATTTTGCTCGGGGCTTGGCTTTTTGGTGGAGAGCGGGGTGGTTTTTCGACGAAGGCTACAGCTATAGCTGCGGTGTACTACTTCGCTTGACGCTATGTCCCTTTGCTTGGGAAAAGTACATTTTTCCCCAGGGTCGGTTGCTTTGCACGACCGTTGAGGGAAACGGGATGGACTAACCGCTATTGAAATCGTGGATCAGTGAGCTGATAATAGCGGCACATGGTCTATTAGTCGCGTCAATGCGACTAAGATAACTGGAGTTACAACGTCGCTCTGGCCACCGTCACTCAACGATCAGGAGGATATACGTGAAGAAGCTACAGAAACTTGCTCTGAAGAAGATTACCTTGAGGGATCTGGATAAGACTAAGCTTGATCAAGTGGCTGGCGGACTTTCCGGTACCGGCTGCACGAGATGTCCAACGGCATATAAGACTTGTTTTGGACCTAGTTGTCCAGATGTGTGCTAAACGGTGAGGTTCAGGCGTCCCTCGCGGGACGCTGTCCGTCCTCTGCCTTGCTCTTCCCGCCAATGAAGTGAACCGGCGGGCTAGTTTCGGCCGCGCGACTCCGGTTTTGGTCGTTCTTTGCCAGTGAATGAAGAAGCCCCGCTCTCGCGAGCGGGGCTTTTGTTCACCGACCTAATGAATCGAGCTACTGAACGATTAAGGTCAGGTTCATTGTGTGAGTGGGTGCGCTGGTGCCAGTGCCAGTGCCAGTCACCGTTATGGTGTAGCTGCCAGCGGGCGTTCCCGGGGTGCCTCCTCCGTTGTTGTTATTGTTCGAGGAGTTGCTTCCGCCGCAGCCTACCAGGGCGAACATCGTGATCAGAAGAATGATCCCGAGGATGGCCATGTGGCGGCGGTTGCGCTTGCTGCTCGCGCCCACGAAGACCAGACCGAAGAAGCCGAAGCCGCCGAGGCTGGCTAAGAGAGTGGGCTCCATCGGTTTGGAGTTCGGACGCACTGGCGCAACGAGCGAGGCCGTGGTTGCGGCCGTCGTGGTCAGGGTGAGTGTGGTGCTCCCGTAAGTGCCGTTGGTTGACGTCACCGAAGTTGGGTTGAAGCTGCAGCCTACCTTCGAAGGCAAGCTCGCAGGACAGCTGAACGTGATGGCTGCACTGTAGCCGTAGGTCGGAGTTACGCTGAGCGTGTACTCGGCGTTCTGTCCTGCGGTTACGGTTACGGAGTTGTTGGTCTTTACTCCCAGGCTGAAGTCGGGTGCGACGACTGCCTGGCTTACTGCGCTCGAAGTGCTGGTACCGAAGTTGGCATCGCCGGCGTATTTTGCGGTGATGCTGTGCGTGCCGACGGTCAAACTCGATGTTGCGAGATGAGCCACACCGCTGGTCACTGCAACCGAGCCTAAGGCGGTAGTGCCGTCATAGAAAGTGACGTTGCCGGTTGGAACTCCGGTTACGCCGCCGGTGGTGGCTGAAACGGTAGCCGACAGTGTGACGGACTGACCCGCCGCGGCCGGGTTCACCGAAGAACCTAGGGCGGTGGAATCCGAAGCGAGGTTTACCAACTGGTTCAACACTGCGGAGGTGCTCGAATGGAAATTGGAGTCTCCGGAGTATTGAGCGGTGATGGTGTGTTCGCCGACGGCCAGAGCGGTCGCTTTCAGAGTCGCCGCGCCGCTGCTTAGGTTTGCTGTGCCCAGGGACGTGCTTCCGTCGAGGAAGGTCACGGAGCCGGTGGGAACCGCAGTCACGCCGCGAACCGTGGCGGCGATGTTTGCCGTGAGCGAGACGGACTGGGTTGCAGCCGATGGGTTCACGGAGGAAACCATCGTGTTCAGGTTGCCGGTGGCGTTGAGCAGAATGGTGACGCCGGCATAGTTGTAGTCGATGACGGCTACGTCCATGGCGCCGTCGTGGTTGACATCGGCGAGGGCAAGAGCCATCACGTTGGCTTGGTCGCCCGCACCGCCGCTTCCGGCGGCATATTCGACTGGATCGAAGAACAGGCTGGCAAATACGCTGGTTCCGTTGTTGTAGAGAACGCCGACCGTGCCGTAGTAGGAGTTGCTATAGACCAGATCGAGCAGGCCATTTCCCTTGAGGTCGAACATCTTGACATCACCTGGATTGGGCGGGCTCAGAAGCGTGTTTTGGAGAGTGGTCGCGTAGAGGACTGGCGTCGCGAAAGTTCCGTTGCCATTGCCCTGCGCTACTGCAATCCCCTCGTTGGGTGTGACTTTGTCGTCGACGGTGACAGCGAGATCGATCTTGCCGTCGCCGTTCAGATCGCCAAGTGCCAAGTTGCCGAGATTCTTGAAGCCGAGACTCGTGGTAACTGCGGCTTGGAAAGTTCCCTTGGTCGTCGAGCTTCCCAGGAACACGTCCACGCCCTGGTTGCTTTGCGGTACGACGAGATCCAGGATGCCGTCGTTGTTGACGTCGGCGACGGCGATCGCAGTTCCGGCGGCGCTGTTCGTGTAGGTTGCAGCGGTTCCGAATGTGCCATCGCCATTATTCAGGAGCACGCTGACGTTAGTACTGCCCACATTCAGCACGGCCAGATCCGGTTTTTTGTCGCCATTGAAATCAGCAGCGATGATTTTGACCGCGTTGGTCCCACCGGTCGCATAAAAGGTTGGGTTCCCGAAGCCCCCCTTGCCATTGCCGAAATAAATCTCCACGCCGTTGTTGCTTTGGTTGACCGTAGCGACGTCAAGATTGCCATCCCCATTAAAGTCGGCCACAGCGACACCCTCATAAGCGCCGCCCGTGCCCACGTTGATACCCGGCTGCATGCTGCCATCGGGATTCGAGAGATATACCGTGATACCGAGGCCGCTGCCGCTGGGGTTGTAGCCGTCATTGCCAACGACGAGATCGGGAATGCCATCGTTATTGAAATCGCCGCTGGCGATGGTGGTTGCGCCGGCGCTAAAGCCACCGGGGACGGGTGAAAAGAAATCGAGCGCGGAGCGGAAGGAACCATCGCCGTAGCCCTGCAGGTAAATGAAGCTGAGATTATCGTCCGGAACAACAATGTCAGGAATACCGTCCCCGTTGAAGTCCTGCACAATGGCAGAGGTCTTCGGATTGCCGCCGGTGTTGTAACCGACCGTCGGCACGTTTAAAGTTCCGTTGCCATTGCCGAGGAGAACCGTAATATCGCCGGAGTCGTGGTTGGAAACGATAACGTCGGCATTGCCGTCGCCGTTGACGTCGGCGATGCTGACTGCTAGCGGCGAAATGTTGGCGGCCGTGTTATCGATGGTTTCGGTGGCGGCAGCATAATAAACGCCGGTCTTAAAAGATCCGTTGCCGTTGTTCACGTAAACAGTCAGCGTGCCAGCCGCGCCGCCGCTGCTGCAGTTGGCGCTGATGATTTCCCACATGCCGTCGCCGTTCAGATCGCCAGCAGTGTTGTTGCAGATATCGTACTGGCCGTCGGGATTCGTAAGCGCAACGCCGCTGGCGAATGTGCCCCCAGCATGGCCGAGATAAACCGTATCCTGACCGCTGGTGATGCCCGCAAGATCGAGAACGCCGTCGCCGTTGAAATCGGCAAAGACTACGTTGCTGACCGCGCCGGAGAGGGGAACGGAAGTCGGAGTTCCGAAGCTGCCGCTGCCGTTGCCCAGCAGAACCCAGAGGTTCGCGGGACTGTGGGAGTCGACGAATACAAGGTCCAGATTTCCGTCGCCGTTTACGTCCCAAACTGCTCCGCCTTCGAGAAAGTTCGGAGAGATGGTTATGGGCGCGGAGCTCGGCGCCGAAAAAACCCCACCGCCATCGGGGACCCATAGTTCGAAGGTTGACGGAGACGTGTTGTGAACGACAATCAGATCTTTTTTACCGCTGTTGTAGAAATCGCCGAACAGAATTGCGTCGCCGCTAGTGCCGCGAGTGTTCTGGTTGAGCACGCCGGGCTGAAAGGTGCCGTCGCCATTGCTAAGCGCGACCGAGATTGCGTAGGAGCCGATTCCGCCCTGAACGGGAGCTGCAATGTCAATCAGGCCGTCACCGTTGAAATCGGTAGCTACGGCGGACCATTGGGTCAAACCGTTGGCGGCAATCGGGGTTGAAGTCAGGAACGAAACCGGATTGCTTGGAGGATTGCTGCCGCTTAAGTTGGCATGCAGGCGCGAGGACTTGCGTGGCGCTGTGGCTGTCGCCGTTAATGTCTGAGTCGAACTCTGGGACCTGGTGGCCGCTTGCGCCGCGGCCATTTGTTTGGCCGAGGGAGCGGAAAATTGGCTGGGCAGGCTTTGAGCCGAAAGAATCTGAAAGCACCCAAGCAGAAATACAAACGACGCAAGAGACTTCTTCATAGATGTGTGGAGCTCCGTTTCGATTGACTTCAAACAGATAAGGTCAGCAACACTGTGTTGTTCTTTGGGGGGCCAACAACATCGGGGGAAGTGGCATGGGCTTGCAATTAGTCTCCAGCAAAACTACCCGGAGAGGAATGGCCCTAACGAGTGGGGCACGAAAGTAATAGACGCCGACCCACTCGCGAAAGAACGAGCGTTCGAAACATGCGGCCTTTTTTGGCCCTTATGGAAACTATTAGGAGTTACTCATCTTTTCGAGGGTACGGAGGTACTGCAGTGGAATGAGTACTAGCGTGTTGGTTCCATCGTGGGGTTCTTACGATGGAGTGGAGGAAAGTGATCGCGCTGCGGTGGCCAGAGCTGAGGCTAGAGCGTCGGAAGCGGGAACACCGCCCTGGGCAAGATCTTTGCTGCCGCCGCCTCGGCCGCCGAGCGGGGTGATGGTTTGTTTCAGCAGAGCCGACATGTCGTGGGGCTGGCCGGGCGATTGCGCGAAGACTAACGCCGGTTCAGCGGATTCAGTGGCCAGCAGCACGACTGCTGATGTGGACTGACGAGTTAGTTTTTGCGCGAGGAGTTTGAGGAAGTTGAGATCGCGGCCGGAGAAAGTGCGGACGATCAGCTTGCGGCCTTGCTGCTCGGAAGTCTCGGCTAGCAAGGCGGTGGCTTCGGCTGCGGCGAGATCGCTCATTGATTGTTCATTTAATTTACGCAGAGATTTGATTTCATCGAGGGACTTGCGGACTTGTTCGGGAACATGGTAAAGGTGGCCTGAAAATAGCGCCGCGGCTTCAGTGAGAGTTTGGAAATCCCGGCGCGCGGTGGAGACGGCGCGCTGGCCGGCAACGAATTCTACCCTCCAACCTTGGCGGACTTTTTCGAATTTGCGCAGGAGCAGGCCGGCGATTTGTCCGGTGCTGCAAACGTGGGTGCCGCCGCAAGCGCTTAGGTCGAAGTCCTGGATATCGACGAGACGGAGCTGGTCGCGATCGGTGGCCGGAGGTTTGCGGAGACCCAGGGTTGCCGCTTCGTCCCGAGTAACGTAGCGAACATCCACCGGGCGATTTTCAAGGACGATTTCGTTGGCTAGGCGTTCGGCATCTTCGACTTGGGCTTGCATTAGCGACGGCGTGTCGAGATCGATCGAGCAATAATCGTCGGCCATGTGGAACGAGACGGTGGGCATATTGAAGAGGCGGATGAAAGCGGCCGAGAGCACATGTTGGGCCGAGTGTTGTTGCATATGGTCGCGGCGGCGAACGATGTCGATTTCGCCATGGATACAGGCTCCGGGCCGTACATCTTTTATCGGTGCGTCCAGGTAGTGGACGATGCGGCCATCTTCGGTGTCGGCTACTTCAGTTACGCGGAATTTGTGATCGTTGTTTGCTAGGGTGAGGTGGCCGGTGTCGTGAATCTGGCCGCCGCTGGTGGGGTAGAAGGCGGTGCGGTCCAGAATGACAGCTGGGCGCGGGGTTTCCTGGACTTCGCGGACTTCGGCGTCGAAGTTGTAGAGGAACGAATCCGGGTAGTAGAGGCGGTCGGTCATTTTGTTCAGGATAAGGATCAGACGGGGGGGTTCGCAAGTTTGCAACAGAAAAACTCTCAACCACGAAGCGCACTAAGGAACACGAAGAAACTGGGTTGGGCGTGATGTTATCTTGAGTGGTTGCCGGTGCCACGATTACTGCTATGGATATTCTCAGGAAACTTTTCGAGGAACGCTTTCACACTTCGCCTGCGCGCGTGCAGCCGCTGCAAGGGGAGTTGGGCGGGTCGGGGCGGAAGATCATCCGCCTGGCTAGCGAGGACGAGAGTGCAATCGGGATTTTGTATGGCGTGCGCGAGGAGAATGCGGCTTTCCTGGAGTTTTCGAAACACTTTCTTGGACATGGTTTGCCGGTACCCGAAATCTATGCGGAGGATTTGGATGCCGGGGCTTATCTCGAGGAGGACTTCGGCGATGTGACGTTGTTTGAGTTTCTCTCGAGCCATCGCGAAGGTGAAAAGATTGCGCCTGCGGCGGTGGAGGCTTATCGCAAGGTGGTGGGGGTGTTGCCGCGGTTTCAGGTTGAGGCGGGACGCGATTTGGATTACAGCGTGTGTTACCCGCGTGGGAGTTTTGACCGGCAGTCGATTACCTGGGACCTGAATTACTTCAAATATTATTTTTTGCGGCTGGCAGGGATTTCGTTTAATGAGCAGGCATTGGAAGATGACTTCGAGAGCCTCACGAATTTCTTGCTGAGCGCGGATCGCGATTATTTTATGTACCGCGATTTTCAGTCCCGCAACATCATGCTGCACGCGGGCGAGCCGTTTTTTCTGGATTATCAGGGCGGGCGCAAGGGGGCGCTGCAGTATGACATCGCTTCCCTGCTTT
This sequence comes from Candidatus Sulfotelmatobacter sp., assembly GCA_050015215.1. Classification (GTDB taxonomy): domain Bacteria; phylum Acidobacteriota; class Terriglobia; order Terriglobales; family Acidobacteriaceae; genus Sulfotelmatobacter. The sequence goes on from JBEKBW010000126.1 coordinate 9,592, forward strand.
ACGATGCCAAGGCGGATTTGCCTCCGGAGTTGCGGCTGCAACTGCTGGATTTGTATGTCGAGCGGCTGGGCGATTTCATCAGAGTGGATCGCGAGGTTTTTCTTCATCACTTCTACGCATATGTCTATGTGCGGATTTTACAGGCGTTGGGAGCTTACGGGTTTCGCGGATTTTACGAACGCAAGGGGCATTTTTTGCAGAGTGTTCCTTATGCGATGAAGAATGTGCGCTGGCTGCTGCATAACGCGAAGTTGCCGATCGCGCTGCCGACTTTGATGGAGGCTTTCAATTCGATGTTGGCCTCCGAGAAGTTACAGGGGCTGGCTTCTTCCGCGGAGAACTTGATGGTGCGGATTTGGAGTTTTTCGTTTCATCGCGGATGGCCGAAGGACGAGAGCGGACATGGTGGAGGGTTTGTTTTTGACGGGCGGAGTTTGCCGAATCCGGGGCGCGAGGAGCGGTTTAAGGCTTTGACGGGGCGAGATGCAGCGGTGATTGAGTATTTGAATCAGCAGGAGAGCGTGCATCAGTTTTTGGCCAGCGTGATGTCGCTGGTGGATGCGAGCGTCGGCAACTATCAGCAACGCGGGTTTAAGAACTTGATGGTGGCGTTTGGGTGCACCGGCGGGCAGCATCGGTCGGTGTATTTGGCGGAGCAGTTGGCGAGGCATCTGCGGGCGCGGAATGGTCTGGAGGTGGTGGTGAAGCATCGGGAACTGGAGAGCCCGGAGTTTAAGGCTGCGGCGCGATGAAGGCGATGATTCTGGCGGCGGGGCTGGGGACGCGGCTGCGGCCGCTAACGAATGATCGGCCTAAGGCTTTGGTCGAGGTTGGCGGACGGACGCTGTTGGAGATTGCCCTGGCGCGGTTGCGCGAGTTTGGCATTCGGGACGTGATTATTAACGTTCATCACTTTGCTGACATGGTGGTGGATTATCTGAAGGCGAAGAGCAATTTTGGGATAGGGATTGAGATTTCGCGCGAGGAGGAGTTGCTTGACACCGGCGGAGGGTTGAAGAAGGTTGGGTGGTTCTTTTTGGAGAACTCCGCCGGGAGTAATGAGCCATTTGTGCTGCACAATGTCGATGTCATCAGCACGATTGATTTACGTCGAATGGTGGAATTTCATCGGGAGCGTGGGGCGCTGGCGACGTTGGCTGTGCAGGAGCGGGAGACTTCGCGATATTTGTTGTTTGATAAGTCGGGCCGGCTTTGTGGTCGAAGGACGGGAAACGATGGGAGGCCGGAGATTGTTCGTCGCGACCAGGATGGCCGACCAACGACCGCTCTGGCGTTTTCTGGAGTGCATGTGATTTCGCCCCGACTTTTTTCGTTGATTACGGAAACCGGGGCTTTCTCGATTATTACTTCTTACTTGCGGCTTGCGGCTCAAGGGGAAGATGTCGTTTCGTTTCGAGCCGACGAATATCGCTGGCGTGATCTTGGGAGATTGGAGAATATCGCGCTGGCGGAGCAGGAAGCATAGAGCTGCCGGCTGCGCGGGCGAGACCCTTTGGCTTCGCTCAGGGCAAGCTGCCTGCGCACAGCCGGCCAGAGGCCGGCGCTACTTTAGGAGCGCGCCGCTCGAGTTGCGCTCCTAAAGTGATAAAATCAGTGGATTGCATGCCTTCGAAGAGCCTCACTATTACTCATCCCAATAGCGGAACTGCAGCCTCTGGTGCAAAAGATCGAACTCCGGTTCCGCGGCCGCAGAAGGTTGGTTTCGTCAGTCTGGGGTGTCCCAAAAACCTCGTTGATAGCGAGGTGATGATGGGTTTGCTTGCGCGCGCTGGAGCTGAACTTTCGACCCGCGCCGAGGATGCCGACGTCATCGTAGTGAACACCTGCTCGTTCATCGAGAGCGCGCAGCAGGAGTCGGTCAACACGATTCTCGAGATGGCCGCGCATAAGACGTCCGGACGGGCTAAGAAATTGATTGTTGCCGGATGCCTGGTTGAGCGTTATAGGGAGGAAATTCGCAAGCGAATTCCTGAGGTCGATGCGGTGGTTGGCACGGGCGAGTTGCAGAATATTCTTTCTGCTGCCGGACTTGAAACCGCTCCCGCTCCGAGTAGTTCCCCGTTTGTTGTGCTGCCTTCGCGGCCGGAAGGCGAGGCGCGCGAGGCGCAGGGGCGATTTTCGCGCGGGGAATGGGATGGAGCGGTTGCCGATCTTCCCAACTATTTATATGACGACGAAACTCCGCGCATTCTGGCTACGCCGAAACATACTGCGTACATCAAGATTGCGGAAGGCTGCGATCATCCTTGTACGTTTTGCATTATTCCGCAGTTGCGGGGAAAGTTCCGCTCGCGGCGGTTTGAGTCGGTGATTGCCGAGGCAGAGCGGCTGGCGCTGGCCGGCGTGCGTGAGATTACGCTGATTGGGCAGGACACGACTTGTTATGGGGAAGATTTCGGCCTGAAGGATGGGCTGGCATTGCTGCTTGAAAAACTCGCCCAAATCGAGGATCTGCGCTGGATCCGGTTCCTCTACGCCTATCCGAATAAGATCACGGGCAAACTGCTGGAGACGATTGCGGCGCACGAAAACATTTGCTCGTACATGGATGTGCCTTTGCAGCACGCGTCGGCATCGGTGCTAAAGCGTATGAAGCGCGGGGCGGGTGCGGACGTGTTTCTGCGCTCGATTGAAAAGATGCGGCGTGTCATTCCTGACCTGACTCTACGCACCTCCTTTATTGTCGGTTTTCCTGGCGAGACGGAGAAAGAATTCGAGGAGCTTTGCGAGTTTGTGCGCGAGGCGCAGTTCGACTGGATGGGAACTTTCTCCTACTCCGATCAGGAGGGGGCTGACGCTTACGGGCTGGAAGCGAAGCTTTCGACCCGTGAGATTGAACGGCGGCGCAAGCAACTGATGGAAATTCAGCGGCGCATCAGCCGGAAGAGAAAGAAATCGCTGGTCGGTCGGGAGTTCGATCTGGTGCTGGAAGGAACGTCGGAAGAAACCGATCTACTGTTGGAGGGGCGGACTTCCATGCATGCTCCGGAAATCGATGGCAAAGTTTTCGTGAACGATTTTCCGCCGGAGATAGCGCCGGAGCCGGGTAATTTTTATCGTTGCCAGATCACGGAGTCTCACGATTATGATCTGGTGGCGAGGATTTTGTAGCGGCCCGGCGATTCTCGTTCTCTTAGCACAAACATCCTGAACTATGGCTCGCGCCCTGAAACCTCGCGCCCTGAAACTTCGCTGCCCGATCTGCAAGAAAGAGGTTAAGGCCGGAGATGCGGAGTTCCCCTTCTGCAGCGATCGGTGCCGCACGATTGATTTGGGGAAGTGGGCAAGCGGCGCGTATGTGATTCCCTCGCCGGTTTCCGATGCTGAGGAGGAGATTCCCGACGCTGTTCCTCCGGGAGACCAAGAGGAAGACCTTTGAGTAACGAGGCAAAGGGTAGCGCCGGCGTCCCGCCGGCTGTGGCGGGGGCGTCTCGCCCCCGCTTCGGCGAAGTCACGATTCGCAACCGGGGCAGACTACCGCATTGGGAGAAAGAGGGAGCGACCTACTTCATCACGTTCAGGCTGGGCGACTCGCTGCCGAAGTCAGTCCTCGAGCAAATCGAGTCGGAGCGGCGGGCGATCGTCACTACCGCGAAAGGGTTGCACCGCGAGCTGAGTCCGGAGGAGCGCACGACAATCCAACGGCTCTCGACTCCGATCATCGAACAATTCCTCGACACAGGTGCCGGCGCTTGCCATTTAAGTAATCCATGGATTGCCGAAGAAGTCGCTAACGCCTTGCGTCACTTTGACGGAAAGCGATACCTGCTATTCGCTTGGTGCGTTATGCCGAATCATGTACATGTCCTGGTTCGGCTCTTTCCTACTCAGAATCTGGCAGCCGTGGTTCATTCCTGGAAATCTTTCAGCGCGAAGCGAGCGAATGCGATCCTTGGCGCTCAAGGGTCGTTTTGGCAGAGGGAGTACTACGATCACTTGGTACGGGACGAGGCGGAGTTCGAACGGGCGGTGCGGTACGTTGCTGAAAATCCGATCAAAGCAAACTTGAAGGGTTGGGGGTGGGTTTGGGTGCGCGGGCGAGA
>JBEKBW010000127.1:0-13582 GCA_050015215.1 Candidatus Sulfotelmatobacter sp.
AAAGTCCTCGGCGGCCCCATTCCCGGGCCCGACTCATCGGGTGGCTTGCCTTCGCCGAAAGCCGAGGGGAAGTGAGTTATGGAAAATCTGATAAGAAAATTCGTACGAGGCCAAAATCCGGGACAGACGGGGAGTTCACCAACTTCGACTAAAACCGGGGGCTGCCTTCCGTCAACCTTCGGTCTCGCCGTCCCCGTCTCGTCCCGTCAAGGGAGCACAACATGGTTTGCTATGAGTGTGGTAGGCCCGCGTCTGCTCAGTGTAGAGGATGTAGCCGTTTTGTATGCTCAGAACATTTCTCGACGGCCTTTGGATGCCCAGAGTGTTTCGATTCGCGGATGGCTGATGGCCGGGCCAGAGAGAAAAAAGAAGAAGCGGAAGTCGAAGAACGTAGAAGAGAAAAGGCGGGGCAAAGACCACGATCTATTGGAATACTGCTTGTCGCATTGCTTCTCATGGGAAGCTGTGCCGTCAGGGCAACTCAGCCGGGCTGGGAATGGTGCTGGTTAGGCGTCATAGTTTGGGGACTCTTGGTAGGAATGCAATTGATTGTGCTATTCGCGGATTAAAATGAATACGGACGGAAACCGCAGATAGACGGGACGTTCACCAGTTTCATTCTTCAAACAACTCGGGGAACGCTCCCTTGGGGTGCACTCCATCCTTCCATCCCCGATTTCCGGGCATATTAAGCGAGATCAAAATGATTCAAATCCAAGCCGACAGCCTCGGTCAGCCATATATCGAATGGGCGCAGATTGCGAATCCGGAACCGGATGGGTATAGCGCTGGAAACCGGAGCGCTGTTTTCTCGCGAGACGGCTTGAGGAATTGAGATAAAAAACGCTTCCTTATTACCTCGCTGTTTTTTGCCACTACCGCTGTGAGGCGGATTGCGCTTCCATGTAGGAGCGAAGGATGGCGTTGATGCGCGTCTGGTAACCGGGGCCATGTTTCTTTAACCACCGGACAACATCGCGGTCAACCCGGATGGTGAGACGGTCTTTGGGTTCAGGCATGGCGAGCTTGGCTGCCTTCCAGAACGATTTGCCGAGCTTGGGAATGTCCGAGAAGTCGATCTCGCCGTCGCGCAGGGCGCGCAGACGCTTAAAGTCCGTGGCTCCCCTTGCCCGCGTCCCCGAGCCGGTTTGCGTAATCTTCTCTTTCATTGCGATGTGCCCTCCTGGCCGAAATGATCCGCCGGCTTGCGCCGCGCATCACATAAACCACCACGATCTCGATGTCTTCAATGCAACCGACGGCCAGCACGCGGTCTTCGCTGTAACGCCGCCGGGCTACCTCGAATACAGGCCCATCGAAGATCCTGATCGCGTCCTGAAAATCAATGAAGTGCTTTGCGAGATTTGCCTGGCGCTTGCTTTCGTCCCACTCGAAAAGCATCTTGAGGACTCGCGAGTTGGTATGCACATAGTGTACATACATCGGGGAATGTTATCAAGCTTGGGTTCAGGTACCGGCAATCGCCGCGGTTCACGGGACAAGACGCGGGCGTGGGCGCCCGCGCCACACCTATTGGATCAGCGTGCCTCCGTTGCCGTTTGGTTCTTCTTCTGGGGCTATTACTACCGCGGCGGCTACTCGGTCGCCAGGCTCGAGGTGCAACAGGCGGACGCCCTGGGCGTTGCGGCCGGATTCGCGGATGGTGTTGGAGTCCATGCGGATGATTTTGCCGTAGTGGCTGATCAGCATCACCTCGGAGGTTTCATCGACCTGTGCGATGCCCACTACCTTGCCTACGCGCTCGGTGGTTTTTAGGTTGATTACACCTTTGCCGCCGCGGTTGGTCAGGCGGTATTCGTCGGCGGCGGTACGTTTGCCGAAACCGTTTTCGGTTACGGAGAGGATCAGGTCGCCTTTTACGGTTACGTCGATCACCTCAGCGGCTGAAGCCGCGGCGTCTGGGGTTTCTTTATCGGCACGACTTAAGTCGTGCCCTTCCCCTTTGACGGACGAGGCGTCCGTCGCTCCACGGGCTGTGGTTGCCATGCCTACTACGTAGTCGTTCTTTTCGAGGTCGATGCCCCAGACTCCGTAGGCGGCGCGGCCCATGGGGCGCACGTGATTTTCATCGAAGCGGACGGCCATGCCTTCGTGTGAGGCCAGGAAGACGATCTGGTTGCCGTTGGTGATGCGGGCGGAGACCAGTTCGTCGCCATCTTCGATGTTGATGGCATTGATGCCGTTGGAGCGGACGTGCATGAACTCGCGCAGTTCGGATTTTTTTACCAGGCCGTTGCGCGTGGCGAAGAAGATGTACTTGTTTTGTTCTTCGAGATTGCGGACGGCCAGCATGGTGCGCACGGTTTCGCCGGGTTGCAGGCCGATCAGGTTGCCGATGTGCTTGCCGCGTCCGGCGGCGCTTACGTCGGGAATTTCGTAGACCTTAAGCCAGTAGACGCGGCCTTTGTTGGTGAAGATGAGGATGTAGGCGTGCGTGGAGGCCAGGAAGAGATGCTCGACGAAATCTTCTTCGCGGGTCTTCATGCCGGTGCGGCCTGTGCCTCCTCGGCGCTGCATGCGGTAGGTGGAGATGGGCGTGCGCTTCATGTAGCCGGAGTGGGAGAAGGTTACGGCTACCTGCTCGTCTGCGATCAGATCTTCCAGGACGATTTCGGCGGCTTCGTCTTCGATGCGCGTGCGGCGGTCGTCTCCGTATTCTTTTTTTACTTCTTCGAGTTCTTTGACGATAACTTTGCGGAGCTTGGTTTCGGAGGCCAGGATGGATTCGTAGTCGGCGATGTTGTCGCGGACTTCTTTCAATTCGTTGGAAATTTCGTCGATGGAAAGTTTGGTTAGTCGATGCAACTGTAGTTCTAGAATGGCATCGGCCTGGCGCGCGGTGAATGGCTTTTCAGGATCGAGTTTCGGCGCGCGGCCTGTGGTGTTGATGTCGATTTTTTTGCCGCCGAAGTAGGCGACTAAATTCTCGCGGGCGTCAGCGCGGTTGGAGCTGCCGCGGATGATGGCGATCACGTTGTCGAGATGATCGAGCGCGTTGATGTAGCCTTCGAGAATGTGCTCGCGGTCTTTGGCTTTCTGCAGCAGGAACGCGGTGCGGCGGCGGACTACTTCTACGCGGTGATTGATGAAAAGCTTGATGGCGTCGATGAGGCCGAGTTCGCGCGGCTGTTGGTTAACCACCGCCAGCAGGATCATCGAAAAACCTTCCTGCATTTGCGTGTGCTTGAAGAGCTGGTTGAGGACGATCTGTGGTTCGGCTCCGCGCTTGAGGTCGATTACGATGCGCATGCCATCGCGGTCGCTTTCATCGCGCACGTCGGAGATGTCTTCGATGTCTTTGTCGTTGACCAGTTGCGCGATGCGCTTGATCAGGACTGACTTGTTTACCTGATAGGGAATTTCGGTGACGATGATGGCCTGGCGGTCTTTGCTGACATTTTCGATGGCGGCTTTGGCGCGCATGGTGAAGCGTCCGCGGCCGGTGCGGTAGGCTTCGAAGATGCCGGCGCGTCCGTGGATGATGCCGGCGGTGGGAAAATCGGGGCCTTGGACGAACTTTAGGATTTCGGCTAACTGCGCGTTCGGATTGTTGATGAGAGTGATGGCGGCGTCGACAATCTCCGTCAAGTTGTGCGGCGGAATTTTTGTGGCCATGCCTACGGCGATTCCGTCGGAGCCGTTGACTAACAGATTCGGGATGCGCGTGGGGAGAACGTCGGGCTCGACTTCGCTGCCGTCGTAGTTGGGGCGGAAGTCTACGGTTTCTTTGTCGAGATCTTCTAACAGTGCGGTTGCTACCTGCGCCAGCTTTGCTTCGGTGTAGCGATCGGCTGCTGGAGGGTCGCCATCGACGGAGCCGAAATTTCCCTGGCCGAAGACCAGCGGATATCTTAAGGACCAATCCTGCGCCAGGCGAACCAGCGCGTCGTACACAGCGAGATTTCCGTGGGGATGGTACTTGCCCATGACTTCGCCGACGATGCGGGCGCATTTGCGCGTGGCGCGGTTGGGCTGCAGACCCATCTGCTGCATGGTGTAGAGAATGCGGCGGTGGACGGGCTTGAGTCCGTCGCGGACATCGGGCAGGGCGCGGCCGATGATGACCGACATTGAGTAGTCGAGATACGACTTCTTCATCTCGTCTTCAATGTTGACGGGTTGAATGTGCAGCGCGCCGGGACCGGTTGGGCCGTCGCCGCCGGGGGGTGGGGTCAGGGGGAGTTCGGGGTTTTGATCGTCAGGCATGGTTAGGTCTTGGGTGCTCGGTGTTGGGTCTTAGGACTTTCTGACGCTTGTTTCGCAAATAATTGCATTTACAGGCGGTTAGTTATGATCGGGAACTGCGTTAATTTTACCACGTCTGAAGTGTTCCATTTAGGTTGAGCAGTGCGTTCTGGGCACTGTCGAAGTCTTTTCGGGGGTGCGGCCGCCAAACAGCGCATGATCGGAGGGGACTAACGGCCTTCGAGGTTCTTGAGCCGGTCTGACATAGCTTCCATTTCGAGGTCGTGGGCGCGCAGGGCTGCGGCGTGGCTCCGCTGGCGTAGTTCTACAGGCGATGCCCACTTGTGAAATTCGGTCAGCAGGGTCGTATCGAGCTTTTCAATCCGCTCTTCAAGTAGCCCCGTGATCCACTGCTTGTCATCGTCACTAAGCACAGGGCGATTATACGCCAGGTTCGCCTTGCCGCGAAGGTTACGCTGGCGCGGCTTGGGGGTCGATTTGCCCTAAAGTCGGAGCGCGCCAGGAGATTCCTAAATCCCCATCTCGACCGATGCAATCGGCACAATCCTGGCCACGCGAGCCATGATCTTCTTATTCTGCTCGGACTTCTTCAGGTCGTAGGTGGCCTGCAGGCGCACCCACAGTTCGGGCGAGCCGCCGAACAGGCGCGCGATCTTCAGGCACATCACCGCCGAGAGCGGTTTTCGCCCGGCGAGAATGCCGTGCAGCATCTGCCGCGACACGCCCAGGGACTTGGCCGCCGCCGTGACCGACAGGCCAGCCGACGGGAGCACGTCCTCGCGGAGAATCTCGCCCGGATGAATGGGCGGCAAGCCGTTCCGTTTCGCGGCCCCGTTCGTCGTAGCTCCGTTCTTAGTGATAGTCCTCAAAATCGACCTCCTGTGCTTTGCCGCCAGACCAGCCGAACGTGATCCGGTAATTCCCGGTCACGCGCACCGACCAGCGTTTCGGGTCGCCGTGCAGGCCGTGGAAACGAAACCCCGCAATGTTCAAGTCTTCTGGTTTGCCGGCCAGTTCCAGCAGTTGCAGGATGCGCGCGCATTTCCTGATAACGTGGCTGCCGATCCGCCGGGTCTTCCCCGTGAGGCAGAGTTCTTCAAGCCCCTTATGGCGGGGGCTCTCAATCGCTCCACAAGTGTAAATTGTATGGTTTACAGTGTCAATTGAATATGGCGGACGGGCTTTCCGTAGCCACGCCCAATCCACGCGATTGCGGATGCACAGGAGATTCCTCGGCCCGCCGGTGAAAACGCGGGCCTTCAGAATGACGCCGGCTCCGAGGCGCAATCGGGACCCAAGTTACAAAAGTTCCCTCTGCAATCCAATTTCGGGCCTGGCACGTACTTACTCATAGAAGGCCGTCAATGACTGCCACGAGGTGCACGCCCACTTAATCGGATCATTGATTCGCGCACCCGCGCTCCGCTTCGTCTTCGCCCTGCCTGCGAATTCCCGCTCAATTCGCGCCATGCCAAACCTCAGCTCCTGGGGCTATGCCTCAGTGTGAAAAAATCGAAGGAGCCTTTAAATGAAGAAGGAAGTACTCGAGCGGATTGTCAGCAGCGCATCGGACCGACGGAAATTTATGAAACAAGTCGGCGTAACCAGTCTGGGAGTGGCCGCCGCCGGCATGGTAGGCGGGAGCTTGATCACCAAGGCTTACGCCCAGTCGCCATCGTCGGTTACGGACACGGGCATCCTTAATTTTGCCCTTAACCTAGAATATCTTGAAGCTGAGTTCTACGCCATGGCCACCTACGGCGCCACGTTGGTGGAGTTGGGCGTGCTCACCGCGGCTGAGACTACTGGTCCCACCACGGGTGGAAACATGGTGCCGGATTTCGGCTCCTCTCCATGGGCTTATCTGGCGACCGGTCTGCGCGAAAATGAAATCTCACACGTGCAGTATCTCCGTTCCACTCTTGGCTCAGCGGCGGTGAAGAAGCCGACGATTAATCTGGCAGCTCTGGGCTACGGATTTTCCAGCGTCAGCAGTTGGCTAGAGTTGGCCCGGCAGTTCGAGGATGTGGGCGTGAGCGCCTATCTCGGGGCTGCACCGCTTATCGTCAGCAAAACCTATCTGGCGGCCGCGGGGGCCATCCTGGCTACTGAGGCGCAACATTCCGGATCCATTCGTGCGGCTTGCGTGAATACCGGCACGAAGAGCCCCGCGGTAGATTCGCTTGATGTCCCTCCCACCTCGAGCACGCCCTTCGATGTCGACAAGAACGCTTTGAGCATCCCGCGCACCACCGCGCAGGTTCTCAATATTGTTTACGCCGGAGGCAATTGCTCTGGTGGGTTCTTCCCCGACGGCATGAACGGAACCATTATTTGCCAATCGTAAAACTGGGCTGGCGGTGTGCTTTGCGGGCGCCGCCAGTTCACTTACTGCATCCTAGTGGCTGCACGAATTCAGGAGACTTTTATGCTTGAAGGTTTGTTTCAACCGATGCACTTGCTGATTATTGCCGGAATCGTTTTGCTGATTTTCGGTCCGAAGAAATTGCCGGAGTTGGGAAAAGGCTTGGGAGATGGGATTCGCGGGTTCAAGGCTTCGATGAGGGAAGAGGAGAAGCCGGTGGAGAGTGGCAAGGGTGAGGAGACCAATAAGGTTCGTTGAGGTGACCGATTAGGTGGGGATGACCGACCTTCGCCGAAACTGGCCGCTTGTTCGTAGTGTCTGAAGCGGTAGCACGCACGCTTCTTTTCGCGGTATTTTCTTTCGCTCCTTCGGAGCTTTTTTCTTCCGTATGTTGGCACCCACGGCTTGCGCCGTGGGCTGCAATCTAATGCCGCTTTGCGGCTGGAGTCCACGCTTGGCTTCGGCACTGCGCTTGCCCAAGTGTTAGTCCGCCTTCGCGCGAGATACAGCCGTGGGCAGATATCGCCCACATTGGATTTCAGGGGTCATGAAACGTCTTGGGCTTTCGGATCACTTTCCTTATATACAATGTTCGCGGTGGAGGTGGTTATGAAAGCTCGCGTGTTGTTGATCGTTACGTTGGCCGTTGGTCTCGTTGGGCAGGTTTGGGCGCAGTCTTCACGTCATCATCGCGGCGATCAGGGGCAGAGCGGTACGCCCGGTCAGTTTGACTATTACCTGCTTACCCTCTCTTGGGCGCCGGAGTTTTGCCATTCGCATAACGACAGTCCGGAATGCTCGGGGCATCATTTTGGGTTTGTGGTGCATGGGTTGTGGCCGCAGTTTACTAGCGGCGGGTGGCCGCAGGATTGTTCGACTGCGGCGGGATTGGCCGATCCTTCGAGGATTACCGACATCATGCCCGATCCTAGCCTGGTGGCGCACGAGTGGACCAAACATGGAACTTGCAGCGGGCTGGATGCGGACGGTTATTTTGCCTTAGTGAGGAAGGCGTTTGAGTCGGTACATTTGCCGGCTAAGTTTTCTGCGCCGGCGCAGAGTTTTATGCTGACGCCTGGCGAGGTGAAGGATGCATTTGTGCAGGCTAATTCGCAGATCACTGCGGACGACATGACTGTTAGTTGCGGGAATAATTATTTGACTGCGGTGTCGGTGTGTATGGGTAAGGATCTGCAGCCGGTGACTTGCCGGAATCTGAAGGATTGCCGGGCTAATAAGATTAAGGTGCCGCCGGTGGAGTAGGTGTCCACCGCAAAAGAGCTGCCGCACTTCACCCTGCAGATTTTCCCGCCCTCACCACCCCTCGCGCATACAATGAACCGTCCACGCGCGAGGTTCCCATGGGATCGTCGGCAATCCTTCTAGGCATCATCGGCACTCTCGGCATCGGCTCGCCAGCCGGACGAAATCAATCACAAATGCCCAGACAGACCGCTCGCATCATAATTGCAGCCAGCACCATACTGGACGGCCAGGGCGGTGTGCTACACGACACTCGCATCGTGATCGAGAGCTCCAGGATCGTAGCCATCGATCCGAAAGCCGCTCCCGTCGACTACGACCTCCACGGCCTGACCGTGCTGCCCGGATGGATCGACTCCCACGTTCACATCACCTGGAGCTTCGGCCCGGACGGAAAAAATGCCGGCCAGGCAGCCGCGACTCCAGAGCCCGCCTATGCCGCGGCATCCAACGCGTGGCTGACTTTGATGGCCGGCTTCACCACCATCCAAAGCGTGGGCTCGCCCGCTGACATTCCCCTGCGCGACGCGATAACGAAGGGCACACTGCCGGGCCCTCGCATCCTAACCTCGGCCGAGCCGTTGATGGGCCGCGGCGCCCAAACCGGCAGCCCCGATGAAATCCGCGCCTTCGTGCGAAAACAAAAAGAGGCAGGCGCCGATCTCATCAAAATCTACGCCTCCGGAGGCATGACTCGCGGCGCCATGACCATGTCGCAGGAGCAACTGAACGCAGCCTGCGACGAGGCCATGAAGCAAGGCCTGCGAACGCTCGTCCATGCCTACCGAGACGCCGTTCGAGCCGCCACTCTAGCCGGATGCACCGAGATCGAGCACGGCCTGGGAGCCTCCGACGACGACGTCAAGCTAATGGCGCGACGAGGAACCTACCTCGACCCACAAGCCGGATTGCTCTTAGAAAATTACCTCCGATACAAAGATAAGTTTCTCGCGCCACCTTATTACACGGAAGAAGGCTTCGCTGCGATGAAGAACCTCATCCCAGCCCACCAGGAATTCATCGAAAGAGCAATGCACGTCCCTGGCTTGAAAATTGTCTACGGCACCGACGCGGTAGCAGGCATGCACGGACGCAACGCCGAGGACTTTATCCATCGCGTCCGCGACGCAGGAGTGCCGCCGATGGCTGCGATGGTGTCGGCCAATTCCTTGGCAGCGGAAGCCCTCGGCATGGCCAACCAGATCGGCTCGATCCTTCCCGGCATGCAAGCCGACATCATCGCGCTCTACGGCAACCCACTCAACGACATTACCGCCGTCCGCCGCGTCCGCTTTGTAATGAAAAGTGGAGTCGTTTACAAGAATATTGCGCATTGATCGCGGCGAAGCTTGAGTCCCCAGCACCAACCCTGTCATTCCGAGGCGCGAGCGCGGCGGGACAGGAGGAATCTCTACCCACGAGGAACTGCGGGGGGCCATCCTTGCCGCGACTAAGTGAAGCCCCAAGAGCCACAACATTCCCTCTCTGTTCCATTTCGGTAAATTAGAGCTCCCGCCACCACATTAACCTTGACTTTCCTTTTTGCAGGTACATAATGTTTCAATTCCTTGATTGACCGCTTACACCTTCACGCTCGTGGAGGCGCAGTAAGGTCATACAAGGAATCGGCCCGGTCCAACGTAATTCCCTAAAGGTACTTTCTTCCGCAGATCTGAGTTGGCTCTCTAACTGGCCAGCTTGATTCTTTGCGGCATGGATAACCCAAGCTGCCATTGGTCAGCTTCTAACTTTAGGAGCCATCATGCTTGCTGCCGATCTTGCCTCTGCCTCTGCCGACCAGGCTTACTCGCAAAATGTACAGTACGTGTGGTCATTTGCGAAACAGATTGGATCTCTTTCGCTGCCGCCGAGTAACGGATACTCCGACTACGGCACTGTAACTGCCCCATTTCTAAAGACTAAGTCCGACGCCCTTCAGTGGGTCAACAACTTCTATCCTGCGTCCCTGCAACTTCCTCAGCAAATCATCGATGATGGTCAACAGATCACGCCTGCCTTGGCCACTTTGGTTTCCGCGGCGCAACAACTTCAGTCCGACCCTAACAATACTGCTCTGCACACCGCCATCAGCAACAGCGCGCAATCTCTGGCTACCACTGTGTCCGGTCTTCTTGGTCAGATCAATACCCTGGTGAAGAACCTGCAGGGCTTCGCCGCCGCCATTCAGCAGGACGTCACAAATCAGCAGATAGCCTTGCACCGTTTGAATATGGATACCCAGGCCATGGCCGCAGAACTCAATGCTCTCTACGGCCGCCTCCACAGCCTCGAGAGCGCTACCTGCCCCGATCGCGGCGCGATAGCCAGTTGCCAGCAGCAGATTCAAAGTCTGTATCAACAACTCAACGCAATCCAGCATCTTGCCCCTGTACTCCAAAGTGCCGCGGGCCAAACGTCGCCCGCGCTCCAGGGGCTGCAATACCTCGCAAATTATTGGGCGAGCTCCGCGTCTTCCACCCAGACGACCCTAAGCACGCTGCAGGCAACAGTAACTGCCCCGGTCAATGTTCTGCAACTGGATCTGGCCGCGGCTCAGAACGGATGGAACCAAATACTCAAGTTTGCCACCAACACCGTCTCGCAAATCGGCACTGTCATGGCGAAAGCCGCCTGAGTCACGCGCGAGGCGTTGCGGAACACCTAGTTGCGGAACACCTGGATTTCAGGGCTCACAGACGACTACCTAAGGAGAAGGAGAATCTATGACCAAACTTCGCACCATGAGAACCAACAAGCTCGTGCTTTCTGTGCAACCTACGCAGCAGCAATTGGTCGATTACCAGAATTCCGTAGCGCAGGTGAACATGTATGCCTACGCCATCACCCAAACCAGCCTTCCGGTTTTGAACGATCCCCCCTCCGACTACGGCCAGTTCTTCACCGAATTCTCCCCCGCCAAGGCGCACTGCCTCAATTGGGTCAACAGCATCTTTCCCATCGTCCTTGCCCTGCCAACCAACATTATTCAGGCCGATAATCTATTCAGCCTGGATGAAACCGAAGTTGGCGGCTATCTGCAGATCCTGATCAACGATCCCAATAATTCCCAAGCGAAGCAAGGGCTGGCGCAAGCCCTGGGCACAATGCGAACGCTGGTGCAGGGCCAGTTGACGACGGCACAAGGCCTGCTCGGCGATATCAACACCTTCAGCACGCAAATCACCGCCGACGCCACCAACTTGAGCAAGATCGCCGCCCAGGCTTTGGCCGACGCCGGAGCCGACCAGACCAAGATCAACAATTTAAATACCGATATCGACAATCTGAATGCCCGCATCAACACCATGCAGAAGTGGCTGACGCTTTCTGAAATCGGCATCGGACTGAGCATCTTCGTCGGTCTCATCGGCGCTGTCGTCTGTTTTATTCCCGGCGCACAGGGCATCGGCATCGGGATCATCGTGATCGGCGTCGCCGGCCTGGCCGGATCGATTGCCGGCACGATCATTCTCACCAAGGAGATTCAGGCGGCGCAGGATGAAATCAGCAGCGAGCAGAAGCAGATCACCGGCCTGAAGCAGGACATCATTCAACTGACTGGCGTCAACAAACAATTCCAGTGGCTGGTCACCGCCAACCAGTCGGCGCAAAACGCGATGACGACGGTCGTCCAGATGTGGCAGAATCTCGACACCGATCTCTCCGCCGTAATCACCGACCTCACCGACGTGAACAATGACGTCACTTCCGCGCAGTACGCCCAAGCGCAGACCGATCTGCAAAACGCCAACACCGCCTGGCAGGCGGTAGTGACCTTTGCGAAAGCTCTCGCCAACATCAACTACAACTTCCAGGATCAGAATGGCAACTGGCACACCTTCGGCTCTCAGCCGGTTCAGCCGAACGGCGCCACGGTGACGCCCATCCAGAGTCCACAGAAGTTGGCTGCGGCCTGAGCACTGCCGAGCCCGGGGCCAATCCAGCCCCGGGTTCGCTTCAAAAATCCCCGCGCTTGCCTCGATTGCGACTTTGCCTCAGGAGGAAAATCTATGATCCGCACCTCAGCTGATGTTTCTCAGCAAAACCTTCTCGACTACATCAACTCCATCGCCACGGTCTCGGCTTATTCCGCCGCGCTGGCCAAAACTCAACTGCCCACCATCGCACAAACCCCATCCTGGTACGCCGACTTCGCCTACAAACTGGCCCTCGCCCAGTCGCACGTCCGCAACTGGCAAGGCGGCATTCTGCCCGTCCTGCAAGGCGTTCCCGTCTCAGTCGTGAGTTTTGACGCCGCCATCCAATCCACGTTCACCATTCTTTCCACCAGCCTCACCGCGCTCAAGGCCGATCCCGGCAACAGGCAGCTCGTGCAAACCATCACCTCAACCGCCGGATCTCTCGGCCAAAACATTCAGCAAGTCCAGACCACCGTCGAAGGGATGGAGGAGAACATTACGACCTTTGCCGGAAATCTGGTCCCCGACGCCGGCGCCCTATCGACCCTGGCCAAGAACGCCCTGACAGCCTCCAAGGCCGATCAGGATTCCGTCGCCCAGTTGAACGATGCCATCCAGAACCTGCAGAACCTGATCGCCGCAAAAAATCGCGTCGCCGAACTCGAAAACCTCGGCAAAGCCGATCTCGCCATCTTCCTGGTAGTGGTAGCCGCAACCGTAGGATGGCTCGGCGGCCCCGTAGTCGATGGTCTTCTAGGAATGGCCGCAATCGGACTTCTAGCCGGCTTCGGCGACAAGCTGAAAACCGAAAACGACATCACTCAGCAGCAGGCCGACATCCACAATATCGAACTGGAGATCAGCTCGATTAACTCGCAGGTAGCGATTCTGCAATCGGTAGCCACCAGCTTCCAGCAACTAGTCCAAACCAACGATCAAGCCCAGCAGGCTGCCTCCACAGTAGAAAATATGTGGCTGCAGCCCATGGACGACATCTCTTCGTCGCTGAAAAACCTGACCGCAATTACCACTAATCTCTCACCCAGCCAAATCGATCAGGCAATCAGCGAATGCAACGCCTCGCTGTCCGCGTGGAACGCCCTGATCCAAACCGCTACCCAACTAGCCAAAGTAACCTACAACTTTGATCCCCCAGTCACCCTACAAACCGGCATCTCAAAAGCCGCCTGAAATCCGGGGATGAAGATACCGATTAAGATACAGATGCCCACAATGGGTGCCCCCCTCCTTGCGGCGAAGTACCCAAAAAGGAAAAGGCCAATCTGATTTCTCAGACTGGCCTTTATTTATGCCGGCAATGACCTACGCTCCCACACACTTGGCGCGTGCAGTACCATCGGCCCAGCGGGGCTTAACTTCCGTGTTCGGGATGGGAACGGGTGGATCCCCCGCGGTAAGATCACCGACAACTCGTAGCTGTCAGCTATCAGCCGTCGGCTCTCGGCTTCTTGCCGTGAATGACGTTTCGCGCTGATGGACAGCAAACTTGGTGAATCCCAGTTATCCCTTTCGCGCCCCAGAAAAACTGGGAGCTGAAAGCTGACAGCTGAGAGCAAGCTTTCAAAGATCGTGAGGACGAAACCTCACAACTGAATAGATTGGTTTGTACTTGCAAAATCGACAAGACATTCAATTCGTCGGCGCACAGTCATCAGTCTTGCTTCTCAGTCATTCAGTTTCTAACGACTTCAACAGCATTGCGAATTCCAGTTCAGGTTCTAACTAAGAACTGGCAACTGAGAACTGACAACTGTTTTCTGCACCGAGTAAATTTTATGGTCAAGCC
>JBEKBW010000128.1:0-13428 GCA_050015215.1 Candidatus Sulfotelmatobacter sp.
TTAACCGTGCTACTTCGTCGAGTGGTTTTGTGCCTCTTTTCTGCTGCATCCCTGATTCTGGCCATCGGCCTGTATCGCCCTGTTACAGTCCACGCGGGCTTTCAGCCTCCTAATCCAGCTGAACTCAAGATGACGAGCGATCCCCTCGCTCCAGGGGCTCCAGCCATCATCCTCTATCGCCAGGTCGATCGTGACGACAACGGCCGGACGTCTCACGAGGACCATTACGTGCGAATAAAAATTCTTACCGAAGAAGGGCGTAAGTTCGCTAACGTGGAACTCCCTTTTTCGAAAGACAACGAAGATGTGGTTAACATTAAGGCACGAACTATTAAGCCCGATGGTTCCATTGTGAACTTTGAAGGGAAGGTGTTCGAGAAAGCTGAGATCAAGGGAAGAGGGGCGAGGTACATGGTTAAAGCGTTTACTCTTCCTGATGTCGAAGCTGGCTCCGTCATCGAATACCTCTACACGGATGACCTCAGCGAGCATTACATCTTCGACTCGCATTGGATCGTGAGCGACGAGCTGTTTACCAAGAGCGCCAGTTTTTCCCTGAAACCGTACAAAAGCAGCTA
Organism: Candidatus Sulfotelmatobacter sp.; assembly: GCA_050015215.1. Lineage (GTDB taxonomy): Bacteria > Acidobacteriota > Terriglobia > Terriglobales > Acidobacteriaceae > Sulfotelmatobacter. Next base: position 579 of record JBEKBW010000128.1, read on the forward strand.
CATGCCGGTTACCTTGCGCTGGAGTTGGCAAGGCTTGCCCGCGGAAACTCAGCCCAAGCAAGGGCCGGACGGCGTGGTTCGCATGCAGGTCAACAATATCGGTGCCTTCCATGAGGAAGATTTCATGCCCCCCCCGAATGAACTGAAGGCGCGTGTGGACTTTATCTACGAGGAAGATTTGCTGGACCGTGATCCGGACAAGTTCTGGAAGCAGGTTGGAAAGAAGCGAAATGGTCAATTGGAAAGCTTTGTCGGCAAGCGCAAAGCCATGGAGGATGCCGTTTCCCAGATTGTTTCTGCCAGCGATCCTCCCGAGGTAAAACTGCGCAAGATTTACGCCCGCGTACAGCAGATACGAAACAAGTCTTACGAGTTGACAAAAACCGAACAGGAACAAAAGCGCGCGAACGAAAAGCCGATCGAGAATGTTGAAGAACTGTGGAAGCGTGGTTACGGCGATGGCGTGCAGCTAACCTGGCTCTTTCTCGGACTCGCGCGCGCCGCCGGATTCGAAGCTTATGGGTGTTGGGTTTCTGATCGCAGCCAGTATTTCTTCAATCCCAAGATGCTGCGGGCCGACAAACTGGATGCGAATGTGGTGCTGGTAAAGCTGAATGGGAAAGAGCTTTACTTCGACCCGGGCGCAGAATTCACCCCATTTGGAATGCTGACGTGGTCGGAAACGGGGGTAGCTGGCCTGAAGTTGGACAAAGATGGTGGCGCCTGGATTCAGACTCCGCTTCCAGCGGCCTCGGCCTCCCGCATTGACCGCAAGGCGCTGTTCACGCTCTCGGAAACGGGAGACCTGGATGGCAAGCTCATGGTTACCTACTCCGGCCTAGAGGCGATGTATCAACGCCTGGAAGAGCGGCATGCGGACGACGTGGAGCGGAAGAAATTTCTTGAAGATCGGGTGAAAAACCAGGTTCCCGCGGCCATCGACGTTGAACTAACAAATCAGCCCGACTGGAGCGGGACAGAAACACCGTTGATCGCGGAATACGAAGTTAAGATCCCAGGCTGGGCATCGAATGCCGGCAAACGCGTTATTTTTCCGGCAGGAGTGTTCACGGCGGTGGAGAAGCATATTTTCGAACACGCTGCGCGGGTTCATCCCATCTACTTCGAATACCCGTACCAGAAGGACGACGACATCACCGTTACTCTGCCCGCTGGATGGCAAGTGAGCAGTGTACCTCCTGCGCAAACGAAGGATGGGCACATCGTCACCTACAGCATTGCAGCAGAGAACGGCAAAGACAGTTTGCGCCTGACCCGCAAACTGACCGTGGACTTCCTCATTTTGGAAACGAAGTACTACTCCGCATTACGCAGTTTCTTTCAAGTGGTGAGGACTGGAGATGAAGAGCAGATTGTTCTACAGCCGGGAAGACTCGGCGCCAGCAATTAGCCGGGTGAGAGTTCCGATCGTAATTTTCGTGATCGTCGGCTTCCTGGCCTACACTCCTAGGGCGCTGGCTGGCGGCGATGCTCCCGCGTGGATGCACGCGCTGGTAAACGCTCCACTGCCCCCCTACGACGAGAAGACCGATGCCGTGCTGCTTTATTCCGAAACGAATGTGACCGTGCTGTCGGCCGACAAGATGCGAATCCAGGTTCGCGAAGCCTATAAGATTTTGCGGCCGAAGGGGCGCGAGCGCGGCATCGCTTTTGTCCACTTTAACCCCGAAAGGAAGGTGAAGAGTCTGCACGGGTGGTGCATTCCCGCGCAGGGCAAAGATTACGAAGTCAAGGATAAGGACGGGGTCGAGATGTCGCCAGGCATGGAGGGCGGTGAATTGATTTCCGATACGAAGTTCAAGGTTCTAAGAATTCCCGCAGCAGACGTTGGAAATATTGTCGGATATGAATACGAGGTTGAGGAACATCCGTTCTTCTTGCAGTATACCTGGCACTTTCAGGAGAACGACCCGGTCCGCGAAAGCCGCTACTCGCTGACCCTCCCCGCGGGATGGGAATTCAAAGCCTCCTGGCTGAACCACCCCGAGGCTCAGCCAACCGCGGCGGGTGCCAACTCATGGCTGTGGACAGTGAGCAACATAAGTGGAATCAGGGCGGAACCGCTCATGCCCTCGATGGGGGGAGTGCAGGGGCAGATGATTGTGTCTTTTTTTTCGTCCGAAGCTCCTGCATCGAGCATCAGTGCAAATTGGCGTGCGATGGGCAAGTGGTATCTGGATCTGGTTGGCGAGCGGACTGAAGCCTCTCCTGCCATCAAGGAGGAGGTCGCGGCCCTGACAGCGTCCAAGACCACCCTGCAGAAAATGCGAGCGATTGGCGAATTCGCCCAGCACGATGTTCGTTATGTAGCGATCGAACTGGGCATTGGCGGGTTACAGCCCCATTCAGCCGCCGACGTTTTCTCTCACCGCTACGGAGACTGCAAGGACAAGGCGACCCTCGTACGCTCTATGTTGCGCGAGATTGGCGTTGAGTCCTACCACGTTCTGATCAACGACAAGCGCGGCTCCGTAACCAATCAGATGCCCGCCCATAACGGCTTCAACCACGCAATTACCGCCATCCGGCTACCCGATGGCGTAGACGACGAATCTCTAGTTGCTGTCCTCCATCATCCGAAACTGGGCAGGATCCTCTTCTTTGATCCGACGAACGAGATGATCCCCTTCGGCCAACTTCCCGGCTACTTGCAGGCGAATTACGGCCTACTGGTGACACCCGACGGCGGCGAATTGGTCGAACTGCCGCAACAGCCTCCGAATATGAACAGCATCCAGCGCACGGCCACGCTCATGCTGGATGCGACGGGAACTTTGAAGGGCGAGGTTAAAGAGGTGAGGCTCGGTGAGCGCGCTGCTTCCGAGCGCTGGCGCTTGCGCACCGTCACCAAAGATACAGACCGGATCAAACCCATCGAAGAGCTCCTGGGGAATTCGCTGGCCAGCTTCCATATCACCCGTGCCAGCGTTGTCAATCTTCAGCAAACCAGCCAGTTCTTCGGCTTCAATTATTCCTTCGAATCGCCCAATTTCGCCAAGAACGCAGGCGACCTGCTCTTGGTTAGGCCTCGAGTGATCGGAAACAAATCGGATGGTTTTCTGGAAACAAAGGAACCACGACGCTTTCCCGTCGAGTTCGAAGAACCCACGCGCGATACCGACAAGTTCGAAATCACCATTCCCGCCGGCTATGTGGTCGACGACATTCCGCCGCCAGTCGATGCGGATTATGGCTTTGCCAGCTACCACTCAAAAACGGTCGTAACCGGCAATGTAGTCGACTACACTCGCACCTTTGAGGTGAAGGAATTGAGCGTGCCCGTTGATAGAGCTGACGATCTGAAGAAGTTTTATCGCATCATTGCGACTGATGAGCGGAATACTGTTGTGCTTAAACCTGCACCGTAGGCGTTGGGCCCGGCCAAGCAAAACGGGCTTTTACATCGTAAAATCCTGGTCTCGCCATTGCCGCCCCTCCCGCCCCGCATTATGATGAACTCATGAGTTTCGGCGAGACGATCTTCCTCTTTTTGCTGGCACTGGTTGTGTTTGGGCCAAAAAAGTTGCCGGAGATCGCTCGGCAAGCAGGCAAACTGTTGGCGGAACTGCGGCGCGCGTCGAACGAATTCAGATCGCAGATCGAGACCGAAATCGCGCATCTTGAGGTGGAAAAGAAGCAGGCCATTCTTCCTCCGATCACGCCTCCGACCGGCGCGGTTGCTAGCTTGAGTCTTAATCCTGCAGCAAGCGAAGTTGCTCCGCACGCATCCGGCGCAACCTTGGCGGCTCCGGTTGCCGATCCGGTTTTGCCTGCCGCGGCACCTGCCGATGGACATGCGACTGAAAATCGAAATGCGCTCGGCGAAAATTCCGCGAAGGAAATTGCATCGGCGCCATCCCAAGCGTCTGCCGCAGGGAGTGCCGATCTCGAAGTAGCGCCCGCCGCGCAGGATTCACATGCCTGAAACCGCAGCGGATGCCTCCGACGAGCAAAAGCGCGAAGGCATGCCCACCATGGGCTTCCTCGACCACCTGGAGGAACTCCGCACTCGCCTTGTTTATTCCATCGCCGCCGTCGCCGTCGGTTTTTTCGCCTGCTGGTGGAAAGTAGAAAAAATCTACGACGTTATGCAGCGCCCGATCATGAAGGCCCTGCACGACAATGGCATGTCAGATAAGCTCGTCTACCTGAACCCGGTAGAGCCGTTCAATCTCTATTTGAAAATTGCCGCGCTGGCTGGACTGTTCCTTACTTCTCCATTCGTGCTCTATCAGGTTTGGATGTTCATCTCGCCGGGGCTCTATCGCAACGAGAAGCGATATGTCGTGCCGTTCATGGTTTCGACTATCGCGCTGTTCAGTGCGGGGGGATATTTTGGTTTCAAAGTCGTCTACCCGCAGGCGCTTGGGTTTTTGATCCACTTCGGACGCCAGTTTCAACCGATGATCACCATCGGCGAATATACATCGCTGTTTCTCAGCATCGTCCTGGGCATGGGACTGATCTTCGAGATGCCGATTCTGATTTTTTTTCTTGCGCTGATGGGGATTGTGAGTGCAGGTTTCATGTGGAAGAATTTTCGCTACGCAATTCTGATTATTTTCATCATCGCGGCCATCGTTACGCCGACTCCCGACGTTCTGAATATGTGCATTTTTGCCGCGCCCATGATTGGACTCTACATCGTTAGCATTGCCATTGCATGGCTGGTGCATCCCAAACAGCGCCGCGCGCGCAAAGAGAAACAGGCGGCGTAGTCGTGCAAAGTGCGTCGTTCCGCAAAACTCGTCCAATGAATCGCAAGGCAATCGCTCTTCTTGTGGTGTCGCTGTTCATGGCGATCGTTTTCGTTTCGTGCGATCAGCAGAAAGAAACGAATACGGCGAAGGCTCAGAGCCAACCTGTTGCTGCGGCCGCAAGTGCCAGTCCGAAGCTCACTCTACCTCCCGACTCCGGTCCTCCGCCAGCATTCGACTCGGGTCGCGCCATGAAATATGTGAAGGAGATCGTCGCCTTCGGTCCGCGTCCTATCGGCAGCGCGAACCATAAGAAAGTCGAGGACTACCTCGCGTCTCATCTGAAAGGTGACGCGGTTGAAGAGGATGTGTTCACCGCTGACACCGTCGAAGGCAAGTTCCCAGTAAAGAACATCATCGCGAAGTTTCCCGGATCGAAAGATGGCATCATCGTGGTGGCCAGCCACTACGACACGAATTATCCGCTGCGCAACACTTCCTATATCGGCGCCAACGATGGCGCGTCATCGAGTGCTCTCCTGCTTGAGATCGCGAATGAACTGCGCGGCAGAAAGCTTGATGGATACAGCGTTTGGCTGGTCTGGGATGACGCAGAAGAAGCCATGAAGGACTGGTCTGACGCCGATAGCCTTTATGGAATTCGTCACCTGGCGCAGAAATGGCAAGATGACGGAACACTGAAAAAGATCAAAGCGTTCCTGTTGGCGGACATGATTGGCGATGCCGATCTCAACATCGATCGCGATCTGAATTCAACACCCTGGCTGGAAGAGGTTGTCTATCAGGCGGCAACCCGGCTCGGCGATCAATCCCATTTCTTTGCCCGCGATAATCAGGTCTCAGACGATCACCTTCCGTTCATGCAAAGAGGAGTGCCCTGCGCCGATCTCATCGACTTCGATTACGGTTATAACAACGTGTTCTGGCACACACCGCAGGATACAGTCGATAAACTGAGTCCGAAAAGTCTGGAGATTGTAGGCGGCACCATTCTTGAAACGATCAGCATTCTCGACAAGATGGACACCCTGCCCCCGAAGTGAGATTTTGACTCCTCTCGCTGATTCATTTCTAATGCAGCCGACATGAAAATCCTGAAAGCTGCTTACCTGGCGTTGTTCCTTTGTGCTATCAGTTTCTTCACCACTGCTGCCGATGATCCCGATCGGGCGGACCGCATTATTCACAACGCTCTGCAGGCATCCCCTATGGAGAACAACCTGCGCCAGCTTACCGATGAAATCGGCGGTCGCGTGCCCGGCACGCCGGCGATGCAACGCGCGATCGAGTGGGGAGTGCAGAAGTTCAAGGCAGCGGGCGCAGACAGCGTGCATACGGAAGAATTCACGATTCCAAATTCATGGGCGGAGGGGGCGACGGAGATGACCGTGAGGGCGACCGGAACAGCCGATAAGGTTGAGTTCCGAGTGCGCTGTGTCTCAGTAGCGTGGGCTCCGGCGCTCGCTCCGGCGACGAAGGTGCCGATTGTCGACGTTGGCGCGGGAAGCGTGGACGACTTCAAGAAAGCCGGCGACATTTCCGGAAAAATCGTGCTTGTCCATTCCGTTGTTCTGAAGACATGGCAGGACCTCTTTGACGAGTATTCAAAAGCGCCGCCAGTAATCGCCGCGGCGGTGAACGGAAAGGCTAAGGCGGTTGCTTTCATCGCCACGCGTGAGCACGACATCCTGTACCGTCACACGAACTCCTTCGCGGGTGAGATCGACCGTATTCCGGAGGTGCTGGTTGCTCGCGAAGATGGTGAGCGAATCGGTCGGCTGATTGCTGCGGGCCATCCCGCCTGGGCCGACCTTAGCATTCCGAATCGGCTGGGCGGTGCGATCAAAGCCGCGAACGTTATCGGGGAAATCGGAGGAAGCGAGAAGCCGGACGAGTTCGTAATCCTGGGCGCGCATCTCGACTCATGGGAACTGGGAACCGGAGCGCTCGACAATGGCTGTAACGCCGCGCTCGTCATCGACGCCCTGCGAGCGATTAAGGCCTCGGGGCTGAAACCACGCCGCTCTATCCGCTTCATACTATTTTCCGGTGAAGAAGAAGGCCTGCTTGGTTCGCGCGCCTACTCGCGCGCACATCGCTCCGAACTCGACAACGCTGCCGGCGTGATCGTCTTCGATGCCGGCACAGGAACGACCACAGGTTTTTCGACGGGCGGACGCACGGACGTGATCGAGAGTGCAAAGCAAATCATTGCGCCGCTGCAGCAGTTCGGTGTCACCGAACTAAAAAGCGATATGGAGTGGGGCACAGACCATTTCGATCTCATGCTGGAAGGCGTTCCTACCTTTGTCGCCGATCAGGAAGAAGCGAACTATCTGGAAAATTACCATGCTGTTTCTGATACCTACGACAAGGTGGACTTCGTGCAACTCAAGAAGCACGTAGCCGAGGCGGCAGAGTTTGCCTTCGCCCTCGCAGATCTTCCCGAGAAGATCGGTCCACGCTATACCCGCGCGCAGATTGAGCAATCCATGCGCGATACGCACAGCGAGGAGATGTTCAAAGCCTTTGGCCTGTGGGATGCGTGGGAAAGCGGCAGCCTGGGCCGGCAGAAGTAATCGTTTCAGTCTTCGATTCCGGTTGGGATTGCGAGGATCCTCGCGACAGATGAGATGATTGGAATTGATATCGGCGACTTTTCCCTTGCCCTACACTTGGATCCTCTTCACCCTGTTCGCGCTTGGTGCGTTGGCCCTGGAGCTCCGCGTCCACCGCCGAGGCGGACGAATGGGTACGCGCGCGGCGCTGGCTCGCAGCGGCGTGTGGGTTGCCTTGGCGCTAGCTTTCGCAGGGCTAATGTTTTTCTGGCAAGGGCGCCAGGTCGCCCTGGAATTTATTACCGGATACGTCCTCGAAATCTCGCTCAGCGTCGACAATCTTTTTCTTTTCCTCGTGATCTTCGGCTACTTTGCCGTCCCCGAAGATCAGCAACAACGCGTTCTGACCTGGGGAATTGTCGGCGCCATGCTGATGCGGGGGATGTTCATTCTTCTCGGAGTCGGACTGCTTCAGCGTTTTCATTGGATTTTTTATGTCCTCGGGGCGCTGCTCGTCTACAGTGGGATCCGGCTCGGTTTCGCGGGCCAACACAAAGTCGATCCTTCCAAGAACCCTATCGTGAAGGTCTTGCGACGCCTGATTCCGGTGACGGACGATTATGAGGGCGGCAAGTTTTTCGTTCGCAACTGGCATGGCCAAGTTGGTCTCTACGCCACGCCCCTGCTTGTAGTTCTCGCCGTGATCGAGACGACCGACTTGCTTTTTGCCGTCGATTCCATTCCCGCCGTTCTCGCCATCACTTTGAACGCCTTCATTGTCTACGCGGCGAATGTGTTCGCAATTCTGGGGCTGCGTTCGATATTCTTTGCGGTTTCCGGACTGATGAAAGTCTTCCGTTTTCTAAACACTGGGCTGGCGGTGATTCTGGTGCTGGTGGGGGCGAAGATGATTACGGCAAATTTTTTCAAGGTGCCAACTGTGGCGATGTTGGCTTTCGTGGCCGCGGTTCTGGCAGTTTCGATTGCGGCGTCGGTGTTTGCAGACCCTGGTGAAGCATAAACGAGAAGCCTAATCTGAGCTCATTTTCGTGATATGCTGCGTTGCGCCGCGGAAAGCCGCTTCCCATCGGATTCCGCAACTGGGGACTCGTGAAAGCAAGGGTTAGCCTTCCATTTAACTTTCTCATATTAACAGTCGGCACACTGATTCTTGCCGCCGCGTCCTACGCGGGAACGGAGAATACATCGCATGGCTTCCAGCCGTCGACCGGGTATGCGCCGACGAGTGGAGTAATTTTCGATGGTGCCGGGAATCTCTACGGCACCGCGTATTACGGCGGCAGTACGGCCTGCGAAGGAGTGGGCTGCGGCGTTGTTTTCAAGTTAACGCCTGTCGGAGGTGGCGCCTGGACCTACACCGAAATTTACACGTTCACCGGCGGCGCGGACGGCAGCCATCCCGAGTCAAGTCTAGTGTTCGATGCGGCCGGCAACTTGTATGGTGCTACGGGCGGAGAGTACTTCCGGGGAGAATTTGGCACTGTTTTCAAGTTGTCGCCAAACTCTGACGGCTCCTGGAGTTTTATCCTCATCCACGCATTTGGCGGAGGAATCGACGGCATGGAACCCTATTCGCTGATCATCGATGAAGCCGGTGATCTATACGGAACCACGCTCCGCGGTGGTGCCTCGAATGCAGGGACCGCTTTTTCGCTGACCCCGACCTCGGGCGGAAATTGGAAGGAAATCCTGCTGCATACCTTCACGGGCTGCATGGATGGTGCCTATCCCACCGGCTTGCTTTTGGACTCTAGTGGCAGTCTTTACGGAACCACCCAATTGGGGGGAACTGCCTGTTATCCGGGCGGGGTCGGCGGGGTTTTCAAGCTCACCACACGAACCGGAGGCGGCTGGCAGGCGACCGTGTTGCACCGCTTCAGCGGCGGCGCCGATGGTGGATATCCGGGGAGTTTGACATTTAACTCTGCAGGGGATCTCTATGGAGTCGCTTCCACCGGAGGAAATATTTCCAATTGTCAAAATTATGGCTGCGGTTTGGTATTCCGGCTAACGCAAGGCTCGAACGGTGGTTGGAACGAATCGATTCTGCACAAATTCAACGGCGGCAATGGCCTTAACCCCGAAGCCATCATTTTCAACAGCAGCGGAACCTTGTACGGGACCACCAAGTCGGGCGGTTCGGGCTTCGGCCTGGTGTTTAGCCTGAACCCGAACGGGACGGAAAATATCATTTATCAATTCGGCGAAGGCTCGGACGGCGGAGGTCCCGTCGGACCGCTCATTTTCGACCAGGCCGGGAACCTGTACGGCGGAACTGAGCAAGGCGGCCCCTCCGATTCAGGTGTGGTGTATGAGGTCACGCCGTGAGAGTCAGACTTGGGGGGCGCTTTTCACGCGCCGAACCGCAGCGTCTCTCCCTTGAAAACCGAATGCTTTAGAAACTTTTTGTCGTCGTGGAGAGGATAGTCCGTTCGATAGTGTGCACCACGACTTTCCTCCCGTCCTAAGGCTGCGCGAACCACGAGCAGTCCCGCAAGACGAAGGTTCGCTGCTTCCCATGCGCGACGCGAGTGTGGGCTAGCCACTCTCGGCGCCAACGCCTCGAGCGCCTTAATCGCGCCCGTCATCCCGGCCCGCGTCCGCACAATACCGGCGTCCTTCCACATAATGTCCTGGATTTGGCCGATTAACTCTTCCACTCCGGCATCGACCGGTCCGTTTTGCGAAGCAGCCTTCTTTGGGGGACTCGAAGGCTTGCGGCCGCGCTTCAATTCCTCACGCATCGCTTTACCCGCTCGTGCACCGTATACCAGTCCCTCGAGCAAAGAATTGCTGGCCAACCGGTTCGCGCCGTGGACGCCCGTGGCAGCGGCTTCGCCAGCTGCGTAGAGTCCCGCAAGATTTGTTCTGCCGTTGAGATCGGTGCGCACGCCGCCCATGGAGTAATGCGCCGCTGGGCGGATCGGAATCATGTCCTCGGTGATGTCGACGTTGTATTGCAGGCATGTAGCGTAGATCCGCGGAAACCGCTTCTGGACCTTTTCGGCCTTCAGGTGCGTGAGGTCGAGATAAACGAACGCATCCTTCGCATGGCTGACTTCCATTTCATGCATGATCGCTCGCGCGACCACGTCGCGCGGGGCCAGTTCTCCCAAAGGATGGTACTTGCCCATGAAGCGGTCGAGTTCAATGTTGCGAAGATACGCGCCCTCGCCGCGCAGGGCTTCGGAGAGCAGGAAACGCGGCGCCTTCTTAACGTAGAGAGCCGTGGGATGAAACTGGATGAACTCCATGTCGCTGATCTCAGCGCCGGCGCGGTGCGCCATGGCGACCCCATCGCCGGTGGCAACATCGGGGTTCGTCGTATTGCGATAGAGTTGCCCCATGCCACCTGTGGCCAGCAGCACCGCAGAGCATGCGATGTGCTCAGGCAAGCCTTTGTCGCTGATTAGGGAGACGCCGGCGATCCTGCCGTCATCGGCGACGAGCTCAGTTGTAAATTCGAATTCGCGCACCGAGATATTTTTTAGCGTTTGCGCCTTGGCGTAGAGCGCTCGTAGAATTTCCCGGCCAGTGGAATCGCCCTGGGCGTGAAGTATGCGATTGCGGCTGTGCGCGCCTTCGCGTCCGAAGACTAATTTTGTGCCATTGCGGTCGAACTGGGTTCCCCACGCAATCAGCTCCTCGATGCGCTCCGGTCCCTCTTCAACCAATGTTTTGACCGCATCTGGAGAGCACAAGCCGTCGCCAGCGACCAGGGTGTCCTGCAAGTGCAAGCTGACTTCGTCTTCGTCGCTTAGCGCAGCCGCGATACCGCCTTGCGCATACTGCGTATTTGAATCCGTGACCTCTTTCTTAGCCAGCACCAGCACAGGGCCCGCGCTGGCCAATTCGATGGCGGCGCGCAGGCCGGCCACGCCGGCGCCAATAATCACGAAATCAGTCTCGGCTGGCAGACCTTTCATAGAGGGAAAAATGGTAACACTAACGAGTTATACACCGCCAAACTTACATCTCCCATACGCTATGATAAAGGGCCATGGCGCAAGTCACCATTCACGTCCCGCCGCGGCCTTATCAGGCCCGAATTGAAAACGGACTGTTGGCTCGGGCCGGTTCTTTGCTGGCCGAGTTGCTGCCGCAGGCAAGCAGGATTTTTGTTGTTACGGTGCCACCAGTGCGCCGACGCTGGGGCGCAAAACTGCTGAGTTCGCTAACCGGTGCAGGATTCAAGCCGCAGGTTCTGCAGATTCCTGACGGCGAGCCTTCCAAGAAGCTGGCGACGATTGAAACCATGGCCGAGCGATTGGTTCGCATGGGCGCAGACCGTAAGGCCGTTCTGATCGCGCTGGGCGGAGGCGTGGTCGGCGATGTTACGGGATTGCTGGCTTCGCTTTACATGCGCGGAGTCGATTTCGTGCAGATTCCGACCACCGTTCTTGCGCAAGTGGACGCATCAGTCGGAGGGAAAACTGGCGTGAACCTTGGGGCAGGGAAGAATCTGCTGGGAACGTATCATCATCCGCGCGTGGTGCTGATCGATCCCGAAGTGCTGCGCACGCTTTCCGCTCGCGCCTATCGCGCGGGGTTATACGAGGCGCTTAAATGCGGCATCATCGGCGATCTCGATCTTTTCTTAAGGTTCGAACAGAAGCGAAGCCAGATACTGAAGCGGGAGCCGGCGGAGGTAGAAGGAATCATCGCCCAAAGCGTAAGGCTCAAAGCTGAAATTGTTTCTGCCGACGAGCAGGAGGGTGGCTTGCGACGCGTGCTGAACCTTGGCCACACCATCGGGCATGCGTTGGAGGTGGAAACTGGCTATCGCGGCCTTCTCCATGGCGAGGCGGTAGCGTGGGGGATGATTGCCGCCACCAATATCGCACTTTCGGTGGGACGAACGGACACCGTTACGGCTGGCCGTATCGCCGATGCCGTGCTCAGCCTGGGGAAGTTGCCGGAGGTGAAAGTGAGTGCGAGCAGAATTCTGGCACGTCTTCAGGCGGACAAGAAAACGCAAAACGGCGTGGTCCATTTTGTTCTTCCGCGCGAAATTGGCAAAGTCGAAATCGCCGCTGATGTTCCAGATAAGGTCGTGCTGACTGCTGTCGAAGAATTGCGACGTTTGTCGCACGGCGGCTGGGGGAAGTAGCTGGCACAATCGGTCATCCGCCTCTCGGCCCTATCGTATGTCCAACAGTTCAAAACTCGTGGTTGGCGCCGCTCCGGAAGGCGCGAGTGACACGCAATCCGCAGCTCGTGCTGTTCGCGAGATGTTTACCTCGATCGCTCCGCGCTACGATCTGCTGAATCATGTGCTGTCCTGCAACGTGGATCGTTTCTGGTGGTGGCGCACGGCGCGAACTTTCGCGCATATTCTCCGGCAGGACGATAGTTGCGTTCTGGACCTGTGCTGCGGGACTGGTGACATGACTTTTGCCCTGCAACGTCAGGCGGGAAAGGCTCGCGCACAGATTTGGGGAGCCGATTTTTCTCACGCCATGTTGCAGCGCGCCCGGGTGAAGTCTGTTGCCAAAGAGTCGGGGAAACGCAACGCCTCGATTCCAAGCTGGG
>JBEKBW010000129.1:0-13379 GCA_050015215.1 Candidatus Sulfotelmatobacter sp.
TTAGGCATCTCCGCATGGCGGAGCGTCGCACACCGGATCCTAGTTCGAGTCGAGCTCCCGTTCATTCAGCATTGGTTCAAAAATCGGTTACCGCCATCACCAACCCCGCAGGCCGGCTTTCACAACAGATGCTAGGAGAAACCCTCCGGTTTCGCAATAGGGGAGGCTCAAATAGTTGGCAGACCACTTGCATCCAAAGTAATGCCCAAACTCGTTCCGGGCTTGTAATCTCCCGTTAACGTGGGAATGAAAAATAGAAAAGGTTGATTGCGGCGAAAAAATGGACACCCCAAAACCCCCGCAGTTCACCATCGGGCCTAAGGTTGGGCAAAGGAACCCCTGCAAAGCAACTAAGCCGACTTCAAATCGCTTCCCCGCTGCTCTTCCAACACCTCATCCAACGCGCAAGCCAGCAGGTGGGCACGCTTCTGATAGTCGGCCACGCCGTCTTTCCGCTTCAGCAGATGATACTCATCCGCAATATTCAAAGCCGCCAGCACGGCGAGCCGCACCGTGTCGATCGTATTCGTAGCCTGAGCGACGGCCCGCATCTTCGCGTCGACATACTCAGCGAGCTTCAAAATATATTCCGGATCCGACCCGCGCAAGTTGTAGGCCTGATCGAAAATCTCCACGCGCACGCTTTCGTTCTGCGCATCCCGCAACGTCGAATCCTTAACCGCAGTCGCCATAGGTCACCAGAATAACTTTGTCATTCCGAGCGAAGCGAGGAATCCCTGCCCCTGACACCTAGCTCGCCCGCTCCTCCGCAATCGAATCAATCTGCTCCAGCATCTTTTCGACTCGACCGCGAATCTCCTCGCGCTCTTTTTTCAACTGGACTGTCTCGCGCCGCATTGCCACCAACTGCTCCTCGCGCTCTTCCAACTGCTGGCGCAATCTCTGCGCGTCCCGCTCCGCCGACTCCTGCGCCTGCCGCGCCGCCCGGTACATCTCAATAGTGCGATAAATCTTCTCTTCCAGCGCCTGAAAATTATCCACCGGAACCTGCTCTGCCACTGCTTCCAATGCCATGATTGCACTCATCCCTGGTGAGATTTGAGACTTTTTCGAAGTATACTCCACCGCCCTGTGAATCGAATGGCCCGTTGGTGCTGCAGTGCCGCCCTGAGTTCACCAAGAAGAAGCACGAAAGTATACGAGTCAGTCGATAGAATGGAGCTTAGTGCGGCTTGGTTTCCTTCGCGGTTTCTGTAGCAGCCCGGTCACCCCGCTAGCGGTATGAGCCCCAGAGGTCTATAATTCCGCGCATGAAAACTCCAATCCTCTCCCTAGCCGCTCTGCTCAGCGTAATGGCTGCAGTACCCGCCGCTGCCAAAACCAAAGTCGAACTCAAAGACGCGCAAGGTAAAGCTGTTGGCACGATCATGCTGTGGGCGGAAAAATCCGGCGTCGGTCTGCAACTCCATCTTCATGACCTGCCGCCCGGCGAGCACGCCATCCACTTTCATCAAAATCCGAAATGCGATCCGCCCGACTTCAAATCCGCCGGCGGACACTTCAACCCTGCCGGCAAGAAGCACGGCTTCGAGAATCCCGACGGCCACCACAACGGCGATATGCGCAATTTCACCGTGGATGCGAACGGAAAAGCCGACGCCAAACTGGAGGACAAGGACGTGAGTCTAGGCGACGGAGCGAACTCGCTATTCAGCAACGGCGGTACGGCAATCATCGTTCACGCCAAAGCCGACGACTACAAAACGGACCCGTCAGGAAACTCCGGCGACCGGATCGCGTGCGGGGTAGTGACGAAGTAGGCGGCAATCATCTTGGGGATAGATATCCCTTCGGCAGGCTCAGGGCAGGCTCTTCGACTCCGCAATGACTTCGCTTCGCGAAGTCATTGCTCCGCTCAGGACGACAACCTGTTTTAACGCGGGCGTAGCTTCCTCAACTTCTCTCCGGCTGCTTCGAGCGTCTCCAACTTCTTGCAAAAGGCAAACCTCACCTGCCTTGCCCCGTCGCGCGGATCGCGATAAAAGCTCGACCCTGGCACCGCCGCCACACCAATCTCGCTCACTAAATATTTCGTAAACGCAACGTCGTCGGCGAACCCAAACCCCGAAATATCCGTCATCACGTAATAAGCCCCCCGCGGAAGAAAACACCGAAACCCCGCCTGCTCCAGCGCCGGAATCAAATGATCCCGCCGCACGCGATAACCTTCGGCAAGCTTCGCGTAATAATTCGTTGGCAAACTCAAAGCTGCCGCTCCAGCCTCCTGCAGCGGGGCAGGCGCACCCACCGTCAAAAAATCGTGCACCTTGCGGATTGCATTTGTAATCGTCTCCGGCGCAACTGCCCATCCCACGCGCCATCCCGTGACGCTGTAGGTCTTCGACATGCCATTGATCGTCACCGTCCGCTCGCGCATCCCTGCGAGCGACGCCATCGAAATATGCTCGGTGCCGTCATACAGAATGTGATCGTAAATCTCATCGGTGATTGCCAGCACGTCGAACTCAACGCACAAATCGCGGATCAACTCTAATTCCGCCCGTGTGAAGACCTTGCCTGTCGGGTTGTTCGGCGTGTTTACGATGATCGCTTTCGTGTTTTTATCGAACGCGGCCCGCAATTCTTTCTCATCGAAAGTCCACTCGCCAGCGCCCATCGGCGGATGAAGCTTCACAAACCTCGGCTTTGCCCCACTCAACACCGAATCCGGCCCGTAGTTTTCATAAAATGGTTCGAAGATAACCACCTCATCGCCCGCATTGCAGACGGCCAGCAAAGTCGAGATCATCGCCTCGGTCGATCCGCAGCAAACTGTGACGTTCTTTTCCGGATCGACTTCGATTCCTTGCCACACGCCCATCTGGCGCGCAATTGCATTGCGCAAACTCTTCGCGCCCCAGGTGATCGCGTACTGATTCACGTCGGCATCGATCGCGGCCCGGGCCGCTGCTTTGATCTCCTCGGGCGCCGCAAAATCCGGAAACCCCTGCGCCAGATTCACCGCGCCATGGAGCATGGCTTGCCGCGTCATCTCCCGAATTACGGACTCGGTGAAATGCGACACCTTATGGCTAACAAATTGTTTTGCTGGATTCGATACGGAAGTGATTACGTCCGCCATAGGTGGCAGATTAGCATAAGAGGTCGACCGCAGAGCCTGTCATCCTAAGCGAAGCGAAAGCAAATGCGTAGTCGAAGGATCCCTGCAATCGTGTTCTGCTTTCGACGCGTGCGCGCTGCTGGCAAGAGTCGCCCAGGGGGCAGGAATGTTTCGACTGCGAAAACCCTTCGCTGCGCTGAGGGTTTTCTCCGCTCAGCATGACAGGCAATTGGGAACGCTTGAGCCGATGTCAGCTTGAGCTAGGCTCTCTGCACTCCGCCCAACCCCTGGAGCGCCGCAACAATCTGCCCCGACCACAACGCTATCTGCTCATCGCGCAAAGTCGCCTCATCCGATTGCAACCGCGCCCGCAGCAGAATCGAATATTTTCCGGCGCCAATCGATCCGCCGCGAAAAATCTCGACAGGCACGAACGAGCGGAGTTCGGGCACTCCCAAACCGATCACAGCGCGATGCACAGCCTCGAACTCCACTTCATCCGAAAACACGAATGAGAAATCGCGCTCGACTGCCGGGTACTTCGCCTGCGGAGCAAACGCAACCGAGCGCAACCCAAGCGCATGCAATCGATCCAAATCGAACTCGGCTAGAAAAACGTCCTGGCGCAGCTTGCGCTTGGTTTTAACACTATCCGCGATCTGCCCGAACCAAACTACAGGAGCGCCGTCGATCAGGGCCCGCGCCGATCGCCCGAGATGAAAATACTCGGGAGTATCGCGGTCGAAACTCGATTCACCACCGGCGAAAATGCTTAGCAAACTCTGTACGTCACCCTTGAATGCGCGGAACACTTCAGCGGCACTTGAATTCTTACTCACATCGAGAACGCCTCCAAGAGGAATTGACTTGTGGACTGCCGCAGCCGTCGCGCCCAGGCACAGGCGCTCGGGCTCAACCCGCTCCCCATCACGCATCTCGTAGACCCGGCTCATTTCAAACAGCCGCACAATCTCGTTATCGCGATTCAAATTCCAAGCCAGCATGTCCAGCATGCCCGGAGCCATCGAAGTCCGCATGACGCTGGCTTCTTCGCTAAGAGGATTCTCCAACTCGAATACGGAGGCGGAGGAAAACTTCTCCGCATCCTCATGCGAAATAAACGTCAACGAAAGCGCCTCGTTATAGCCCAACGCCAAGGCGCGTGTCCGCAACGCCGCATCCATCCGAGCATTGGGCAGCTCGACCACCGCACCGCTGTAGGACGGTAAAGTGTTTTCGAACTTGTCGTAGCCATGCATGCGCGCAATCTCTTCAATCACGTCGATCTCGCGCTCCACGTCCAGACGCCAACTCGGAATCTGCACGCGAAACTCGGCATCTGCCTGGCCCTCAGGGATCAAGACGAAGCCGAGTTTCTTCAGGATGTGAAAAATGTGGCCACCGGTGAGATTGCCGCCAAGAATCCGCCGCACCTCAGAAACCCGCAGCACCACCGGGGCCTGATCCAGTTTCTTCGACACAACATCGAGAACGTCGCCGACTAAATCGCCGCCGCCCGATTGCAGAATCAGCGCGGCCACCAAGTCGCAAGACAAAACCGTGGAATCAAAGTCCGCACCGCGCTCGAAGCGGTGTGAGGCATCCGTATGGAGGGCATGGCGACGCGACGTCTTGCGCACCGTAACCGGATCCCACCACGCGGACTCGATCAGAATGTTGCGAGTCTTCTCGGTGATCATGGTGTCGAACCCGCCCATGATTCCGGCGAGGCCAACCGGGCGCTTGGCGTCCGCCACGACAAGATCGTCGGAAGTAAGCTTGCGCTCAACTCCGTCCAGCGTTTTCAACTTCTCGCCACCTCTAGCGCGGCGGATGATTAACTGCCCGCCCTCAAGCAAATCCATATCGAAGACGTGGGTGGGCTTGCCCATTTCCCACAAAACATAATTCGTGGCATCGACGGCGTTGCTGATGGGCCGCTGATCCAGCAACTGCAGGCGATGCGCAATCTGCTGCGGGGAAGGTTTGATGTGAGTTCCGCGAATTACACGGGCTGAAAAGCGAGGGCAGAGCGCTGGTTCCTCCACGGTGATCGGGAAGGGCTTGACTTCAGCCGCTCCGAGAGAACCGAGGCCCAGGATCTTTAGGGGTTTCAGCCCCACGTCATAGATCGCGGCAGCTTCCCGCGCGACACCATAATGATTCATGGCGTCGGGACGATTCGTGCCAATCTCCATCTCGAAGGTCGTCTCTTCGCCTGATCCGCTGATTCCTTCAACTGCAATCCCGACCGCAGTCAGGTCCTCGGCCAGCCGGTGGTCATCGACGGGGAGGTCGACGAAGTCGCGAATCCATTGTGGAGAAAGTTTCATGTATGCGAGAAAGAATTGTTGGCCTCAAGGTTGCCGTTGGAATTCCTCGATAAACCCGAGGGCGCGTTACAGTAATAGGGATCCTTCGACTGCGCATTGGCCTTTGCCAATGCTCCGCTCAGGATGACAGAGCGGCGTGCCCTGAGCGAGCGAAGGGACAAACGGCCAACGTTTGCCCTCACGCCCATTGCCCCAAAAACCTAACATCCCCCGAAAAGAACAACTGCAAATCATCCACTCCATATTTCAGCAAGGCAATCCGGTCGGCGCCCATGCCAAAGGCAAACCCCGAAACCTCTTTCGGGTCGTAGCCGTTGTCTTTCACGAACTCAAATACATTCGGATCGACCATGCCGCAACCTAAAATCTCGATCCATCCCGTCTGCTTGCACGGACGACAGGGATCGTTTCCGCGCTTTCCACTCCCGCCGCAAATGAAGCAGGAGACGAACATCTCGGCGCTCGGTTCTGTGAAAGGAAAAAACGAGGGACGAAAACTGGTCTTCACGCTCGATCCGAAAAATTCTTTCATCGCATGATCGAGCGTGCCCTTCAAATCGCCGAAAGTAATGTTCGTATCGACCGCCAGCCCCTCAATCTGATGAAACATCGGCGAGTGGCTGGCATCGGGAGGATCGTTGCGATGCACGGTGCCGGGAATCACAATGCGAATCGGCGGGCGCATCTTCTCCATGGTGCGAATCTGCACCGGAGAGGTATGCGTGCGCAATAGCAATCGCTCGCGCGCCGCCTTCGACTGCTGGCCCGCAATAAACAAAGTATCCTGCGTATCGCGCGCCGGATGGTTGGGAGGGAAATTCAGAGCCTCGAAGTTGTAGTAATCGGTTTCAACCACCGGCCCCTCGGCGATCGAGTATCCCAGTTTTTGAAAAACGGCGCACATCTCACGGCTGGTTTTGAGGATCGGATGCTCCGCGCCGATGGGACGGCGAATGCCGGGAAGGGAAATATCGAGTTGCTCAGCGGCATCCGCTGCGCCATCGCGTCCAACATGGGCACTGTCGACCAACTCCTGAATCCGCGCCTTCAATTCATTGACGCGCTTTCCAACCTCGCGCTTGGCGTCCTTGGGCGCGCCCTTCAGCCACAGATCATTGATCCGCGTCAGGACTCCGTTTCTACGCCCGATCCATCGATCGCGAAAGGCTTTTAGTTCCGCATCGTTGCGAACGGAGGAAGATTGCGCGTCGCACGCACGAATACATTCTGCGGCAGCCTTCTCCAAAGCTGCCGGCGAGTAATCCGTTAGTTTGGCTACGGTGTAGGCCATTTACTCTACTTATCGGCGATTTATGTTGAAACTTTGTCAGCCCCGAACCGCGATGTGAGGATTCTGCTGTTTCTATGCTACGTGCCGAACAGCGGATTCCTCGCACACTCTCGGCGCGCATTTCGCGCCTGCGAACGGCTCGGAATGACAAGTTATAAATTAAAGAAATCGAAACGGCACGGCTGAAAGCCGTGCCCTGACCCGAATCTGCCCTGATACGAAATTACGCTGTGCCGATCGCGCTCTTCGCCTGAGTCGCCAGACTGGCAAATGCGGCCGCGTCCTTCACCGCCAGATCCGCTAGAATCTTGCGATCCAGTTCAACCCCCGCTACCTTCAAGCCATGAATGAACTGGTTATAGCTCATCCCATTCAGCTTGGCCGCCGCGCCGATGCGGACAATCCATAGCGAGCGATACTGCCGCTTCCGCTGTTTGCGGCCGGAGTAGGCAAACTTGAGCCCGCGTTCGACCGCTTCTTTCGCGGCGCGATAAAGTTTGGATTTGGTGAGGAAGTATCCGCTGGCGCGGTCTAATATTTTTTTCCGTTTGGCGCGGCGTTTGGTTCCGCGTTTTACACGAGGCATTTTGTGGCTCCTTTTTAACTTCGATTTATGGCGGCTGGAGGTAAGGATGGTTGCCGTACGGCAACCGCTGACCTCTTCACACGCCCAGCGCCGCCTTCCCGGCGGCCCTTGGCCGGCGAGACGCCGGCGCTACTTCACTGGTACGGAATCATCCGCTTGACTTTGAGCAAGTCGCCGTCGCTTACCAGCGTGGCCTTGCCCAGTTTCCGTTTTCGCTTCTTGGCTTTCGATGAGAGCATGTGACGCAGTCCGGAGTGCCCACGCTTCACCTTGCCACTGGCAGTTTTCTTGAAGCGCTTGGACGCGCCCTTGTGCGATTTCAATTTCGGCATTTAGTTCCTCGGAATCGGCTGACTGGCCGCACAGCGCGGCGCTCAACCTAGTATTCAATTCTACTATCTGTTTGGAATTATTACGAAGCCTGCGAAGTGGGATTCGGAGCGTCTCCCGCGACGGCCGCAGCGGCAACAGGCTGCTCTTCTTTTGTTTCTGTTTTTGTCCCGGGCTCAGTCTTTATCTCGGCCTCGGCCTCGGCCTCGGGCGCGGTCTCGGGTGCAGTGCCCTGCGCAGCTTTCTCCTGCATTCTTTCCTGCTTCGCTTTCTGCTTGGCTGCTTTCTCTTTTTCCTTCTCGCGTTCCGCCGCCGACTTCTTCGGCGCCAAGATCGCATGAAGCGTGTTCCCCTCCTGGCGGGGGCGGAATTCTACGATGCTATGCGGTTCGACGTCTTTGATCAGGCGCTCTAAAATCTGGCGACCCAGGCCGGTGCGCGTCATTTCTCTTCCGCGGAAGAAGATGGTGGCTTTTACTTTGTCTCCTTCGTCGAGAAAGCGGAGCACGTGATTTTTCTTCGTCTCGTAATCGTGGTCGTCTACGTTGATGCGGAACTTGACCTCTTTTACGGTGATCGTCTTCTGGTGCTTCTTGGCCTCGCGGTCTTTTTTCTCCTGCTGATAGAGAAATTTCCCGTAGTCCATGATGCGGCAGACGGGCGGTTGAGCGGTAGGAGAAATCTCGACCAGATCCAGATTCTTGCTGCGGGCCAATTTGAGCGCTTCGTAGGGGGGCAGGATGCCGATTTGTCCACCTTCATCGTCAATCACGCGAATTTCGCGGGCTCGAATGCGGTCGTTGATTCGGATAAAACGTTTGTCGATACGGTCCTCCGCGCACTTAAGCGCTAGTGAGAATGTCAAATTATAACATGCGGGTTCCAGGAGGAAGCTTCTTGAATCGGTGTGCGGTTGAAGAATTGTGGCGGGGAGTTGTAGGTACCAAATGCAAGCTTGCATCATCGTCAGTCAGCATACGTGCCCGGGACGAACCCCGCGTGCGGTTCTGAAAATGAATTTCATTTTCAACTTCGGCGATGCTATCCTGACGCTTCATGCTGCAGAAGCGAATCGATGACCAGCCTTCCATTTCGCGCGAGATGGTGCGCGAGGCGCAGGGCATTCTCCATCGACATTTGAAGAAAGTTGGCCTGAAGCAAACCGCGCAGCGGGACACGATTCTGCGCACGTTCCTCGAAACTCGCGATCATCTTTCCACCGACGAACTGCACAGGCTGGTGCAGAAAAAAGACGAAGGCATCGGCTACACCACGGTTTATCGCACGCTCAAACTGCTGGCGGAATGTGGACTGGCCAGCGAAGTCGCCTTCCATGACGGCGTCGCACGCTACGAGCACCAGTACAACCGGCGCAGCCACCATCACATGGTGTGCACCGAGTGCGGCAGCTCAGTGGAGTTTTTCTCCAGCGAAGTGGATCAGTTGGAGAAGGAAATTGGGCGCCGGCACAGCTATACGACCACACGGCATACGTTTCAGATTTACGGAATCTGCGAAGACTGCCGCAAGGGGTGAGGGCTGGGCGAGAGTTGATTCCTAGATTTGTTTTGGATTTCTTTGGGATAGTTAATGACCAGCGGGCTGCGGCGGGAAAGTCATGTTGGTGGCGGAACGCGAACCTCAGACGCTAAAGTGCGCGGCCTATTTTAAGGGCTTAACGGCACGACTGAAGTCGTGCCTTTCCCAGGTTTCCCTTCCCGGTATCTGCCTTGCGAAAGAGGTCTTTGAGCCTGCTGACGGTAACGGTGGAAAGCTACTTCATCGCGTTGACGCGAACGCCCAGGCGAGACTTGTAGCGCGAGGCGGTATTCCCGTGCAGCGTACCCTTCTGAATGGCTTTGTCGAGGGCCGATACTGTGGCGCGGTAGGTTTGCTCAGCGGCTTGCTTGTCGCCTTTTTCAATGGTCTCGCGAAGGGTGCGCAGCGCGGTGCGCAGGCGGGAGGCATTGGCGCGATTGGTAGCCGTGCGCTTTACTGTCTGACGGGCGCGCTTTAGCGCGGAGAAATGATTAGCCATGTTGGTTCGTTAACCTTTGTGTGAACAGCAAGATATTTCGGCGGGTACCGAACCGCAATTATAAGAGAGTGGGTTCGGGGCGGTCAAATGGATGGCGAAGGTGGGGTGAGCGCTTGATGTGGCGCGATCCGAAGGCATCATCCATCGCGACATCAAGCCCCGCGAATGTTTTTATTACCGGGCGCGCCGATTCTGGACGCCCCGGACGTGGGATCGAATTACCGCAGTAACCTTGTCTCAAGTTACTACGCGCCTGCAAAATGGTGGGCGCAGGAGTGGGCGAGGTGAAAAACTCTCAGCACAGTCAGGCTGGCGGAGCCGAATTTGTTCCGATGCGTGTATCTCCGACGACAGCCCGGAGGCGTATATGAATATGAAAAGGATCGTCGTAGGCATTGTGCTCGCGTTGAGTGGACAGGCGCTCGTGGGCCAGACCGCGCGGCATGTTCCGCAGGGAATCGTTTCAGACTGGACACATCAGCATGTCCTCTACCCGGAGTCGGAAGACAGTTCCGTGATGGCCCGGATCCGAAGAGATCCTCGCTGGATGCAGAATTGGTATCTCCGCCACGGCGAGGCATGGTGGCCGGAATACCGGCGGGGGCACGGCAATGGTAGCCGCAGAGATTGGAGCGTGGCTTTGTCGGCGGCACCCTCGACGTCGGCTTTCGAGCCGCTCTTCGACTTCACCTTCGACATTCCTCCCGAAACCGGTTACGGCAGCCTCAACACAACCGACATTAACAACGGTCAATTCCTTGCCACCGCCGGCAGCTTAACCGTGACTGGCGGCGCCGACATCGGCACGTACCCGCTTTATCCCGGCGGTCCGGGCGTAACAGTCAGTCCTTTCGGATCCTTTGATTATGACAATATCCTCTATCCCTCAATCGATCCTCCGCTTGATCTTGACGGACTCCTGTTCACCGGCCCCGGACTGGAGATCAACATTTGGGGCAATAGTCCGGGCAATTACTCGTATTATGACTCTACTGGCGGTGGCAACTACGGCACTACATTAAACGAAAACGGAACCTTCCCCCTGATTGCCGCTCCCGGAGGCGGCCAGACCGGACCCTCCAAGTATGTATTTGACGTGAACGCGGCGCCCAGTTGCACTAACGATTTCGCGGTGATCGGTATTCCAACCAATCCCGCGTCCGGCGGACAAGGCAATATCGTTGGGTTCAACAATCTCTACAGCACTCAGGGCGGGAGCGTCCTTCCGCCGTTCTGCGGCACAAACGGGCCGACGGTGGTTTTTGCCTACGCTTCAGGCACCGGCCAGGTGCCTGCTCCCGTGGTCATTTCGCAGAATGGGAGCCAGATCTCCTACATTGAGAATCTTCCGACCGGCAGTTCTTACTTCCACGTCCTGACCATTGGGACCACGGGGACTAACGGGACCAGCGCCACGGCCGCGGTAGCGCCCGGGAGTGCCGGAGGCAATAACGCCGTGGATCAGCGAGTTCTGCTTTCGCCCGACGGCGGAATCACGAACCAAAGCTCCACCAATATCGGATTCGTGGTGTACACACCTAACGATGCCAACGACGTCGCCTACGCCACCACTTACAGCATAGCCGGGGCCGGTTCCGGCTACCTGTATAAGATCGCCAACGTATTCAACGGCAGTGCAACTCCGACAATCGTTTGGAGCACCCCCATTACTGCGGTTCCGTCAACTCCCGTATACGATTCGGTATCGAATAATATCTTCTTTACGGATAGCAACGGTCGTATCGATTACGTGACGGACAATGGCGTGTCACCGTCGCCGGTCTTTTATGGCCCGGTCCTGGCTAGTGGCAATACGGCCGAAAATCCAGTAATCGTAGATAGCACCAATGAGATGGTCTACGCCACGTTCAATTCCAACGGGACCAATGCCATTGTCGTGCAAGCCCCTACGAGTTTGGCAAGCGCGGTCTCGGTTGCCGTGGGCGCGGCAACCGGAATCTACACCAGTCCCTACAAGCCGGACTTTAACAACGACTGGTACACCGGAACGGGGACACCCGTCATGTACGTGGCCGGAACCGGCACCACCGGGACGCTTCCCACCCTCTATAGCATCGGCTTCGACAGCAGCGGCGTGCTGAACTCCAGCGCCAACGCTACTACGGCGGCTCTAGCGACCGGCACGGCAGACTCGTCATGGCTGACGGCGTTTTACAACGCGTCACTCCAGAAGGACTACCTTTTTGTCGGGGTGACGAACAATTGCGTAGCCACCATCGAAGGCGGAAACGCCGGCTGCGTGATGAGCCTGGACATCACCAATGGCTTTCCAACGGTTGATGCCAGCAGCACTGCGCTAGCTGCCCCCGGCGGCACCGGTGACATCATTGTGGATAACGACAGCACTCTTACCGGAGCTTCGAGCATTTACTACGTGAGCAAGAGCGGCGTGACATTGGTCAAAGCCACGCAGTCGGGGCTGAATTGATTTGAGCTTCGGCTGGCGCCTTCTGGGTAAGCCGCACATTACGCCAGCGGCGCTAGGAGGCGCTGCTGACGCCGCCGAGTCCGCACGAGGGTTGGGTGGCGGTTTTTGAGCAGGTCAACGCCGACGTCACAAACACTTGTTCGAACCGGAAGGCGGGTTTGGTATAGGGACGCCTGATGTACTTTTCCTGAACCAGTTGCTGGCCTTCAGCTTCCGCATTAGTATTTTCCATTTACGCGTTTACCTTGGAGACGAATCATTTCAGCGGCTGGAGCTGCATTCGCAGCGATTATACAATTCTGCCCTCTCGGCGGAAAGGTTTATTCCGTCGCCTGCCAGAGCATTACACCTGACAAAGCAGTGCAGGGAGGCTTGTGCGGCCGAAGCTGCTGCCCGCGAGGTAACGATGCCGAAACGTTACAACGTCTTGTTCCTGTGCACTGGGAATTCGGCGCGCTCAATCATGAACGAGGCGATCATGAAGTACAATCGACGGCCCAACTTTGCGGCTTACAGTGCCGGAAGCCATCCCTCAAGCGCACTTCGCCCGGAGGCCGTCGCGGAGTTGGAGAGACTTCATTTACCCACCGAGGGCCTGCGCAGCAAGAGCTGGGACGAGTTTGCGAAGCCCGGCGCGCCGCATATCGATTTCGTATTTACAGTTTGCGACGATGCTGCGAAAGAGGTTGTCCCATCTGGCCCGGTCAGCCCCTGACCGCCCGCGGGGCAGTACCCGACCCGGCTGCGACTCGTGGGACCGCCGAAGAAATCCAGGACGCATAGGCCGGATGACTTCTGCGGATAGAGCCTGGTTTTCGAACTGGAACATTGGCCGGAATCCACAGGACACGAACCGGAAATTGTGACGATTGTCAAAGACGGCTGTGCAGTCGGGCAAATATCTTCGTCGTTGAAGAGAGGAGTGGAAAAGGGCATCCAGCGCTTTCCCTGTGCGGTTTCGTGCTCTGCCCTTTGCGGTCGGGACAAGGCTTGGGACAAGGCTTGGGACAAATCCTAACCCTGTGGTTAGAAAACGGGAGCGAACGTGGAACTGATATCAGACCGATGGCAGATCTTAAAGCGACGAGCACAAACCGAAGGAGATCCTGGAAGGCTTATTCGGATACTCATAGAAATCGATGAGTTACTCGCGCAAGTTGGGCCTGTGGAAGTCAACTGAATGCTTGCGAAGTGGCCTCGCGTCGAGGTATGCTACCGGCTAATCCGGTCGATGGAGCGCGTATATGCGATTCTGTTTGGCTGCTTTCTC
>JBEKBW010000130.1:0-13328 GCA_050015215.1 Candidatus Sulfotelmatobacter sp.
TTGATGCCGTACTCGCCTTGCAGGTAGGCGGCGCAGGGGAGGATTTTCTTTTTGTCTTTCAGGATGGCTTCGACCATTTCGGTTGCGGCGGCTGAAGGGGCGTAGTAGGCGGAGCCGGTTTTCAGGTACTTCACGATTTCTGCGCCGCCGTCGCGGGTGCGCTGGACGATCGCATCGAGGCGGGATTTTTCGATTAGTTCGGTGATCGGAATTCCGGCTACCGTCGAGTAGCGCGGGAGCGGGACCATGGTGTCGCCGTGTCCACCTAGCACGAAGGCGGTTACGTTTTCTACGCTGACCTGCAACTCCTCGGCGATGAAGGCGCGGAAGCGGGCGGAGTCTAGAACACCGGCCATGCCGATTACGCGCTCGCGGGGAAATCCGCAGATTTTGTAGGCGGCCTGCGCCATGGCGTCGAGCGGGTTCGAGACGATAATGAGGATGCTGTTCGGCGAATGTTTGATGACTTCCCCGACCACCGATTTCATGATGCCGTGGTTGGTGTTGAGCAGATCGTCGCGGCTCATGCCGGGTTTGCGCGGGATTCCGGCGGTGATGACTACGATGTCGGAATTGGCGGTGTCCTTGTAATCGTTGGTGCCCAGGATGTGCGAATCGCGCTTCTCGATGGGCATGGCCTCGAGCAGGTCGAGGGCTTTGCCTTGGGGGACGCCTTCGATGATGTCGATTAAGACCACGTCTGCCAGTTCTTTGGCGGCGATCCAGTGGGCGGCGGTTGCGCCTACGTTGCCGGAGCCTACTATGGTTACTTTTTTGCGCATGATGAGTCCTTTCGGAAATTTGCTGTCAGCTTTCAGCTTTGTATTTGTGACCACTGGCGGCATGGGCGAGGCAGGGATTCCTCCTGTCTCGCTTCGCTCGCGCGTCGGAATGACAACGTGTTTCTACGCGTCCCTGTTCAGACCAGCACCGGCGCGCCCATATTTTCTATCGTGTGATCGGCGAACTGGCTGGTTTTTACTTTGGTTGCGCCTTCCATCAGACGCTCGAAATCGTAGGTTACTTTCTTTTGCAGGATGGTGCGCTCCATGCCGCCTTCGATCAGGTCGGCGGCTTCGTTCCATCCTAAGAAGCGAAACATCATTACTCCGGAGAGCATTACCGAGCCGGGATTGATTACGTCCTTGTCGGCGTATTTCGGGGCCGTGCCATGCGTGGCTTCGAAGATGGCGTAGCCATCGCCGATGTTCGCTCCTGGGGCGATGCCGAGGCCGCCTACCTGCGCGGCAGCGGCGTCAGAGATGTAGTCACCGTTTAGATTGGGCGTGGCCAGCACCGAGTACTCTTCTGGCCGCGTGACGATCTGCTGAAAGATGGAATCGGCGATGCGGTCGTTGACCATTATTTTTTTCTTCCACTGGCCCTGACCGTGGGTCGAGTAGATGCTGTCGAGGACCGCTTTTACTTCCTGCTCCACCGACTGGCGGAATGCTGGCGGTGCAAATTCCATTCCGGGTTCGACCAGCTCGGCGTTTTGCGCTACGGTGAGATTCGGATTCTTGTCTTTGTTATCGAGTATCCAGCTTTCGCGCTCGGTGACCACTTTGTCGCGGAATTCCTCGGTGGCGAGTTCGTACCCCCACTTGCGGAATGCTCCTTCGGTGAATTTCTGGATGTTGCCTTTGTGGACCAGCGTCACGGTTTTGCGGCCGGTTTCGAGGGCGTGCTTGATTGCCATGCGGACGAGGCGTTTGGTTCCAAAGATTGAGATGGGCTTGATGCCGACGCCGGAATCCTGGCGGATCTGTTTCTTGCCGCTTTTCAGCATGTCTTTGTTGAGAAAGTCGATGAGCTTCGCGCACTCGGCAGTTCCCTCTTCCCACTCGATGCCAATGTATACGTCTTCGGTATTCTCGCGGAAGATTACTACGTCCATGCGCTCGGGATGTTTTACGGGGGACGGGACGCCTTTGTAGTACTTCACCGGGCGGACGCAACCGTAGAGATCGAGAATCTGACGGAGGGCTACATTTAGCGAACGGAAACCGCCGCCTATTGGCGTGGTGAGCGGGCCTTTGATGGCTACGCGAAATTCGCGGATGGCGTCCACGGTGTCGTCGGGCAGCCAGTTGTCGAATTTCGCTTTTGCTTTTTCTCCGGCATACACTTCGTACCATGCGACACGACGCTTCCCTTTGTAGGCTTTTTCTATTGCGGCGTCGAAGATTCGAAGCGAAGCTTTCCAGATGTCGCGCCCGGTGCCGTCGCCTTCGATGAAAGGAATGATTGGATTGTCGGGAACGTCGTACTTGCCATTGGCATAAGCAATATTTTTTCCTTCGGATGGGACAGACACACCGTTGTACGAGACCGCCATTCGAACACCCTCCGGATGAATTCGTGAAAACTGCTAATTATAAAGAATTGCGGGCACGAAGATGTGATCTAGCGCACATGAGAGTTAATTTAACCACGAACGTACACGAAACCTGCATGAAGCGGCACTTGGAGATGACGCCAAACTGACGAGAGATCGCTAACATTTCCGGGCTGCGCCATTACCCAACCGACCTGGATTATGGAGAAGTCTCGGAGCCCGTACAGCATCTTAGTTTTGTAATCAGATCATTGTCCACGAGACGGTCGAGAATGGGAAGCAGTTCCCACATGGGTTGGCCAATCTTGTCCGCAATCTGAAGCAG
Organism: Candidatus Sulfotelmatobacter sp.; assembly: GCA_050015215.1. Lineage (GTDB taxonomy): Bacteria > Acidobacteriota > Terriglobia > Terriglobales > Acidobacteriaceae > Sulfotelmatobacter. Next base: position 2,664 of record JBEKBW010000130.1, read on the forward strand.
ACTTAAACAGCCGTCGGAATAGGCGATCAGGTTCATCATGGTCCGAACCTCGATCGCGGAGTTCTTTTTAGATAGGGTCGGATACAGGCCTCTCTTTCCAAGCTGTGGCTCACACAGTACCGTCACTTTGGGGTAGCAATTATTCTCAAGGCATTCGAGGATTCTGCGATAAACGAGAAAACCGCCGCCCAGACCCGAAGGTGTAACGAAGTTCAGATCGTCAAGAGAAGTGTGGTATTCGGGGAACTCGCCATATTTTGTCCGCATGACTGAGGCGACGGGCAAATCGACCCCCGGACTGCAATACTGGCGCTCATCGCTGCCACGGTCGAGGTAAGAGAACTTCCGGAAATCGGGCGCCAGATGATGTAGCACATGCGTCGCAACCACATCGGCAAGCGAGTTACCCGTACGCGAAGGCAGAAACGAATAGGATCGATCGTCGCCGATGCAAGTTATGACGTATCCGGCGACCGTTTTCGACTTTAGCTGCTCCAGGTTCAGGCTCAGGTATGCGATCGAGCCAATGGTTTCTGGAATAAAGAGAATTCGATAGGTATACTTCCGCCTTTCGCGGGTACTCAGCCATGCTGTAAGAGCGGCAGTGACCACCGGGCCGGACAATTCGTTGTTGGCCATCGACGGATGGCAGATGTAGGTGGACAGGAGAACCTCTTGATCGCTCTCTCCGGGCAGCAGCAGCTCACCATAATTCAAGACACCGGGCTTGAGTTCGCTGCGAATCACGGCGCGATAGCGGCCGGGCTGCAGCGTTCGGCGCTGGGCATCTGTCATACAGAATCCCCAGCGCGGCGAATAGTACGACGTGATGTAGGGAATCGCGCTGGGCTGATCGGGAAGCGAATGCAGGTGCTGCTGCAGTTGTTCCAGTTCGAGCCACTCGTCTACCGGCACTGAATATCCCACCACGTGCAGGTTGTTGTTCTGGAAATCCACGAGTCGATCACCGTATTCGTTCTCGAGGAACGCTTCAGTAATCGACCACTCCTCCGGGATGGTCCAGTCAAAGCACTTGGTTCCCGTCGCAATGGATTTCACGACGAGCTGGGGAACTTCGCGCCGCAGAATTTCAAGGGTTTTTCGCGCCCCAGGCCCGGTGATGCTGCGGGGCAGGGGCCACAGTTCTGCTGCAAGTTCGTGCATCCGCAGGCCGACTTCGGGAGAATCGAAAGCGGAGGGGTTATCCCGCAGTTGGCTGAACGTCATAGAGCATTCCCTTCGCCTTGCCTTGCGCAATCACGTTTGCGACTTCATCGTAGAGCGTTCCGGCATCGATAACCCGCAGACCCGAGCCGATGCCGGGACGGTCGCCGGAATACAGACCCTTTGCCCACAGTAATTCCCCCATCGGATCGACGTGGGTCACCACGCCTTCCTCCAACCTTCGAACGAAAAGGCCGTAGGTGCGCTCGGTTGTTTTGCCATCGAAGGCTGTATACGGAGCTGAGAAACGCTTGTGGAAACGGTAGTTCACCGAAAGCGACTCCTCTACGTAGTGATAGAAGGTCATGCTTTCTTGATCGGGAAGGTCAAGGATTGCAATCCTGCCGCCTTCCCTGTGCAGGATGCCGAAGGGGGAGTCTGCTCCATATCCGCAGAAATTGTCGACTCCACGAAACATCTCACGGCGTTTCCCGAGGACCGCGAAGGAGTAGATGGGATTTCCCGTGCGCACAGCGCCGGGGCGGAGACGTCCCGCCTCCGTCAGAGCGCCCATGTGGCTGGGAGTCGTTCTTATGTCAAAGAGTACTCCGCTGCAGAAATCGAAGTTGAACAGAGGAAGCAACAGGGTTCCATTTTCGCCGACCGCATGGAGAAAGCTATCGAGAATGGTCTCGACCTCCATCGCGAAGCCCAGTTTCTTCAATTTGCGCAGCGTTCCGCGAGTGCTGCTGTGGAGCAGCAGCATGTCCCCCTGGCGGACTCCCGACTTGGACCACTCCTGACTGAGCCAGGCTATCGCGGATTCGTTCTTCACCGAACTCGTCACCAAAACCTGATCTAGAAACGTGCTGGGACACCAGATCTGTTTCGTATATTAGCGCCTTTGCGCTTGTGGAATGATGAGTTCCAAGCTCCTGTCTTGGAAAGCTATCCCTGTCACCAACGCCGTGTGCCGAAGGATTTGTGGATCCCCACCGTTGTGTAGCGGCCCCAGGGGCCGTTGTTGCCCAGATCGGCGATACCGAGGTACGTGTCTCGGGCGCCCAAGCGGTCAAACAGGAAGTGCTGGGTTACGCGGAATTCGAATCCCTTCGCGATAAAGATGCCGACGCCCCAGGAGTGCTCGATGCCAATCGCATCGGGCGACCAGGTGTAGAGGGTTTGCGGAATCGTTTTGCCGAAAAGAAATGACGGCGCGCCGAAAACCATGAAGCGGCGCAACTGGCTGCGGCCGAAGGGGCGAACTTCGAGCATGCCGGAGAGCATGTAGCGGGCGAACATGCTGCAAGGGGCATTGACTCCGCCGTACTGGCCGGCGTTGCCGGCGCAGATGTTGGGATCGATTTCGTTGTGCGGCGGGGCGAGGTCGAATTGCGCCCATCCCCAAAACGTGTCTTTGGGAAAAAACATTCGATCTTCGCTGCCGGCACCCTGGATGGGGCTTGCTGGTGGTTGAGTTTGAGCGGCACTTAACAGGCACAGCAGCAAAAAAAAGACAAAAATGCAGGACAGCTTTTTCATTCGGCCTCCGATAGGCATTGAGCGACCTTCAATTGAACGAGTTCGGCTTCCGCATCGGGTGGTTTGCGCGGATCAATACGCGTTCCAAGGGAGCGGGACATTGTAACCTGAGTCGGGGCGAGGCAGAACCCTTGTGCGTTGCATGGGCGGTAGTGTCGCTGGCATGGCACCCGACTGCCGCAGTGCTGGCGCATGGTGGTCGGCGGGTCCCTCCGAGAGCTGCCGCTCTCGTCGGGATGACAACTCGGGAGCGGGTCGGTTGCGAATCCCTCACTGATTCTGTGGTGCTGGACCGACCGGATGGTCGGGAAGCTGTGGAATTTTACTTCCAGAATTCATATTCCAGATTTCGATTTCTTCCATTCATAGAATGAATTCCCGGTGGAAAGAGTCGCAAGGAGTTGCAATGTCAAGCACCTACGGTTTGGATGGAGGATTGCTAATTTGTTCATACTAGTATCCTTGGAGCCACATGCCACAGGAAGTGTCCGTCTCCTATCAGGCGATCAAGAGCAAGGTTTACCGGCTGATTGACACCCTTGTCGTTGGGGAAAAGTCGGAGATCGAGGTGCAGGAATCGATCCGCCGCTGGTGGGAGCTGATTCATCCGGCAGATCGTCCGATTGCTCAGAAATATCTGCTGATTGTATTGGGGCGCTCGGGCCAGGCGTTGGATGCGATCGAAGAAGGCCTGACGGACGCAACGAACAACGACGAGTGCTGCCGGGTGTCGGAGTCGGCGCGGGCATTTAAGTTGGTGGAGAGAGTGGTCAGCAAATCAAATGGGAAGACCGCGGCGCTCAGCCATCCGGTTTAGTCATATTTCGCTGATCGCACCCACTTGCCGGAGTTCAAGCAGTCGCTGAAGCGCGATTCCCTTCCTGGGCGAATTGGCGGCACGGCTGAAGCCGTGACCTGATACGAAGCTAGTAACGCAGCGCTGAAGCGCTGATCGACGCAAATTCCCCGGCCTGTGAAGCCGTGCCCTGGTACCAACCGACGGACGCAGTGCTGAAGCGCTGATCCAGCCTAAGCCGGGTCTTGTTGCGCAATCCCGCAAAGTCTGCTGCTTCCTCTGGATGAGCTTGCGCAACTGCCGTAACATACTGGCAGCAATGCTTTGCGTTTTGCAGACCAGGAAAGCTTTCTCGCGTACCTCCTTGCGCATGCTGGTCGCGCTGTTTTCGCTGTGCTTTTTTATTCCTCGCGCCACCTCCCAAACCGGCAGCGCCAAATCAATTCCTGCGGCGGCATCGAAGGTGATTGAGATAAAAGTGACCGGCAGCAAACGGTTTACGCAGGAGGAAATCGCCGCGGCGTCGGGGCTTTTGGTTGGAACAACGGCGGACGATGAGGTCTTCCGGAAGGCGGTCCGGCAATTGGGCGAGAGCGGGGCGTTTGGTGACGTCGCGTACAACTTTAGTTACACGTCGGCCGGGACCAAACTTACTTTTCAGGTGACAGACGCCGACAAGTTTGTGCCCGCGCACTTCGCAGATTTTGTGTGGTTCTCCGACGGCGAACTTTTGCAGAAGCTGCATGAGAGAGTGCCACTGTTTGATGGACAGCTGCCAACGTCCGGCCGGTTGCCAGATCAGGTGTCAGACGTGCTGCAGGCTTTGCTGGTCGAAAACAGAGTACCAGGCCACGTCGAATACTTGCGCAGCAGCGATACGAAAGGCAAGTTGGATGCGATCGACTACACGGTGGCCAACATCGTCATCCGTGTCCGGCACATTGAGTTTCCCGGAGCTGGAGGTGAGGAACTGGCCGATCTGCAGGCTGCAGCCAAAAGGCTGGACGGAGCCGACTACTACAAGGCTCTGCTTCATACCTTTGTCGAGAAAGCTGTGCTGCCGGTCTATCACGAGCGCGGATACCTCAAGGCGGCTTGTGCCGCGCCGCTGCCGAAGGTGGTGAAGCCAGCGGCAAGCGATGTGGCGGATGAGAAGAGCGAGATCACTTACGTCGACGTTGTGCTGGCCATTACGCCGGGAGCGCAGTACAAGGTTGTCGGCTGGAACTGGAGTGGCAACGGGAATATGCCTACGGAGCAGTTGCAGGCGCTGATTCATGCCAAGCCCGGGCAGGTTGCGGACACCGTACGGCTTGCCGATGATTTGAAGGCGGTGCAGAAGCTTTACGGGTCGCACGGGTACGTCACGGCTACCATCAAGGCGGACGCCGAGTACGACGATGCGGCGGGGACTGTGGCTTATCGGCTCGCGGTTTCTGAAGGTGACTTGTATCACATGGGTGAGCTGGAATTTCGTGGGCTGGACAACAATCTTACGGCGAGGTTGCGTGGGGCGTGGAAGCTGCGTCCCGGCGATGTTTATGATGCGGGATATTTGAAGGAGTTTCTTCCTCAGGCTCGAAAGCTTTTGCCCGCGAATATGGATTGGGAGGTTGCCAGCCATGTGACGGCGATGGCGAAAGACAAGACCGTGGATGTCGATCTGCACTACACAGCGAAGGCAACGCAGTGAAAGGCCCGGAAACAATCCCTTCTGCCTATTCGTTCAGCCCAACGATGGTCGCAACTTGATTGGTGCCGTCCGTGGTGCTGGGGAATGCGTAGTAGAAAATATTGTTTTGCCATGCACAACCGGTCCAGTCCCCGAGATATTGGCTCTTAGGTTCGGTTTCAACTTTTGTGCCGCCGCTCGTTGACGAAAGACGGTAGACGGCAGACCATGTGGACCCGCCATCGGCGGACGTAACTCCATAAGCGTCATAAAGAGTATCGGGCTCACCCGCGGGTGAATTCCTTGTGTCGAGCCAAGCAATACCTATCATTTCGGTATCGGCAGGGTTCGTGGCAATGCACGGCTCAAACTGATCTGCAGGAACGCTTGACAGAGTGATTGGCGTACTCCAGGCGGTCCCATTGCTGGATGCGCTGTAATTAATCTCAACATTGGCGCCGTTATAGCTTGGAAAAACGGCATCAGTCTGCGTAGCGCCCGTTGCGCCGAAGTACGTGCTGGCAAGTTGCGGGAAGTAAAACATCCGCACGCAGGTGTGCGGAAGCACCCTGGAAACCTGAGGATCGTTTGCGCAAGTGGATTCCGGCGTCATGCGAAGGCTTAATACGCTGATTGGTAACGACCAGGTGTTGCCGGAATCGGTAGAAGATGACTCGTAAATATTGCCGGTATTGCCGTAACCAGATTCGACCCACGTGGCGAAAACGGTATGGGTCTGCGAAACCGTAACACGTGGATACGATGCGGTGTTAGGCGTATTAGTGACGCTGGAAACGCGCTGCGTTGTCCAACTGGAGCCGCTGTCGCAGGAGTGACCGACCACAACTGCGGAAACCGCAGTAAATTTCGTTTTTAGGCTGCGTCCTAATTCCCAGGCCGTGACGTAAATACAGGGATCGGCGAGATTGTTATCGATCGCCATGCCAGGAAAATCGAAATCAAAAAAATCTTCGGTAGTCCGGTCCGTATAGTCCAGCGTGGAAAAAAAATTTCCCCATACGGTTGAGCCGGTCGAGAGTTCCTGCAAGAAAACCGTCTCGCCCGTGTCTGAAGAGCCCAACTGCCCGGAAAACAAATTCCCGTTCTCGTCGTATGCCGCAATCGGATCATACTGCGGCCCCACATCCACGCCGCTCGGCGGTTGGCAGCCGCCTGACCAGAGTGAGCCGAGGTCGGTGGAGAGAAAAACACCGGACTTGCTGGAATCGCCGACGGAGCCGTAGCAATAGCTCATGTCCACGAGATAGTTAGCGGTTATCGCCAGGTCCTGCGAGGAACTGACAGGGCTAGCAGCTAAAACCATTCCGGCCACAGTAGTGTTCGAAGTCGCGGGACTGACTTGAACGTTCGACGTAACGCAAGGAGCGGGCGAACAGGTTAGCTGGGCCTTCACGTCAGGAATGGCAACAAGGGCAATGCTTACGACCAGGAAGGACAGAACGCGGTGGTTCATCAGACTCACGCGAATGCTGCGAGGTTGCAGCCTCGCGCAGTGTCTCACACATGTATCAGCGCAAAAGTATTTTTTTGGAGAGGAAATCCACAGGCTGTGATTTCTGGTCTCACGATAGCGTTGGCCGCTAGCCGCGTGCGGGTGGGAATAGCGAAGCCGGTTGAGGCATGTCGGGGGTATAAATATTCTTTCGAATTGACTCTGAATGACAAGGTGAGATGGCGAATGGAGGATAAACTAAGGACTAGCGTTAGGATCCTAGCTGTGGCTTGGATTGGTTTGTAAATGACGTTTTCGAGGGAGGATCTGCATGAATCGTGGTTTCCGGTTTACCTCAGTCGCGGCGATCGTTTTCTCCGCCTTAATCTTTTTCAATGTACACGCCATGGCTGGCGGCAAGCAGACCTTTACCGGCGAAGTGGGCGACTCGATGTGCGGCAGGAAGCACATGGAGGATACGCCCGCTGCGGAGTGCACGCGGGCTTGCGTGGCTCACGGCAGCAAATACGCGCTGATTGTGGGCGATAAAATTTACACTTTGGATACCTCCGACAGGGCTGCGCTGGCCGCGCTCGACAAGCAGGCTGGCAAGATGGCTACGGTGACCGGAACTTTGGACGGCGATACGATTGCGGTGAGTTCGGTGGCGGCGAAGTAGGATTGCTTCCGCGACGTGCGGCGACTGTTCGGAAAAGCGAAAATTAGAAAGTCTCTTGCGCAATTTCGCCGACATTGTGATACAGTGAGTCGCGTTTTGCCCGGGGCCCTCCCCCCAAATAAGGAACCGGGCATGGAAACGGGAATCCGCGCCCGCGGATTCCCGTTTTTTTTCGTCTGCTCGTTAAATTCACATTTCCTTTACCAACCATTGTGTTAAATTGTGCATTCTCAATCGCAAATTTTTGCCGGAGGCACAGAGTTGGGCAAAGACATGGTTCCCAAGCGGATGTTCTTCACCAAGGGAGTGGGGAAACACCGCGAGCGTTTGACATCGTTCGAACTGGCGCTGCGAGACGCGGGCATTGCCGCCCAGAACCTGGTTCGCGTCTCATCCATTTTTCCTCCGAACTGCAAGATGCTGGCCCGGAAAGAAGGAGTAAAGTATCTCAATCCGGGTGAGGTGGTATTCGCGGTGGTGGCGGAGAACTCTACGCACGAAGCGCACCGATTGTTGGCGTCATCGATCGGCGTGGCGATTCCTGCAGACAAAAACACATACGGGTATCTAAGTGAGCACCATTCCTTCGGCGAGACCGAAGACGCCGCGGGCGAGTACGCCGAGGAACTGGCGGCCGAGATGCTGGCTACTACTTTGAACGTGGAGTTCGATCCGGATCGCTCTTGGGATGAAAAGAAGCAGATTTACCGGTTATCGAACAAGATAGTGCGCACGGCGAATGTGACGCAATCGGCAGTGGGGGATAAGCGCGGGTTGTGGACTACCGTGATTGCTTCGGCAGTGCTGATTTTCGATTAACGCGGGATTCGCTAGCGGCCCCCGCCGGAAGTCGCCTGCTCCAGTCGGTCCGCGAGCCACAACTTGATCAGCGACTGTCGGGTTACCCCCAGCCGCTGCGCTTCCCGGTCCAGGGATTTCACCATCCACAATGGGAAGTCAACATTCACCCGCTTGGGATCGTTGCCAACCCGCTTTGCCTTGCTCAGGTCGAGATGTTCCGTGATGTCCTCGCCAGCGTCGAACATCCGATCAAGTGTCCTGGCTTTCATACAATGCCGCCTCCTTGGGGCTGGACCGTCTTACGGAGATAAGCCGCACACGCTCACCCCGTCTAGTGATGAAGGCAGACCATAGTTTTTCCCCGATGCCCTCAATCGTGATATTGCCGATAAGCAACCATCTCGGTTCATCGCTGGCCCGTGCCGGAATCTCCAGTAGTGCAGGATCATCCCAAAGCGCCTTAGCTGCTTCGAAGTCGATGCCATGCTTCCGCTTGTTCTCACGGCTCTTGGCCAGATCGTATTCGAACTCCATACGCCCTTGACCGGACAGAGAGGCATAGAAAAGGTATAAATACTATACCATAACAATGCTTTCCACCCACCCCAAGGGGGATTGCAGTTTCAGGTCAAGCGCCACCAGTCGCGTATCAGCGCGATCCTGCCGCGCGAGAGATTGTCGTCGGCTAAGTCAGCCAAATCGAGATGAAGACAAGGCTTTACATAATTAATTGTGCCGAGCGGCACTCCAAAGCATCCAATGTTCTGTTGGTTGTACTTTGGTAATCTCCAGGCCCTGCCAAGTGTAACTTTCCGTTAACGGCCCTCCCGTATCATAGAAGTGAAAAACAAAGAAGAGCTGAAAACAAAGAAACTAATTTAGGAGGCAGGTGGGGTTTTGGATAACGATACACGCAGAAAAGAACAGCAAGCTCTGATGACCGAGCTGCTTGAAAGAAAGATCCGATTGCACGCGCAGCATCTTTACGATCAGCGCGGGCAGGACGAAGGCACTGCCCTGCAGGATTGGGTGGAGGCGGAGTCGCGCGTGCTGGAAAAGAGCATTCTGGCGCCGCTTTATCGCAAGACGCGCAGCGAAGGTGCTGTGTCGGAACAGGCAGGCGGGGGTTCGTAACGCGGGATTCCGCGCCTGAGGTCGGCGCGTAGGCGCAGACCTCACCGCTTACCTCAGCGGCTAAAGCCTTATTGGTGGAATGTTCAATAGGCACGACTAAAGTCGTGCCTTCCCGTATCCCACGTTTACTTTTTCGCCGTTGCGCTTTTGACTTTTCCTGCCTTGCTTCCCTTCTTATCCAGCCGCTCGAAAACCGCGGCGACAATCATGGGCAGGCCGACCGTGGCGTCTAAGAAAACTTCTCCAAACCTGCCGCCTTCTGACGGTGGCACGAACTTTCCCCACGAGATCGCCTCGCTGTACGGACTGCCGGACAATCCGCCCCAGTAAACCGGTTCAGGGCAGATGCGCAGGCCGTAGTGATAGCGCTTCAGCGGCACATTCTCGCCGAGGCGGCGATGGCGCAGCTCGCAAAACGGTCCGAATTGCTGCGACCAGTTGCGGGGCACGCCGCCGCCGATCGTGATGATGCCGAGTTTTTTTTGGCGCAATAGCGTGGCGGCGAAATGCTCCAGATCTTCGAAGGGATCGAAGCGAATTTTGTGGCGGCCGGTCGATTCACGTAGACGATTGTTCAGGGCTGTATCCAAGCCTAGTTCGGAGTCGCTGAACGCAGGAACAAACACTGGGACGCCCATCTCGTGCGCCGACTTCAGAATTCCCCGCTGATCGCCGGTGCGCTTGGCCAGATACGCTCCGATGGCGTGGTTCAGCTTGTAGGAGCACATCACTTCGTTGTGGTCCCAGCCTTCGAGCACCGCCGACATCACCTCTTCCACGTCGTCGAGGTTCTGCTCGGGCTCCAGCGTGTCATAGACGCGGTTGTAGCCTTGCTCGTAGAGTTCCTCGTCGGAGACTTCGGGATTGGCGCGGAAGTGCGCGCGACCGGTGGCCTCGACCAAGCCGTGCGCCATGAGCGCGCCGGTGGAAACTACGGCGTTGACGATGCCGCGGTCGATCAAGTCGGTGACGATGAGACCCTGCTTGGCGACGGTCATCGCGCCGGAGAGCGTGAGGACGACGAAACATTCTTCGTCCCGAGCCATGGCTTCGAGCACGTCGGCGGCCTCGCCGAGCTGGCGGCCGGTGAAGGCGGTCTTGGACATGGCGCGCACCAGGTCGTCGATCGACTTGATTTTGCCGAGGTCGAGAGGTTCGAGCGGGATCAGCCGGTCCTCGATCGGATTGTGCAGGCGGCGATCAATGCCCTCGCCCGCGTGGGCGTTGCCGTGAGCTTTGCCTTCGGAATGTCCGCTATGATTACCGTGTTTCAAGAGGGTGCCCTCCACTGCTGAACCGATTGTCCCGACTCATTACTTTACAGGAAGGGTTGAGGGGATGCCACGGGGCGGGGCGCGGAGCGGGTACTATCCTTAGTGGCACTCGGAAACCCCGTCCTTGTAAAAGCGCGTAAGATTGGGTCA
>JBEKBW010000131.1:0-13309 GCA_050015215.1 Candidatus Sulfotelmatobacter sp.
CCTCCGCCGGTGGTGACGACGAAGCGGCGGCGGCGTGCGGGGATCTGGATGGACCACTCGGTGAGAAGGAATGCCAGGCGGCGCGCGTCTTCGTAATAGCGGGCCATGTCGACGGCGGTGCGGGCACGCTGGAGGTGCTCTGCCTGTGCTTCGGCGTTGGCCTTCTCGAGCGCGGTGAGATGTTTTTTGGCGGCGTCTCCGCCTTGAAAGCGGGCGGAGCCGAAGAACACGACGGTGTCCTGAATTTGCTCGCGGCGAAAGCGGGCCAGCGGTTCCTGATACTCCGCCAGGATGCGAAGAACGCGACCGTCGGGACTGTTGATGAACGACTGGTTTTCGTAGGCGAGGGGAGCGGGTTTGAGCTTTTCGGGCATGGCTGGAATTTGTTAGGGTGAATATTTTGAGGCTATCACAGCGGATAGTAGGGAGCGAGGTTACCTGAGGGGCAAAGCCTCATACGCTCAAGGTCGGCCTGGAAAGCTTGTAAGATAGTGTCGCTGTAAAAACTATTTCGCTGGGGGCTGGCTATGTTGCGTACACTGCGAACCCTGCTTGCGTTGACGTGCTCAGCGGTGCCTGCGATTTTATGGGCGCAAGTTGGCGCTCAAGATTTGGCACCCTACAAAAACCCCCAATTGCCGGTTGAGCAGAGAGTGTCAGACGTGCTCTCTCGCATGACGCTCGAAGAGAAGGTATCCATGCTGAGCGGCTCGGGCTGGATGGAGAGTACGGGCGTGCCGCGTCTGGGAATACCCGCGATCAAAATGGCTGACGGTCCGATGGGAATTCGGCTTTGGACTGGGCCCTCGGCAGAAACCAGCGCGGAAGGCGCGGTTAGAACATTCAGCAGCACAGCTTTTCCTTCCGGTATCGACGTCGCTGCATCGTGGGACACTTCGCTTGCCCGCAAGGAGGGTCGCGTCATCGGCGAAGAAGTTGCCGACGTGGGCAGGGACATGATTCTGGGCCCGACTGTGAACATTCAAAGAACCCCGCTTTGGGGCCGCAACTTCGAGAGTTACGGTGAAGATCCATACTTGAGTGGAAAGATTGCAGCCGCTTACATCCAGGGAGTTCAGAGCGAAGGAGTCATCCCATCGGTAAAACATTTCGTGGCGAACAACGAGGAGTTCGAACGTCATCGCATTGATGTCGACTTGAGTGAGCGAGCGCTGCACGAGATCTATTACCCAGCGTTCGAGGCCGCCATTAAAGAGGGGCATGCATGGGCGGTGATGTCCTCCTACAACAAGGTGAACGGAGTGCATGCGGCCGAAAGTCCTCTGCTGAGGCAGGAGCTTTATCAGGAGCTCGGCTTCAAAGGTTTTGTAGTCTCGGATTGGGGAAGCACGTACAGCACGGCCGCGACTGTAAACGCGGGGATGGATCTCGAAATGCCCGGCGGGCCGCCGATGCAGCGCTGGCTTGCGCGAGCAAATTCGAAAGATGCTGGAAACGATGGCGGCTATCTGGTTCCGGAAAAGGTCTTGCCGCTGGTTAAAGACGGAACTATCCCCGAGGCAAATGTGGATAACAATGTCAGTCGAATTCTTGCCGTGATCTTCGAGTCCGGCATCTTCGATCACCCGCACGCGGGCGGCGTGGCCATCGACACTGCTGCTCAGCGTGCGCTGGCTCGGAAGGCTGCGGACGAGGGTATGGTCTTGTTGAAGGACGAGAACCATGTACTCCCTCTGGCGTTGAATGAGATCCACTCGGTTGCCGTGATCGGGCCGAATGCCGCGGTTGCGCGGGTCGGCGGCGGCGGAAGCGGGCTGGTCTACAACAAAGATGTTGTCTCTCCTCTCGCCGGAATTACAAACCGTGCTGGCGACGCGAAAGTTCGGTATGCGTTGGGCGTAGCACTGCCGGGAGAGCAGACGCCCGGCACGGCCGCGAGTCCTCAAGAGTTGCTGCGTGAAGCTGTGGCGGCAGCGAAGGAATCCGACGTCGCACTGATTTTTGTCGGATATTCCTGGAAGCTTGAGACTGAGGGGAAAGACAGGCCCAGTATGGACCTTCCGGAAGGACAGGATGAACTGATCCGGGCTATTGCTGAGGTCAATAAGAAAACGATCGTAGTTCTCAACTCCGGAGCTTCGATCACACTCACCAAGTGGATCGACCAGGTCCCGGGTGTGATCGATGCCTGGTACGGTGGGGAAGAAGGCGGGAATGCGATTGCCGATTTATTGTTCGGCGATATCAACCCATCCGGCAAACTTCCTTTCACATTCCTTCGTAAAATTGAGGATTCGCCGAGTTACGGAAATTATCCGGGCGAAAATCTAAAGGTGAAGTATGCCGAAGGAATTTATGTCGGCTATCGATATTTCGACAAACATACTGAAACGACTCCGTTGTTTCCCTTCGGGTTTGGGCTTTCTTATACGACGTTCGCATACAGCAAGCTGCACGTGCCAAAGACGATGAGCGGCGATGCGAGAGCAATTGTGAGCGCCGTAGTCCGGAACACCGGCGCTCGCAAGGGCGCCGAGGTGGTGCAAATGTATGTTGCCGATCCGAGCGCAATGGTCGACAGGCCGGTTCGCGAGTTGAGGGGTTTTGAGCGTGTTGAGCTTGCCCCGGGCGAGAGTAAGACGGTCACTTTTCAGATCGACCGCCGCGCCCTTTCGTTCTACAACACGGAAACACACGGCTGGATCGCGCAACCTGGCCGCTTTGAAGTCTTCGTTGGCTCTTCTTCGAGAGCCCTCCCGCTCCACGGCACTTTCAACCTAAAGAATTAAATTAACAGGCGAATCGGTTCGACAATCCTGTCGTGCGAGATGATTTGCCGGCCACTAATTCGGCTGACCCTTGATTTCGGCCGATGATTGGTGTCGTTGGTATCAATTTCGCAGGACCCGCGCGGGATCGGTGCGGCTTGCCCGTAAGGCAGGCAATAGACAGGCGAAGGTGGCGGTGATGGTCATCACTGCGAAGGCCAGTCCGAATACTGCGGGATCGTACGGGCTCACGTTATAGAGAAGCTGCCCGAGTAGTCTGGTCATGAGCAGGGCCATTCCCGTGCCGAAGAGGAGACCTGCTGCGGTTAATCGCAGGCCACGCGAAATGACTAGCTGGAACAGGTTGGCCGCGCCAGCTCCAAGTGCGATGCGCAATGCAAGTTCGCGCGTGCTCTGCGCGACTGCATAGGACATCACCCCGTAGAGGCCAACGCCAGCCAGAAGAAGCGCCAAGCCTCCTAAAATCGAAACCAGCGTGACAGCTATGATTTGCGACGACGTCGACCGGTTGACTTGTTCCTGAAGTGTGATCATCCCGTAAAGCGCGAGGTTTGCGTCCAAGGCATGAACTTCTTCGACCACTGCCGCCAAAATGCTGTGCAGCGGTTGGGTCGTGCGGATGAACAACTCCGGCTCGCGCACGAAATCCTGCCGCAGCGGCACATAGAAGAACGGCTTTGGAACCTCGCGTATGCTCTCATACTTCGAATCGGCGGCTACGCCGACCACCCTCGCCCAGCCAGCCTTTACCTGAAGTCGGCGACCGATCGGATCCTGGCCGCGCCAGTACCGCTCCACCATGGTTCGATTCACGATGGCGACCAGCGGCGCGTTCTCGTCGTCGCTGCGCATGAATTCACGGCCGGAGAAAAGAGGAATCCCCAAAGTTGCGAAATAATCCGGACTGACCTGGTTGTATTCCACCTCGGGCTGCTCGTTAATAGAAGGCTGGTAATCGTCGACGGCGATCGGCGTCGAAGAGTACATGATGTAGCCCAACGGAGTGACGTTGGCGAAAGCGACAGACTCCACACCGGGAAGCGCACGGAGCCGGTCGATCAGTTCGTCCTGAAAAGTCTTCGCTCGCGGCACATCGTATCCAGCTGCTAGTAGTGAAACCCCTGTAGTCACCACGCTGGTCGTAGCGAAGCCGGGGTTTGTACCTCGAATCTTTTCCAGGCTCTCGAGCAACAAAGCTGCCCCTACCAGCAGAATGAAGCTGAGGCTAACCTGGAAGACAACGAGGCCGGAGCGCATCCAGGCTCTTCCCCGGGAGCCGACCACACCGGAGGAGTCGGCCTTCAAAGGCTCAACCAGGTCGAGTTGACTGATTTGAAAAACGGGAACCGTCCCCACAATCAGCGTCACCAGCAAGCAGATGCCGACGCCAATGGCCATCACGCGTCCATCGATTGTTCCCGGCAAGTACATTGCATCTCCACCTGGCAACAACATCACTAGCAGGTGCCGGCACCGATACGCCATCAAAAATCCTCCAGCGGTTCCCAGCGCCGAGAGGATGAGGCCTTCGGTGAGGAGTTGCTTCAGCAGACGGCCGCGGCTGGCCCCAATTGCCAGGCGCACGCTCATTTCGTGGCGTCGAACAAACGACCGAACCAGCAGCAAATTGCCCACGTTGGCGCAGGCGATAAGCAGGACAAACGCGACCACGCCAACCATAACCTCGAGGGTCGGAAGCAGTTCGCCGGCATGATTGAAGGGAGTTTGCCACAGCGGCCACAGCCCAATGCTGCGACCACGGTTGGTCGTCGGATAGTCGTTCTCCAATCTTGCCGCGATGGCTGAGATTTGCTGTTGCGCTTGTGCCTCGCTGACGCCGGGTTTTAGGCGAACATAGGATTCGATCCATCGTGCACCGCGGTCCTCAAGCTTGTAGCCTCCGCCGCCAAAGGTTTCCTGCATCGATACGGGCACCCAGAACTGTATCGCCCTGCCCACAAATGTCCCATAAAACCCTTCCGGAGCCACTCCAATAATCGTGTGCGGGACATTTTTTAAGCGTAGTGCCTTCCCAATGATCTCCTCATCGCCTTTGAAGCGATCGCGCCACATTCGATTGCTGATGACCACGACGGCGCGAGAATTGCGCCCTACATCGTCGGCCGGGTCAAAGCCACGCCCAAGAATCGGATAAACACCGATGGCGTCGAAATAGTTGGCTGAGACAATGCTACCGGTAATGACTTCGGCGTGGTCTCCATTGTTCAGCGTGCTTCCGGTAACCTTACTGACGAAAGAGTCCTCGCACAGCGAGCAGTTGCGGCGCAGGTCGATAAAATCCGGCCAGGAAAGCAGGTCCGGGGTACTCTCTCCCTTTACCGTTGCGGCAACTGCGAATAGCCGCTCCTGATGTGCTACCGCGGGGTAAGGACGGAATAGGATTCCTTCCAGCCAGCTGAAGACGGCAGCATTTGCGCCGATGCCGAGAGTAAGACACAAAATCGCCAGTGCGGAAAAGCCTTTGTTCCGACGCAGCTGACGAAGGCCGTAATGCAGATCCTGAAAAAGATCCTGCAAGAAATTTCCGCCTCGGGCGTCGCGGCACTGCTGTTCGATCTGCGCGACCTCGCCCAGGGCGCGCATGGCGGAGCGGCGTGCCTCTTCCGAGGACATTCCTTTCGCAATGTTCTCGGCGATTTGCCGCGCGAGATGTTCGCGAAGCTCCTCTTGCATCTCCTGCTCAACCTGTACTGGGTGGAAAAAGGATCGCAAACGCGGCGGCAAGGCATAGAGCCATTGTTCGATGTTCATAACTCAGGCCTCGCTAATCAAGCCTCGTTGAGGCGCACGATGCCGGTGATAGCCGCCGAGACGCGGTTCCAGTTGGCGGTTTCTTTTTCAAGTTGTTTTCGTCCCAACCGGGTGAGCGAATAAAATTTGGCCCGGCGGTTGTTTTCACTCGCTTTCCACTGGGCCCGAATCCATCCCCGGTGTTCGAGTTTGTGCAGTGAGGGATAGAGGGAACCGTCGCTGACCGCGAGAACATCGCGGGAAATCTGTTTCAGTCGCTGGCTAATCGCCCACCCGTTCAGCTCCTGCAGTTCCAGTATTTTAAGGATGAGCATGTCCAGCGTCCCCTGGACCAGATCGGCGGGCTTAGTCACGGAATCTCCCCTCGGTTACCGAGTTAGACTACCGTAGCTCCCCTCGGTTAGCAAGGGATCGCCCAGGGATCAAGGCTTACAGCAACCCCAGGTGGTCGGGATATTTGGCCTGTAAAGAGCTCACCAGAAGTTCAAATTGAGCATGCCGGCGCAAACCTTTCAGGCATGGGTCTTTCAAAAAAAGCGGCCAGCAGGCGAAACCGGTATCGACGCTGCGTTCAAGCCACGCAAACGCGGCCTCAGGCTGATTGAGCAAGGAGAGAGTGCAGGCAATCTGATAGTACGAGTGGTGGGCGTGACCGAAAGATTTCGGGTTCATACAGGCCCGGCTAATGCAGCGCAGCGCCTCCTCGGATTCGCCCAACGAAGCATGCATCACACCTTGAAGAGCGATGATCATTGGTTCTTCCTGCGCCAGGCTTCCGGCTTCACCGAGCAAGCGCTCAGCTTGTTCCCATTCGCCGGTCAAGATCGCGAGGTCCAGCGCAAAATAGATGACATACTTATTCGAGGGATCATCGGCACGCCACTTTGCAATCTCATCGAGTGCAAGTTCGTATTCTCCACTCCACAGATAGACTTGGGCAATACTATGGCTGATCGTTTTTTTCGGATCAAAAGGCCTACCCCTCTCAAACATCGCCCGCGAGTGATCGAGCAGACCGATATGCGCCAGAATCGTCCCGAGGCGGCTGTAAGCGTGAGGGAGATTCTTTTGAAGAGTGAGCGCATGCTTCAATTCGGAAATCGCCTCGATATGTTGGAAATTCTTCGAGGGTCCCCAGAGGAGAAACGCCTTAGCCACGTGTCCTTCAGGCAGAGCCGCGTCCAATTCCAAGGCGCGTTGGCAGTGAAATTCGGCCTTCTCCAGCCAGCTCCGGCTGGGATCGATCTCGAAGTGGAGCTTTGTACAGACAAAGGAAAGAATCGCGTGGGCGAGCGCGAACAGAGGATCGCGAGTAAGTGCATTCATCAGGTGACGCGCAGCTTCCTCCAGTATCCCCCGGTCTCCCGTGTAACTGCGCCGGTAACCCTGAATGAACTCCCCATACGCCAGCGCATCCCGGCTGAAGCGGGCGCGACTCTGGGGAGCTGTGTTGCGAAGCGGACGTTTCAGTGCTCTGGCGGTATGTCTCGCAATGTCGTCAACGTGCTCGAATGGGCGGTTGAGGTCTAGAACAAATTTTCTGATGAAGCAACGGCTCTGCAAATGCGAATCGAACAGTTCTACGGATAAATGTGATTCCGCCCCGGAACTCTTAATCGCACCATGCACCACAAATCGGACTCCCAATCGGGAAGCGATTTCCGATGCATTCGCATTGGAAGGTATGTTTAAGATGGCAGATGTTGGCAGGACATCAACTCCTTCGAGATTTGCCAGCCGTGAAACCAGGGAGTCGGCAAAGGCCAAGCTCAAGCCGCCGTCATCTTCGACGTTCCCGAAAAAACGGAGCGGGAGCACGGCGAGCGAGGAGCGGTCCACCGGCCACGCCCCGTCTTCTCGAAATGGCTTTCTGGCGTCCGCGCTTTCGGAAGGATCGGAACTGCCATAGAGCGGACTAACGATCCGAATGGGTCCGACGAACCGATAGCCTTTGCCTACGACCGTTTCCAGGAATCGTTGTTTAGCGGAGTTGTCCCCCAGAGCCCTGCGAATTTTACGAACGATGTTGTTGATGTTCCGTTCGGCATCAATGAAGAGATCGGTGTGCCACAGCTTGGTCTGTATTTCCTCGCGGGAAACTAATTGTTCCCTTCGTCGGGCCAAAAAAATGAGGAGCTCCATGGGTTTCTTTTCGAGCTTTATTCTCCGGCCATCGCGGCGCAGTTCGTAGCGACCCAGGTCAAGCTCGATATCGTTACTCTTCGGGTGGCTCCTGGAAAGCTGTTTCATAGATAAGCCCATTATCCCCAGTCGGCTACGACGATACACGAAAAATATCTAAAAGTGACTTTGACCTTATTGAAACGGGGGCCGAAACAGGCGATAGTGTCGTTCGACAAGTTGTGACGACGATCTCAGGAGAAAAGGAATGAAACGAAATTTGTCTCTGATTCTCGCGACGTGCGCAGTAATGTTGTTGGTGAGCCAGTCCAATCTCACCGGCGCAATGGCGGCTGGCGCCGAGAAACACGCATTTACACCCGACACAGTTCAATACGGCCCTGCACCATCTTTTGTGGCGCCTGGGGCGCAACTGGCTGTGCTAGAGGGCAATCCCATGGCTAGCAGCGGGGACTACACGATCCGCCTGAAGCTGCCTGACGGATATCGGATCGCGCCGCATTGGCACCCCAAGCGGGAAAACGTAACCGTCATTTCCGGGACGCTCAAGTTTGGCATGGGCGATCGCTTTGATGAGAGCAGCATGACGAGTTTTCCAGCGGGCAGCTTCGCCTATCTCGATCCCGACATGCACCACTACGTAATGGCTAGTGGCGACGTGGTAGTCCAGGTCCATGGGATGGCGCCGGTGCAGTTCAACTACATCAGTCCCGAGGACGATCCCAGCCGGAAGAGATAAGTCGAGATTGGTAGCGCATCTACCGGTAAAGCCTTGAGATAGCGCTTATGGGCAAAGGCTAATCGCCCACGTGCGTTTATCGCGGTGCTTAAACGCCCCTCATCGACACGCAGATTATCGATTTCTAGTGGCGGTCGTGGTAGTGGAGGGCTTCCCAGAAGCCGATCCAGATATCGAGTAGCCCCAGTCCACTGCAGAATCCGCGAAAAAAGCCGGTGGTGATTATGGTGCGCACGACGGGGAATTGGAGCAGAAGATAGTTGTCGGTCCATTCGGGCGTCCAGGGCAGGATTACCAGAAGCACTCCGGCTACCGCACTGATGAGAACAAAGAGAAAAACTGAGGTGCGGTGCAGCCACATTTGCAGAGGCGTGGACTGAGGATCGAGACCTGAAGAAGGGGAATCGAGCAATGCCGTGCTGGCATTAGCTTCTGCAGGGACGGTCTGCGAGGAAGGCGAATTTGTGTTTTCTAGGGGCAATTTCGGTTCGGTGGTCAACGTAGACTCCGCAGCCGCTGGGATAGGATTGCGCGGGGAAATGCCTGACTGGAATCAGAGAAACGGTAAGGGACAAAGCCCATCCAACTATTTTACGACCTCAGGGGCTTGATGCGCTCGGCAACGTCGCGATAATCGATATTGCGCCCGTAGACTTCAAGAAAGTGCTTAAGCGCGGCGGGTTTGTCACCAGCGGCTTCGTAAGCGGAGGCGAGTTCGTAATGCAGGGCGGTCGCGGTTTCGCCGTCGATGGGGGATTCCAGAGCCTTGTGGTACCAGCGGATGGCGGCTTCAGGCACGCCTTTATCGAGGAAGCATTGCGCCAGCCAAGTGTAAGTTTGCATTAACTGCGGGAACGGGTGACCATGTTCGACGGCCTGGCAGGTCTTTTGCAGCTCCCCAATGGCTTCGTCGAGGAGTCCCATTTCGCGGAAGGCGATGCCGAGATTGTAATGGGTTTCCGGATCCTCATCGGTGCTGGCGGCGCCGGATTCAAGATCCTGTTTTAGCTCGCCGAACATCTCTGCGAGATCGATGCCGGCCTCCGGCGCGAAGGGGGATGACTTTGTGATTGCTGGCGCGCTGGGAATGAGCGATGCTGGAGCTGGTAGCTTTGGGGCCGCGGGAGCGGCGGCGGATTGCTGTTGGACCGGCGCTGCGGTTTGAGCAGAGACGGTCGCCGAGACGGACGCTGCGCCCGCAGCGGCAGCGCTGGCGACTGCCGGTACTGCCTGTGGTTGTGGCGCTGGCGGAACGGGCTGTGGAGCTGGCGGCTGAACTTTTTGAACCGGTGCGGGCTGGGGTTCAGCCTCGGCGACCGGAGCATCTTTAAGGAAGTCGGGGCCGAGCGAAGCTTCGAGATCGGCGACAAACTCGCCCATCACTTCGGTTTCCTTCAAGCCGAAAGTTGTGGGAGCAGATTCGCCGATGGGTTCGAGTTCCGGCTGATCTACCGGCTCGGACGGATGCGTTTCTGCGGAAGCGGCCTCGATCGCGGTCTCGGCTTTGTGGGCAACTGCGCCCGGCAAGAAACCTTCTCCAAGGGAAGATTCGAGATCGGAGACGAATTCCTGCAGAACGGCGGGAGCGGCTGCCGGAGCCTCAGGCGCCAGTTCGACGACCGGTTTCGCGGCTGCGGCGATCTTTGTTGCGGCGATCTTAGTTGGGGCGATCTTTGGTTCTTTGCCGAGCTCTTTCCTTGGGGATTTTGCTTCCACCGGCGCCGCGATCGGTTTCTCGAACGCGGGAGCAGGCACTGGCTCGGCTGCCGGAGCTTCGACTGGCGGAGCTTCCACCGCCGCAACCTCGACTGCCGGAGCTTCAACGTGCTCTATGGGCGGCGGCGCAATCTCCGAGACGGAAATCTCAGGCTCGGAACTTGGCACGATTGCTTCTGGAATTTCTTCGACCGCAGGTTCGGCGGAGACCTCTTCAACGCTGAATTCGGAAATGTCCTCTACGGGAGCGATCTCTTCTTCTACGCTGGGAGCCGGCTGTGAGGCGGCCTCGATTTCACCGCGCAGAGCATTGAGCGTGGCTTCGTCGTCGGTGAGCGACACGAGCTTCTCGAAGGCGGCGGCGGCTTGCTCGGGCATGCCGTGTTCGAGGTAGAAGCGGATTTCCTCGACTGTCTCGGCGGTTTTTTCCGGACTGAGTTTTTTCTCCGAGGACTCTTTTGGCTCCGGCGCTTCGACGCTCGGAATCTCGTGAGCGCCTACCGGGATCTCCGGCAGTTCGGTGTCCCCTTCGACGGTGAGTGAATCATCCCATTCCGAGGAAAGATCGACCTCGCCGGGAGCGGACTCGATTTCGGCGACGGCGGACGTGTCGGATTCAGGAGCTTGAACGCTGAACTCCTGATCGGTAGCCTGATCGCTGACGACCGCGAATTCGGGTTCATCTTCGACAGGCTCGCCTGCAGATGGCCATGGCGCCGCGGATGCGGCTTCGACTGGAATCTCTTCGGAAGCCGTTTCCGCCACTTCGGAATCGAGTTCGGTAATCTCGGGAGCCGATGAGCGCTGTTCATAGCGCGTGGCGAGTTCGCCGTAGCGAGTGGCTTCTTCGGGATATCCTGCATCCGAATAGACGCTCTGCAAAGTGCGGCAGCAGACGCCGGCTTCGGCGAAGCGGGTGGCGCGGGTGTGCAGCGCGGCGAGGCGCTGGTTCAGGCGAAGATCGGTTGGCGCCTGTGGAAGCGCGGCCAGCAACGGGCCCAGGGCTTTGCTGGGCATGTTGTAGGAGATGAAAAGTTCGGCGTCAGTAAGAGCCGAGCGAACCGCGAGCGCGACTGCGTCAGGATAATGCTGGTGAATCGAGGGAGACGTGGCCTCAAGCTCGTCGACGATAACTGCGGCCTCTTCGGCCGAGATCAGTCTCTCCGCGGCGGGCCCGCCGAGCTGGCTTGCCACCTGCTGATAATTCTGCATGTGCAGAGGATTGCCGGGCTCCATGGAAGCGAGCTTTTGATAAAGATCGCGAGCGCGCGGAAGGTCGCCGGCTTGAACCGAGGCGTGAGCCAATAGCTCAATCACTTCCGTGAGATGGGTAGATTCGCCGGCTTTCTGGAAGAGATTGAGAAGCTTTTCGAGCGATGCCGGATTGTCGCGGACGTGGCCGATGATCGTGTGCAGGTTCTTGAGAACCCTGTCGGAGTCTTCGGCGAGAAGTCGATCGGAGTGCTGGTCGTAAACCTGGAGCGCATTCTCGTGTTGTCCGGCTTGCATGAGCGCGTCGGCGAAGGTGGAGATCGAGGCCAGGTCGTTGTGGATTGTGAGCAGCTTGCTGGCCAGCGTCCCCGCATCGGAAAGGCGACCGCCCTTTAGGAATGCTTTGAGGAGGTCGCGCAGGCCGTCGGGATTGGAATCGAGATCGGAAACCTTCTGCAGGCACTCGATGGCGGCTTCGGCGTCTCCGGCTTCGAGCAGGTTGCGGCCTTGCATCAAGAGCGCATAGCTGTTGCCAGGGTCGAGCGTCAACATCCGCTGCAGGACTTCTTCGGCGGCGCTGAGTGAACCTTTCGCGCGCAAGGTTTCTGCTGCGGCCGAGAAAATCTGCCATGCGTCGTTCTTTTTGCCGAGGCGGATGTAGACTTCCGCGAGGCGCACGCGCATGTTGGTGTTTTCCGGATCCATTTCCAGAATTTTCTGGAAGATGCGGACCGCGTTATCGAGTTCGTTGGCCTTGAGAAACTCTTCGGCGACTTGCAGGTACTGGGCGCGGGCGTCGTTGAAGAGTCCCTGCTGGGTGTAGAGTTCGGCCAGCTTTAGCACGCTTTCAAGCGAGGGCTTGAGCTTGCTGATTTTTTTGTACATGGCGATGGCCTTGACCGTGAAACCTTGCGTGGCATAGGCATCGCCTACGGTCTTGAAACATTCGGTGGCTTTGTCGGCTTCGCCGAGGCGCGAGTAGAGGTCGCCGATGGTGTTGGTGACGGTAAGGTCTTTGGGGTCGTTTTTGCTGACCTTCTCGTACTCGCTGATGGCGTTCTGAATCTTGCCCTGCTGGACATACTTCTCCGCAGCGCTGAGAGCCTTCTGTTTGTTGAAGCCGAAACCGAACGCCATATGAGTAACGAACTCCAGACCCTGGTCTGACTGCGAAAGCTTACCGATCGAGTCCCGAAGTGCTGTCCGGGAGGAATGTCCGGTGGCCAATCTCCTTTCGAGAGATGGCCGGTTGGACAAAGGCAATTGTACGGCTGGAGGGAAGGAATCGTGTGGTTACCAAGGGTTACCAAAAGGGAGTGTACGAATGGGGTTACTTAGGGAATCAAGAGCAGCGCAGATTTCAGAGGGCGTGGATTCTTAGTTGGCTGAAAATTCATCCCTGTGCGACAGCGGCTGAAGCCGCGCTCTAGGTTTGGCGGTAGTTACGGCATCGCTGAAGCGATGCCCTGATACGAATCCTGAGTCCTTCGGCAAACTGTTCGGGCTTAGCGATTTATGATTCGTATCAGGGCACGGCTTCAAGCCGTGCCGCAAAGGCCGGTACATGGTCCGGATTTTTAGCTCTGGCCTTCCAGCAGAATTGCGGCATGAAAGGCGCTATGGGGCGCGGAGGAGCGGTCGTGTAAGCTTCCGCTGCAGGAGAAATCGCCATATGACCTGGATTCGAACCATCCCAAAATCCGAAGCTGACGAAAAGCTGTTGCAGGCCATCGAAGCCGAGCGCGCCCTCTATCCCAAAGAATACGCCGATCCGGTCCATCTCGATCCCTCAGGCGCGTCTTCGATTGTCGCGTCGCACACGCTGATTCCGGAGGCGCTCCATCATGCGTTCGCAACCTTTGGAGCGCTCATGTCGCCGGAGTTGCCGCTGCAGCGGCGGCAGCATGAAATGATTGCGACCATGGTCTCGGTGACCAACCGGTGCGTGTATTGAATCGAGTCGCACGCAGAGTTTCTG
>JBEKBW010000132.1:0-13284 GCA_050015215.1 Candidatus Sulfotelmatobacter sp.
AGGGAGCCGCGCCAGATCGAGCTTGCGGTAAATTTCGCTTTCCTTGCGATCCAGCCCGGCGGGAACCTTTGCCTGCAAGGCGATTGCCCCTTCCGAAAGTTGAGGCTAACACGGGCGGGAGGCGGGAGGCAATGACGCAATGATCACATCGCCGTCGCGCAAACTAGCCCTCCCCACTGGAAAAGACCCTTGCGTTTTGGGGCGATGATCCTACCTTTACTCAGGCCTTTCGCGGGCGAGAGCGCCCGCGCCACACTCTTCGTCAGCTGGCCGACCGGGAGTATTCTCCACGAAAGACCACATTCCAATTCTTTCCGTTGTCCGTCGACTTCTCCCAGGTTTGTTCGACTTTGCTCGGCGATTGGCGCACGATCTTTACTCGATTCAAAACAGCTTCCCCATTTGCACCGCGGCTGGTGCCCTGGAACTCGGCGGAACCGGAAGAAATCTTGCCGCTGGTAAAAATGTGAACGCGTCCCTCATTGTCAGCAAACATCCCGAACCAATTCTTATCCTCCGGGCTGTACGCGAATGTGTTCTGGCCGGAGTGGCCTCTGCCGCCGTCCCAGTTTTCCACCACCAAACACTGATCGAGCGAAAGCGTCACCTTGCTGGTGGCATTCGGGCCGGAACCGGGGGCCGCGACTGTCCAGGTGCCGAGCCAGTAGTCCAATTGCCGGTTCTCAAGATTCGTGGCGCATGTTTCTCCATTGGCGGCCACGGCGACCAACCCGAGACAAGCCCCGAGAGCCATCAGGAAAAAAAGTCCCCTTGAACGATTCGATGTGAGCGTTGCGATTCCCAGGTTCATAGCGACCCTCCCGCGTTGAAACGAAGATTCCGAGCCTCCGGCACCTTTGGCGGTCGGTGGATCGGTTCAGCTTGGGGCCAAATTACTCTTTTGCAGGGCGGACGTACTTTCGATGTTTTGACAATAGATGTTGCAAAAGCGTCGCGCTAAGCAGCGCGAACGTGCCCCTTGCGGGCAGCAAAGTGCATAGGTCCTTCGCGCAAGAAGCGCGCTCGGGATGACAACGGTGGGTCGTTTACTTCGCTTCTTCCGGCACAATTCTCATCTCCAGCTTGTCGGTATGCCGCAGCGCGACCAATGTGCTGCCAATGCCCACAGGCACATCCGTCAACACCCGCTGTAAATCGTCCACGCCCGCCACGGGCTTGCCATCGAGCGCAATGATCACATCTCCATCGCGCAGGCCGGCCCGCTTCGCCGGACTATCCTCTTCCACCGACAGCACCAGCGCGCCCGATTCCTTCGCCAGATCGTAGAAGCGCACCACGCGACGATGAATAGGCACAGTCTGCCCCGAAACGCCGATGTAACTGCGGCGGATGCGTCCGTCGCGCAGCAGGCGGCTGGCTACAAACTTTGCCGTGTTGATGCCGATGGCGAAACAGATTCCCTGCGCGGGCAGAATGGTCGCGGTGTTCACGCCGATCACGCGTCCCGCGGAATCGACCAGCGGCCCGCCGGAGTTGCCGGGGTTGAGCGCAGCGTCGGTCTGAATGACATCGTCGATTAGTCGGCCGGAATACGACCGCAGCGAACGTCCCAGCGCACTTACCACGCCAGCGGTCACGCTGGACTGAAATCCATACGGGTTGCCGATGGCGACCACGAGTTGCCCCACGCGAAGGTGCTGCGAATCGCCGAGTGCGGCTGCGATGAGGCTGGCCTCGTCTACGCGCGGCTTTTCTATCTGGATAACGGCGAGGTCGCTCGCGGGATCGTCGCCGAGCGCCGTCGCCGGCATGCGGCGACCGTCAGCAAGGGTGACTTCGATGCGGCGCGCGTCGTGCACGACGTGGCTGTTGGTAAGGATCAAGCCGTCGGGAGTGAAAACGAAGCCCGATCCTCCACCGCGCCGCTCGCGCTCTTCGCCGGAGGGCGTGCGCCCTGCCTGGTGGACTTCGATGTTTACCACCGACGGGCTGATAAGCTCGACCGTGCTGGTTACAGCTCGGGAATAGGCGTCGAGCAGCGTAGCGTCGCCGAGGGGGCCTGCCAAAGGCGGCGTTCCCCGCAGCGGACTATCTGTAACGCTTTCGGACTGATTCAACGATTCGGCGAAAACGGATGCAGGTAGAACGACATTTCCAACTTCTTCCAGGTTCATGCCGGATAGATGTTGGTCAATGTAGTCAGGATTCATGTGTCGCACCTGCTCCCACCGAGACGGAGCCTTACTCACCGTGAACCACCTCTTCAGTTTGCGCTCGGAGTCTGTCCATGATAGGTTACATGTAACCGAGGATCAAAAAATGCCGGCACGAACTCACTCCAAGCCGTCGCGGGATAAGGTTCAAGCGCATCGCAAACGGCTGCGCCAGCAGGGTCTCCGGCCTATCCAGATTTGGGTTCCGGACATGAGGTCGCCCGCTTTCGCAAGGGAGGCCCGTCGTCAGTCCCTTGCTGTAGCCAGGAGCCCTCACGCGAGTCACGACCAGCATTTCATCGATGAGATTTCTGACCTGACTGGTTTTGATCTGACTGGTTCATCAGATTCCTCGAAATGAAGCGAGGCGAGATTTGGACCATTGCCGGTGGCAAGGATTACGCCGGAAAGCCGCGTCCGGCTGTAATCGTTCAAGACGATCGCTTCAATAGGACGGATTCGGTGACCATCTGCGCATTTACAACTGACCCAACCGATGCTCCGTTGTTTCGCCTTCCGGTCGAGCCAACCAAAAGCAATGGATTGCGCGCTTCTTGTCGGTTGATGGTGGACAAGATTACGACTGTTCCGAAAGCGAGGGTCGGTGCCCACGTGGGCCGTCTCGCCGACGAAGATATGGTGCGACTGAATCGCGCCGTTCTGGTTTTTCTGGGTATTGCAGCGCCGAAGGATCACGAATAATTGGATTTTGGTGCGAGAAAAAAGCCGGAACCAAAATCGGTCCCGGCATTGAGTTGGCTGGTTGCCCGGATAAACTCTTGGTGAACTGAAAGCAGCCGGGCATCGCCCGGCGGACAGCCGAGGGCGGCTGTCCCCACATTCTTTCTTACGCCGTCCTTCTCGGCCGCAGCGTCAAATCTCTTACCTGCGTCAGGATGCTCGACATCTGCATTCCATTCAACTGCGAAACGAACGGCAGAATTTCCGCGATGAACTGATCTTTCATCAGTTCGCTAATTTCGTCCTGGCGGTTCTTTTCTCCGCCGCTGAGCAGTTCCGGCACAGTTACCTCCAAAGCGCGCGCCAGCCGCTCCAGCGATGACAGCGTCGGCGTCGCCTTTTCGTTTTCAATTTTGGAGACGTAGGTCCGTGGCACAGACATGCGCCCGGCAAGCTGGCGCTGGCTGAGGCCGCTGCGCAGGCGCAGCGAACGGATCGACGTGGCCAGGTTCAGGTGTCCGCGGCCCATGCCGGGCATCGGCATCATGACGGGCGGCGTAAGCACCACAGGTTCGGGCTCGGGTTCCTCGTCCATGGACGAGTGGCAGCGACGGCAATTGTTATTGACCGTACGGAATTGAACTAACAGGCAGCGATCGCAACGGACGACCTCCCTAGAGTCTACCGGGGCAAGAGTCGTAGCCATCGGGTTGTGGGAGTGCCAGAGCGGGCTCTCCTTACAACTAACAGCAGCATTTACACTGGGGGAAGAATCCTGCTGTGCGCTTCAATCTGCGGCACGCAGGCTGTGGAAGTCAAGGGCAAAATGCTGGAAGCCATGAATTCCAGCGGCGAGGCACGAAGCGCAGACGAGCAAACCAGCGAAAAATAAGGCGAAGACCCTGACCCACCGCGAGGGCGCGTAATGTTAACTAACTGTATCCCTCACGACACAGCTATCCAAGAAGTAGCGCAACGTTTGACGATCTTCTCACATCGGCTACTCAGGAACAGAAACCTTGACCGATGCAGTTTTCTTGCTTTCCTCTCCGTAGATGTTAACCGTCGTGGCCGAGTAGTAGTAGGTGGTGCCATTGGCCACCGTGGAATCGTCATAGTCCGTGGCAGCAATCAGCCCCGAATTGATTTTCGTCCACGTCACTCCGTTAGGACCGCGGTAAACGTTGTAGCCGGCAACGTCCTTCGACTTGGAGGCGTCCCAAGTTACGTCGACCACATGCTTGCTCCCAGCTTGAATATTGACTTCGTAGGATGCCTGGGTAACTTGGCCGTTGCACCCGGTAACGGAGATCGTGAACCTATATGTATCCGCTGTGGTTGGCGTTCCGGTGAGATCGAGGGAAGTCGTGCTTGATGTGGGTTTCTTGGTGATCCCGGCGGGCAACTTTCCCGAAGCGACTTTCCACGTGTAAGGAGTACAGCTGCCATTGGCATTAATGGTTGCCGAATAAGAAGTGTCCACGGTGCCGCCGGGAACTTCGATTGTGGTGATATCGATGTTGGCAAAACATCGGGACACGAGTAGTAGAAGACAAGCGAAGAGTAGGCCGGATTTCATGCCCTCAATCCTGCCGTGGGACGCGAGGTTTCCGCAGATAGCGGAGGTTTGGAAACCTCCGGAAGGTTGTAGTCCGCTGGCGTTAGGTGTTTCGCCTTAGCGCGAAAACGCGGATTTCCACAGGTCCCGCAGAACCCTAAGCGGTTGGAGGGTATCTTAAGTAAATGCCGCCAAGGATCACCCGGGAAACAGCCTGGGAGTTGCTAACCGAGTTCACTCAATCAGAAAGCTTGCGCAAGCACGCCTTAGCAGTGGAAGCATGCATGCGAGCATGCGCCAACAAGTTCAACACAGACCAGGGAGGGAGGAACGCCTTCGTCCGTCCAACACAGCAAAGCGACGCGTCATCGAGGGACGACGCTTCGTGTGCCGGCGAAGCCTCGTATCAGGGCTCGCCTTCAGGTGTGCCGAGCGGTGCCAAACCAGATGTAGGGGCTTTAGCCCCTGAGGGATTGACCGCCGAAGACCTCTGGGGCATAGTCGGCCTAATCCACGACTTCGATTACGAAAAATATCCCAGCCTCGAAGACCATCCCTACAAAGGCAACGAAATTCTGAAGGAGCGAGGATGGCCGGAGATGATTCGCCGCGCGATCTTGTCTCACGCCGAATACACGGGAGTGACGCGCGACTCGCCAATGGAAAAAGCTCTCTTTGCCTGCGACGAACTTGCAGGATTCATTACCGCCGTCGCGCTGATCAAGCCGGGAAAGACGCTCGCCGAGGTAGACACGAGATCAGTTCGAAAAAGAATGAAGGACAAAGCCTTCGCCCGCAAAGTGAACCGCGAAGACATTGTGAACGGCGCCGCTGCGCTCGGGGTGGGTCTGGACGAGCACATCGCTTTTTGTATTGAGGCGATGAAGCCGATCGCAACTGAGTTAGGACTGAATGGAAGCGCGGCAAAGAGCGCCTAGTCATGGTTTCGAACTGCGCCCACCCCGACCCCGGTCTAAGTCAAATGTTCTGTGTTCTGTAATCCCCCCCCCCGAACTTACTAACTTCCGGACCTGCTACCCAATCGCAAAAACCGAAGTCTATCGTCCTAGTCGCAACGAGGTCGTCATTTGCGACTAAACGTCCAATCAAGACTCGATGGAGGTTCTTCCATGCGTTTGCACAGGTTGGTGTGTGTCGTGTTGGTGGTCGGTGCGCTAGGCGCTGCAGCGTGGTCGCGGTCGAGCAATGCCAAGAAAAGTAACCCGTCTTCAACAACCACGGACAGCGAAAAAATTCCGATTACCACCAGATCGGAAGACGCAAAGAAAGAATTCCTGCTCGGTCGCGACCTGTCGGACCGGCTGTTGGCGCAGGAATCTCTTCAGCACTTCGACAAAGCCATCAAGATCGATCCTGAGTTCGCCTCAGCCGAACTGGCCCGCGCCAACAGTTCGGCCACGACCAAGGACTTCTTCGATCATCAGAAGAGAGCGATCAGTCTGGTCGATAAAGTTTCGGAGGGCGAGAGGCTGCTCATCCTGGCGAACGAAGCCGGAGCCAACGGCGATGCAGTGAAGCAAAAGGAGTATCTCGAGAAGCTTGTCACCGACTATCCGAACGACGAGCGCGCGCACCTCACTCTGGGGAACTTCTATTTTGGCCAGCAGGAACTCGACTCGGCAATCGATCATTACAAGAAGACTGCAGCACTGGCGCCGAGTTTCTCGCCAACCTATAACATCCTCGGCTACGCGTATCGGCAAAAATCCGACTTCGGCGACGCCGAGATGGCGTTCAAAAAATATATCGAGCTGATTCCCAACGACCCCAACCCCTACGACTCCTACGCCGAGCTGCTGCTGAAAATGGGGAGATTCGAGGACTCGATCGCACAGTATCGCAAAGCGCTCACGGTCGATCCGCATTTTGCGGCTTCGCATTTCGGCATTTCTGCCGATGAAATGTACCTGGGCCGGGCCGACGAAGCGCAAGCTGAACTGCAGAAGATGGCGGACAACGCACGCAACGATGGCGAGTTGCGCACAGCATACTTCGGAATGGCGGTTGTGGCTTCCGACAGCGGAAAGTTCGACCAGGCGCTGCAGGCTATGGACAAAGAATTCGCCGTTGCGCAGAAGAAGAATGACGCGGCGTCGATGGCGGCTGATCTCCAGGCGAAGGCGAACATCCTGCTGGAGAAGGCGGATTATGAAGGAGCCCAGCGCCAGTTCGACCGGTCGCTCCAGATTATCCAAGCATCAGGCCTCTCGCAAGACATAAAGGACAACGCGGCTCTCCAACACCACTTCAACCTGGCGAGTGTTGCGCTGGCAAAGAAAGATTACGCAGCCGCGAAGGTGCATGCCGTCGAATTTCGGCAGGGAGTGGAAGCAGGCAAAAACACTTTGCAAGTCCGGCAGGTGCACGAACTAGCCGGTAGGATTGCGTTGGCGGAGAAGGATAACGACACTGCGATTGCGGAGTTGCAACAAGCAAGCCTGCAAGATCCGCGTAATCTGTTGCGCCTGAGTGTGGCGTACGAAAGCAAAGGCGACACCGCAAAGGCGCAAGAATTTCTGGCCAAAGCCGCCGGATTCAATTCGCTGCCGCAATTGAACTACGCCTTCGTCCGCGCGAAAGCACAGAAGATGGCCGAAAATAAGTCGATGTGAGGATGGCGGCGCTTCGGTGGTCGAAGAGACGACCCGGCGCCTCCACGATCCCCGCGCATATGGTCCGGTAGGCGGTGGCTTCAAAACCCAGAACACGGAGGGCACGGAGGAACACAGGGTAACCCCAGTCCTATTTTTCCCAATCTTTGCCGTCGACCATCCGCTTAATGCCGTCGCGCAAGTGAGTCACATAGAAATTGATGAGAAGGCCGACGCCGATCCCGCTCAGCCGCAAATACGAGAGAAGCTGCGCCTGGTGGACCGGATGTACCAGTTCAACACTGTTCACCTCGACGATAACCAAATTTTCGACAACCTTATCGATCCGATATCCAAGCTCGATCTTTTCTCCGTCGAAAATCACAGGCAGCCCGACTTGGCTAGCAACTTTGAATCCGCGCTTCCGGAGTTCATGGGCGAGACATCCCTGATAGGCACTCTCTAGCAATCCCGGCCCCAGCACAGAATGAACGTGTATGGGGGAAGAAACGACTGCCCCGGAGACCTGGTTGACGCGAAGAGATTGGACAGAAGCAGGAGAAGCCATGAAATCTGCATAACACATAAACAGCGGTTTACCCTGTGACCTCTGTGTTCCCTGTGTTAAAGATTTTGGGGGAGTTCCAAAATGAAATCGTTGTTGGCGAAATTAATCAGCCGCCACCTCGATCGTAATCCCCTGGATTTTCGACACGGCATACTCAACTTGGCCTCCGGCGGGATACGTAATAACTGGCAGACGGTTGGCTTCCCACACGAGGCTAATCTGATTTGCGTCTTTTTGAAGGTTCACCAGCGTGAGGACTACGTTGCCCTTCTTGGATCCGTCGGCTCGAGGATTCGAAAGTGCTACAGAGACTCTCGTCGAGGCTGCGGCTCCAAAGTCGACTTGGTAAAGCGTGGCTTTGGCGGAGGAATCGGGTGAGGTGGCCGTCTTAAGGAAGGTTTTTTCTCCCCATCCACTGAAGAATGAGTCGCTGGCGAAGTAGGCTCCAACCGCGAGGATGGAGAAGAGGCCAGCGACAGCAAGCACGTTTTTCAAATATCGATAAAATTTCCCGGCCATCGACACTACCGGTTACCTTAAACCTTAGCCCACAACTCCGCCCGCGGATCTTCCGGATTCAGCTTGGCCAGTTCCCGCAGCAGTTCTTTGGTCCGCTCATCCCGAGGCATGGGCACAGTAACGGTAATCTCCACGATCTCATCTCCGCGAGTCCCTTCGTGAGTAGCTGACGGCACACCCTTTTCGCGCAGCCTCAGCTTCTGTCCCGACTGTGTGCCTGGCGGAATCTTCAGCAATGCCCGGCCATCGATAGTCGGGACCTCGATCTTAGAGCCGAGCGCCGCTTCCGTGGCGCTAACCGGCACGCTCAGATATATGTCGTCGCCGTCACGCCGAAAAATGGGATGCGAATCGATGCGGATAATCACATACAGATCGCCGGCCGCTCCGCCGTGAACTCCGGCATTCCCCTTGCCCGCCAGCCGAATTCGCTGCCCGTCGCGCGTGCCGGCCTTAATGCGAACCTCCAGCGGTTCCGTGCGGCTAATTGTGCCTTCGCCGTGGCAGGTTGGACAGGTTGAAATATTCTTCCCCGTTCCCTGGCAGTTCGGGCATTGCACATTGAACTTCATGCGCCCACCAGTCTGAGTAACTTGACCGGTTCCATTGCACTCGGAGCACTTTCCCGGAGCTTCTATGTAGCCCTGCCCATGACAAGTCGCGCAAACGTCCTGACGCGTGACATTCAACCGCATCACCCCGCCGCGAATTGCCGTCCAGAACGGCACATTCACCTGATACTCAAGATCGCTGCCCGGCTCGGGACCAACTTCTGCCGCCGCGCCTCGCCCGCCCCCGAAGATTCCAGAAAAGATGTCGCGAAACCCGCCGCCTCCGCTGCCGCTGGATGAACCAGACCTCCGGCCACGACCAGCCTGATCCACGATGTCGGAGAAATCGAATCCACTGAAGTCGAAGGGAACGCCCTGGCCGCCTGTCTGATCAGCGCCACCGCCCGGAAATCCTCCGAATCCTCCAGCCCCTGTCGCGCCGCCGCGAGCATAAGCCTCAGCCGCCGCGGGATCGATGTTGTCCGAATAATACCCAACCTGGTCGTAGATTTTTCGCTTCTTCGGATCACTGAGAACGTCGTTGGCCTCGGAGAGCGCCTTGAATTTTTCCTCAGCAGCCTTGTCCCCGGGATTGACGTCAGGATGATATTTGCGCGCCAGCTTGCGAAACGCCTTGCGAATTTCATCGGCGGAAGCGGATTTCTTCACGCCGAGGATTTCGTAATAATCTTTTTTAGGGGTGTTTGCCATGTTGGGGCAGTTAGAGACCGACCTTGCAGGGTAATACTTAATTCACAATTCGTCTTTTTCTTTCGTCCTGCACGACGATCGTGAAATCCTCGTCGTCGGGCGCGTCGTCGTAGACAGGGATCGACCGCGCCCCAGTCGGCGTAGAAACGAAAACCTCCCAGCCCGCGTTCTCAGCCAGGTCCACAAAATAGGTGTCGCCGTTGATTTCGAAATCCATGTCGCGGTTCTTTCTCCTGTCTTGCTACCAGACCTGTCGTCCTAAAGCTACTTCACAGCTGGTCCGTAAACTCTTCTACCGAAACCCTCGCCAGCTTCAATATGCCTCGCAGGGTTCCTGGCGCCAGCTCAAGATGCATGGGAACTACGCAGCCCGTTACTTCCTCTGCCCGTGTTCGTTTTAGAACGACGTGACTGCCACGCTGGCGGATCCGCTCGAATCCCAGTCGCGTTAGGGCACGAATAGCCTCAGCCCCCGATACGCGGGGGAGCTTAGGCATAGCGAGCCTCGAACACGGTGACCAACGGCGGCCCCGAGTTCTCCGGCGGGAACTCCTCTAGGTAGAGTTCCGTTGCTTCCTTGAGGTTGGCAATCGCCTCCTCAATAGAGTTGCCCTGGCTGACCGTGCCGACTTCCGGACATTCCGCAACGTACAGAGCGCCTTCTTTGTGCATCACCGCTGTAAATGTGCCAACTGGCATCGAACGATTCCTCCGTCACGCATCGCAGGTGCGTTGAGTCAATGACTCAATCCTCATCAAGATTAACGCCAAGCTTGAAACCCGATGGCTAAGCTCCTCCAGACGTGAAAGCCGAACGCGAAAAAATACACCAAACCCGCTGGGATGCCAGCAAGGAGCCCCAGGAATTTTGCACTGCCCATGTTCCCTCCTCGTAAGGCAGGCGTGAGGCATCCATCTACCGGTGTTACGCCGCTAGCTCCCTGCTAGCACTACCTCTTCCACTTCGCAGACGTAGCCGGACCATCGCGATTCAGCATGGCGTTTGTACTGCGAAGCCTCCTCCGCAGATCCAAACACCCTCGTTTCCGGACCATCGCTGACAGGAGCAGCTTCTCCCGGAAGCAGAATCTGACCAACCGACACAAAGGGATGCGAAGGCCTTGGTGTCACTTTGTATTTTGTCATCTTGCACCCTCCTAGTCAGTTACTTCTTATCCTCTACATCCACATACTCGGCGTCGATCACACCTTCATCTTTCTTCTGACCGGCGCCATTCGCGCCCGCTCCAGCTCCGTCCGTTGGAGCACCACCACCCGGACCGCCCGCTGCCGGACCCTTGGCCTGCGCCGCCTTGTACATCTCCTCGGCCAGCTTGTGCGAAGACTTGGTCAACGCCTCACGAGCCTTGTCCATCTGCGCCTTGTCGTTCGACTCCAGCGCCTTCTTGGCATCGGCCACAGCGTTCTCGACATCCCCACGATCCGAACCGGAGATCTTGTCGCCATTCTCGCGCAGCATCTTCTCCACGTTGTAAACCATGCTGTCGAGCTGGTTCTTGGCGTCGATTGCGTCGCGCTGCGCCTTGTCCTCCGCCGAGTGCGCATCGGCCTCTTTCGCCATGCGCTCGACCTCTTCCTTCGACAATCCCGAAGACGACGTGATCGTAATCTTCTGGTCCTTGCCCGTGGCCGTGTCTTTCGCGGTCACGTTCAGAATGCCGTTGGCGTCGATGTCGAACGTCACTTCAATCTGCGGCACGCCGCGCGGAGCCGTCGGAATTCCGGTCAAGTGGAACTTGCCCAGAGTCCGGTTCTGCGCCGCCATCGGACGCTCGCCTTGCAGCACGTGCACCTCGACCGACGTCTGATTGTCCGCCGCGGTCGAGAACGTCTCCGTCTTCTTAGTAGGAATCGTAGTGTTCCGCGGAATCATCGGAGTAGCCACGCCGCCCAAAGTTTCAATCGACAAAGACAAGGGAGTCACGTCCAGCAGCAACAGATCTTTCACCTCGCCGCCAAGCACTCCGCCCTGAATCGCAGCCCCAATCGCCACCACTTCGTCGGGATTCACGCCCTTGTGACCTTCGCGCCCGAACAGTTCTTTCACCAGCGCCTGAATGCGAGGCATACGAGTCTGTCCACCGACCAGTACCACTTCGTTGATCTTCGAAGCGTCGATGCCCGCATCCTTCATGCACTGCTTGCATGGGCCAACGGACTTCTGGATGATGTCTTCCACCATCCCCTCCAGCTTAGCCCGCGTTATTTTCTTGACGAGGTGCTTCGGACCGGCCGCATCCGCCGTAATAAACGGCAGATTGATTTCCGTCTCCATCGTGGTCGAAAGCTCAATCTTCGCCCGCTCAGCCGCGTCGCGCAGACGCTGCAACGCCATCTCGTTGCCCTTGCCGCGCAGGTCGAGCCCTTCATCCTTCTTGAACTCGTCGATCAACCAGTCCACGATGCGCTGGTCGAGATTGTCGCCACCCAGGTGCGTGTCGCCGTTGGTGGCCTTGACTTCAATCACGCCCTCGCCGACTTCGAGAATCGAAATGTCGAACGTGCCGCCGCCAAAGTCGTAAACGGCAATCGTCTCGTCCTTGCCTTTGTCGAGCCCGTAAGCCAGCGCGGCTGCCGTAGGCTCGTTGATGATGCGCTTCACGTCAAGCCCAGCAATCTGCCCGGCGTCTTTGGTAGCCTGCCGCTGCGCGTCGTTAAAATACGCCGGCACAGTAATGACCGCCTCGGTCACTTTCTCGCCGAGATAGTCTTCCGCCGCCTTCTTCAGCTTCTGCAAAATCAAAGCCGAAACCTGCGGAGGCGTATACTCCTTGCCCTGCGCCAGCACCGCCACATGGTCGCCCGACTGCACCACCTTATAGGGCACCATCTTGATCTCTTCCGTAACTTCGTCGAAGCGCCGCCCCATAAAGCGCTTGATCGAATAAACCGTGTTCTCCGGATTGGTAATGGCCTGCCGCTTCGCCACCTGCCCAACCAGTCTCTCACCAGTCTTGGTAAAGCCAACCACGGAAGGCGTAGTGCGCCCTCCTTCTTCGTTAGGGATAACTTTGGGCTCGCCGCCCTCCATCACCGCCACGCAAGAATTGGTAGTCCCAAGGTCAATTCCAATAATCTTGGCCATAAATCGTCTCCTGTGAACCTTCCTGAATCAAATAAGTGCTGTGGAATCAATGCGCTTATGATTGCCAACAGGCCCATGCTAAGACCTGAGTGGAATGTTGTCAAGGTTTAGATGCGGAAGCACCCGTGAAGGGTTCGCGCCCAAGCGCGGCAGTTTCTGAAATGTGCGGGTAAATATTCGGACACTACCCAGCACGTCAACATTGATTTTGGCACGAAGTCATTGTAACGTTGGCCTTTCTCGGCGGAGCCGAAGCGTGGCCAACAACCGCAGGTCGGAGTCTTGGGCGAGCATCATTACGGCCGTGACGTCCTTCCACGGGGTTTGCGCGCTCGTGATGCTCGTGGCGGGCGCGGCGTTCGGCGCTTTTGTCGCGAGGAAAGTGAATGAAGCGGCGTTCTACTCCCTTCTGTACTTTCTTATCGCCGTGGTCGTCCTAAATCTCTATTACTCCGTCTATCTTCGGCGGATTGAGCATACGTTCCGGGTGAAGGTGTCGAGATCCGCCGACGGCGTCTTGCTACCTTGGGAAGGGCTCAAGGTTAAGCTCGTGAAGAACGGAAAGGTGGAACACACGAAGACCACCAACGAAGTGGGAGAGGTTTCCTTCCGGCAGAATGTCGGCAAGGGAGACGAACTCGAAGTGCAACTGATCCAAGGGGCGGGCCCGATCAAGACGGCGGTGCTGTACTCCGAAGGCGAATTTCAGACAATTAAGTCGATCATTCTGTCACAAGCGTCAGGGCAGGTAGAAGAATGAAGCACACGGAGGGGATGGTCCTAATACCCGAGGGGCGATTTGTC
>JBEKBW010000133.1:0-13067 GCA_050015215.1 Candidatus Sulfotelmatobacter sp.
GGTGATCGCAGTGAAAACGCCGACTATCAGTACGGCAAGCGGCGGCTGCGGCAGATCGATGGGCGGATTCGCTTTCTCACGAAGCGAATCGAAGCCGCGGAAGTGGTGGACCCGGAAGCTCCCAGATCTGCACAGAAAAGAGCGGGGCAGGCCAATTCAAAGGAAAAGCCGAGGGCATTCTTCGGAGCGACCGTGCGCTATGCCAATGCCGCGGGAGCCGAGCGAGTGGTGAGCATCGTTGGCACCGACGAGATTGATCTCAACCGCAACCACATCAGTTGGGTGTCACCTCTGGGGCGCGCATTGATGAAGTCGGCAGCAGGTGACAGCGTAGTCCTTCAATTGCCGGGCGGTACAGAATACCTGACCGTGCTGGAAGTGTGTTACGAGCGCATTGCTGTAGAACCGTTCCGTGAACCAGCTGGATCCGAGGCCTCGGCAAAGGGACTTCCTCGCCGACGCTAATGCACCTGACGAAAAATAATACGAAACGGCACAGGCGGTGAGAGAGCGACGACCGTAATAAGCGCTATCGGCTTTTGGCTAGCGACGGGAGATGATCGGTGCGCGACAGAAACTCTGGTATGTATCACCTGCTAGATGAACCGCTGCAGTCCAGGCAGCGTACGAAGGTTTTGTCAGACGCACAGTGGCGTGTGGAACGGTGCGCGGTGAGAAGGCCCACGATTTGACTCTTCTGCACGATCACGACTGCGGCTCGTCGTTCGTGAGAACC
This sequence comes from Candidatus Sulfotelmatobacter sp., assembly GCA_050015215.1. Lineage (GTDB taxonomy): Bacteria > Acidobacteriota > Terriglobia > Terriglobales > Acidobacteriaceae > Sulfotelmatobacter. The sequence continues at coordinate 737 of JBEKBW010000133.1, forward strand.
ACTTTGAGCGCGCCCTCCCTTGCCGCGTTTCCAAACGTGTCATAGGCCTTCATGATGTCGTTCATCGTGAAGCGGTGAGTCACGAGTTTCTTCGGCTGCAATTTGCCCGAGCGCACGACTTTCAACAGCAGAGGCATGGTCACCGTGTCTACCAGTCGCGTAGTGATTGCAATGTTGCGGTCCCAGAGCTTCTCCATGTGCAGTTGCACCGGCTTACCGTGGACGCCCACATTGGCAATGCGCCCGCCGGCCGCGACAATAGCCTGGCAGATGTCGAAGGTAGCCGGAAGTCCAACTGCCTCGATGGCCACGTCGACGCCCGCCCCTTCAGTCAGTTCCATGACCTGATGCGCGGCATGCCCGTCTGCGCTGTTGATCAGATTAGTTGCGCCGAACTTCTTAGCAACCGCGAGGCGCTTGTCGTCCAGGTCGATCATGAAGATTGCCGCGGGTGAATAAAACTGCGCGGTCAGTAGAACGGCAAGTCCGACGGGCCCAGCGCCCACGATGGCGACTGTATCTCCGGGCTTTACTTGACCGTTCAGGACACCGCACTCAAAGCCAGTCGGCAAGATATCGCTGAGCATTACGAGGGCTTCTTCATCGCCACCGGCTGGGAAGTGGTAGAGACTTCCATCGGCTTGAGGGATGCGCACGTACTCGGCCTGAGTTCCGTTGAGGGTGTAGCCTAGAATCCATCCGCCATGCCGGCAGTGTGAATACATCCCTCGTTTGCAGAAATCGCACTTCAGGCAGGCAGTCACGCACGAGATGATGACCTTGTCTCCTACGTGAAACTCCGAGACGCCGGTTCCGATTTGCTCGACGACACCGATGCCCTCGTGTCCGAGAATCCGTCCATCCGTCACCGCGGGAAGATCTCCCTTAAGGATGTGAAGATCGGTTCCACAAATCGTCGAGGTCGTGACGCGCACGATGGCGTCGCCGGGCTCTTGAATGGTGGGGCGTGGCTTGCTTTCCCAGGCACATTTGCCCGGACCGTGATAGACCAGCGCCTTCATGGTCGTGCTGCTGCTTACAGCCGCGGCATTTGTGATGGGCTGGTCGAGTTCAGCAGTCGTCATAAGTGGGTTCCCTTCAGCTCTTCTTTGCTTTCTGGAATTCGAGCTTAACTACTTCAAACCTAGCAGCGACGCTGCCTGTCTTCTGAGCAAGAGTGCTCACTCGCGATTTGTCTGCACTTCAAACGAAGTGGCAAAGAACGAATAGCTGCAAGCGCTTTGACCCATCGCATGCGTCGATCCCACCTAGGAACAAAAAGTGAGCCGAGCACGAACTCTCTCTTTCGACTTTGAAAAAGTGAGCAATATTGAACAGCGGCAGCATTGCGAATCGCGTATTTTTTATTTTTTTGCCAGCCTAACGGTCGCTGGCGGTGGCCTTGGCTCTTGCATAGGTCACCACAGTTCGAAACGGGAATGGGAGCCCTCGGGTTTCTGTCTCTTCGGTGCGATTCTTGTTGACGTTACTGAGTGACTCCCAAAGGACGGGACTTTAGGGTCGGTGCGACAAAGAAGCTTGGTTCTGTAACACATGCTGGATAAATTGCCGCAGTCCAGGGGGCGTACGAATGCGAATGCCGGGAAATTGCAAGGCCTCTCGGAGTCTGCTGTCTCTTGTTTTTTTCTTTTTTGCGGGGTGGGCATTTGCTCCCGGCCAGACTAGTTCGCCCACAACGCCTCCAGCCAAGAATGTTCAATCGTCCGCTTCACCAGCGGCGCCTGCTCCCCCCTCCGGTGCGCCTTTCCCCGAGGCGCCCAAGTATGTAGGAGCCGAGACCTGCAAGACCTGTCACGAGGAAATTTACAACGACTGGTCGAAGACGCCGCACTGGAAGACCGCACTGAACACGAAGGGCGGTCCGTCAAAGCAAGGTTGCGAAGGCTGCCACGGTCCCGGCGCCGCCCACGTGGAAGGGGGCGGCGACGTTAGCAAGATATTCAATCCCGCGAAGCACTCGGTCAAAGAGGTTGATGGCATGTGCCTGACCTGTCACGCGGATGCGCACCCAAACTTTGACCGCTCGCCCCACGCCAAGGCGAAGGTCGGCTGTATTAGCTGCCACAGCGTTCATCAGAGCAAGGAAGAAGAAAGTTTGCTGAAGGTTGCGCAGCCTACGCTCTGCTTCCAGTGCCACGCCGACGCTAAGCCAGCGTTCAATATGCCGTTCCACCACAAAGTGGAGGAAGGGTTGATCACGTGCAGTGATTGCCACGACGTGCACGGCACCTTCCAAGCCAACAACCTGAAGTCCACGGCCGACCAGAACGCGATCTGCACCAAGTGCCACACCGAGACGCGCGGGCCGTTCGTCTATGAACACGTCGCGGTCAAGGCCGAGGGATGTCTGGGATGCCACACGCCGCACGGTTCCCAGAACGCCCGCCTGCTGAACATGCCGGCCATCGCGCCGCTCTGCAACCAGTGCCATAGCGGCGTAGCTAACAACAACGTTCACGCAATGGGCGCGGGGTCGTCGGAAACCATAACTTGCACGAACTGCCATACCTATATTCATGGTTCGAACATGAATGCGGCGTTCCTGCGGTAGGAGTCATGGATTGCAGTGCAGCTGATTGCAGTACATCTGGAGAATTGAAGAGGCACGGCTGCATTTCGATTGCGCGTAGGGATTCAAGGTCTCGACGAGCAACGCTTTCAAGTGAGGCCTTCAAAACATGATGAACCCAGGATGGATTTCCCGGCGCTGGAGTGAAAAGCGTTCTTTTGCGGCGGCCCGATGCATTGTCGTCGGAAGCATGGCCGCAGCCATTTTGGGCCTAACAGCGGGCACTGCCGTCGCGCAGATTCCAATATTTGTGTCTCACCAGCCCGCTCCCGACGGCTACACGCTGCATGAGTCTATCGATCTGGGCGGACATGTGGCCAATATCGATGGCAGCGGCGCTATGTACGATACTCTGGTCAACCTGCAGTCCGGTCCGCGCATTCTGGGCGAGACCTTTGAACTGCGCGCGCTGCCGGGCACGAAGAGCACCCTCGTCGATTACTTGAAAGCCTTTACCACTGGGATCGGCGGCGATCCGTACAACGTTGCCAAGCTGGACTTTTCCAAGGGCAAGCTCTACGAATTCTCCGGCCTGTTCCGCCGTGACCGGCAGTACTTCGACTATAACCTGCTGGGCAATCCGAACCTTCCGCCCGGCCAGTCGATTCCCATCGGTCCCGCAGCGGCGCCCACGGGTTCCTACGCGTGGCCGCAGGTGACGCAGTCGCCGTTTATGAACAACTCGGTGCGCCGCATGACGGACACCAACCTTACACTGCTTCCGCTATCGAAGGTCACCTTCCGCGTCGGCTACTCGCAGAACGTCTTCGAGGGTCCGAGCCTTTCGCCCAGCGGTTATCAGGTCGCCGGCTTCTACGACCTGCTGCTCCAGGAGTATCAGCGCAACAGCACGGATGACTGGACGGGATCGCTCGAATGGAAGCCCGTATCGCGAACCCGGTTGACCTATGAAGAGCAGGTCACTCACTACAAGGGCGATTCTTATTTCAACATGGCGCCCCAGTATTTCAACCTGCAGGAAGCGAACGGATTGAGGGTCGCAGTGCTCCAGAACTACGACAATCCAATCAACGCGCCGGTCGGCATCAAGTGCAACGCCGGCGTTGGAGCCTCCCCAATTTCCCCGGCGCAGAGTCAGAACGGTCTACCCATCGTCGATCCGGCGTGCAATGTGATTGCCAGCTATTCGCGTTCCCAGCCAACCCGCGAGATCTTCCCGACCGAAATCTTCCGGTTCCAAAGCTCCAGCATCAGGAACTTTACGATGAATGGGAACGTTCGCTACACCTACGCGAACACCAGCCTGCCGAACTACTACGACGACTTCCAGGGTCTGGCGGCAACGAACCGCGAGACCACATACGCCGGCAACGCGCGCGCCAAGCGGGAAGCGATCGCCACCGACTACGGCGTCACCTGGCAGGCACTGAACAAGCTCAGCATCTCCGAGCAGATCGACTACTCGAATGTGCACCAGCCGGGGGTTGCCGACATTACGAGTCTAACCACCGTGACTTCCGCAACCCCGAACATCAATAGCACGCCGCTAACCACCACGGTGATCAACACTCCGATCAACCCGCTCACGAACAAGCCAACTTCCACCTTTGAAGGCAGTCCGGCCGTCGCTACGCCGCTGTTTGATTTCTTCGGCCAGAAGTTCATCACGAACAACCTCACAGCGGCCTACGACCTTACGGATCGCGTCATGTTCACGCTCACCTATCACTACCAGGAGCACATCATCGGCGAAGGGGCCGCGAACACCACGGGATATTTGACCGGTATTTCCAACATTGCGATCTACGAGGACGGCGGCACTTTCGGCGTTGCTTTGCAGCCAGCGGACAACTTGAAGATCAACGGTTCGGTCGAGCTTCTGTACGCCGACAATGTGCTCACCCCGGTCGCACCCCGCGAGCTTCAGCATTACAGATTTCACGCCACTTACCGGCCGAGAACCTGGGCGACCTTCTCCGGCGCGTTCAATGACCTGGAGCGCCACAACAATACGAACAATACCGGGATAGCGTCCGTTGATGGTCCGCTCCAGCACGTCGATCATAGCCGCATCGTGAGTTTGAACGCCGATTTGATGCCGAACGAGCATTACGGGTTCGACATCGGCTATGCCTACAGCGACGTGTACACCGCGACCAACATCTGCTTCCTGGGCACGGCCTCAAGCCCCACCATACCGGGCGCCGCGACGCCGACTGGCGCGGCCTGCCCGTCTCCGCCTCCCCGCGTGCCGGGGACCCCTTATACTTTCGGTCCGGCTAAGGACTTCATGAACGCTCCCACACAGTACGCCTCAGTGGCTTTGGCTCTTTCGCCGAACGTCAAGTTCCACGCCAACCTCGGCTACCGAATAAGCTCGGTCAACGGCAGCCGTTTTTTTAACGATCCGCGCGATGTGAACGGATCGCTGGTCTCGACCTACCTGTCGCCTTTTCTGAATCTCTCCTATGTGATAGCGAAAGATCTTATCTTAAAGGGCGAGTACAACTACTTCGGCTACGGCGAGGGTGGTCCTTCGGGAGCACAGTATTGCAATCCCTCCAGCGCACTCCCGACCTTGACTATCCCGGCTCCGGTCGTTCCCTGCAGCACGTTGCCCAATACTGCGATAAGCGGTCCGGCCTACGGGTTCACCGCTCCTCGGAATTTCCACGCAAACAACGTAACCGTTGGAGTGCATTACGAGTTCTGATTCCTGATCGCTATGGTCCCCTTTTGTTAAGAGTGAGCAGTTTTGAACAGTCGAGATAGGCGAATGGCCGTAAATTTATCTGTCTTTGACCAAATGTTGGATGCCATCAAAATCAAAGGGAGCATGAACTATGAAAATGGCCAGAATGCAAGTCTTCGTCACAACGACAGCGATCGCCGTCATGTTTCTTCTCTCCTTGTCTGCGCACGCGCAAGACGCGTCAGCGACCTACAAGGCGAAATGTGCCGCGTGTCACGGAGCCGACGGAACCGGTTCGGCAATGGGGACGAAAATGGGCGCCCACGATTTCACCACTGCCGCCGTGCAGGGAATGTCGGACGCGGAACTCACGGACACTATCACGAACGGCAAGAACAAAATGCCGAAATATGGGGCATCTCTGAAGCCAGAGGACATTAAGGGACTCGTCGCCTATATCCGGACACTCAAGAAGTAGGAGCGCGGTCAGCCTGGCCGAGAAGATCTGCCTCCCAGTCGGGAGCGTCATCGCAGCACCGAATAGAAGCTACAAGGTAGCCGTTCCATGAATCTGCGAGAGCGAATCCGAAACTGGTTGCAGCCGATCTTCTTTCTGGGCCAGAACACGGTCACGCTTGCAGGCGCCGTGATTACCACTAGCACGGCGCTTACCACCATCGCCTTCTGGTTCTACGAGATCTTCTTGCCCGGCCCGCCGCATCCTTATATTGGCATCCTGTTTTTTCTGATCTTCCCCGGAATCTTCGTCCTCGGCCTGCTTCTAATCGCACTTGGTATTTGGATAAGGCTGAGGAGTCTGCGCGCTAGTGGAGAACTTCCGAAGACGTTCCCCGCCATCGATCTGCACCTCCCGGTGGTGCGGCGGACTTTTGAGTGGGTAGCCCTGGCGACCGGCATCAATCTTCTAATCGTTGGGACCGCAGCGTACCGTGGCGTGCAGTACATGGAGACACAAAATTTCTGTGGAGCAACTTGTCACGTCGTCATGCAACCGGAATATACGGCCTATCAAAATTCCCCACATTCGCGGGTGGACTGTGTGGCCTGCCACATCGGCCCCGGCGCAACCTGGTTCGTGCGGTCCAAGCTTTCCGGATTGAAACAAGTTTATGCCGTAGCGTTTCACACCTATCCGCGCCCAATTCCTTCGCCAGTGCAAAACCTCCGCCCGGCGCAAGCTACCTGTGAGCAGTGCCACTGGCCGCAACGTTTTACCGGCGACAAATTCCTAGTGAACACGAGCTACAAGGACGACGAAAAAAACACACCGCAGACCGATGTGTTCTTGATGAAAGTGGGCGGGCAAACATGGCAAGGCTCGGCTGGAATTCACGGGCATCATCTCGCCGACGGTGTGCGCATCCGCTACATTTCGACCGACGACGAGCGGCAGACGATTCCCGTCGTGGACTATACCGACGATCAAGGGAAGACCACCGAATTCGTTTCGACCGATGCCAAGCCAACCAAGGAACAACTGGACAAGGGAGATCATCGTGTGATGGATTGCGTGGATTGCCATAACCGCCCCACCCACACCTTCGATCTGCCAGAGAACGCAGTGGACAAGCAAATGTCGATCGGGCGCATTAGCCCTGATCTTCCCTACATCAAGAAGAAGGCAGTCGAAGTCCTCAAGGTGAATTACACCACTCGCGAGGTAGCGCGGCAGAGCATCACGAGCGAAATTACGGCGTTTTATCAAACGAACTACCCGGAGATCGATCGCGCCAAGCGGGCACTCGTGCAGCAAGCTGGACAGGAAGTCGCGAATATTTACCTGCGCAACATTTTTCCCGACATGCACGTGACTTGGGGCACGCATCCGAACAATCTTGGGCACAACGACTCGCCCGGTTGCTTCCGCTGCCATGATGGCAGCCACACCAGCGCAGATGGCCAAACGATCACCAATGACTGCTCCGCGTGTCATCAGATTTTGGCATCGGGCGAAGAACATCCCAAGGCTCTGACCGACCTGGGTTTGAAGTAGGCAGTGCTTTTCACGAATGCGCGAAGAGATGTCTTCCAACCGACACTGAGCAATAACGAACAGATTTCTCATCACGGCGCTCTTAACATTGGAATTACCATTCAATCAAAATTTATTTAAGAACGACGGCAAGCTGCCGGGGAGAATAGAAATGTCCGTAGAGAATTCTGTGGTTGCGATCTATCGCCAACATAACGATGCCGAGCTGGCAGTCAAAGAACTTCAGCGCGGCGGAGTCGACATGCGAAAGCTGTCGATTGCCGGCAAGGGCTATCACACCGAGGAGCAAGTGGTGGGGTACTACAACACTGGCGACCGCATGAAGTACTGGGGCAAAGTCGGTGCGTTCTGGGGAGGTTTTTGGGGACTCTTGTTCGGATCCGCACTTTTTATGATTCCCGGTCTGGGGCCAATCTTAGTGGCCGGTCCTCTGGTGGCATGGATCGTCGCGGGGTTGGAGGGTGCGGTTGAAGTTGGAGCATTGGGCGCCCTCGGCGCGGGTCTGTTCAGCATCGGCATTCCCAAGGACAGCGTTGTGAAGTACGAAACAGCGCTCAAGACGGATCAGTTCCTGGTGATTGTCCACGGAACGGCTGCGGAAGTCGCCACAGCAAAGAAAATTATCGACAATACGCATCCTCTTTACTGCACTCTGCACGCAGCTGAGCTTGTGGCCGCATAGCTGCTTGAAATGGGGGCAGCCCGACTGCATCGACACTGTGAATGAGCTGGCACCCGGTTTTTTTCTGGCCAGCTCATTACCAGCATCGACGACAATCAGAGGCTGTGAAACGGAACGGTAGTCAGAGGTGAGATGACCGATCAGACGCTGCAGCGCTCGCCAACAATGCCGCGAAAAAGTGTGTCGATCGACACGATACAAACCGTCACCGGCAATACGTTCTCGGCGCTGGTTTTGGAGGGTCAGGGGCCAATGGCGGTCGAGTTCATGTCTTACGGATGCGCCCACTGCCGCGTCATCGAACCTGTCCTCCAACAAGTCGCGAACATGATCGAGCCTAAAGAAAAAGTCTTCCGCGTCAATATTGCCATTGAGCGGGAACTCGCAGACAGTTACGAAATTCAGGGCACGCCGACCTTAATCATGTTTCTGAACGGAAGAGAAGTCGGACGAGTCGAGGGCCCACACCCGACAGTATCGAGTGTCCTGGAAGCAGTCACGCAGCCCTTCGAGTCATGAAATGAGGCCGATTGCCACAAACGCAGAAACAGACGAAACCAATATTGCTGTTCAATGACGAATGTGGTGTCTGCCGCGGCATTGCACGTTGGGTAAAAAAGTGGGCGCGAAACAATTCCGGCGGAGCCAGCATCATCGAAGAGCCGATCGGCGACGATCCGGAGGTACTGCGGGCACTCAATCCGGACCTCGATATCTGGGATGCTTATGCGACGATCCATCTTCTGATGCCCGATCGCTCGATGAAGGTAGGAGGAGAAGCTGTTGCCGAGGTTCTGAGGAGCTTGTCAAACACTAAATGGCTCGCCCAGAGTTTCAGTATGAGGATATTCGGATTTCGACCATTTCAAATGATGCTTAACTTAGGGTACGCCATCCTTGCGGACGTGCGTCCACTCTTCGGCTGTGAAAGTTGCGGAACGCCAAGCTTGTGGCTGAGACCGGTCGCTTGGGTAACAAAATGGGCGAAGACCGTCTCTGGCGAGCGTCACTTCCCAAGGCCGCACTTTACTTCGCTAGCGGTCACGCCTCGACAACTGCAACCGGCCACAGGACTTCCGCCGCAAGCGCGTCAGCTCTGAAATCGGGAGGGGATCAACCGCGCTAAGGAACTCTGCTGCCGGCTGGCATCTGTTTCTGACGGCCCGAGGGCACCATCGACAAATCATTGGTGCCGACGTAGATCCCAATCGCCACAAGCATGGCAACAAGGCCGACCCAGAAGCGCCAATCGTGATGCGCACGCTTCCAGTAAGGAGTCTGATCATTATGACTATGATGACCCTCGCCATTGGGATGCAAGTGTTCGGTGTTGTTCATGGTCATTCTGCTCTCCAAAGGGAAGGTTGGAAGTTAAGCCGGAATGCTGCTGCACGAGCACGCTCTACGATCACAGGTCATTAGGCAGTCGCTATTGCCGCATGCAGCCGTCTTCCACTAAACGCCGATGAGGGAAGAAACGCGTTTCTCGCTGTCTTCGTGAATCCAATAAGGCGGCCGGCCGTAATGCAGGTAGAGCCGATGTTCATAGTCACGAGTGAGCGGCACGGAATCGGAGAAGAGCGGCGCCGTTTCAATCGCATGCCGGTAGAGGCCGACATAGACCTTGGAATCCGTCCAGCTCACCTTTTGAATCCACGCTGGCGAAACCAAAACTTTCTTGCCCGGCCACCAATTGCGAGTTGCCACCTCGATGTAGCGGATCGCCCAAGCTTCATCATCCATGAAGAATCCTGCCACGTGACCGATTTCGCCATCCTCCGCTTCGATGTGATAGCCCGTCACGGCCGTAGTACTTCGCAGGTGTGAGTCCATCGAGGCCCGTCGCACCTTTTCTGCCAGAGCTTCCTTCGCTGTCGGAATCCGACTCATGAAGCCCGCGGGATTAGCACCCGATCCCCAAAGATAAGATCCGCCCCAATAATCGGGATAACCGTAGTAGCCGAGATATTCAGTCTCGTACTGCCGGGAAACGGGGCGCTGCGTGTCGATGCCGGGGCTGTTCTCCACTTCTTTTTTCGTCAGCGCCACATCCAAACGTCGCGCTGGCCAATCCACGCCGGAAACTGAGAATGGCGAGATCAACACCTTCCGGTCGCCAAGCCAGTCGGTGTCTACCGTGAGATAGCGTATCGCCCAGGTTTCGTCGTCAAAGTAGAGTTGATCGACGGTTCCAAGCGGACCGTCCGTGGCTTGGATCGCGATACCTTTCAAGTGCGCAACATTCGTTAACATTATCTCCGACCTCCTGAAACAGTGGTGATCAGAACCGGTTAAACGGCTGACCGTTTCCGGCTAATTTGCCTCTGAGGTTCGACGATAGCAGCGGCACTCTCATTCTTTCTGAGCAGAAATGACCACTCCCGCGGGGCGCGGTGCAAGCACTCTGGGAATTGAGGTTCCTGATGGATCAATCAGTCCGCTCGGAAATTCGAACGTCCTGTCGCTCTTCTTTGTCCTTCTTGGGAGCGATCTCCTCGGCGAGTTTGTGAGCGTTCATGGAATGCTCGTGCGCCTGCTGGCTGAGTTCGTGAGCCGTCAAGTGATCTTCTTTGCCATGGGCGACCGCTGCGGCTGAATGCGAGTGGGCCGCAAGATTATGAAGCTCCGCAGCTCGCTGATGGAATCTCTGTGCCATGATGGTCCTCCCAAATTTGGTTTGTATGTGCTAAGCCGCACTGGTTTTCCTTGGAGTGTGGCCTGAGACTGGCATCGCCCGCGGGTCGCAGCTCTCAACGTGAAGCGTGGCGGCAGCAACCTCATGGACGAGTGCGTGCTGCGCATGTCCGCGAGCGAGATAAGCGTGGTGCGCTTCCTTTTCGTGCTCTTCAGTCTCGTGGTACTTTGCGGCTTCCTTGAACTGGTAGGCGGCTCTTTCGTGATGGTGGGCGGCACTCTGATAGTGCTCATAAGTTTTTGACATTCGAATTCTCCTTTGATTAGGTTCCTAGGCCGGCCGCGCGGGAAAACGATTAGCCCGGTCATGAGCCGCGATTGCCGCTGCTGCGATATTCTTCCGGTACATCGTCCTCTGGCACTTGGCGGGTGAAGACCTCGGCCGAATCGGGGTCCTTGGCGTTCTCCACCACATCGACGACGGAAGCTTCGAAGGAGTTGCCCTCTTCCGCAAGTTCTTCGGTGTGTTGGTTGTTTGCTGTGCGGCACACGTTCGACACTTTCGGAATCCGCTTCGGCGGAGCGCGACATTCCCTGGATGTCTCCAGACTGGCCAGCCGAGTCCGTCTCAACTTCCTCATCGCTGAGTTGGCGGTCTGGATCATTACTCCGCATATTCTTGCCTCATCCAATGAAATGCTGCGAGTGAGATGCCGTAAGAGTTCCACAATCATTTCCGCTAAATGTTCGTGGATCGCTGAATGAGTGTGGCAGACTCCAGCCTTCAATGATGATCTGTTCTGCACACTCTGGAATAAATTATTGCCCTGCGAATCGTAAGAGTCCCAAAAAGGATGTAAGCCGTCACATCCTCGATTCTTGAAGCGGTCTGTAATTGGAAACCACTCGCTGCCTATAGGGACTCACGATCCGCGAGTGTTGTTGAAGGCCTTTCAGGCACTACGCAACATTCGTGTTGAAGCCAAAACTGGCCGAAGCCCGAACAAGTGTAGAATACCGCAAGTTCGAGCAGATTCGTTGATGTTATGTAAGAGTCCGGCTGTGAGCCTCCTGTTTGCCTTGAGTTACTGAGTCGACAACTTCCATTCCTCTTCGACCCGCCTCGCCACATTTAACGAGCCGAAGCATCGACGGAATGATCCGCGCCACCGACGTTTTCAAGGATTCTCCTTGCTGCATAATGCGTGTCCGCTATTTTCACCTCATTTGAAGCAGTTTTGGAGCGAGTCCACGATCACAACAGTACCCGCCATTTGTTTTCGTATAGTTCTGCCACTTTCAGGGAGTCGGCACGGATCTACGAGATCATCGCGTCGGCCATATCGGTCGCCGCCGTATCGGTCGAATTCATCAAAAAGGTTGGTCTGAAGACCATCTCGGGCGAGCCGATCACGATTCCGCCCAAGACCCCTGCGTAACGGCGTTCGCTATGCTGTTTGGGGCGCAAGTTGGGCGCTCACAGGGAGCTTGTCCCAGACCGCTCTTCGCACTCGTAGGGGATCGTGTCACAGTGACGGTCGTCGCTATTCTGAGCACTGGGCCGGAACTTGGCTGTACGGAGTTCTGAGGCCGAAACTGCCGCATTGATTGTTGCGCAGTGCTCACGCTCCGACAACCTGAGGAAGTCGAGACAGTTGCTCGTCGGTGCTGTCATTGGGGACTGAGCATCCTGGGGTGAGAATGAACTTGCTGCCCGCCACGTTCCTAGCGGTCTGCCATTGGTTGCGGATCTGCTAC
>JBEKBW010000134.1:0-13061 GCA_050015215.1 Candidatus Sulfotelmatobacter sp.
GTGTGATTTCACGCACGGTAATGCCCGCCCTAGGCGCTATAATTTCGAGTTACTCCATCCCTTCATCGATGATCCAGCTGCAAGGATCCAGTCAGGAACATTATGCCAACTCTCACCGAACCAGCCGTCCGTACCCGCACCGAATCCGACAGTATGGGAAAGATCGAGGTACCGTCCAGCTCTTATTGGGGCGCACAAACGCAGCGCTCGCTATTGCACTTCAATATTGGCCGCGACACTATGCCGCCCGAGTTGATTCGGGCGTTCGGCATGTTGAAGAAGGCTTGCGTGCTCGTCAATCAGGATCTGGGCAAGATGCCGGCAGATAAGGCTACGCTGATCGCGCAGGCGGCCGATGAGGTAATTTCAGGCAAGCTGAACGATCAGTTTCCGCTGCGCATCTGGCAAACCGGCAGCGGTACGCAGACGAACATGAACGTGAACGAGGTCATCTCGAACCGAGCCATTGAGATTGCTGGCGGCGAGATGGGGTCGAAGAAGCCGATTCATCCTAATGACGACGTCAATATGTCGCAATCCTCGAATGACACGTTTCCGACGGCCATGCACATTGCGGCGGCCGATCGCGTGAAGAACACTCTAATTCCAGCGATAAGAAGCGTGCACGACGCCATTGCGGCGAAAGCCCGGGAGTTTCAGGATGTGGTCAAGATCGGACGCACACACCTGCAGGACGCGGTGCCGCTGACATTTGGGCAGGAGTTCGGAGGATGGGCCAGCCTGCTTGAGCGTGATATCAAGCGTCTGGAGCAGGCGCTGGATGGGCTCTATGATCTGGCGATCGGCGGAACAGCCGTCGGAACGGGATTGAACACACATCCTGAATTTGCGGAGCGTGCGGCAAACAAGATCGCTGAACTTACCGGACTTCCCTTCCGTTCTCATGGCAACAAGTTCGCCGCGCTTTCTGCGCACGATGAGATCGTTTTTGCACAGGGTGCGATGGAGACGTTGGCAGCATCGCTCATGAAGATTTCCAACGACATCCGCTGGCTGGCGTCGGGACCGCGTTGCGGATTGGGCGAACTTTCGATACCGGAGAACGAGCCGGGGTCTTCCATTATGCCGGGCAAGGTGAATCCGACGCAGTGCGAGGCGATGACCATGGTATGCGTGCAGGTTCACGGCGCAACGGCTGCCGTTGGCTTCGCGGGCTCGCAGGGAAATTTTGAACTCAACGTGTACAAGCCGGTGATTATTTACAACTTCCTGCACTCCGTCACGCTGATCGCCGACGCTTGCCATGGGTATGTCGAGTACATGATCAAGGGCATCGAGGTCGATCGCCAGAAGGTCGACTGGTACGTGAAGAATTCGCTGATGCTGGTGACGGCACTGGCGCCGAAGGTGGGATACGACAATGCAGCGAAGATCGCGCATACGGCCCATGTGGAACATACGAGCTTGCGCGAGGCGGCGGTGAAGATGGGGCATCTTACGGGTGAGGAGTTTGATCAGTTGGTCCGGCCGGAGAAGATGACGCGGCCATGAAAATCGTCACGAATCCTGACTCGCACGGCCGCTTCGTTTGTTCCGCAATCGCGTATATACACTGGATATTATTGTGTGTATACTATGTATCTACCTGATTGCTCCAGGAGGTTTCCGTGCCGAAAGGTCAAATCGCGAAATGGGGAAATAGCCTAGCGATCCGTATTCCCAAGGCCGTGGCCGAACAAGCTCATGTGCAAGAGGGCACCGAGATGGTAATTGAAGCATTGGACGGCCACATCGAGTTGCGCCCCGCCGATAGAATTCCCACCTTGGAAGAGCTAGTGGCCCAGATCACTCCGGATAACCGTCACGACGAGACCGACTGGGGACCTGACGTCGGGAAGGAAATTGTGGAATGGTGAGGCCGTACGTGCCAGATGTTGGCGATATTGTATGGCTGAACTTCGATCCGCGGGCAGGCCGCGTACAAGGAAGACGCCGGCCCGCCCTTGTGTTGACCGATCGTTCCTACAATCGCGCCAGCGGACTGGCTGTGGTTTGTCCCCTTACGAGCCGCAGAAGACCCTATGCCTTCGCACTTCCTGTGATTGTTGACAAGGTTGAAGGAGCAGTCCTGGTCGATCACATCAAGAGCGTCGACCTGGAAGCGCGCGCCGTGAAGTTTCACTCGCGTGCAGATCCGGCGCTGCTAAACCGGGTCCGTGGCTACGTTGGAGTTCTGCTGCACATTCGATAACGAGGGCCGCGGGGTCCATACTACGTCTCGGCCAGTTCAGTGTTCTGGGCCACCACAGCGGACTTGGCCTGCTTAGGCGTCGTCGTAATCACGATCACACTCACGAGAATCAGGATCGTTCCGGCGACAGTGCGCGCGCCCAGTGCTTCTCCGCCGAAGAAATATCCCAGCAAAACAGCGATCACAGGATTTACATACGCATAGGTTCCCACCTTGGTGGGCGACTCGTGATGAATGAGCCACACGTAGGCGGTAAAACCGATGATCGATCCCGCCACGATGAGGTAGGCCAAGGCGAGCCACACATTCAACGAGACTGCCCGAACTGAGAAGCCTCTGAAGTCGCCGAGCAGCGCCGCCGCCAGCATGAGCATGAATCCTCCAGTAAGCATCTGCGCGCTGGAACTCATCATTTTTGACTGCGGCAACGGCAGCTTTTTGGTGAGAATTGAAGAGATCGACCAACTGATTGCCGCGACTACCAGAGCGATCGCACCCAGGCCATCGACCGCAGCCTGTCCTAGACCTAGGGACGGATTGACGAGAACGACCACGCCGCCGATTCCTGCCAACATGGCGCAGGCTAATCGCAACGTCAACTTTTGTGTGCCCAGAAACAGAATTTCCGAGAGCGCCATGAAGACCGGGATGGTCGCCAATATTACCGCCGCAAGGCCCGAGGGAACGCGTCGCTCTGCCCAAAAAAGCAGACCGTAATCCAGAACGAAAATCAACAGCCCGAGAAGAGACGCCGCCGCCCACTCGCGGCCTTTCGGCGCAGCAGTGCCTGTGGCACGCGTCCACGCGTGGAGCAGGATCCCGGCGGTGAGGAAGCGCATGGCCGCGAAAAGGAACGGTGGCACTTCGTGCACGCCCACACGTATGGCAAGAAACGTGGACCCCCAAACCAAGTAGATGATGGCAAAGGCCAATATCGTTTGCCAGTGCGGCGGTTTGGACTTCGTATGCATGAGAGTGTTCAATTGCAACTGGCAGCGCGTCGTCAGTTCTGGCTATGCGTTCGTCACGCTCGCGGCTGCCCAACTCTTAATAAATTTTCCCAACTGGTCCAAGGCATCAGGGAATCTGTCGGCGATCGCAGCGAACCCAAGGCGGAAATGCGAGGGGGCATCCCAACAATCGCCAGGGGCAAGCAAGATGCCATGGTCTGCAGCCGTCTGGCAGAAGGGGCGGCTGTTCTCCCCACTGAGTAGCCACGGAAAAGCGGTGACGCCGCCACGAGGAGGAATCCAGCCCAGCATCTCGCAATGCTCAGACATGAAGGAGGCGAGCAGCCGAAGATTCCGCGTTGCGGTCTCCTGCGTTCTGCCGAGAACGATATTCCGGTGGCGCATTGCGATCTCCGCCAGAATTTCACCGGCAGTATTGTTTGAGATGGAAAAAATAGTGCGCGCATTCCAGTAGAGTTCGCGGCGCTTGGGATCGTGCTCGATCATCCAACCAGTCCTCACTCCGGATAAGGGGAAAGCTTTGGAGAAATCATGGATGACGGTCGCATGTGGCAGACGGGATGCCGATCTTGTGATCTGACCGTGATAGATAGGGTGATAAACCTCGTCGCTGACGAGCTGAATTTCGCGAGACGCTGTGAACTCGTGCAAGTCATCCAGTTCGGTGTCGCTAATCGTTGCTCCAGTGGGATTGTGGGGACTATTGATCAGAACCAACTTAGTATTTCGATCTACCAGTTGTTTGATTTCGTCGAGGTCGAAACGGAAATCGTTCTCCTTCCGAACTGCATAGTAACGAGTCTCGATGCCAAGCGATTCGGGCAGCGCGGAAAATGGAGGATAACCGGGCTGAGGCAGGACAACGTTGGCTCCAGACTCGGCGGCCAGCCAAAAGAGAATCAGCAATGCCTCAGAGGCGCCGGTTACGACTTGGACCGTGTCGATGTTCACGTCGTGCATGTCGGCGATAGCCGCGCGTAAGCCCTCGGCTCCTGCTGGACGGCTATAGTGCAACGTGTGATTCAGAAAACGCTGGCGCTCCTCCTCACCAGCGAGGCTCAGGATCTCATTCAAAGTCCAGCGCGGCCCTTCGCTTGAGGCCAGGTTGAATTCGATGTCGTGCTCGTAGGCGGCCAGCCACATGTCCAGCAGGAAGGGTTTCAATTGCATGTCGCACCTCGAAGGGTTAGATCAGCTGACCGTGGGGTGCGGCTCACAAAACTTTTTCACCTTCGCTTGTGGTGGGCCGCAGAACCTTACGAGAACAGGCGCATGAAGCCGGTGGCAGAGAGATCAGGAACGAGGAAACCCGGAGCTTTCGCTCCGGTGGAACGAATCAGAGCCTCAGCGGCGAGATATCCGCTTCGGACGGCGCCTTCCATGGTTGCCGGCCAGCCGGTGGCCGTCCAATCGCCGGCGAGGAACACGCGTGGCCAGGCAGTCGATTGCTGCGGACGGTAGGCATCGATTCCAGGGCGCGGAGAATAGGTGGCGTGAAGTTCTTTGATGACGGTGGACTTCAGGAGTTGGGCCTGGCGGGCGGCGGGAAAGAATTCGTGGACCTCCTTGAGGGCTAAGTCGACGACTTCGGCGCGGGATTTTTCGATTAGATCTTTTGAGGAGCTGATAACGAGTTCGATGTAGCTGCCGCCCTTAGGGGCTAAAGCTCCGTGACTGTTTGGTTCGTTATCGGCACGACTTAAGCTTGCCCTGAGCGCAGCCGAAGGGTCGTGCCCTTCCCGGTTATTCCTCTGTGAGCCGTTCTCTCGCTCATTGCGCCCTTCCAAAAGTAGCGACTTGTGAAACATCCACTGGATGGTGCGGTTAAGCAGAACGGCGTGGGGAAGATCGCTGATCTGGCGGTCGAACCAGAGGTGAACGCCGGTGATGGGCGCGTACTTGAAGTGCGCGATTCTTTCGCGTAGGCTCCTGCCCTGCGCGTCGTCCGGAAGCACGCTGTCAAGGATGTCAAAGGGTAAAGCTGCGATTAAATAGTCGAATGATTCTTCCCTTCCCCCCACCCGAATCTGAACTTGAGATGCGCCGGGGCAAAATGCCTCAAGGGACGTGCGAAAGAAAATTTGTCCGCCTCGGGCGCGAATGTAACCGCCGGCACCATTGTAAAGGTCGGTGAGCGGCAGTGTCGGAACGCCCATGTGGCGGGCTGCAGGTGCCTTCATGGATTCGCGGACTACTTGGGCCGCGTAGGAAACGGAGATGAGGCTGAGATCTTCACTTAAGGCGCTGACCAGGATCGGCTTCCAGAAGCGCTCGATGGCGTGGTCCGTTTGAGAGTGGCGATGGCACCAGTCGAGGAATGATTCTCCCTCATCCGGCCGGCGCGTCAGGGTGAGCGCGGCTATGGCCCGGGAGATCGCGAGCTTATCTTTCATCGAAAGAAACGGAAAACTCAGAAACGACGGCGTGGTGTGCAGAGGTGCGGGGAGCGGAGAGGCGTGCATCACACTTTGGCGGCCACCAGGTTCGATGAAGGTCATGGTGTCGTACCAGCGGATTTTGTCCTCTACTCCGATGCGGCGGTAAAACTCAACTAGATTTGTGCATACGCGAAAGAGGACGTGCTGGCAGTTGTCGACCACTTCGCCGGTTCCGGGATGCTCATAGGAAGAGGCGCGGCCGCCAAGAAAGGGGCGGCGTTCGAAGACGGTTACGCGGAAACCGGAGTCGGATAGGGCGCAGGCGGAGGCCAGGCCGGCCAGGCCTCCACCGGCTATGGCTACGGAAGGTTGAGTAGTGGTGGATCTCATGCCTGAATTACAGCTGCGGAGTTGGTGCTCGCGGACAGCAGGTTCCCTTCGGCAGGCTCAGGGCAGGCTCTCACCGGGCGTGCCGCCCGGTTCGGAATGACAAGAGTATTTTGGCGCCCTGCCCTATCACAATCGCAGAAATGTTTCGGCCTTCGGGCCTGTTCGGATGGACAAGCATTTTGATTGGAGCATCAAGTAACGCGCTGTACGAAACCTTTCATGAGGATTCGCAGCTTTTCTAAAACCGTGAGGCCGATCTTTCTGCTGAAGACATCATACTGGCGAGCGGCTATTTTATCGAGTAGCGCGCGATAGATGTTGATCAGTACCCAGAGCGCAGGTTGGCTGTCCTCTGCGATGTAAGGGATCAGTTGGTCGCCTGCCGCGTAACCTCCACGGGCGCGGTCGGCTTCCAGCGCCAGCAAAGGGCGCAGACGCGCCGGATCGGGGGTGGAGAGCAGATCGGCGGCCGTTAGACCGAATTTTGCCAGATCCTCTCGCGGGAGATAGACGCGTCCCATAGCGGCGTCTTCTTTTACGTCTCGGATGATGTTGGTCAATTGGAAAGCCAAGCCACATTGTTCTGCCAGCGGCTCGGCGGCGGGATCGCGATAGCCAAAGATGTGGATGCAGACTAGGCCGACTACGGAAGCGACGCGGTAGCAATAGAGCTTGAGATCTTCGAATGTTTGGTAGTGCAGCGTGAGGCCGGGGACGGTGTTGATTGCGAATAGAGGTTCGTCTTCCTCGATTTGGTTAATATCGCCGGCGTCAACAACATCCATGGCGGTGCCCATTGCCAGGTCGTCGAGGAGCCCCGCCGGGATAGTGTAGCGCCGCTGGGCATCGGTGAGGGCTAGCAGGATGGGATCGTCGCTGGGATGGCCTTGCTGAGCGCGGTGGAGGGCATCCAGCCAGAGGTCGAGTTTGCGGCGGCGTTCTGCGGGCGTGAGGCCGGGGTCGTCGGCGATGTCGTCACAGCGGCGCATGAAGGCGTAGACCGCGCACAGGGCTTGGCGCTTGCGCTTCGGCAGGACGTGGAAGGCGTAGTAGAAATTTTTGGCGCTGACGCGCGTTATGCCACGGCAAACGGAGTATGCCATGGTAAGTTGGGCGGGAGCGGGAGTCCACGGAACCATTGCGGATTGGGCTCCTGCGCTCATATCAGCCTGCGCAGCGCGGCGCGGGCGACTAAGGCGAGTTTGCGCGGTTTGGAGATGACTGGACGATTGCCCAGGACAGCGAAATTCTGGCGCTCGATGGCGTTGAGAATCTCCTGGCCGCCGCGAGAGAATAGCTCCAGATCGATGGCCAGCTCTTTGTTTACCTTTCCGACTAGCGGCAGGCCGCGATCGAACCATTCGCGGGCACGCACAACTTCGAATTTCATTATTTCGCAGAAGGCGGGTGTGTTGCGTTTTTGTGCGATGTCCTCTTCGCTGACCCCACGCCGGCGCAGATCTTCTAACGGTAAGTAGATTCTTCCCTTTTCGTAATCGACCGATACATCTTGCCAGAAGTTTGCCAGCTGCAGAGCTGTGCACGTGTAGTCCGAAAGTTGCTGGCGCTCCGCATCGTTGTAGCCGCAGAGATAGAGAACGAGATGGCCGACGGGATTTGCTGAGTAGCGGCAGTAAGCTAGAACATTGTCGAAGGTCTCGAAGCGGGTAACGGTTTGATCCTGGCGGAAGGCGATCAACAGATCGGAGAACTCGTGCCTGGGGATTTGGAATTTTCGCACGGTTTCGGCTAGCGCTACGAAAACTGGATGGCGCGGAGTACCGGCGTAACAGGCATGGAGTTCGAACTGCCATTGATCGAGTAGAGCTAACGATGCTGACGGGTCGCCGACTTCGTCTCCGAGGTCATCCGAGATGCGGCAATAGGCGTAGACGTTGAAAAAATCCTGGCGGAGTTTATTGGGCAGAAACCAGGTTGCTACGGAAAAGTTCTCATAGTGCGTACGGGCCAGTTGGCGGCAGTATTTCTGGGCTTCTTCGAGCGATGGGGCGGACTGCGGAATCGCGTATCGGGCGGGCAGGCGGCTCCAGCCCAGCTTAGAGGCGGCTGCAGATGCGATAGGCGGGTTTTGGGTGGCGGCTTGGGTCACGTTTCTGAATCAATCCACACGAAGGATGCGAAACCAAATGCTTCAACGGCTAAAGCCGGCGTGTAAGGGGGGCGCTGTCGCAGCTCCAAAAAATGGCTCCAATGACAATAGCGTACGAACTCCCTGCGAGGCCGATGGCGGTGCAACCAGAGTTACGGTCCTTCGCTTCGCTCAGGATGACAAGGCTTGACCCTGTTTTCATGGACGCTCAATGGCCGGGAATAATGGCCGTTTTGATGTCGCCTCCGCGATTGAGCATGTGGCGGAGCACCTTTTGCAAGCTTGAAAGCGGGGCTTCGCCGGTTATGTAATCGGTGGGGCGAATCTTTTTCGCGGCGATCAGTCCGAAGGCGCGGCGCACCGTTTCTGGCGTGTGGTGGAACGTGGCCTTCAGCGTGATTTCGGAATAGTGCAAGCGGTTGGTATCGAGCTGCACTTTGCTGCCGCTGGCACACCCGCCGAAAAAGTTTACAGTGCCCCCTTTACGGACCATCTCTACCGTCCACTCCCAGGCTTCCGGGCGGCCGACGGCTTCGATCACAACGTCGCAGCCGCGCTTTTGCGGAGTGAGAGCGCGCACAGCGTCGATTACGTTTTGCACTTTGGTGGTCTGCACGATTTCATGCGCGCCCATGTGTTTGGCGGCGGTAACCTGCTCATCGCGCTTGACAACCGAAATTACGTTACAGCCGATAGCCCTGGCCACCTGCACAAACATCAGACCGATGGGACCACCGCCGATGATCGTGACCGTGTCGCCAATCTCAACGCCGGTTTCGTGCAGGCCGCGAAGCACGCAGGCGAGCGGTTCGGTCATGGCGGCGTCTTCAAAGCTCACATTAGGCGGAATCGCCAACATGTTGGCGTCTACAATGCGGCGTGGAACACGAATGTATTCGGCGTAGGCGCCGTTGTTGAAGAGAAGGTCCTCGCAGAGATTTTCCTGGTGCTTGGAACAGTAAAAACACATCTGGCAGGGAGCGGAGTTCAGCGCGACCACGCGCTGGCCCTTGCGGAAGCTGTGCACTCCCTCGCCAATTTCTTCGATCACTCCTGCGAGTTCGTGGCCGAAGAGAGCGGGAGGAACAATCATGCGGGCGTGATAGCCACGCTGATAAACCTTGAGATCGGTTCCGCAGGTGAGCGCCACCTGCACTTTGACCAACACCTCCCCTTTTTCAACGCGGGGGATGGGTACTTTTTCGATTTTGAGATCTTCTTTGCCGTAGAGAACGGCAGCTGTCATTTTTCCATTCACTTCTGAAATCCTTCCCGGTCTCGCGTTACCAGGCGCTACCGGGCTGAATCACAACCTTCATCGACGCGGGCTGCGGATGCGCGGCTAAATCCAGGGCTTTCGCGCCTTCCTGCAGCGGGAACCGGTGACTCACCAGCCGTTCTAAATCCATCTCCCGGTTCATTACAAACCGCTCTGACTCTGCCTGCAAATCGACCGAGGCGCTGTAGGAGCCGACCAGCGCCTTTTCATCCGCGCAGATCGCGGCGGGGTCAACAATTGCCTCGCCGTGCTGCGTCTGCGCAAACAGCAAAACGCGGCCGCCAGGACGCGTAGCATCCATCGCGGTACGGATCAGTCCGTTCCCGCCTACGGCTAAAATGACTGCGTCCGCCCCACGCCCTTCGGTCTGCTCGCGAATTGACTTGACCACGTCCGCTCTCGACGCGTCGACCGTATTTTGTAATCCAAGGTTTGTAGCTATTTTAAGCCTCTCGGGGTACAAATCGGAAGTGGTAACGCTGGCACCAGCCTTTTGGGCAAGAACGGCGAGGATAATGCCGATCGGACCTTGCCCAACTACTAAAACACTCTCGCCGGGATGAAGTTGCAGAGCTTCGATTCCCTTCATACAGGTGTTGACCGGCTCAACGAAGCAGGCTTGTTCGTAGGAAATGCCGTCGGGAATTCGGACAGTTCCCTGTTCTACGATCCAATCCATCACTCGCACGTACTCGGCAAAGCCGCCGCCGGAAGGCTCGAACCCAGCCGTGCAACCGACTTTCTTGTAAGTGGCACATTGAGCGAAGGTTTTGTGGCGGCAGTAATAGCAGTCGCGGCAAGGAATGTGGTGGAACGCCACTACTCGATCGCCGGGTTGGAAGCGGGTTACGCCCGCGCCTATGGCAGCCACTACGCCGGAGGTCTCGTGGCCAAAGATTCGCGGGGCGGAGTGTGAGCCAGTGGCAATCTTTTTGAGGTCGGTACCGCACACGCCGCAGGTGTGTACGCGGAGGAGCAGTTCTCCCGCGCCGATCTTAGGAACTGGGACAGTTTCAAGGCGAACGTCATTTACGGCGCGGTAGACTGCGGCCGCCATCGTGGCTGGGATTAATTCTGCTGGATTATCGACTTCGGTCTGGTTGGCAATGGCCATCTCGGGCTGCCCATTAGATGCAGAGCATTTGATTTCGAATTATAAAGCTTGGGCCCGGTCTATTTTGGGGCATCTGGTGCGATTCTAGGGTCGGAATTGGTGAACTCCACCGCCAGGTTCATGGAATCCAGATAGGGCGAGTCGATGGGAGTGAAATGATACGACTTCACCTGCAAAACGACGTAGAAACCGTCCACCTTGATAATTCTCTTCGTCCGGATGGGCACATTGGCAAAATTCGAGGGATTTAACTGCCAAAGCTGGTTTTTCGGGTCATTGGCTGCATCTTCTTGCAACGAGTTGACCAGGATGTTGTCGTAGAACCGATGATTCAAGTCTGTCAACTTCACTTGCCAGGAAGTGATCGAAGCGTCGCCCCCGGGGGTGAATGGAGTGACCGAAAACACATAGCGATCACTTCCGTGAGAGTCTTTGATCCGCTCAGTGTAAGCCTTCTCTTGCGACGAGAGCTTGACATCGAATTTCTCCTCGACGACGCGGGCTTCGCCCTGGCGAAAGCTTTCGACGTAGATTGTCGCTGGCGTAGATTGAGCGAAAACGAACAACGGCAGAAAAAAGATAAGCTTGAGGGTTTTCGCCAGCAAGAACCGCAGCTTCAACTATGCCTCCGAGCGCTCAGGGGGGCGGCGGAAACCGCTGATGGCTGTGCATTCTGAAGAAGTCGTTCTAAATGCTTCGCCAGCGCGATGGATGCTTTCCGGCTGTTTGTCGCTAACCTCGCCACGTTAGGCCAAAGCCAGGGACGAAGCAGGGCGAACAAGCCAAAGCGGGTCGTGTGAAAGCGGCCATCGTGATCGATGAAACGCTCCATGCCGGGGATTTCAAAATCGGCTTCGTCGGAGATTGCCTTGGTCGCAGCCATGGCGATGCCGTGGGCGCTGGCCGCCGCAGCCACGCCAGCGGCTTCCATATCGACCGCTTGCGCTCCGTAAGACGAACTCAGCTTGATCTTTTGCCCGGCGCTGGCCACCTCCATGAACGTTACCAGAGTTCCCGTTCCTCCTGGGAGTTGGCAGCGGCTTCCGTCGCGGGTGTCGAGGACGACGGAGGGAATGAAGATATCGCCGACGCGAAGGCTGGCATCCAGAGCGCCCGCGAAACCTACCGATTGCACCACAGCAGGATGGTACAAGGCGATGGCAGCTTCAGCTGCGCGGCGAGCGGCTTGTACGCCGATGCCGCCGCAGACACAGACGGTTTCATCGTGCTCAAAGAACACATACCGCCGACCTTCGTGCTGGCGTTCGACGCGCTTCCAGGATTTAACGAGGGGCGCCACTTCTCGCTCCAGCGCAGCGATCAGGGCAACTCTAGGCATAGCCGTTTTCCCGGAACCAGTCTACTGCGCGACGAAGCGCATTGTCGGCAGGAACGATTTTCCATCCCAATTCACGCTCGGCTTTATCCGAACTCGCCCACATTTTCTTCTTGCCCATGCGAACGGTTTCGATGGTGGCACGAGGTTCGCCTCCCAGCAATCTACCGGTGATGGTTTGGTCGAACGCTCCCGCAAGGTAGGCGACGAAGTAGGGCACTTTTATCTTCGGCGATGGCAAACCAGAAATTGCGCCGAGCTTATCGAGAATCTGTTTTAGCGTCAGATTTTGGCCGCCGAGAATGTAACGCTCGCTGCTCTTGCCTTTTTCCAGCGCGGCGATGTGGCCGAGGGCACATTCATGAACGTCGACCAGATTAAGGCCCGTTTCTACGTACGCGGGGAATTTACCTTTTAGGAAGTCGACTACGATGCGTCCGGTTGGAGTTGGCTTGACGTCGTTTTCTCCGATGGGCGTCGTCGGATTCACTGTGATCACGCGCAGGCCGCTGCGTCCGGCTTCCAGAGCAATTTGTTCGGCCATGAATTTGGAACGCTTGTAGTGGCCGATCATATCTGCGAGAGAGACGGGAGAATCTTCGTCGGCTGAGCGGCCATTTCCGGTGAAGCCGATGGTGGCAACGCTGGAGGTGTAGACGACACTCTTGACGCCATTCTTGCGGGCGGCTTCGAGAATGGCGCGTGTGCCCTCAACGTTAGAGCGATACATCTCATTCGGATCGCGCAGCCAGAGGCGGTAGTCGGCAGCCACGTGGAAAACGGTGTCGCAGCCTGACATGGCTTTTTCCAGCGAGGCGGGATCGCGCAGATCGCCGGTAGCAGTTTCGGCTTTGAGGCCTTCGAGATTTTTCTGATTGCTGGTGGGGCGGACCAGAAGACGTAGGTTAGCGCCCTGATCGGCGAGGACGCAGGCAACGTGGGAGCCTAGAAAGCCGGTGGCGCCTGTGAGGAAGATGGGCATTTCTTATAAAGACTGCACTCCACCTTAGTTAGGTCATTCTGACGCAAGAGACGCGATCAGTCGCGAGAACTGCGGCGCTTCTGTCTGCGTGGCGTGGTCTGTAGGATACGATCCGGCAAGCCGCCGGTCCGGAGGACAGTACGTCTCGCACTCAGGACGGCACGCAGCGCTTCGTTCACCGCATCCTCGGTGGGAAATGTCCTCGCTATATCCGGATCGAGCAGAACGACGTTGCCTCCTTTTCGATACTACTCGTAATATTTTCCGCGTATGCCCCCCCTCATCGAGG
>JBEKBW010000135.1:0-17972 GCA_050015215.1 Candidatus Sulfotelmatobacter sp.
GTCTCCATTCTGGCCGCCTGCGACGTTGCGTAACGAACGCACGGCGAGCACCCGTGAGGGTGGTCCGCCCTTCAGCATGGGCAGCCACGAACAAAAAGGCCACGGCATTGCCGTGGCCCCCTCACAGTCCGTTCCTTTTTACTCTTTGATGGGAGGAAATGCCACGTTATTTTGTGGTATCGGGTTGTTGCGGGGGCTAAAGCCCGGATAACTTCGTATAGCTCACGCGGCGCTAAAGCGCCGCTCTTCCACGGTACTTATAGTTACGGCTCTTGGATGGGTCTGTGTTCGGTCAATGGATTGAGACCGAAGGCAGCCTCAAAGTCAGCAGACAGGGGTGTCCGGTCTACACTGGCTGGCTCGCTTCGATCGCTGGACGGACGAAGGAGTCCGTCCCTCCATTAGCATTGCAACTGCTTACTACTGTTGCTGCTGCTGTTCGTGGTCGATGCGGTTGCTGCGTGGTTGCATCGGCCTGGAGTGGATTACCAGCGTGGGCGGGAGTTGTTCGGGCGGGGGAGCGTCGGAGGGGCTTACGGTTACGGCCACGCTTAGCGCGCTTTGCGCTTCGCCTTTGTGGACGCCGCGGGTGGGTGGGACGTCGGCGTAGTCGCGGCCGAGGGCTACGCGGATGTGGCGGTCGGCGCCGATCAGGTTGTTGGTGGGGTCGAAGGCGGTCCATCCTAGACTTGGAATGAAGGCTTCGATCCAGGCGTGGGACGCGCCTTCGAGCGAGCGGTCTTTTTTCTCGCGCGCTTCGTCGCGGTGAAACATGTAGCCGCTTACGTAGCGGCAGGGGATGCGCAGCGGGCGCACCAGCGCGATCATGATGTGGGCGAAGTCCTGGCAGACTCCCTGGCGGGAGATTAGCGCGTGGTCGATGGGTGAGTCGACGCTGGTGCTGTTGGGAACGTAGTCGAAGGATTGGTAGATGGCTTGGTTGAGTTCGGTGAGCAGCGCGAGCGGCGTGTCGCGGCGCTGGCACTGAAGTTCTTTGGCGAGATCGTCGAGGCGATCGCTGGACTTGGCGAACTGGCTGGGAAGAAGCATCTCCCAGTAGTCTTCGTTCGCTGAAGCGGAATCGATAGTGCGGTCGAGATCGTACCAGTTGCCGGCTGCGGCGAAGTCGATGGGTGTGACGGGCTGCATTTCTACGGTCGAACGCCCGATGACTTTAACCTGCGCGTGGCTTCCGGCGATATCGAAGTGGTGGACGGTGTTGCCCATAAAGTCGCGGTACTGCATGATGTTTGCGCTCGGGCTGACTTCTAGTTCGAAGGTGAGGCAGTGCTGCGGGCCGTCACTGCGGGGCTGCAGGCGGACTTCCATCACGCTCTCGCGGACGGCGGGCTCGTAGGTGAAGGTGGTGGCGTGGGTTACGGAATAGATCATAAAAGATTGAGTAATTGTGTAATTTGGTAATTGGGTAATTGAACTGCGCGTGATTTCGACTCTTAATTACTCAATTACTAAATTTCCCAATTACTCAATCGTTCTCTGAAGTTTCCTATGCTACCAAGGCTGCCTCCACTGGATAGTCGAAATAAACTTGCTGGATGGACGTGTGCGCTTGCGTGCACTGCCAGCGAATGCTGTCTACGTAGGCGATTGCGCCGGAGGCCATGATTTCATCGATCTGGCTGAAGCTTAATGTGGCGAGCAGGCGTCCGGCGATGCGAACTGGTTGATCGGCTTTACGCTCGGTAAGGTCGGCGATCGCGGTCATCGCGGCGTGCATACGATCGACGGAGAACGCTACTGAGTGCGGGAAGCTGGAGTTGAGCAGCAGAAACTCGGCTACGCGCAGCGGGCGGAGTTCGGCGGTGTGGGCTTTGCAATAAGCCTGGAACGCGGCGCAGGACTTTAGCAAGGCCACCCACTCGAGATACTCTTCACTTTCCACGGCCTGATCTAGCGGATGCGGCAGGCGGCTGAAGTGAGCGCCGATCAGGCGGGCGACGGAATCTGTGCGCTCGATGTAGCGCCCGAGCTGAATGTAATACCAGCCCTCACCGTGCGACATGGTGGAATCGGTTACGCCTTGAAACAGATGCGCGCCCTCCTGGACCGTACGGAAAAAAGCGTAGGAGTCGCGCAGGCCGACTTCGTCCGATGCCGTGCTTTTCACTTGCAGGAATAGGCGATTCAGTTGCTCCCACATTTCTGTGCTGCACTGCTCACGTACTTGGCGTAGGTTTTCTCGCGCTGCGGCAACACAGGAAAAAAGGGAAGATGGATTCGTGCGATCGAGGGTGAGAAGGAACGTCAGCGTTTCGGAATCGAGAGGGACGTTTTCGGGCGCCTCAACTTGCAGCGCTTCAAGCAGGCCAAGCCAGCGGCCAGAGCTTGCTTCCGGAGATTGATCGAGCCTGAGTTGGTGGTCGACATCGATCAGTCGCGCGGTGTGCACGGCGCGCTCGAGATAGCGGCTCATCCAATACAAATTGTCAGCGACACGCGACAGCATGGTTTCGCGATGCTGGTTCATGCGCGCAGCACCCAGGTATCTTTGCTGCCGCCGCCTTGCGAGGAGTTCACGACCAGCGAGCCGCGACGTAAGGCAACGCGGGTGAGGCCGCCGGGGACCAGCGTGACGTTTTCGCCGTAGAGAATGTAGGGACGAAGATCTACGTGGCGGGCTTGCGCTTCGCCTTCCAGGAAACATGGCGCGCGCGATAGGCTGAGCGTCGGCTGGGCAATATAGTTGCGCGGTTCGGCCAGGATGCGTTGGCGGAAGTCCTCGCGCTGCTCGGATGTGCTGTGCGGGCCGATCAACATGCCGTAGCCGCCGGACTCGCCGACGGCTTTCACTACCAGTTCGTCGAGGTGGTCGAGAACATAATCCCGCTGCGAGCGATCGGTGAGCAGGTAGGTCGGAACGTTTTGCAGGATGGGCTCTTCGCCAAGGTAATAGCGGATGATCGCAGGCACGTACGCGTATACCGCTTTATCGTCCGCGATGCCGGTTCCGATGGTGTTGGCCAGGCTCACGTTGCCGGCGCGGTAGGCGTTGAAGAGGCCGGGAACGCCGAGACCGGAGTCGCGCTGGAAGCAGAGCGGGTCTATGAAATCGTCGTCCACGCGGCGGTAGATGACATCGACGCGGCGAAGTCCGGCGGTGGTGCGCATGTAAACGAAGTTGTCGTGAACGAGCAGGTCGCGGCCTTCGACAAGCTCGATGCCCATTTGCTGGGCGAGAAACGTGTGCTCGAAATATGCCGAGTTGAAAACCCCCGGAGTTAGGAGCACGACCGTGGGCTCGTTGCGTCCCTGGAAGTTTGACGGAATCAGCGCGCGCAATGTTGATAGCAGAGCTTGTGCGTAATGATCGACTGGGGAAACGCCATAATCGCGGAAGAGCGTCGGGAAGACTTTTTTCAGAACCCTCCGGTTGGCCAGCATGTAGGAGACGCCACTGGGGACGCGGAGATTGTCTTCGAGCACGGCAAAGCTGCCATCGGGAAGGCGGACCAGATCGGTGCCACAGATGCTGACGTAGATTCCGCGCGGAACGTTGAGGCCGCGCATCTCGCGCCGGAAGTGGCGGCAGGTGTAGATGAGTTCCTTGGGGACGATCCCGTCGGCGAGGATTTTTCCGGCGTGGTAAATGTCTTCGAGAAACAAATTCAGCGCGGCAATGCGTTGCGTCAGGCCACTCTCGATCTTGCGCCATTCGCCATAAGGGATGATGCGGGGAAGAAGGTCGTTGGGGAAAACGCGTTCGGTGCCTTCGGAACTACCATAAACGGTGAATGTTATTCCTTGATGAAGGAAGGATAATTCGGCGGCCTGCTGGCTTTTGCGCAGCTCCTCGGAAGGGAGATCGAGCAGGGTTTGAAACAGCGCCCGGTAGTGAGGCCGGGGTATGCCGGGAGCCTCGAACATCTCGTCATACGCTCCGTCGAACTGGTAGTTACGGAAGGGCGGACGGAACAACACGCGGGAGGAATCCGGCAGAGTAATGCGCCGGAGCAAACCACGGGTTCGAGTACGACTTGGCTGCACATTAGGACTTTATGAGGTGGAAGAAGGCAAGTCCAATCGAAATAGCCTATGGGGTCGATTCGGATTTCGGTGGCGTCGAGAGCCGGTTACGATCGCCAGACGCGCTGCTGGGTATCAAGGGAGGAGAACATCACCGGTTCGTGGTGGACTTTGGTGGCGTGGCGATTGATCGCGGCGGCCGCCTGGGTACGCAGATTACCGTTTCGAACGTCGAAGTCGAGAGTGCTCACGTGATGCGCACAGTGGGTGCAGGTGAACTTCATGCCGCCCTTGATGCGCGCGATGGTGTAGAAGCGGTCCATGGTCTGAGTGTAGTCTTTTGTGCGCAAGGTGGAAGGAACGGCAGTGAGGCGGCGAAAGTAACGAATTGGTGCTTTCAAAAAGGGAGGTGGATCGCTTTTGGCGGGCTTCGTTTCGCATTTCCCGGCAACGAAGGCACTGGCTGCCAGCGTTCACTGTAACCAGTAGAGATCCTTCGACTGCGCCGGGACTTCGTCCCGGCTGCGCTCAGGATGACACTGGTGTGGAGAATCATTTCGTCAGGCGGTTATATTTCTTTAATACTTCGCGAAGGCGCTCGTGGGGTAGCGCGATGACTTCGTGGTTGTTGATGCCTTTCATGGTTTCGGCCGTGACCATGGCATTCACGACCGCTTCTTCGGTGGCTTGGACCGTCGCCAGGAAGATCGGATCCAGCGAGTCGTTTGGAAACATGGTGAGGTGATGTAGTCCTTTGCTGCCGACTGCGCCGGGATTGGCGGTTGAGAAGGCTATAAAGATGTCGCCGGAGCCATCGCCGGAGTAGCTGCCATCGCGCCCGAGGCCGAGCGAGACTCTGCGCGCAATTCGCTTTAGTTGGGTAGGAATTAACGGGGCGTCGGTGGCGACTATGACGATTATCGAGCCGGTGTCTTTCCCGGCTCTCGAAGCGGGCGTTTCGGAACTCGCGGTTTCATCTTCTCCGTATGCGGGTTTCTCAGGGATTTCCTTGCCGACCGGAACCCCGGCGATGCGGAGTTGATCGCGGCGCCCGTAGTTGCATTGCACGAGCACGCCGACGGTATAGCCACCAGCTTTAGCATCGATCACGCGCGAGGAAGTGCCGATGCCGCCCTTGAATTCGTTGCAGACCATCCCTGTGCCGCCGCCGACGTTTCCTTCTTCGACTGGACCAGAATGTGCCACGTCGAGCGCGTGCCAGGTGTCTTCGGGTTTCACGTGGAATCCGTTGATGTCGTTCATTCGGCGACGACGGGCAACGACCACCAGTAGCCTTCCATGTCTGGCGTGCCATGCTTCACCTTCCAGGCGATGACGGCATCGCGCACCACTCCGACGCTATGCGTATTTGTGATCATCACCGGGCCGTTGAGAAAGCCGGAGTCGTCAACCCAGGTAGTGCCGGTCATTTCGCCGTTGCCGTTCAGGGTGAACCATGCGGCAAATACTGCGTCATTGCTCGACTTCCCGCGGGGATGGATCGCGGTAACGCCGGTACGCACGGGTCCTTTGCCGACTACGAGCTTACCCTCGCCCGAGATGAGCGTGGTGTGGCCGACTTCTACACCTTTTACGTCGGTCGGCGCTGCATAAGGCCTCCTGGAGAACGGAGAAGTATAAAGGATGGGGTGCTCGATTCAGGCCGTCCGACGAGCCACTTCTCTCTGCGGCGACAACATCGCGGAGATTTCAGGCATCGGAGAACGTGCATGGACGGCGAATGGTCGAGAGTACAATTTCGAAGAAACAGAATATTTCGGGGGAATAATGGAGAGCTGGAAAAAAGTGGTGATAGCAGGTTCTGTTACAGCGGCGACGGTTTTCTTTCTTAAGAAGAAATATCCAGCGGGCGTTTTGGCCAGCGGGGTAGCTCTGGCGGTAGTGGCCGTGGAGTATCCGGAAAAATTCGAGAAAGTCCGTAAGTCGATGCCGGAATATTTCGATCGCAGCATGCAGGTGATGGAGATGGCGGCACGCGCCGGTAAGCGCATCACGGAAGCGGCGGGGCGTAGCGCCGTTGATGCATGGGAGGAGATTGGCGGTTAGACCGCGGCTATTCAATGCCGAGCTGTTTTCTGGCATCGGGGCTGAGTCGCTCGGGGGTCCAGGGCGGAGTCCAGACGACATTTACTGCAGCGTTGCGAATTCCGGGTAACTGCTCGAGGCGCGATTTCACCTGCGCGCTGATGTTGACGTGTTCCGGGCAGCCTTGCGACGTGAGCGTCATGTCGACGGCAACATCCTGCTTTTCTTCTTCGGAGGGCACAGGCGCGAAGTTCACTTTGTAAATGAGTCCGAGGTCGACAATGTTGACCGGTATCTCGGGATCGTAGCAGCTTCTCAGTGCGCTCAAAACGTCTTGTTCCGTAACCGTGGGCATTGGGATTCCTTCCCGGCTTTCATAGTGTACCGTAGGACGGTTGTGTACTGCGTTTCCCCAAAATCTTTGATTTAGGGAGGGCCAAATGTTAATTCGTACTTTTCGGTTGCTGCTGATTGCTGGTCTAGCTACGAGTTCGTTATGGGCAGCGAACGATCCCTTCGTCGGCAAGTGGAAGGTGAACCCGCCCAAAAGCACACTCAACGACGAGATGAAGGTTGAGGTCGCGGGCGCAAACAGATACACCTTCACTTTTGCCCCCGACTTCGTGGACACGGTCGTAGCCGACGGGAGTGACCAGCCAGCCCTGGGCGGGACCACGCTTTCCGTCACGGTGAAGGCGCCCAACAACTGGGTGGTGATTCGCAAGATGAAGGGTCGCCCGCTCATCACGGCGTCTTGGACGCTTTCCGAAGACGGCAAAACGCTTAACGACGCCTTCACCCAACATTTGCCCGACGGTACGACACTGTTCTCGCAATCTTTGCCCAACGGTTCGACATTGTTCTTGCCCTATGTGTACGAACGTACGGCGGGGAGTTCAGGTTTTCCAGGCACGTGGGACAGCGAGAGCGCAAAAGTGGCGGCGGGGATTGAACTCCAGATCCAGCCCTACGAGGGTGACGGCCTGTCATTTAACAGCGGTCCCGACAGTAGTTCCGATGCAAAAATGGCGAAGAGGATGAAGTTCGATGGGAACGATTATCCGGACCTCGATCCGGAGGCGGCTCCGGGCTCTGCGTCTTCGGGCCGCCGCGTGAACGACCGCAGCCTGGAAATCACAGAGAAAATCAAAGGCAAAATTACGGGCACCCGGCAGATCGAGCTTTCTAAGGATCTCAAGACGTTGACGGTGACCGTGCGCCTGGTGGGTCAAAACAGGCCCAAGAGTGTCCTTGCGTTTGATCGGGAATAGGAGTGCAAGTCCACTCCTACGTGTTGGGGTCGAGATCCGGGGAGAATCCGGGTTAATACAGAGGACACGGAGGTTCACAGGGAGAGTCGCGCATGATGAGCGAAGAGGCGAAGAAGAGGATTCAGATTGCTTTGGCGCTCGCCGTTGTAGTGGCGGGAGTGCGCGCGGGATACATTCTTTATCAGCGGCACGAGGACTATCTCGCGGCGCAGAAACAGCAACAGGCGCGCAACGCCGGCTACTCGAATGCGGATTACTACGTTACGCCGAAAAAGCTGCATCCCTACGATTTGAATTCGGCGCAGCAGTTGACGCAGCAGCCGGTCTGGGTGAAGGAAGGATATCGTTATACGTACTATCGCTATGTTCCTGTGGTGAAGACCGTTGACTTCAAGCATGACGCGGGATTGCTGGGACCGATCGAGCGGCTGGAGATCAAAGATGTGCTGGCGGTGGCCGCGCCGGGCGGGCGGCCGCAGGTGGTGGCACTGTTTCAGAAGGATGGGCATGACTTCGCCGTGCCGATCGGATTCGAGTCGGACGGCCAGTACAAGATTTATTCCGATGAGATGTTTTATGTGGAAGATCCGCGCAAGTTGTACAAGCACTGGCCTGCGGACGTTTGGCAGGCTGTGCAACAGCATGAAGTAAAGCCCGGGATGAACGAACTGCAGGCGGATTTTGCGGTGGGGATGGGAGTGCCGGATGCGGGGGCTTCGTCGAATGAGAAGACGGTGCGGTATCCGAATGGCGGGAAGCCGCTGGTGGTGATTTATCAGGGTGACAAGGCTACTGAAGTTAAGCAGGGCGATTAGAGACTTGAAAATCCCCACTTCTCGCACAGAACGCGAGAAATGGGGCACCCCTCAGAGTTCTTCTCTTACTTCACTCCGGCTAGCGCTTTTGAAACTTCATCGATATCCGGCACGACCGGAATGTCGTAATTCTTGTGCCAGGCCAGTTTGCCGTCGCGGTCGATGATGGAGATGGCGCGGCCGGTGATGCCTTTGTCTTCTAGGTAGACGCCGTACTTGGCGGCGACGGCGCCGCGCGGCTGGAAGTCGGCGAGCAGCGGGTATTGAATGCCCATTTTTTCGGCGTAGGCTTTGTGCGACCATGCGCTGTCTACACTGATGCCCAGCACTTGCGCGTCGAGCTGCTCGAATTGCTTCTTGTCATTGACGATGCAGGCGTGCTCTTTGGTGCAGGTTGGACTCCAGTCGAGCGGATAGAAAACCAGCACGACGCGCTTCTTGCCGCGGAAGTCGCTGAGCTTCACTTCTTTTTGATCTTGATCTTTGAGTGCGAAATCGGGCGCGGGTGCGCCGACGGTTGCTGGCATGGTTCCTCCGGTTGTTTCAATGGTAGACAATTTCTCGTCCCATCATAAACGACTTTGTTTCGTATGATCCGAACCGTCTCCTATCGCCAGCAGAGACGGCGGTGACTGAAACTCCGCGCGAGACCTGGGCTTGCTGTAAGAACATAGGGATCCTTCGACTGCGCCGGGACTTTTGTCCCGGCTCCGCTCAGGATGACAAAACGCTCAGGACGACAATCGTTTGGCTGGGGCCGGAAAGAGTCACTTCACTACCGGCGAATCCGCATCGGCGGGTTTCTCTTCATCGCCATGGATCTTTCCATCATCTTCGGCGTAGAACGAGCGATGCTGGGCGTCGAGATGCTCCGGCGTCATGGTGATCACGAAGCTGTCTTTCTTTCCCTTGAAGTTGGCGGTGTAGTCGCCGCGATGGGGATCGACCATGCGCTTGGTGAACGAGCCGGAGTGGACGAGTTCGGTGAGGGAAGTGGCGAAATGGCCGTACTGCTTTTCGAAGCGGTGCTGGGCGCGGAGAACCACGCGCATGTAGGCGAGGGCGGCGGCTTCGGAGTCGGAGCGGGCCGGATCGCCGGGAAACTTTGGCTGATACGTACTGGCCGTGGTTTGCGCGTGAAGAGCCGGTGTCGGCGCGAGTGCGCCGGATAAAGCTAGAGCGATTAGGCTCAGCGTTGCCCAAAAACGAATGCCACTTTTTGTCATCCTAATTTTTCTCCAACCGAAGCGCGCCAGTCGCCAATCCCTGTGGTCAAGCGCGGTTTCGAACATCTTTTTCATGTTACTCCCGTAATTTATCTTCGGTCACGTTCTCTTTGCGATAGGCGGAATTGCCGTTATGCTCTGAAGAGTGACAACGCCCCCACAGGGAAACCTATGAAAGCAGCCGTAGCGAGAAAACCGACCATTAAAATTGCCGTGGTGGAGAGCGACCCACTAAGATTTGTGGGCTTCCGCGCCCTTTTCGATACTGAGCCCGAATTCGAACTAATCTCCGCCGGCCTACCAGAAATTTCCACTCTGCAAGAAGTTGACTTGATTCTGCTGGGAAACCGCTCCGGCCAGAACCTGTTCGATGTAATGGCGAGCCTCAAGGCAACGCGCCCCGATCTGCGCATTATTGTTACCGGCTCAGGGGTGGACGAAGAAACTATTCTTAAGGCGATCGCTTCGGGGGCCAAGGGCTATGTGGACGAGGCCGCTTCGCCGGCAGAATTCGCTCAGGCGATTCGCATCGTCAGCCAGGGCTCCGTTTGGGCGCCGCGCCGAGTGCTTTCCATGTTTATCGAGCGCGTGTCATCCGCGCCGGGAAGAATTTTTCCTGCAGGCCGCGTGACGTTCACGGATCGCGAAAAAGAAGTGCTGGAAATGCTAGTAGCGGGACGCTCGAACAAAGAGATCGGCTCGCAGTTGGGGATCGAAGAACGAACGGTGAAAGCACACGTAGCGAAGTTGATGCGCAAAGTGGGTGTGCAGAATCGGATTGCGCTTTCGGTCCACGCGATCACGCACTCTTTGGTCGCGGCTAAGTAGATTCTGAACGAAGAAATTCCCGTAACTTTGGGTCGATGACCTCCGTAATCTTGTCGGAAAATAACTTCTGACGCATACTCGCATCACCTACCACAGAACCTGGGAGACGGGGTTGGGAGTAGCGATTAGGGTCACTACTTTCAGCCCCGATTTTTTTGGGTCCGTCTCCCCAAGCTCATGCCAGCTACTGAACCACTTCGTATACTTCGGCCCCGCTAAAGTAGTGGTTGTCATAGCCAGTGCCAAAAATGTCGCCGGACGAATCCAGAATCAAGCCTCCATTTCCAGGATCGCTCTGGGCAGGTATCGGATAAAGAGCACCGATATGCCACAAACCGTTCAAGCCGACGGAAAGTTTGTAGACCTGCCAGCATCCGTAGAAGCCCTGGCAGCTGTTTGGATCTGCTCCGTCGGTGCCGTAGAGATTTCCTGAAACATCGAAGGTAAGCGGCGAGGCTGGGCCTCCGCCGTCAGCGCCGTTGGCGAAATTGTAAAGCTGAACGTATTTCCAGCCCACGTTGCCGTTTTGCTTGACCGGGGTAAGGCGGAAAACGACCCCATATCCGTAAGCACCGCCCGCAATGGTGGTGCCATATAGGTTGTGGGCGGAGTCAAGAATCAATCCAGCTTGGGGGCTGCGATCGCTCACGAAAGTGTAGAGAAGCTTTTCCTTCCACGCTCCAGAGGCTTGGCGGGACAATTCGAAGGCAGTTCCCCAGCCCGCGGATCCGCCCGCGGAAGTTGTGCCGTAGAGGTTGCCCTCGGAATCGATGACCAGTGGCCCGTAGGGCAGCGCGCCGTCGCCTGGTCCGCCAAAGCTGTGCAGAATTGTCTCCTTCCAAACTGTTCCTGTCCTGGACAGCTCAAAGACGGAACCGTTGGAATAGCGCCCGCCGAAGTACGTTACGCCGTAGAGATTTCCTGCTGCGTCGATGGTCAGCGATGAGCTCGGGGGAACGGTTTCCTTGGTTTGGTCAAACGTGTAGAGGGGCGTAAACGTCCAGGAGTTCCCGGATGCGGGAGAAAGTTCGAAGGCCACACCGCCGTGGCTGCTTCCGCCTCCTGTGCTTCCGAAGTTGGTGCCATAGAGGTTGCCCGCAGAGTCAAAGGTCAGCCCTCCAAGAGGGAGGGCGCCGTCGGCGCGGTTTTGGAAGTTGTAGATCGTGGTCATCGTCCAGTTTGTTCCGCCGGCGGGAGAAAGTTCGAAAACGGTGCCGCAGCCTATATCGGCGCCACAGTTGGATGAACTGCCGCCGTAGTAGGTTACGCCATAGAGATTGCCCGCGGAATCGAAAACCATTCCAGCGTAGTTGAGTTGGGTGCCTGCAATTACGGTTTCAGTTTGCGCGTGGGTTAGGTAGGGGGTGCCGACAACGAGGGCCACCAGGCAGATAGAAAACCAAATGGAGGGCTGTTGAATGTGGAGGTGAGTGTGGTTTTTCATGGGATTTCCTCAAAGCTTGAATCGAATAAGCTGGATTGCATCGGGTCCTGGCACGCGAATGGAATCGGGAGCAAAACCGCCGCGTGGGTAAAGCGAAAGGGGGAGGACCCAACAGATAGCCAGCCGAATATATCACACGCTGGCGCGGGCATCGTCGGTTCCTGATTTACAATTGGAGGCCAAGCTCCCAGAAAATCTTGAGCCACAATCTTGAAGATGTCTCCGCGAGGGACCATGAAGAAAGCTTTGCTGTCTATGATCGTGCTGCTGTCGATGAGTGCCGCCTCTTTTGCGGCGGATGAGGAAACCAAAGCTTCGGAGCGCGTCGAGGCCGCCGCCGCCGTTCTCAATGATATTCAGGGCGCGCCAGATAAAGGGATTCCGCAGGAAGTGCTGGGCTCCGCGGAATGCGTGGCGGTGGTGCCGTCGCTGCTCAAGGGCGGGTTCATCGTGGGCGCAAAATACGGCCGCGGTTTGGCCAGTTGCCGAACCGACAAAGGATGGAGCTCGCCAGCGTTTTTCACCGTGACCGGCGGCAGCTTCGGCCTTCAGATCGGCGGGCAGGCAGTGGACTTGATCATGCTGATCATGAATAAAGAAGGCATGAAGCATCTGTTGTCGAGCGAGTTTGCTCTCGGGGCGGACGCTTCCGTAGCGGCGGGTCCGGTGGGTCGCCACGCCGAAGGAAATACGGATTGGAAGATGCGCGCTGAGGTGCTCACGTATTCGCGGGCGCGCGGGTTGTTCGCGGGCATAAGCTTGAATGGTGCTGTGATTAAGCAGGACAAGGACAGCACGCGCGAGTTTTATGGGCACATGGTTTCTTTCCCCGCCTCGCTCAAAGGGGAAGTGGAGCCGCCTGCGGGAGCGAATGCGTTTTTGACATCGTTGGCGCAGTGGGCGCAGGCGGCGGCCAAGTAGGGCGGGAATCGGCCCGCGGATTTCGGGCTTCGCCTCTAATCGCATGAGCGGTCCGTCGAATAGCTTTGCAGAGCACCGAGCATTAAAGGGGCGAAAAACCAAAATGCCACTTCGTTGGAAACTCGATGCAATCGAATTCCTGGCGGGGATCGTGATCTTTTTGGCTGTGTGGGCTGTTCGCTTCTGGAAGATGGGGTCTAATAAAACCAGGAAGTGAATGGAGTTTTCCCGGTTTCCGGAGTCGTCAAAGTCCATCGATCGCTAATGTTTGACAAATAAATTTCGACCCTGATAGCGTCACGCTTCCCCTAATGCGGCAGCGACTTGAGTACGCGGCAGCCTGGCCGTTCATCACAATTCTTGGCATCCTCCCGCGGCCGGTGGCGCGGGCTGTTGGCATCGGCCTCTCTTATATCGTTTACATTCTGCACGTGAGATTGCGCAAAGTAGGCATGCGCAACCTCGCCATGGCGTTCCCCGAAAAAACTGAAGCTGAACGGGCGCGGATTCTGCGCGGCGAGTTTGCCTCGCTGGGGCGGCAACTGGCCGAGGTTTGCCACTTTCCCAAGTACACGCCTGAGAATGTCGAGCAGGTCGTGGTGTTTGACGGCATCGGGAATTACGAATTGGCCCGCGCGCGTGGCAAAGGCGTGCTTTTGTTCGCCGGCCATTTTGGCGGATGGGAGCTGTCTTCGTTCGTACTCTCCATGCGTGGGCATTGGATGCACGTGATCATGCGCGGCATGGATAACGAGTATCTCGGCCGGCTGATCGAGCACTACCGCACCATGCACGGCAACAAAGCCGTGGACAAAGACGATTTCGTGCGCGGGTTGCTCTCGGCCATGAGGGCGGACGAAGTGGTGGGCATGTTGATCGATACCAACATGACTCCGCCGCAGGGAATCTTCGTGGATTTTTTTGGCATCCCAGCATGCACTGCGAGCGGGCTAGCGCGCATCGCGCTGAAGACCGACGCCGCCGTGGTGCCGACTTTCACGATCTGGGACGCGGCGTTGGGGAAATACCGGCTGCGGTTCGATCCGGCGGTGGAATTAGTGCGAAGCGGCGATTTGGAGGCTGACATTAAGGCCAACACGCAGAAATTTACTTCGATCATTGAAGAGTATGTGCGGAAGTATCCGGAGCAGTGGCTGTGGGTGCACCGCAGGTGGAAGACGCGGCCGCCGGGCGAGAAGGGGTTGTATTAGGTTTCTTACTTCGATCCGTCTTCCTACGATCACCGCGTGGATCTCGGCCAGAAAAAAAGTTTCCTGCGGGTCGAGTCGCCGTCCCTCAACGGACCTCTATTACTTAGTCGGCGCCGAAGTAAAATTCGCCCAGTCCAGATCGAGCTTTACCCAATACGGGGCTTGTGGCGGTGGGGGAAATAGCGTGGTCCTGTCTCCCTGGAGCGAGAGCAATTTCTGATATACACACACGCCCCCGGGACCATGGACCGTAGCGTTTTCTACCGTGCCGTTTGCACCTACGCTGGTCAGCGTCTCGATGATGCCCATAGAGGGGCCTTGAATGCGTATGCATTGCTGCAGCAATTCTCCGAGCTTTCTCTCGAAAGCGGCGCTGTAACGAGAGCCCTGGGGTGTGCGCAGGTTGGCTTCTGCTTCGGCTTGCCATGTTTGCTCTTTGGCCATGGCTGGCGCCCAGCGAACTGCCCACTGTTTTGCCGATTCGAAATCTTCCTCGCGCTCCCACGTCTCCTCATTCAAGTGTTCGCCGATACGGCTAAAGGCTTTCTCCGCGAAGATTGGGTCGAGCCTTCCATAATGAGCCGCCAGAAAAGCCAACCGGTTTAAGTTCAGCAGGGAGATGCCATACTGCTTTTCCGACGCCTCAAAGCCGCGCTTGATTCTTTGCCAGGAGAGATGTGGATCTTCGTCACAGTTGCAAAGAAGACCGGGCGTGTTTGCGACCTGATAATAAAAAATGTCGCCTCGGTCGCCTCCGATGTGGTCGGCTAGCTGCTGAAGGAACGTCTCTGTATCCCCAGGTTTGCCGCCTTGTTTCGGGAGCAGATCAGAAGCGAACATGCCGGCAGAGTAGTAGTACCCCGGGTTGAACTTGTATGCCTTTTCGAAGAGCTTGCGTTTCCTGGCGGCGTCCCAGTTCTGGTTCCTGGCCACACCTTGCATGGCTATGTACCATTCTGGGCACTTGGTGTGAAGAGTGCTGGCTTCCTTGAGGATTCGTTCGGCAGCCGCGGTGCGCTCGCGGAATAGTTTCCATCCCCCTTCGCTGACGGTGCTGGCATCGCCCTCACCTCGCGCATCCTTCGCATAGCCGATGTAGGCCGATGCCAGAGCGATGCGGGCGGTAACAGATTTTGGGCGTAACGCCACCCAATGCCGGAGTTGCCTCAAAAGTTCGTCCCAATCATCATCCGTGGGATGCGTTACCGGATATTGAACCGGCTCGTATAGACCTTTGTACAGTTCGTGGAGCTTCCACGTTCCGCCGGGGAACCTTTCTTTATTGGATCGCGTGCGATCGGCTAGGCAATCAAGCGTCTCGAATTTTTCTTCCTTCAACATGCGCGAGACGGTAGCCGCGTAGTCGCGCTCCGCGTGGACGTTAGTGCTGGGGTCGCTGTTCAGGCCGTCGACATCGTCGTCATTTGCATTGCATGCGTTGGGGTTCGGTTTGGAGATCGAGGGCTGATCAGCCGCGGCGGCATGGGATGCACCGGTCCTGTGGCAGCCCGCCAGCCCGCTGGTGACGATCAGAAGCGCGGCCAGGATGCTGCCTCTGAACCAAGTTGAGGCATTGGTGAAACGGCGAACTAGGAATCCGGTGGTCGAATAGGTGCGTGTGTCGCCGCTCACAATTAGCGTCCTGTTTCCATGCCTGCTTTAGTTGGCAGCAACAGCAGTAAACTCCGCCCAGTCAAGATCGATCCTTACCCAGTACGGAGCCTGAGGCGGCGGGGGGAAGGGAATCGCTTTTTGTTGCTGGAGTGCTCGCAGCTTCTCGTAAATACAATGGGTAGCGGCGCTGCGCCCGTAGATCCTGCTGTCTTCGACCGCACCTTTCGCCCCGATGTCGATCAGCGACTTGAACTTGCCCGTGTCGCCGCCGCCGGGTTGCACGCACTGCTGCACCAGTTCTTTGTACGGTTTTTCGATGGATGCTTTGTAGCGAAGGCCCTCGGGAGTTTGCATGTTGGTGTCTGCGGCGATTTCTATGGTCAAGCGCTTGGCCATGAAGGCGGAGAAACTCTTCGCCGTGTCAAAGTCTTTTTTTTCCGTCCAGGTCTCCTCGTCCCATTGTTCGCCGATGCGGGTGAGGACTTTGTCGGCGAAAATTGGGTCGCCTGGATTGGTACGAACCGCGGCCAAAGCAACCTTGTTCAAGTTCATCATGGACACGCCGTATTGCTTCTCCGTGGCTTCGAAGCCGCGCTCGATTCTTGCCATGGAGAGATGCGGGTCGCCCGGGCAGCCGCAGAACAGGTGCGGAGCGATCGCGACTTGAAAATAGAAGATGTCACCCTGCTCTCCGGCGATGCGATCGGCAATCTCCTGAATAAACTTCTCGGTATCCCCTTCCGCGCCGCTCCATTTCGGGAGCAGGTAGTTGGCGAGTATGCGGGCATCGTAGAAATAGCCCGGCTCGAGCTTGAATGCTTCGTCGAACAGAGCACGCGCCTGCTCGGGCTCCCAGCTTTGGTTCTGGGCTACCAGCAGCATGGCGAAGTACCATTCCGGGCATTTGGTGGGGAGGGCCGAAGCTTCTTCGAGGATTCGTTTGGCCTCCGCGGTTCGCTGCCCAAACAACCTCCATCCGGTTTCACTGACCGTACCGGCGGTTCCCTCCCCCCGGGCGTCGTAGGCATAGTTGAGGTATGCCCTAGCCAGCGCGATCCGAGCGGTAACGGACTGTGGGCGCGCCGTCACCCAACTCTGCAGGTGCTGCAAATGGGCGTTCCAGTCCTCGCGCGTGGCGTGCGTGACGGGATATTGAACTGGGTCCCACAAGCCTCCATAAAGCAGGTACAACTTCCACGCTCCGCCGGGCAGCCTTTCCTTGCCTGATCGCGCGTGATCGGCAAGGCAATCGAGCTGCTCGAATTTCTCTGCCTTGAGCATGCCGGCCATTGCGCTCTCATAGTTGCGCACTGCGTGGACATCGGCGCTGAAGTCGCCATTCATGCTGGTGAACTCAGCTGCAGTGAGGTTGCACGGTTGTGTGACGGCGGCGGCCAATCCGCTCGCGAGTGCAAGAAATAACGTCAACAGACAGTTCTTCGGGGCGGCTAAACAACGGAGGTCTTTGGCACAAGGGCCAGAATTTGCATGGATGGGAATCTTGAAGGTCATGGTGTCGATGCCTGATTTTGGAGTTAGTTTTCTCAACACTACCGCCGTCAAGATGTGCGAGAAAGTTACTTCGGTGAGAGAGGTTGTTGGGAAGAAACTCGGGATAGGAGACTAGGCGGATGGCCCACTCTTCGAAGAACGAAGGGTGGGACATCCTGCAAGGTCCGGCTGAGGACTCTTGAACGGTTAAACTGCGGCTTCTTTTGGCCAGTAGGGGCGATCGGGGTCGGCTAGGCGTCCGTCGGTGTAGCGGTCGTGGTGGCGGACCCATGACATGGTGAAGGGGAGTTCGTCTTCGTCGCGGCCTTTAGGGGCGTAGTCGAGATAATTGTAGGCGTTCAGGGTGCTTTCGGTACCGCGGGCGTAGGCGGAATAGGTGTGGAAGATGTCGCCGGCTTTGTCTTTGTAGAAGACGCTGATGCCGGGGGCTTCGGCGCTGGGAAATTTTGTTAGCTCGTAGTTGTATTCGACCTCGCCTTTGGCGATTTGCTCGGGCGTGAACGAGGCCTGGTAGTCGTAGTTGAAGTCGGTGCCGTAGGAGGAGACCCAGTTGAATTTCCATCCCATGCGCTGTTTGAAAGGTTCGATTTTTGAGATTGGCGCGCGGGAGACGGCTGCGAATGTTACGTCGCGCTGCGCGAGATGGACGAGCGCTCCGTCTGTGTGATCCATGTTGAAGGAGCAACTCGGGCAGCCTTCCTGCCAGTCGGGGCCGAACATGAAGTGGTAGATGATCAGCTGGCTTCGGCCCTCGAAGAGGTCGGTCAGGGTTTTCTTGCCGCTGGGCGAA
Organism: Candidatus Sulfotelmatobacter sp.; assembly: GCA_050015215.1. Lineage (GTDB taxonomy): Bacteria > Acidobacteriota > Terriglobia > Terriglobales > Acidobacteriaceae > Sulfotelmatobacter. The sequence continues at coordinate 17,663 of JBEKBW010000135.1, forward strand.
TCGAAGATGTAGTTTTTTTCTACTTTCAGCCACGGGAGTTGGCGGCGTTCGGCGGCGATCGCGTCGTGGTCGTGGGTAAGTTGTTTTTCTTTGGCCAGGAGTTTTTTGCGGGCTTCCAACCATTCTTCTCGTGAGACTACTTTCGGTTTATCGACTGTGCGGGTTTGCATTTTCATTGCTCCTTATTTGAGTTCGGAATCGATTCTGCTGCCTGGTTCTTTTTGCGGGATAATTTGACGGCTAGCGCTGCCAGGCCACCGGTGGAGACCGTGCCGGCCACGACTAATCCCAGAGTTGAAAAACAGAATGG
>JBEKBW010000136.1:0-7800 GCA_050015215.1 Candidatus Sulfotelmatobacter sp.
GGATGAACACTTCAATCTGGTGACATCAGCCTTCGGCTTTCGCAATCTCGCAGACTACGATGCCGGGCTGCGAGAGATCGCGCGCGTTCTGAAGCCCGCAGGCGAGTGCGGCATTCTTGATTTTGCCGAGCCGAAAGGGTGGATTGGCCTCCTCTATCGCCTTTACTTCAAGCAGGTGCTGCCGCGTGTGGGCACTATGGTCTCCGGAGTTCGGGGGCCGTACGCTTATTTACCAAACTCAGTGGAACGTTTTCCCACTCCCGATGAAATGCTGGATCGCATGCGCCGTGCCGGGTTCCGCGAGGTTAGTTGGACTCCCTATACTCTTGGCATCGCGGGATTGTATCGCGGGAAGAAATGAAGGAACGAAGACAGCCCTAGCTTGAGCTGGCGCTCGCGGTTTGTGCAGGGGGTCCCGCAGTTTTGAAGCTGTCGGCGAAGGCGTCGGATATCGTGTAACGCAGCACGTGCTCATACTCGCCGCCGAGGAACTTTCTTAGCCGATCGGTATTCACGATGTACTCGCCGGTCATGTAGGGCAGCGCCTCTGGCGGAATTGCGGAGATCTGGCGCTTCCATAAATATTCCAGGACTAAGCGCATCGCCATTTTTCCCGGGACGCGCACCAGTTTCGCATTTGCCATTTCAATGCAGCGCCCGAAAGTCAGCGGGTCGCCCCGCCCGGCGACGTTCAGGATGGTTAGCCGCTGCGCTTCGGGATCACGATGCAAAATATGCGTGATCAGCCGCGCCATGTCATCCACGTGGATGAACTGAATTTTATTGTCGAGATATTGTGGCCCGCGGGGAAGCATGCAGGGCAGACGCTTGCCTTCCTTGCGCATTTTTTCGGCCCGTGCGCCCTTGCCGTTGGGAGTCCCGCGAAACGCTCCCAGCAGATAATTTTCCACGCTGGCCCCGGCAAAGATATGCGGCCGCAGAACATACACGCTGCAACCCCGCAACGCGGAAGAGCGCTGCTGAACCACTTCATCGCATTGTTTCTTGTGGAGCGCATAAGGCAGCGTGTGTGCGGCCATGGGAGATTCTTCCGTAGCTGCCGACGGTAGATTGGGGCCATAGATCGAGACGCTGCTCGGGAAGATAAATTGCCTGATCCCTACATCGGCCGTGCGATTCGTCTCCGTGATCGCTTCCATCACGCGAGCCGTGCCGGCGACATTGATCTGCCACATGCGCTCAGGATCGAGCACCCCGGAGCGCACGGCATCGATGACGAATGCGAGGTGGACAACAGAAACCGGTTGCGTGTCGCGCAACAGTTCGTAAAGCTTGCGCGTGGAGGATTCCTCGCCCAAATCCAGGCGCTCGAACTGGAGCGGAAGATCGGTTTGGGGTGAACTCATGTCCACCCCAATCACCGAGAAATCCCCCAGCAGCGGGAGCAACCGTGACCCCAGGTTTCCCGCAATGCCGGTGACCACGACAACAGGTTTAGTGCTCGACATCAGTTAGAAGGAGGCGGCTGTTGTGCTGGCGGTTGAGCCGGCGGATTGCCTGCCGGCGGTGCTGACTGCGGCTGCGATGGAGCAGGAGCCATGCGTGGACGCGGCCGTGGCGGCGGCTGCATTCCCGGCCGTCCGCCCATGGGGCCTTGTGGTCCCGGCGGCCCAAAATATGCTTCGTTCGTCTCCACATGATAAGAGTTCGTGTATTTATCCATCGTGTCTTTCATGTGCTGGTTCTTCAGGGTGTTATGAATTTCCTGGCTTACCTGATCCAGGGGCAATACCTCTTTGCTTACGACTTTGTAAACATAGTGCCCGCCGTTGTCGCTGATGACCTGGGAAACCTCACCCACTTTCAGATCGAAAACGGCCACATGGGCGGGAGGCAAGCCGGTGCGTCTCACCTTAGGCAGGTTGATGGTTGGCGAATCCATCTTCATTCCGGCCGCCTCGAAGGCCTCCTTTTGAAGCTTGGCGAAATCCTCGCCGTTTGCCGCACGCTCGCGCAAACTAGCAGCTAGCTTGTCGAGTTCTTGCTGGCCCTGCTCCTGCTTGGCTTTGTCCGCATCTTCCTTCGCTTTCTTTTGTTCATCGGTCATTTTCTCTTCGTCTTCAGCCTTTTCCGCCTCGGCCTGTTTGTTGCGCGGAATGAATAGCCGGTCCAAAGAGAATTGCTCATAGGCTTCCTGATTTTTCTTGTAATAGCCTTCAATGTCGGTCTGCGATACTTTGTCCGCTTCTTCCTGTACCGAACGCTGCAGCTGGGTGGTCAGAATCTGCATCTTCGCGACCCTTAGCGTTTCCTGATAGGCCGGAGTCTTATCCAGGCCTTTCTTTTTCGCCGCCTCGGACATCGCCATGAACCTCGGTAAAGCGGTTGAGAGCTGGCGCTTCAGTTGCGGCGTAATATTCGGGGAAAGCCCGCCGGCGATCTTTTCAAATTCTTTTCGGGTGATCACAGTCTTGCAATCTGCCGATTTCTTGGCAGAGGCGGCTGTCTTGCCGGTGGCTGTTTTCGAAGCTGATGACGTGGGGGTTGACGGACATACGCCGATGATGGTTAGCACTGCCGCATCTTCCGGTACTTCCGCAGGCGGTTTTGGAGCGGTTTCTGTTTCCTTTGGAGCCTGTGCGGGGCTGGGCGCGGTGGACGGGTTTGACGGGGCCGGGGGCGTCGTTGTGGTTCCTGGCTGCGCCTGGCTCCAGGCCATCGCACCCGCCAACAACACACACAGCAGCCAACTCTTACGCATACGAGAATCCTCCAGGATTGGTAGATCGGGAAGTTTTGGAACAACTCGAACCTAGAATCCTAGCATATGGCCGTCTTTCGCTGGAACCTAAGGTAATGGGGTTCAGTAAGGATTTCTTATTTAGCAGATCTTTTTTAGCAGATCTTTCCAACCTGCCTTAACCAAGTCCGCACGCCAGGTCTTTGCCAACGATTCTTTTGGCGCAATTCGAAGTTATCGCCGATAATCCCATCATGTCCGGGACGCCCGCACTTTACTCGCCCAATGCCATGCGTGCGGAGAAGCGCGCCGTGGCGGGTAACTCGGTTATTGCCGCGGTGTTTATTACGGGCGCGAAGATTGCCGTAGGCGTTACCACTGGCAGCCTTGGCATTCTCTCCGAAGCAGCGCATTCCGCCCTGGACTTGATTGCCGCGATGCTCACGTACTTATCGGTTGGCGTTTCCGACAAGCCCGCCGATGCGGATCATCAATATGGCCATGGCAAGGTGGAAAACTTTTCGGCATTCATGGAAACCACCCTCCTGCTGCTTACCTGCATTTGGGTTATCTACGAAGCCGTCATGCGGCTGTTTTTTCGCAGGGTTGAGGTCGAGCCGAGTGCATGGGCGTTCGCTGTGATGCTGATTTCCATGGCCGTCGATTACTGGCGCTCCCGCGCTTTGGGACGCATCGCTACTAAATACGACAGCCAGGCTCTCGAAGCGGACGCCTTGCACTTTTCGACTGACGTGTGGTCGGCAGGTGTGGTGGTTCTCGGCCTGGCCTTAATCCTGGCTGGGCGGGCTTATCGTCTGGACTGGCTTCGCCTGGCCGATCCGATCGCTGCGTTATTCGTAGCCGGCGTGATTGTTTCCGTGAGCTGGCGGCTGGCGAGGCGCACCATCGATGCTTTGCTCGATGCCGCGCCGCAGGGGGTGCGAGGCCAAATTATTGTCGCGGTTTCGAACGTGGATGGCGTGCTCGAAATCGGACGAGTTCGTATCCGCCGCGCGGGGAATCGCTATTTCGCCGATCTTGCCGTCGGTTTCGCCCGGACTGTCACCTTTCAGCGTTCGCAGCAACTCGTGCAGGCAGTGACAACCGCTGTGCGCAGCATTCTTCCCGACGCCGACGTTACCGTTCAATCGTTGCCTCGCGCCCAGGGTTCGGAAAATCTGTTCGATCGTATCCGTGCCGTGGCCGCCCGCCACAACCTCAATGTGCACGACATCACCGTCCAGAACCTTGACGGCGAGTTACAGGTGGAGCAGCACCTGGAACTCCACGAGCAAATGACCCTTAAAAGCGCGCACGATCAAGTCACCGAACTCGAGTCCGACATTCGTCGCGATATTCCTGAGATTTCCGCCATCTTGACCCATATCGAGAGCGAACCTGCCACAATCGAAAAGCCGGAAGCACGGGTGCACGATGCCAATCTCGAACGCAAGCTCAAGGTCGTGGCCAGGCAGTTCCCGGAAATTCTGGACGTTCACGAATTCGTGATCACGCGAGTTCGCGGACGGCTTTACGTTTCGTGCCACTGCACTCTCTCGGACGACCTTTCGCTGTTGCGTGTGCATGACATCCAGACGGAATTGGAAATCCGCTTCAAACAGGCAGCGCCGGAGTTGTTTCGCGTGCTAATTCATCCCGAGCCGAGCACCGATAACCGCCGGTAGAAGTAGAATCTGAGGAAGGCAAGCGATGACGAATGCCCAAGCCACATGGATTGAGAAACAGCGCTTCGACGGAATTTCCGATAGCGGCCACAGTATTGCGGTCGACGGCGATAAGGTGACCGGGAACAGTCCCATGGAACTTGTCCTGATCGGACTCTGTGGCTGCACCGGCTATGACGTGGTTTCAATCCTGCAAAAGAAGCGCGAACTCTTTTCCAGCCTCGAAGTTCGTGCCGAGGCCGAACGCGCTCCGAACCCGCCGTCGGTTTACACGAAGATCAAACTGATCTATCGAATCGGAGGCAAGGTATCGCGCAAGGCCGCAGAAGACGCGGTTCGCCTCTCCAAGGAAAAATATTGTTCCGTTTCCGCGATGCTCGAGAAAACTGCGGCGATCACCACCGAGATCGAATATGTCGACGCGTGATACCTTCTGAACCTATGCCGACGCAAATATTTTTCTTCACCCAGCCCGGATGTATTTCCTGCGACATCGTGCGGATTTTCCTGGAGGCGAAGCAAATTATCTTCGAAGAGCGCGACATGAGCCTGGAGTCCACCTCTCGCGAACTGCTGGAAAAGTATCACAGCCATACTGCGCCCACCGTGGTGGTGCTAACGGCTTCAGGCGCCGAGGTGATTGAAGGCTTCGACCCCGACCGCCTTGACCACCTGCTCCCAGCTGCGTGATGATCGAAGCGAAACTGCCGAAGCGAAAACTGATCGAAGCCGACCTTGAAGCCGAACCCAAACATAAAGGAACAACAATCGCATTCGTTGCGCGGTTATTTGTACATTGCCTCAGCAGCGTTTCTTTGGGGAATCTCAGCGGCGTTGGGGCGGGCGGTTTTCACGGGAAGATTTGTGCTGAGTTCGGCAGCGCTTCGCCCCATCGATCCGCTTATTTTGTCGCAGGCGCGCGCGACATTCTCTTTGCTGGTTCTGTTTCCCGCGCTTGCGTTCGCGCGGGGCTGGCAGCGGATCAAGCTCCCCGCACGCGATTTGGCTCATTGCTTCCTGCTGGGTACTCTTGGCGTGGCAGTATCGAATTATTTCTATTACGTGGCCATTGAACGGACGAGTGTCGCCATCGCCATCATCGTGCAATACACGGCGCCGGTCTGGGTTCTGATCTATGTGGTCGCCCGCGGCCAGCAAAAGTTAACGGCTCAACGAATACTGGCCGTAGCCCTGGCGGTGGTCGGGATCGCGCTGGTCATCGACATCCTGCGTGTCCGCTCCGGCTCCGCGCTCCACCTTGATCTTTATGGCATTCTCGCGGCGCTGCTGGCTTCGTTCTCGTTTGCCTTTTATAACGTGAGCGGGCACCGAATTCTGGCGCGTTATGACCGCTGGCGTGTGCTCGTCTGGACGCTTGCCTCCGCCGCGGCATTTTGGCTCATCGTTAATCCGCCGTGGAAGGTCGCACAAGCGCACTACGTGGCGGCGCAGTGGCTGTTCCTGTTCGTTTTCTCCATGATTTCGGTTCTCGGGGCTTTCTCGTTATATTTCCTGGGTCTGCAACATCTCGAGCCTTCCCGCGCCATCATCACGAGTTGCCTGGAGCCAGTATTCTCGATTGTGTTGGCTGCCCTGCTGTTGGGGGAAGTGCTGCGTCCGATACAAACCTTGGGGATTATCTTTGTGTTAGCGGCCATTGTGATTGTGCAGCGTTCGGATCGGGCTGTGGCTGAGGGTACGGTCGTGGTCGAACCCATCGACTGACAGAACCGCCCGGAGTTGATTTCATTTAGACTGGGCGTGGAGCATAACAGTCTGATGACGTCGGAATCCAATCGAACACATGGCGGCGCGGGTCGAGCGAATCAGGTTCAGGTGGCAGAGCCTTCGTTCGCCGAGCGGACGCGTACCCTAGTACACCTTGGCCGCATCGGAAGCTTTTCCACGCTCTCACGAAAACAGCCTGGTTTTCCGTTCGGATCGGTGATGCCCTATGGCCTCGACGAACGCGGGCGGCCAATCTTTCTGATCAGCACAATGGCCATGCACACGCAGAATCTGCAGCCGAATCCCCATGCGAGCCTGCTGGTGACGCAACCCGATGGAGACGGCGATCCACTCGGCGCGTCGCGCGTGACCCTCGTGGGAAACGTGACTCCCGTGGCGCAACCTGATCTTGCGGATGCGCGGAAGCTCTATTTGGAGCGCTACGCCAACAGCAAATACTGGGTCGACTATGACGATTTTTCGTTCTACCGCATGGATGTAGTGGACGTTTACTATGTGGGAGGATTTGGCGTGATGGGGTGGGTGCAGGCATCTGAGTACGACCAGGCGAAGCCCGATCCTCTCGCGGACGTTGCGACCGGCATTATTGAGCACATGAATGCCGACCACAAAGATGCGCTCGTACTGCTGGCGCGAACGGCAGCGGGAATGGAAGCTGAAGAAGCCACGATGACTTCTGTAGATCGATTAGGCCTCCAGGTGCGCCTGAAAACGTCTGAGGGCATGCGCGGGGCCCGCATTGGATTTTTGAGGGAAGTGACTACCGCAATCGAGGCTCGAAAGGTTCTTGTGGAGATGGTGCAAAAGGCGCGGCAGATGGCGGAAACGCCCATCCGGCTCTAAGGAATCAACCTCTAACTAATCAGCTGGAAACAAGAATGCCCGAAATCTTCTCAGATTTCGGGCATTTTTACTCAGAGAGTGGTTAGACGGGCTGGACGTTCTCAGCTTGCCAGCCTTTGGGGCCCTTGGTCACGTCGAACTGCACGGTTTGGCCTTCCTGCAGGCTGCGGAAGCCGCTTGCCTGAATCGCCGAGAAATGCACGAAAACGTCATCGCCATTCTGACGGCTGATGAAACCATAGCCTTTGGCGTCGTTAAACCACTTCACTGTTCCTTGTTCTGCCATTGATAGTCCTATTCTTGTTGCTTGAAATGTGCTGAGGAAGATTCGCTGCGTGTGACGGGGTGACGCTGGTTGGCGGTACCGACCTTCAAATGCTTGTGAGTCAAACCTAGCTGAAAGTGATTATACACCACAAATCTCGCAGAATGCTGATTTTTTAGCGAATTTGGCGGTTTAGTGGGACAATACGTTGCCATGCTTAAGCCGCGCACACTGCTGCTCCCCATCTTCCTCTCGGGATTACTTCTTACAACTCCCACAGCCAGGGCATTGCAAGCATTTCGATATTCCGTAGTGAGCAATGGCCAAAAAGCTGGGAGCGAGGTGGACACGTTTGCCTCGGAGGGTCAAGTCGATTGCACCTTCGAATTCAACGATCGCGGACGCGGGCCGAAGGTTGCCGCACATTACGTAATCGGATCGGATGGAACCCCGGCTCGCGTTGATATCACCGGAAATGATTATCTGAAGGCTCCCGTCGACGAGCACTTTTCGGTGGAAAGCGGTATGGGACATTGGAAGAGTACCTCGGAGGACGG
>JBEKBW010000136.1:7816-37969 GCA_050015215.1 Candidatus Sulfotelmatobacter sp.
GGACGGGCTCCCGCTCCTGGTTTCTACGTGAGCAACAACGGCTGCTCCATCGAGTTCGCAATGCTCGTCGGCGCGTTGCTGAAAACGAAAGATGCATCGGTCAAGCTCTTTCCTGGGGGTGAAGCTCGGCTGGAACGCATGACGGACGTTACTGTCGAGAGCCACGGTCAAAAGATCCATGTGACCGAGTTCGCCGTCACCGGACTTTCCTTCGAGCCGCAGACGGTTTGGCTCGACGACGAACAGCACTTTTTCGGCACTCCGGGGAAATGGTTCGCGATTCTGCGCGAGGGGTGGGAAGACACCAACGACAAGCTCTACGCCCTGGATCGTAAGGCCGTCGACGACCGCTATGCACGCCTTGCGCGGGAACTGGGGCAGCATCCGAATCATCCAATTGCGATCGAACATGTCCGGCTATTCGATTCGGAGCAGGCCACAACGCGGGACGATCAGACGATTGTCATTCAAGGCGAGCGCATCGCATGGACAGGACCTTCGGCGGCTGCGAGTGTGCCGAAAGATGCCGAGATCATCGATGGCCGCGGCAAGACGCTCCTACCCGGCCTCTTCGACATGCACGCTCACCTGCAGGCCTTGGATGGAATCCTGAACATTGCTAGCGGCGTGACTTCCGCGCGCGATATGGGCAATGACATCGGCGAGCTACGCCATCTGCAGGAGCAATGGGACAGCGGAGCGGCGATTGGGCCGCATGTTTGGAAATCTGGCTTTATCGATGGGCATGGCCCATTCCAGGCTCCGACCGGCCTATACGCCGATACCGAAGCCGAAGCAGTCAGTGACGTGAACCGGTACGCTGACCTCGGATATGTGCAAATCAAACTGTACAGCTCGCTGAACCCTGACTTTGTTCCGGCAATCGTCCGGACCGCGCACGGGCGCGGCTTACGCGTGAGCGGACACATTCCCAATGGCATAACCGCCAGCAAGTTTGTGGAGGATGGCGCCGACGAAATTCAGCATATCAATTTTATTTTCCTGAATTTCTTCGCCGATAAGGTGAAGGACACGCGCACTCCCGAGCGCTTCACAGCCGTCGGTGACAATGCGGCGAAGCTCGACTTGCAATCCAAGCAAGTCAATGACTTCATCGCATTGCTTCTTGAGCATCACACGACCGTGGACGTGACTTTGGCCACCTTTGAGGGCATGTTCACCGGACGGCCCGGAAAAGTATCGCCGGATTTCGCTCCGGTGCTGGATCGATTGCCGGCGCAGGTTCAACGAGGGGCTTACACCGGAGGGCTTCCCGTCACGGCGGAGAACGATCAGCTCTACAAAGATTCTTATCGAGCGATGTTGGCCATGACGAAACGAATGTACGATGCGGGTATCCCAATCCTCGCCGGAACGGATGCCACTGCCGGTATCATGCTGCATCGCGAATTGGAACTCGAGGTGGAGGCGGGAATTCCGCCGGCAAAAGCCCTGCAGATCGCGACTTTCAACGCTGCACGTCTTTTGAGGCAGGACAAAGGGCTGGGATCGATTGCGGCGGGGAAGCGGGCGGATTTTGTTTTGGTGGAAGGAAATCCTGCTGAACATATTAGCGACATTCGCCGTTGCCGGCTGGTTATGAAGAGCGGAGTGCTCTACAAGAGCGCGGACGTTTATGCCGCTGCGGGTATAAAAGCAGCGGAATAATTGCGCTGTCGGTGACGCACTTCCTGTGGTTGAAGTATTCTCGATTGCGTTACCTGATGTTCATGTTGGCCTTTAAGGTTTTCGTTGCGCCCGAGCCATGCCTGAGAAACTAAGCCATACCAGCCGACGCTCGTTCCTCAAATCGACAGCGATCGGAAGCACTCTTGCGACATTAACTCCGTTGTATCCCGCTCTGGGCGCGGCGCGAGAACTTAGCCCCGGTTTGCCTGCAGAAGGCGTCAAGCCTTTCGAACTGGATGAAATCACCATCCCAGAACTGCAGGAGGGAATGAAGTCCGGAAAATTCACCGCCCGCTCGTTGGTGGAGAAATACTCATCTCGCATCGATGAGATCGATAAGCATGGCCCATCTCTAAATAGCATTATCGAAATGAATCCCGACGCTCTAGCAATTGCAGATGAGCTGGATCGGGAGGAGCGGGCGAAGGGACCGCGGAGTCCGCTCCATGGCATTCCCGTGCTGATCAAAGACAACATCGATACGGCGGACAAGATGATGACGACCGCCGGATCATTAGCTCTGCTCGGTTCCAGGCCGGCCAAGGATTCTTTCGTCGCTCAGCGGTTGCGTGCGGCCGGCGCCGTTATCCTGGGCAAGACCAATCTGAGCGAATGGGCCAACATTCGCTCCAGTCACTCGACCAGCGGTTGGAGCGGTCGCGGCGGGCTCACCAAAAATCCCTATGCGTTGGATCGAAATCCCTGCGGGTCAAGCTCGGGCTCAGGCGCGGCGGTGTCGGCGAATCTGTGCGCCGCAGGTATCGGAACCGAAACCGATGGATCGATCGTCTGCCCGTCGTCTTCGAACGGCATTGCAGGCATCAAGCCCACCGTGGGTCTGGTCAGCCGGGCCGGGATCATCCCGATTTCTCACGGTCAGGACGGGGCGGGCCCGATGTGTCGGACGGTGCGGGATGCCGCCATTTTGCTGGGCGCGCTCACGGGAGTTGATCCAGCGGACGCCGCGACCGCCGGCAGCCAAGGCAAAGCTTTCACGGACTATACGAAATTCTGCGACCCCAACGGCCTAAAAGGGGCCCGCATCGGTGTGGCCAGGAAATACTTCGGGTTTAACGATGCCGTCGATGCCCTGATGGAGCAGTCACTGGATGCCATGAAAAAACAGGGGGCCACGATTGTCGACCCGGCGGAGATCGAAACCCTGGGTAAGTTCGATGAAACCGAGTTATTGGTCTTCATGTACGAACTTAAGGCGGATTTAAATGCGTATTTGGCCAATCTGGGCCCGAATGCGCCAGTAAAAACACTGAAGGACATAATTGAATTCAACGATCGAAACCGGCAGAAGGAGATGCCCTACTTCGGCCAGGATCTGTTCATAAAAGCCGAGGCTAAGGGTCCTTTGACGGAGAAACCGTACCTCGATGCGCTGGAGAAAAACCGCCAACTCGCCCGCATCGACGGCATAGACGCAACCATGGATAAGTACCGTCTCGATGCCATTGTCGCTCCCACCGGCGGCCCTGCGTGGCTTACGGACCTGGTCAATGGCGATCACGTGGCGGGAGGAAGTTCTAACTCTGCGGCCGTCGCGGGCTACCCCAACATCAACGTCACCACCGGATTCATCTCAGGTCTTCCGGTCGGCATCTCGTTTTTCGGGCGTGCCTGGAGTGAACCTACTCTGATCCGCCTGGCGTACGCTTTCGAACAAACCACCAGAGCCCGCCAAGCGCCGCGCTTTCTGCCCACCATTGGCGACGGCCAAAACCGGGGGTAGCCATTATTTTCCAGTTTGGGGTTAGTTCCCAATAAGCGCACTTAGTTGACTTCAAGTCATTCATAAGTTATCTGCCGATTTGGAGGGTCGTGTTAGCCTTAGTTACAAGGGGGTGTCAATGATGATGAACAAAGTTGTAACCTCCCTACAACAGGAGTACTCCCGTCTCCAAAAGGAGATTGGAAGGGTAGGGAAAGCACTAGATGCTCTCGGTCATAGTGGTGGGAAGCTCAAAAGGACTGGTCGTACCTTGAGCAAAGACGCCCGCCGACGTATAGCCGAGGCTCAAAGACTACGCTGGGCGAAGGTCCGCAAGGCCGCCGCCAAGGTAGAGAAGTCGTAAGTTGCACCCTGCTTTCGCAAGCACCGCAGCCGGCCTCGTTCGTAAGTTCGTTCCTCGGACGAGGCCACGCTTCGGATACAAATTTTAGCTAGGTCCAGCGGAACCACCTCAGCGCCAGCACGAACGAAATCCCACCCCAGAGAAAAAGAACAAGCAGCCTCGGCCACTGATGCGTTAATGGTGTGCCTTCCAGAATGCTGGCTCGCAATGCGTCATTCAGGGCCGTCAGCGGGAGCGCCTTGATGGCGGGCTGAATCACAGCCGGAAAGCGCTCGTAAGAGAAGAACACCCCAGAAAAAATCCACATGGGCATCATTACAAGGTTCATCAGTCCGCTTACACTCTCAATCTTTTGTGCGCGGCTGGCGGTAAATAATCCGATGCCGCCAAACGCGATAGCCCCGGCCGCACCCAAGAACAGGATTGCCGCCACGGAGCCTGACACCCTCATGCGAAAAACAAGCACGCCGAGCGTAAGAAGCAAGCCGACCTCGATGAGCATCAGCACCAGCCGGCTCGACAGGAGCGCGAGAAGAAAATCCCCACGCCGCATGGGCGTGCCCACGAAACGCTTCAGGAGTTTGCGTTGCCGCATGTCGACGAGGGCGAACCCGATGCCCCACATTCCGGAGTTCATCAGGTTCATGCCCAGCAAACCGGGAATCAGGAAATCGATATATCGGGAGCCAGGCTCGGAGGAAACTGCCGTGCTCGTCGCCACCACATCCTTACGTCCTGCCGCTTTTTGCAGGGCATCATCAGCTAAGGCCTTCGCAACCACACTCTCCGGCCGCGCCGGATCGTAGAGATACTTCCATCCGCCGCCATCGGGCTCGATGACGAGATCGTATTTTCCCAACCGAAATCCTTGTCGAGCGGCCTGATCGTCCTGCAGGGAAATCTTGAATGAAGCCCGTTGCGGAGAGCTTTGCAGCAATTCCTGTACTCGCTGTGCTCCCGGCCCCTGAACGATTCCCAGCGAGGATGCATCGGCCGGCTTGTTGCGAAAGGCAATTCCCAGTCCAGCCGCCAGCAGTAGCGGAAACACGAATACCCAGAAAACAACCTCCGGCTCGCGCTTGAGCTCCAGCATGCGCGCCTTCAGGAGATGAAGATATCCCGACCATCGCCCGTTGCGTTTCGGCGGCCTGGGTTTTGACTTTAGCTTCTCGGCAACCGCGATTGGTTCGGCAACACTCATGCGTAGGCTCTTAGCGCGCCTCCGGCTTCCATCGGTTCAGGAATTCGAGAAGTACCTCGGGAGTAAGCGCCCGCGCGTCCTCGAACTCGCCATTTTTCTGGCTGACGACCACCTTGCCGTCGCTTTCTATTATCGCCAATGCCGGAACACCACTGTCGAGCGGGACGTCGTATTGTTTTGCCACGTCGGCATTCTTTGTGCCGTCGGGGCCAATGTCCACATGCACGATCTCATAGCCGCGCACGGCGGGCTGAAAGTCCGGGCGATGGAGCGCAAGATCGAGCACATGGCAGTCGTAGCACCAGTTCGCTCCAAAAATCAGCAGCACGCGCCGGTGCTGGGCGGCGGCTTTCTCTTCAGCTTCCTTAATTTCTGTTCGCGCGTCTTTGTCCGCCGGATAGATGTCCTTGTTCATGTCGGACGGCTGTTGCAGATGCGGGGAGTCGGTGCGCTCCACGTTAAACACATGCCACTGCTCTCCGTCTTTTCGCCATGCCTGTGCATTTGTGATATCGATGGTGCGGCCGTCGGCAGTCTGAACTGTGGCTTTGAAAATGACACTCTTGCCGTAGGTCCGCTCCCTCAAGCGAACAATCTCCACCTTCATGGTTTTCGCTTTCAGACCTAGCCAGAAATTAATATCTTCCCCGCCTCCGGTTTTTGTCCCGTTCGCTTGTACCTGCGCTGGCGGATCGATGCTGTAGAGAGCTTTCAGCCCAATTGAGTCTCCCTCAAGCACCGCAACTTTCCATTGGTCGAGCGGCGGAAAGCCTGTGGTTGCGTCAGAGGCGGAAGTCTGCGCCGTGGCGTCGCCCGCGACGGCAAGGGCAGCCGTGATGATAAGAACAGCCAGATACCGAGAATATCTCTTCATTATCGAGATCCCTAAGTTATTCTTCCCGCAAGTGCCTACCGGTAAGCCGAACAAACACATCTTCCAGACTGGCCTGGCGCGTGGTCAGATGCTGAAGCTGGTTCTGCTGCTTTGCGAGCGCGTCGAGGAGCGCGGGAATCGCCAAATGTGGCTCCCTCACGGTGAGCGCGATCATTCCGTCATCTTCACGCACGGATTCCACGCTGGGCAGAGCCCGCCACATGTCCAGCGCCGCGCCGTCGGAATTTCGGTTGATCGCAAACTCGACAACATGATGTCCGCCCAATCTTTCGATCAACTCCGCAGGCGAACCTTCTGCAATAATTTGGCCTTGATCAACAATCGCCAGCCGGTCGCACAGGCGTTCCGCTTCGTCCATGTAATGCGTAGTCAGCAGCACGGTCCCGCCGGCGCGCTGAAATTCGCGAATGATGTCCCACAATTGGCGTCGGCTTTGGGGATCGAGGCCGGTCGTCGGCTCATCGAGAAAAAGAATCTTCGGATTGCAGACCAGTGCAGTTGCGACCGCCAAACGCTGCCGTTGGCCCCCGGAGAGTTTGCCGACCCAGGCATCGGCTTTTTCCATGAGCTGCAGCTCTTCGAGGACTTCATCGCAGGAGCGCGGCTCGCGGTAGAAGCTGGCGAATAGTTCAATGGTTTCGCGAACGCTAAGCTTTTCTGAAAGCCGGGTCTCCTGCAGCGAAATCCCTAGCCACTCCCGCATTTCGCGTGCGTTCTCGCGCCAGGAGTGGCCGAGAATTGAAACCTCGCCGGAAGTCGGTTCCAGCAGCCCTTCGAGAATTTCGATGGTCGTAGTTTTGCCGGCTCCGTTTGGGCCCAGCAACCCGAAGCATTCACCCGTGTGAATCTCAATGTTCAGCCCGCGCACGGCTTCGACTTTGCCGTCGTAGGTCTTGCGCAGATCGCGGCATTGGATGGCAACGGGCATTAGCCGATTCTACCGGATGGCCGTCCTGGGATCGCTCGACCGCTGGACCGTGGGCGGTTTTGATAAGCTTCTAACATGCAAGTGTTCCTCTTACATTGCGCCGCTTCTGCTTTTGTTGTTCTTTCTGGCGGGGCTAGTGGCGCAACTTGCCGTGGATGCCCACCATTGGATGCCCCGTAGTTGGTGGCCACGCTATGGGCTCAAGAAAAAGTGAGTGCCTCAAACAGGCCACAGCTAAATCCTCTACAGGATTGAAGCCTCTAAATGATCGGTTCATCTTGATTGAATGCGGGTGGGGTATTTGCACGCGCCTCTGTCGTGCTCCTCCGAGGTTAGTGAACTGGAGTACGCTATCGCGTGCCGACAACTTCCCCCGGACCGCCGGGGGGCTGGGGTAAATCGGGCGGCGGCATCGGCACGGGAGGGGCGGCACCGTTGGCCGGCTTCGGAACGTCTTCCTGATCTTCTCCGGGACGCCTTAGGCTCGGCGCTTTCGAGGGACGCTCCTCGGGCTGTGACTTCGCCTCTTTGTTTTTGTCCTGATCGAGAAACACTTCTCTTTGCGTGCGCACGATCTTTTCGCCGTTTACCTTGATCGTTTCAACGCGAACCACCTCATCGCCCACGAAGCGCACGAAATCCACATCGTCCGGAGACTCGCCGTAAATCCACTCTTCATACATCGTTTCGCCGTCGTGCTCGCGCACTTTCTTGGGCGGCTTACCCTTGGCGTGCAGAACCATCTCCTGGTTCATGCCTACCAGTGCGCGATGCGCCTGGATAGCCTCCTTCGCCTTCGGTGGGACCGTATCCAGATAGGCTTGTTCTTTGTTCCGAGCATTGAAATCGAATACTGGATAGAGCAGGGTGCGGAGCTGCGCCGGCGTCATCTCGGGAACATATTTATCGAAGTAGAGATCAACATAAGAACCATGGAGGACCGTTCGCTCCCGCAACCTGCACACGCTCATACCACTTCTGCCGGTGCACCGGGCCGCCATTAATCTCGAAATGAATATGGTCGTTCTTGATTTGTACGTACGAAATGTGCGCCGGATCGCCGGGCTTGAGCGATGGCCCCCACAGGTTAAGCGTCTGCTGCAGTTCTTCGCCGTTTGGGGAGAGTACACCGTTTCTCAGGATCAGACCTTTGGTTCCCATAGGAAAGGCAGTGCGAGCGTAGACGATTTGAGTTTCGAAATCGCGAACGATTTCAAAGCGCGTCTGCTTAACGATGTGAGGCGCGTCGGGAGGGATCGGCACCGTTGATAGCTGAATGGGCGAGGGCGAATCGCCTGTCGGCTGCGTCGATGGACGCGTCACAGAGGTCCGCAGCTTGCCCGGATCACTATCCTGGCCGCACAGGAACGTTGAAGCGAAAAGGCTAAGAAGGGCGAGGGAGGCCGAACTCCGAGGATATCGCATGCCGCACCACCGTGTTGCCAACGATTATATGCGATGGCAGCAAGGACAGGGAGGTTGTCGCTACTTTAGTTTCCCTTAGGCGCTTTCCGGCGGCCGCTTCTTGTGCTGCTGGCACTTTTTCATGATGGCGGAGCGGAGGCGGGTGCGAAGGTCGTCGGGCAGTTCGTAAAGTTGGGAGTCGCGGTAAATTTCGATGGTTTTCTTGGTCGTGTCGCAAACCACATAGCAGTTGTGGCACCAGGAAAGGTGGTTCTCCAACTCCACCTTGGTAGGTTCGTCGATCACGCCGTCCAGGTAATTGGTCAGCTCGTGCAAAAACTCAGAGCATTTCACCGGTCGCCATCTCCAGTATCACGTTTATCTCCATTCTCGCGTCGTTGAAAGAACCGTCCCAACCGTTCGCGAAGCTGTAGCCGCGCGCGCAGCAACCGTGATTTCACCGCGGGCACGCTCAACTCCAGCGCCGCCGCGGTTTCTTCGGTCGACAGTCCTTCCACATCTCGCAACACAAACACCGTCCGGAAGCCTGGGGGAAGGCCCTGGATCGTCTTGCTCAAAATCTCACGCAGTTCAGCTTGCGTGTATTGCTGCTCCGGATTCGGGCTCCAGTCCGCGATCTCCCGCGGCAGCGAGTCGTCTTCCGTTTTGATGTCTTCATCCAGCGATACGGTGCGTTCCGGCTTCTTGCGCCGCAACTTCATCAACGCTTCGTTGACAGCGATCCGTACCAGCCACGTATAGAATTTAGACTGCTCCTGAAATTTCGCCAGATTACTGTAGGCCTTAAGAAAAGCCTCCTGGACCACATCCTCCGCATCTTCGCGATTCTGCGTAATGTGCTGCGCGATGCGAAAGACGTTACGATCGTAACGGCGAACCAGTTCTTCGAACGCCCCGTCGTCGCCTTCTTTGGCGGCCCGCACGAGCGCTAGCTCATCGGTGACAGGCCCCTCTAGTTTGTTTTGGATGGTTCCCATTCTCTGGACGATGCAGTATTTTCCGATAAAAACCGCGGCACGGAAAGCAATTGCCATTCTACTTGGTCAGTGACGTTTTGCCCAAATGGGCAATCGGTGTGTCGAGCGCAGTCCGCTGATGGTGAGTTTGAGCCACACGGGGGACACACAGCCGCGAAAATCCTGCGAGGTTTCAACCATCCTCAGTCCGCAGTAATGCGGGGCTTTTTCTGCACGTAGTGATCGAGTAATTACTTCCTTCTGCGGAACTTAGCACATTGAAGTTGTAATTTACGGGAAGTTGCGATAAAAAGGCTGCTTCGCGAACACAGCGAAGTGCGACTCAGCCCACAGATCGGGCAGCCCTCCCCCAACCCGATTCCCCAGGCCATTTCGTCCCAATTTAGGTGCCAGTTTTATGAGAAATCGACTCCGCTCCTCCTCAATCGTCCCGCTCATGGCGACGCTCACATTGTTTGCTGCGAACTTTGTCACCGTAATCGCAGGCTTGTCAGCTTCAGTTTTGGCGCAGGAGGCCGCTTCCGGCGTCACGGCGGCGCCGCATTCGTTGATTGTCGAGGCCATCGACGAAGCCCAACTCACCGTTCTCAAGGGCAACACGCCTCCTCTGGCTCGTCCGCAATTCGACTTGGGCACAGCCCCCGCGACGCTCCCCATGCTGCGCATGCAATTAGTGCTGAAGCGCAGCTCCGACCAGGAATACGCGCTGCGCAAACTTCTCGACGATCAGCAAGACAAGCATTCGCCGAGCTATCACAAGTGGCTTACGCCCACGCAATTCGGTCAGCAGTTCGGACCTACGGACGCCGACATCCAAACCGTTACCGGATGGCTGCAATCCCATGGCTTTCAAGTGGGCACCACGAAAGGCCGGACGGTTCTCGAGTTCTCCGGCTCCGCCAGCCAGGTGCAGCAGGTTTTCCACACTGCCATTCACAAATACATCGTGAACGGCGAGCAGCATTGGGCCAACTCGAGCGATCCTTCGATTCCGACAGCTCTGACACCGGCCGTTGCAGGAGTGCTGACGCTGCATAATTTTCTGAAGAAGCCACAGATTCATGTAGTCAGCCAGCCCGCCGCAGCTCAGCTTGTAAAGGGAAAGAAACCACAAGTTACCTTCCCCGCACAGAATGGCCAGCCTATTACCAACGCGCTTGCGCCGCAGGACTACGCCGTCATTTACAACATCGGCCCCACCTACACGGACAATATCAGCGGTGCTGGGGTAACGATTGGCGTGGTTGGAAGAAGTAATTTATTTAGCAGCGGCGAGGACGTGCAGGATTTCCAAACCATTGCCTTCGTCCTCTGTTGTTCCGTTTTCGAACCAAACAACATCGTGCTCAACGGTCCCGACCCGGGGGACTTGGGCGGCGGCGAAGAGGCTGAGGCCACACTCGATTCCACATGGTCAGGCGCTATCGCGCCGAATGCCACGGTAGATCTGGTTGTTTCGGCTTCCACCAATACATCGGATGGCACAGATTTGTCGGAAATTTACATTATCGAAAATAATCTGGCCGACATCATGACGGAGAGTTTCAGCAGTTGCGAAGCTTTCGCAACGGACGCGCAACTGGCTGGCACAAATGCTCTGGCGCAGCAAGCTGCGGCTCAGGGCATCACTTACTTTGTTTCAACCGGCGACTCCGGTGCAGAAGGCTGCGACGATCCTTCGAGCCCACCCGCAAGCGGGCCGGTCTCTGTCAACCTTCTTGCGTCGACTCCATTCAACGTTGCCGTAGGCGGCACTATGTTTAACGAGAATGGAGATACCAGCAAATATTGGGGAAGCGAACCGCCGGTGCAGGAGTCGGCAATTTCGTACATACCGGAAGATGTCTGGAACGAGAGCAGCCTCACCAATGGTCTGTGGGCCGGAAGCGGCGGCGCCAGCGCTGGGAATATCGGGTCAGGGGGAACGACGCCGGGCGTCACCAAACCTTCCTGGCAGTCTGGTGTTCCTGGAATCCCCGTCGACGGCGTCCGAGATCTGCCCGATGTTTCGCTAACGGCTGCAAGCCACGATCCGTACCTTCTGTGTCTCGATGGGTCCTGTGTCCCGGACAGCACCGGCGAAATCTTCATCTATTTCGTGAGCGGAACATCGGCGTCGGCCCCTTCATTCGCGGGGATCATGGCTCTCATCGACCAGCAGATGGGAGGAAGACAGGGGCAGGCCAATTATGTGCTCTATCGTCTCGCTGCATCTCAGACCGCTTACCCCGCGCAATGCAACGCATCGAACACAGCCGCTTTTCCAGTCAGCACTTGCATCTTCAATGACGTAACCATGGGCGACAACGTGGTTCCGGGCGAGGTCGGGACCAATTACCAGGCGACTGCCGGTTACGACCTGACAACGGGACTTGGCTCGGTGAACGTTGCCAATCTGGTCAGCCAATGGAACACCGTCACGTTTAATCCAACTACGACTACACTCGCCTTGAACCCTGCGGCTATCGTCCACGGAAGCCCGGTCACCGCGACTATTTCTGTTGCCCCCAGCAGCGGAACAGGCACACCCACTGGGCTAATTTCTCTCCTAGCCGCCACCGGAACTGGACTCACTGGCACCAGCAGCGTAGCCAATTTCACGCTGGCGAACGGTGCAGTTTCGCAATCCACGAGCAATCTGCCTGGCGGGGGCCCCTATAACGTGACGGCGAATTACGCGGGCGACTCGACCTACGCTCCCAGCACTTCGACCCCATTTCAGGTAATCGTGACTCCCGAATCAAGCACGACCGCACTTTCCGTGCTCGGCTTCACTTCCAGCGGGTCGCAGTTCAACTTCACCAGCGGTCCTTTCGGCAGTTTCGTTTACCTTCGCGCTGATATCGCCGGCGCCTCCGGTCACGGCACACCTACCGGAAGCGTAACCTTTAGCGACACTTTTGGGGCAATCCCGGGTGGCAACATATTTACGTTGAATTCCGGTGATCAATTCCAGGCCGGCAGCAACACGGCGACTCCCAACGGAGTTACATTCGACACCGGCACCCACACCATCTCCGCCAGCTACAGCGGTGATGCCAGCTTCAATGCCAGCGCTTCAGCCGCGTCCCAGACATTTACGATCACAGCGGGATTTTTTGCTGTCATTCCAACGGCGGCGTCGACCGTGATAGTTTCTGCGCCGGGCGGTTCCGGACAGAGTTCGATATCGGTTTCAAACTCGACGGGCTTTACCGGCACGATCATCCTGGCCTGCTCGGGTCTTCCGACAGGAGCGGCTTGCCAATTCTCGCCTGCAACGATTGCTGCGTCGGGCACGATTGCCACCAACACTTCCACTATCACCGTGACGACTACTGCGGCCACCGCCACGCTGCAGCCATCTTTACGTCCGTCTTTGAGACATTGGGTAGCTGTAGGCGGCTTTATGTTCTTTGGCGTAATGCTGATCGGCAGTCGCCGCCAGCGGCGCGCGCAGTTCTTGCTCGGACTAGTCATGCTGATTATTTTTATCCCCGCTTGTGGTGGCGGAGGAAGCCACACTACGACCACGCCACCACCGCCGCAGGTCACCCCGACTCCGGCGGGAACCTACAACGTCACCGTAAATGCAACCAGCGGAGCGTCAACCTCGAGCAGCGGCTTTGTGCTCGTGGTCCAGTAGTCACCTGGCGTGTTCGGGGGTGCGTCTCGACGGCATTCGTGTGGTGTACGATTTACTCGTCCCAGTCCACACCAATGAAACTTTCCGCGATCGCATCTGCCCTAAACGCGCGCCTGGAAAACGGCTCGCCCGACGTCGAAATCACAGGCCTCAACGGGATTGAACAAGCTGGGCCGTTTGAGATTAGCTTTGTAGCTAACCCCAAGTATGTTGCCGCTGCTCGACTCACCAATGCTGGCGCTGTGATTGTGGCGGAGAATTTTCCTGCAATTCCTGCCACGACCTTGCGCGTGCAAGATCCTTATCTGAGCTTCGCGCACGCGCTCGAACTCTTCCGTCAGCCGCTACGATATGAGCCCGGTGTTCATCCCACGGCGATTATCGATCCCACGGCGAAGATCGGACCTAACGCCCACATCGGTCCTTATGTTGTGATCGATGAAGGCGTTGAGATTGGCGCGAATGCCGTGCTCCTTGCGCATGTCGTCATCTATCGCGGAGTGAAGGTCGGCGACGGCTTCTTCGCTCACGCGCACGCCGTGGTCCGGGAGAATTGCCGCATCGGCAATCGCGTGCTGCTGCACAACGGCGTCGTGATCGGCTCCGACGGTTTCGGTTTTGCCAAGACTGGGGAAGGGAAGTGGCACAAGATCCCTCAACCCGCGCCCGTGGTCATTGAAGATGACGTGGAGATTCAGGCGAACTCCTGCATTGACCGGGCCAGCGTGGGCGAAACTCGCATTGGCCGCGGCGTAAAGATCGACAATCTGGTGCAGGTTGGGCATGGTTCTCAAGTAGGCGAAGATGCTTTGCTGTGCTCGCAGGTCGGCCTGGCCGGGTCCACAGAGATTGGCCGAAAAGTAATTTTGACGGGCCAGGTCGGAGTGGTGGGTCACTGCAAGGTAGGCGAAGCCGCTATTGTTACTCCTCAAAGCGGCGTCGCGCATGATATTCCCGCCGGGGCGCTCGTCAGCGGCGCACCCGCCGTCGATCACAAATTGTGGCTGAAATATTCGGCGCTTTTGCCCAAACTGCCGGAGATGGCGCGGGCTCTGCGAGCCAGGATGTCAAAAGACAGGATTTCGAAAGAGTAAGCAGAAGCAGTTGGAGTTGCACCAGCTTCTTTCGAGGAAAACGCTATGCCGGAGCCACGTCCTGCCGATGCTCCTCCGGCAACCCGCTCTCGATCGCAGCTCTCACTTTCTCCATCAAGCATTCGCGGCTCCCGAAATCTTCCGCCTCGATCGGCGCGTGGAAATTTACTCGAACCAGCCCCGGCTTTATCGCGAATCTGCCTTTCGGCATCACGTAGTGTGTGCCAGTGATGGTGATCGGAACTACAGGCACTCCGCACTCCATTGCGAGATAGAATGGTCCCTTTTTGAACGGCAGCAACTTACCATCGAACGATCGTTTGCCTTCGATGTAGATGGTCATGTTTAATCCCTGTTCGACGACGACCTGCTTCGCAATCCGGACCGACTCGATTCCAGCGTCACGGTTGCCGCGATCCACCGGCACCAGCGACCCCATTCGCATCGCCTGCCCCAGAATCGGATAGCCAAACAGCTCTTTCTTCACCATCACCGAGGTACGTTTTGGAATCAGTGGGACGGTTATGGGCGGATCCACGTTTGAAACATGATTCGACATGAAGATGTAATTACGGTTCGGGTCGAGTTTTTCCAGCCCGACGGTTTCTACGCGTACCCCAGTCAGGCGCACACCCGTCCATGCGCCGATCATGAACATGCGATACAGCAAGCGAATGTCACCCGTGATAAAAGTCCAAGGGAAGCCGATCAGCGCCGCTACCGGAGCGGCCAGCGACCAGAACATCAGCATAGTGAGAGTTCGGATCATGAATGCGTAAGCGTGCCTTCCAGCATAAAGCTAAGGCGAGACGTGCATTGGCAGAGTCTGTGACTCCCCCTTCAACCAGGCTGCGCGGCGCTCGCGCTCGTCGCCGGTAATATTCTCCATGTCTTTGAGTTCGTACGAGGACTCTTCGCGAGCGCCTAACTTCCACTTGATCTCATGCTCGCCGCGATGCCTGCCTTGTACTTTTACGGAGATCGTATCGCCCTGACTGAAGCCGGCGATCTGCTCCGCAGATTCCTGTCCGGCTGGCGCGCCATTGATTTGCAAAATAATGTCGCCGGGCTGAAGGCCGGCCTTTTCGGCCTCGCTGCCCGGGGCGACCGATTCCACATTCATGGGACCGTCGAAATTTCGCGAGGCGGAAAATCCCGGATCGACGACCATGACCTTTTGTTGCACAAGTTGCAGCCCCACACTGCGAAAGAAATCGTTCCACGGAATTTCTTCAGTGCCGGCTACGTACTTTGCGAAAAACCAGCCCAGATCGGAATGACTCACTGCTTCGGCCGCGCGACGCGCTCCCTCAGAGTCGGGGAAAAAGCGGCCTCGCTTCGCGTAATTTTGATTCATCCATTGAAAAACTTCGCGCAACGAAGCTTGTCCATGGCTGGCCTCGCGCACCGCAAGATCGAGCATGATGCCCAATAGCTCGCCCTTGTTGTAGTAGGAAACGCTCCGGTCCGAACGCCTGTAATAGGGATAACCTTCTAACCAGGCATCGAGGCTGGATTCTTCCGCCGACTGCGTGAGGTGGGCGGGACGCCGTTCGAGTTCGGTGATCGCCGACGCCAATTCGCGTTCGAACTCGCGCTCATCGACGAGTCCGGCACGCAACTGGATAAAATCGGCCGCAGTACTCGTGCACCCTTCACTGAACCACAGCGCCCGCGTGTAGTTCTCCCTCGTGTAATCCACAGGCTCCAGGGTTTGCGGACGGATGCGCTTCACATTCCACAGATGAAAAAACTCGTGTGCAGTCACACCGGATAGAAGTTCTGGGGACCGCGCCAGCGCATCGGCACTCACATCAATCGCGGTCGAATAGGAGTGCTCCATGCCGCCGCCCGCTGGACCGCGCGGGAAGTGATAAAGAAACATATAGCTCTGGAATGGACGATCATCCATCCAACTGACCGCCGAGGCGGCAATTTTCCGCAGCGTTGCATCGATCTTCGCCATGTCGAAGTCGCCGGGCTCCGCGTCAACGATCACACGATAGCGAGCGCCACCCTCCTCGAAATCGGATTCCTGAAACGTTCCGATCTCGACTGGCGAATCGACGAGCCGGTCATAATTCTCTGCGCCGAATCTCCCATCCGGCAACGACTTCAGTGGAGTGGCGATACGCCATCCTTCGGGAAGATCGCTGAAACGCACCACCGCCGGTTCGGTGCGGGCGTTCACCGGATACATCAAGAGCTGCGCGAGATTGAAGAATGCATGCTGCGGGCTGAGTTGAGCGCCGAACGGGCCCGCGGAGTCAAGATAGATCTGATATTCGACCATCGCTCCACTTTCTGCGCCCGAAACTTGCCAGAGGCCTTTTTCAAGCTTGCGGGTGGTAAGGCCGCGTCCTGCTGCATCTTTCGCTCGCACCCAATTCACGTGCTGCGCAAAATCGCGAATCTGATAAAGCGCGTTCCAGGCCGGAAGCTGCAACTCTCGATCCGCTGCTCCCTTAGGAAGGGTGATTTGTACCTCCACCAGATGCTGTCCGGGATTCACCAGAGAAATTGTGTAGTCGGTTGATGCAATTGAACGGCCGAGGCTGCCCAGCACAAAAAGGGCCAGCAGAAAAGTCGAGAATAAGCGTCCTCGCCGAAGAACGAGGCGCATCATCATTTCGCCGCCGCGTTGGCCGACTTAGAAGTCACCGCTTCAGCCAGCGACTTTAATCTTGCCGGCAACTTTTCATAGATCCCGCCAAAGCCACCGTTGGACAGGATTGCGACGACATCGCCGCTCTGCATCTCTGTGGCGACGGTTTCGACGATTCCATCGGCGTCGTCGATCAACCGGGCGCGCTTGCCATGTTGGTGAATGTCAGAGGCAAGCGTAGTTAAATCCAGTCGTTCATTCTCCGGCACCGCATCGGAGCGGAAGACGCCAGCCACAATAACTTCATCTGCGATCGCCAGACTGCGCGCCAAGTCTGTTTGCAGCACGCGCCGCCTCAGCGTATTCGACCGTGGTTCCAGAATCGCCCAAAGCCGAGACCCTGGATAGCGCGCGCGCAGAGCCCTGAGAGTGCCAGCTATGGCTGTGGGATGGTGCGCGAAGTCGTCGATGATGGTGATGCCATCGACGTGCGCCTTCACTTCGAGACGCCGCTTCACGCTCTTGAAAGTCTTAAGCGCGGCGGAGATTTCTTCTTTAGAAATGCCATAGGCTGTAGCCGCCGCCGCCGCCGCCGTCGCGTTCCAGACGTTGTATTCGCCCGCGAGTGGAAACTCGAGATTCGCCCACACGCGTCCATCGCGGTACACCGTCCACGAGGTTTGTCCGGGCGCGAATTTCAGATCGGTAATCTTCCATCCCGACTTGGAACCAGCGCCGTATCTTTCCACCGGACAAAACGCTTTCTTCAAACACCGCTCCAGGCTGGCACTGTCGGAAGCTTCCCCCGCGACTCCGTCGAAGGCGATAATGCGCCCCCGTCGCGGGATCAGGTTCACCAGCCTTTTGAAGGCGGTTTCTACCGCGTCGAGATCCTTGTAAATGTCCGCGTGATCGAACTCCACCGAGGTGAGAATGATCGCATCCGGAAAATAGTGCAGAAATTTAGGTCCCTTGTCGAAGAATGCGGTGTCGTACTCGTCGCCTTCGACAATGAAATATTTTCCAAGTCCTAAGTGGAAGCTCGATCCAAAATTTTCTGCAATGCCGCCGATCAGAAACGAGGGGTCCATGCCGGCAGAATGAAAAATCCATGCGGTCGAGAATATGCTCAAGCTCGACATTTCCGCGCGAAATCGCATTGCCCACAACCACGAGATCGGGTGCAGGCTCCAGGTTTCGGCCGTCAAACGGTTGAGCCAGGGGTATTCCGAGTTCCGCCAGAAAATCGGACATCGGTGGATAGGCCGCCGCATCCGAGCCCGTCACGCGAAATCCCCGCTCCTTCAGCATTCCCGCCAGCGAAGCCATCGCCGTTCCGCAGATTCCGATTAGGTGAATGTGCTTACTCTGACTCATGATTTTCTTAGGGTGACCTACAAGGTCACCGCCGACTCCAGAAATTTCAAATTTGCGGCACCGCCATGGACCGTCAGCCCCGCCTTCACCCCGATAGGCAGTGTAATATTTTGTGCTGTCACGTGTCCTGATCGCAGGCCGTAAGCGACCGGCACTCGCAGCGGGCTCACAATTCGCTGAATGACTTCTTCGAGTGTGTAGCCCTGATTAGCGGTTTGAACGCATTCCCGCATCTCACCGAAAATAATTCCGCGCACGCCTTCGAACTTACCTGCCAGTTTCAACTGCATCAGCATGCGATCAACCTGATAAGGCTTCGCGCCTACATCCTCAAGGAACAAAATCCTGTTGGTTGTATCGATCTCCCAGGGCGTCCCAAGAGATGCAACCAGAATCGAAAGGCACCCTCCGTAAAGAATTCCTTCCGCATCACCATGGCACAAGCCAGTTATGCCGGAGTCTGCGTTCAGCACGAACTCTTCGTCCGATCCGCTCAGCATCGCACGCCATGAGGAAAAATCTATGCCGTTCTCATGGGCCCAATCCTTCGCAACCATCGGGCCGTGGAAGGTCACGAACCCGCCCGCACTGGAAAAACAAGTCATTAACGTCGTCAAGTCGCTATAGCCGACAAAAATCTTTGGATGTGTCTTGATGGCCTCAAGAGCGAGCGCTTCAAGCAAATAGTTCGCGCCATAACCACCACGCGCGCAGATGACGGCTTTCACATCCTCCCGCGCGAACATGGTTTCGAGTTCGCGAGCCCGGCGCTCCACGGACCCGGCAAAGTAGAGATCCTGATCGAGTATCGAATCAAGATACACCGGCCGATATCCTGCCTGGCGCAAAGCCTCGCAACCAACTTCCAAATCCTTACGCTTGATGTTGCTTGCCGGAGCCACAATGCCGACCGTATCTCCCAGCCGAAGAGCGTGCGGTTTGATCAGCGAGGTGTTCAAGGATGAGATCAATTGGGAATCCTGTCTATAAGCACGAACACCCGCAACAGAGGATCAAAAAAATTCTCCACTGCAAACCAACTTCGCGGGACCACGAAGAAACACCCGCCCTTCACCCACGCGCACCGTTTGCGTACCACCAATAGCATGCACCCGAACTGGAGACACGGCCTTCCCACTCGCGATGGCCGCCACGGCCGACGCGCAAGAGCCGGTGCCGGAAGACTTCGTTTCGCCGACACCTCGTTCAAAAAATCGAACCCGGACGTCATCCTGGTTATCGGCGATAACTATCTCGACATTCACACCGTGCGTGAACTGGGAGCTGCGCTGGATTTCCCCTGCCTGCCTCTGCCAATCCGGCGCGAACTCTTTCACGAAGAGGACATAGTGCGGATTCCCTATCGATACCGGAATCCCGTCTACGATTCCTGCAGATGTGGGAACCGTGAACGGCGCTCCCACCTCGGCTTCGCCCATCTCAGTCTCGAACTCGTACTCGGATTCGCTTCGGCCCGTGAGCACACAAACTTTTAAGCCTGCTCCGGTTTGAATTGTAATTCTCTCTTTTTCTTGCGTGGCGCAGATATAGGCCGCGACGCAGCGCGTGCCGTTACCGGAAATCTCCGCCTCCGAGCCATCCGCATTGATTAGGCGAATCTCAACGTCGGCCGAGCTGTGAGGGGACATCCATTCGACTCCGTCGGCTCCCACGCCTGCGTGTCGATCGCACATGCGTCGCGTGAGTTCGGCCAAATTTGTCCCGCGCCGAAGAGCCGCGGAATCGATTAGAAGAAAATCGTTCCCGCAAGCATTCGCTTTTACAAATGGAATCACCACCTGCGGCAGGCTCACTCCAGCTCCACCGGGCCCAAAGACGCGACGCCGCCCAGCACCGCCGACGCCTGCAGTTCGCGCAGAACCTCCTTCTGTTCGCGATTGCATCCGGACAAATCGAACTGCACTCGGACATGCTGCCCCGTGTTGCCGGACAAGACATTTTGCATCATGCGATGGCGGCTTTCCAGGATGCGGTTCACCTCCTGAGTAATGCCTTCCACGCTGGCGCCGGTGACTTCGTAGCTGACGAGCAATGTTTTAAGGTTGAAGGTCCGTTCGAGATGGCCGAGCGAAAATAACGCAGCCAGAACCACGCCGGTAGCAAAAATCGCAGTCAGGTAGAGTCCGCCTCCGGTAGCCATCCCCACCGATGCCACTACAAAGAGGGTCGACGCCGTGGTCAACCCAGTAGTCAAACCGCGAGTATGCAGAATCGATCCGGCGCCAATGAAACCGATCCCGGGAATAATCTGCGCGGAAATACGAGTGTGGTCTCCGATGTGCTCGACCGCGAGCACGTCCGAAAGAATGGTAAACAGAGCCGCGCCGAAGCAGATGAACATATTCGTGCGCAGTCCGGCCGGGCGATGTTTCAGTTCACGTTCCAAGCCAATCACGCCGCCCAGCATCGCCGCCAGCACCAGGCGCGCCAGCGAACTCCCAACGATCCCGCTTGCCATCTCCCGCTGCAGCAAGTTGCTGATGTGTTGCCAGTCCATAAATGGCTCGTGCGCGGCAAAACCTGCGTAAAGCTAGCAATGGCCGGATTCTATCATCGCCAGTTCCGGGCGCTGGTCCGCCACATTAACCTCTCTGATTACCTCAAGGAAAGAGTTCGCGCCTGAAAAATAGCCGTTGGCGGCTGGCCGGTGGTATGGATTTCGACCAACGCCGTCAGATGTCGGTCCCTCGCCACCGCCCAAACGGGATCGCCCTCCGAGGCGATAACAAAATCCGCATACTTGTCCGGGTCCGCCAGAGCCCGCTCCCACAAGCCATCGGGATCGAACGGTTGCTTCCACACGCGGTGATTTCCTTCGTTAATCGTACGCTGCAGTGGAATGCCGGCTTGTTCCAGAGCGCCCACATGTTCGCCGAGATACATCAGCAAGGTTGAGTTCGCCGGAAAAGACTTCATCCATACGCCGAGCTGCTTGTCGAGCGCAACGCGTCCGCGCATATTGGCTTCGGCTTCACGATAACAGATGGGATCGGCCCGCCAGATTGCCCCATAGCTCAAAGCCGCGAGCAGCAAGATTACCAGCATAGTGACGGTATTCGCCCACGGTCGCAGGGAAAGCTCTACTCTCGGCATCTTCGTCGCGGATTGGACGAGAAAAGAAATCCCCATCGGCACGAATACGGCAAACGCAGGGAGCAATTGCAGCCCGTACCTCACGTTGTAATAGGAAAACGGCCACCATGTCGGCACGAATATAGGCACGCTTCCATAAGCAATGGAGAGTGCGTAAAACAGAAGCGGGGTCCAAAGAAGCAGCAGGACGCGTCGCCGGTTAATCCACGCTGCCAGGCTGCCAATCACAGCCAGCGCAAGCCACAAGCGTCCAGGCCAAGTCGATTGCCCGACGTTCAATTCGGCAGCCTTGAGAAAGTAAGATCCTGCCGCGATCAGATTCCCTTTCGCCGGATTCACCGTGGCGGTCTTCCGCTCGATGGCCTTCGCCGAGTATGGCCCGTTCACGAACTCCAGCGGATTTCGATATACGGCCGCGTTATAGGCGAGCCATAAAATTAATGCTGCGGATGCGATCAAGACGAATTTGAGCACAACCCCGCGCGGTAGCCCACTGGCAAGCTCGGAGGCCTGACCTCCGAATGCGCGAGACTTTGTCAGAAGTACCAACGCTACTAGCACAGCCGCTAGAAACCATCCGTCGTATCGAGTCAAGCACGCTGCCGCAAGGCACAGGCCGCATCTGGCGAGAGACTTAATATTCCCACGCGCGAATTCGGCGAAGTAAGCAATCGACCAGATAAAGAATGCCAAATACAGCGGCTCGCCCATTGCGGTCGACTGCATGTAAATCAAATTTGGATTGGCAGCGTAAATAATCGCCGACGCCCAGCACGCGATTCGCGCGGCCACATCCGTCTTCTCGCCTGCCCTGAGTACAGTCCGAACCAGTCGAAAAATCCCCAGCGTCCCGAGCACGAACGCCGCCATCGAGGGAATTGAACCGCCTGTGCCGCTCTGCCACATCTTCACCGAGATGACGAAGGGCATGATCAACAGATGCGGCAATGGCAGCCAGACCGTTCCCAATTGCAGCAGTCCGGGCGTTCTGGAATCGAAGACGCGCCGCGCGATGTTAATGTGCGCCACAGCATCCCCGTAGAGCAAGATGTCTCCCTGGCGCTGATAAAACATAAAAGAAAAAACTGAGATGAAGATCGCCAGCCAGACAAGGCGAACGATTTCAATGTTGGAGGAGCGGGGCTGCGCAGACGAACGTGGGCGCTTCATTCGAGGTGAGTAAGCTCGCGAAAAATCTGAAAGCGGGCGTCAATCTCTTCCCGCGTCAGCGACTGCAGACGCTCCGTGCCAAAACTCTCCACGGCAAACGATCCCATGACTCCACCATAGAATAGCGCGCGCTTCAACACTTCGCGATTCAACTCCGGCTGCGACGCGACGTAGCCCATGAATCCTCCGGCAAAGGAGTCGCCCGCGCCGGTCGGATCCTTGACTTCAGCCAGCGGCAAGGTTGGAGCGCGAAATGGATGCCGCCCAAGGCCGAACGCGCCTTCGCGAAAAAAAATAGTGGCGCCGTATTCGCCGTGCTTGATCACCAGCGCCTTTGGCCCCATCATGAGCACTTTCTGCGCAGCCCGCGGCAGGTTGGGTTCGTTGGCGAGCATCTTCGTTTCCGTATCGTTGATCAGCAGCACGTCGACCAGTTTCAAAGTCTCGGCGAGTTCAGGACGCGCGCCTCTGATCCAGTAATTCATCGTGTCGCAACCCGTGAGGCGAACCCCGTTCATCTTGCGTCGAACGTTGGCCTGGAGTGTCGGTTGAATATTCGCGAGGAAAAGAAATTCGGTGTCTTCGTACTCCTGCGGGAGTCGCGGATTGAATTTCTCAAACACGTTCAGATCAGTGAAGTCGGTTTTGGCTTCGTTGAGGTTATCGGTATATGTACCGCCCCAGCGAAACGTCTTACCGGCGGTGCGTTCAATGCCCCGAGTATCGACGCTTCTCTTCTTCAGGACATTTTCATGCTGGGCGCTGAAATCGTCCCCCACCACAGCGACCACGCGCACCTGGGTGAAATAGCTGGCCGCCAGCGAAAAGTAAGTGGCGGCTCCGCCGAGAATGCCCTTCACACTCCCCGAAGGCGACTTAATGTCATCGAACGCAACCGATCCCACAACGACAATACTCATTCGCGAGTCCTATTTCCCTTTCGCCACGCGAGAATTTACTTTTTCGCCTGCAAATATTTACCCAGAATCAACTTCAGCTTTTTCTTGGTGGCTGCCGGAATCACTTTGCGATCGGTCAAAATTGCGTGCGCCAGGGCCGACCCGCATTTGCACGATCGCTCCCGCGGCATCGCGGAAACCGTCTCGCGCACAACCGTGCAGGCGTTCTCGGCATTCTTCACCAGCACAGCCACAATCTGGTCCACGGTCACCGAATCATGATGCGGATGCCAGCAATCGTAGTCGGTCACCATCGCCACGGTGACGTAACAAATCTCCGCTTCACGCGCCAGCTTCGCCTCCTGCAGGTTGGTCATGCCGATCACATCCATGCCCAGGCCGCGATAGACGTTCGACTCCGCCTTGGTGGAAAATTGCGGACCCTCCATGCAGAGGTAGGTCCCGCCGCGCTTGCCATTCACGCCGATATTGTTGCAGGCGCTCTCCACTACTCGAGCCAGTTCTCCACATACAGGATCGGCAAAAGCGATGTGCGCCACCACTCCGTTGCCGAAAAAAGTGTCTACACGATGACGCGTGCGATCGAAAAACTGATCGGGAATCACAAAATCCAGCGGCTTATGTTCTTCTTTCAACGATCCGACGGCGGAAATCGAAACGATCCGCTCAACCCCCAGTTGCTTAAAACCATGAATATTGGCGCGGAAATTCAACTCGCTCGGAAGAATGCGATGCCCGCGTCCATGCCGCGCCAAAAACGCCACTTTCCGCCCTTCCAGCATTCCGCAAACATAGGCGTCGGAAGGCGCGCCGAACGGCGTCCGCACGCGGACCTCCTTCACCTTCGTCAAACCCGGCATGGAATAAAGGCCGCTGCCGCCGATAATCCCAATTTCCGCTTTTGCCAATCGTCCCCCGCGAGTGCGCTACTGAGGTTTTCTTTGCCACAGCCAAACCGGTGATTATACCAAGGCGTTGTTAATGTTCTCCGCGACACGGGCGAACGAATCTTCTTACCCGTTACAATCCTCTTATGCGATTCTCGATCATTCTCTGCACCGCGGTGGCAGTGCTGGTTTGCGCGGCTTCGCCTCAAACTGCCACCAAGGCTCCGCCAGAGCCAAAATCGGCCACTGTTCCCATCACGCTCGATCACGACCGCGTAATTATCGACGTATACGTCTCCTTACCCGATGGTTCAACCAAGCGGATTCGAGCGTGGGTCGACAACGGCGACGCTGACCTTTGGATGAGCCAGCGAGTGGCTGGGTGGATGGGACTCAGTATCAGCTGCGACGGTCAAATTTGTACTGGAAGGGCGACACCACAAGTTGTTTCACTCGAAGTCTCCGTCGGAGGAATGAAGATCTTCCTGCCTGCAATGCGGAGGATTTGGGTTCCGATAGGCGATTCCGGAATGGTTCCTGGCATGAGCGCCGAGATCAAGATTCCTTCGTCTGTGCTTCGCAACTACGATGTATTGGTTGATTTTCCTGATCGCGAGTTCAGCATCGGCCAGCCCGGAAGCCTGAATTTCAAGGGTGTGAGCAGCAAGATGCTCGTCGACGCAAGCACCGGCTTCATTCAAATTCCCAGCAAGATTGAGAATAAAAAATACAACCTCGGTCTCGACCTCGGATCTTCCATCAGTTTTCTTCCCGATGATTTATTCGGCCAACTGGCGATCGCCCATCCAAACTGGCCGCACATGACCGGCGCCGTTGGCGCTGCCAACATGTGGGGATTGCCCGACGAACCCAAGTGGCGACTGATGCGCCTCGACCGCGTGCAGTACGGTCCACTATTTCTCACTGACGCACCCGTAGTTGAGTTTTCTAAAGATTACGGGAGTTGGTTCGGAAAGCGTGCTGAAGTGCCGACAGCAGGACTGCTGGGAGCGGAAGCCTTGATGAATTACCGGGTCGGCCTCGATTACGCCCACTCCATGGTCTATTTCGATATTGGGCGGACCTTCAAGTTTCCTGACTTCGATGTGGTTGGACTTATTCTTCGCCCTGAGGACGATACGCGTTTCACTATCCTCGGAGTTGCCGATTTCGAGGGCAAATCCTCAGTGCCCGAGGTTCAGGCTGGCGATCATCTTGTCGCGGTCGATGATATTCCGGTTCCCGACTCAACCATGGGACAGGTCTGGTCTTTGCTCGAAGGTTCGCCCGGACAAGAACGGAAACTGACGATCGAGCGCAAGGGAAAACATTTCTTGGTGGTAGCGAAGGTGCAGCATTTTCTTGGTGACAGCGAAGAGGATCAGTCAAAAAAATCGGGCAAGAAGAAATAAGTACGTCGAGAACGTCGCCGATTACTTTCCGAACACTTCCTTCTCGAGAGTGTTAGTCGTTGCAGCGTCCAGGCTCTCGCTAACGAAGACTGTTTCGCCGCGCTCCTCAATGACGACCGCGCCCTCGTCCGTGGACCACTCGTGGCGGCCTTGCAGAAGTTCGATCCTGTACTTGGCATGCATCAACGACGTCTCACTTCCGTTCTCGCCCACTATTTCCGCCTTCTTATATCTTTTTTGCAGCGAGCGGGCGTAAATGTTTGCAAATTCAGCCGCCTTCTCACCATCTGACCAGCGCGAGACGTAGAACAACCCAAGTGGTGCTTTCGGATCGCTCTTTGGCCGTGCTGCATAATAGTATCCGCCGCGCCACTCCGGATACAACCGCTCCGACAATTTCTTGCCGGCGTATTGCTCGATCAGAACCGCAACATCGAACTCGCCCATCGCTCCGATATCGAACTTCACATAATCTTTAAAATCGCGTTTGAACTCGACCACCGGCATGGGCGGAATCTGCTCGCCGGACAAGTAAGTTTCCGGTTGCATGATCTGCCGCGTGGTGTGCGGAGGGTTCGCCAGCACGTCGGCAAACGCCTTTTGCTTTCCTCCTTCCTGCAGCAACTTCACTTCAAACTTCAAACCGTAGCTGTAGGGGAACGTGAGCGACTCTCGAAGAAAAATCGGCGCATCCTTGAAAACGGCGGAGTCTTCTGTTCCGTTCTCCATCTGGGATTCCATGGCATCGACCAAGTCCGGGGAATCGGTAATCGACCGGCCCACGGGAACCAGTTCGTACTGCAGCATCACCGCTTCGGCCTGGCCCTCGACAACAGCTTCGCGCGTATCGTCGATTTCATCGTTCTCAATGTCGGCGGAGGTCGGGTCTCTTTTTATCTCGCCCAAATCTTTCTCGCCGCGCTTCATCCATTTATCAAGGCCAACATCCTGATCTTGCAAGGCATGCGTCAACTCGTGAGCCATTACCGGCTCCTGCTCTTCGATCGGAACCCAGTCGAGGAGATTCACCGTCTTGGTCTTCGGATCATAGTATCCAGCGACCTGTTCGCGCAGCAACGCCACCAGCAGTTTTTCCAGATCGAAATCATGTGGCAGCAGACCGAATTTTTTCAGCACCAGCTCGGAGCGCTGCAGTCGCTTTACGTCTTCGTCCTTCATGTGCTTGGTGAGATAGCCAACGACCTCATCGCGGCTGGTCAGGCGCCGCTTGATCTGCTTCTTGATCGGCAGCCCGGTTTGCTTGCTGTCAAACGCCAGTATTTCATCGACGGAATGAAACAACTCCTCGGCTTCCCGCGGAGTGATTTTGACTTCTGGTTTTGGTTGAGTAACGCTTGCGTCCGCGCCAGCAGACTTTTGATCCTGTGTGGGATTTGCTTGCGTGGGTTGGGCACTCCCTTCGGCTCCACTCACGGCAGGGTTGTCCGGCTGATTTTGACCCTGACTCTCCTGCGACTGCTGCCCTTGCGCCTGAAGCTGGGTTGCGACGGTTATCGTAACCAGCAGCCCGACCGCGAAAAGTCGCCCCACAAACCTTGGGCAAAGCCGATTAAAGGTAATCATTAGCAACGAGTCTATCCTGATTGCCTATACTCCCTTCAAGAACAAATCTTTTCCAAAGACTTAGGACGAACATGCCGAGGAACGCTGCAGTCAATCTGTGGAACACAGCCGAACACGCCGCCGACTATCTGGGTCGTGCAGATTCCATTCCCCACCGCGCCGAGGGCGAGGCCACGTTGCTCGAATTCGTTCCCTCTAGATCGCGTCGTATTCTCGACCTCGGCACCGGCAGCGGAAGGCTGCTCGCGCTGGTGAAGGAATCGTTGGCTGGGGCATCGGAAGAGAAGGAGCATTTGCATTTGAGAGTGGAAGCCGTGGCCGTCGATTTTTCGCCTGCCATGCTGGAGGCCGCCGCCAAGCGCTTCGCTGGAGACTCTTCCGTTACCATCGTGACCCACAATCTCGACTACCCGCTACCCGCGCTTGGCAAGTTCGATGCGGCTGTCTCCAGCTTCGCCATTCATCATCTGGTGCACGGGCGCAAGCGCGATCTCTATGCAGAGGTCCACGCGCTGCTCACTCCCGGCGGCGTCTTCTGCAATCTTGAGCATGTCGCCTCGCCCACGCAACGGCTGCATGAAGAATTTCTGCATGCTCTAGGCATTACGCCCGAAACCGAAGACCCCTCCAACAAGTTGTTGGATCTTGAAACGCAACTTCGATGGTTGCGTGAAATCGGATTTGTCGATGTGGATTGCCACTGGAAGTGGCGGGAGTTGGCGCTGATGATGGGCCGGAAACAATAACCAACGGATCCGCATCTATCCGCGGCTGACCTCTTGGGCTACCCACTCTCCCGCCTCCCGCGTCCCCAGCGTCCCGCCAATATCCTGAGTAGTCTTTTTCTGCCGCACCGCCTCCAGCACGGCGCCCTCAATCTTCTCCGCCTCGCGAGTCAATCCCAAATGCGCCAGCATCATCGCCGCGGTCAGAATCGCGCCAAACGGATTCGCCAGATTCTTCCCCGCAATCGGCGGCGCGGAGCCGTGCACTGGCTCGAACATCGATGTCTTCCCCGGATGAATGTTGCCGCTGGCGGCCATCCCCAGCCCGCCCTGCAGCCCGGCGGCGAGGTCGGTGATGATGTCGCCGAACATGTTATTGGTCACAATCACGTCGAATCCCCGCGGGTCGCGCACCATCTGCATGCACAGCGCGTCGACGTACATGTGCTGCGTTTTGATCTGCGGAAACTCACCGCTCACTTCTTTGAACACGCGCTGCCACAGGCCTCCAGCGTGGGTCATGGCATTCGACTTATCGCACATGAGCACTCGGCGTCGCGGCGAGCCGTCGAGTTTCCGATGCTGCTCGCAGTACTCGAACGCGTAGCGGGTGATCCTCTCGACGCCCTTGCGCGTGTTGATGTCTTCCTGGATCGCGATTTCATCCGCCGTACCCTGCTTGAACACTCCACCTGCGTCGGTGTAAACGCCCTCCGTGTTTTCGCGGACCACCACAAAATCCACATCCTTCGGCTCGACTCCTTTGAGCGGGCACAGCGCCGCATCCAGCAACCGCACCGGCCGCACGTTGGCGTAGAGATCCATTTTGAATCGCATGCCGAGCAGAATTTCTTTAGCATGAATATTCGTCTTCACGCGAGGATCGCCGAATGCACCCGCGAGAATGGCGTCGAAATCGCGGTCCAGCATGGCAAACCCATCGGGAGGAACGGTCATTCCGTCGCGCAGATAACGGTCAGCTCCCCAGTCGAATTCGCTGATCTCAACCTCCGCGCCTGAAGCGCGAATCGCTTTAAGAGCTTGCGGTATCACTTCCTGGCCAATCCCATCCCCCGGGATGACCGCGACACGCTTCTTCGAGGGCTTTTGAGTATCCACAGCGGAAAGCTAACACAACGCGCACCGCCGGCGCATTGGCGATGAATCACGAGACCGTTCGCTATAATCAATATTGAGATGGGACTTACACCCTTACAAATCGCTCTCCGAGAGCAGGCCGGTGGCATTCGGCCAGCGGCGGTGGCTGAGTATCGCGGGGCCGAAACCGCAGTGAGATTCTCTGATCCGCAGCGGGAATTCGAGGACCTGTCAAACAGCGGTGCAGTTTACGACCTGGGTTTCCGTGCCAGAATCTCGCTCAAGGGTAGCGACCGGGTGCGTTGGCTGAACGGGATGGTTACGAATAACATCCGGGATCTGGCTGTAGGCCGCGGGGTTTACGCTTTTATGCTCAACCCGCAAGGCCGCATTCTCGCGGATATGACTGTGTTCAACATGGGTGAAACTCTCGAGGTGGAGACCGATCGCATTCAGGTTGAGAAGATCTTGGCGACCTTTGACCACTACATCATTATGGACGACGTGGAAGTGGCCGATATCAGCGCTTTGTGGACTTCTTTGGGCGTAGCTGGACCGAAGTCGCGCGCCATCGTGGGCGCTGCGGGCATTGAGGTTCCGGAATTGCAGCCTTTGCAGACCCACGTTGCAAAATGCCACTGCGATTGCGGCTGCGTTGAATGCACTGTGATACGCAGTGACGATGCGCAGGGCGAATCGTACGAAGTCTGGCTTGCGCCAAACGATGTTTACAAAACCTGGAACGCGCTGATCGCCGCAGGTGCGACTTCAGTGGGCAGTGAGGCGATGGAGATGCAGCGTATTGCGCTGGGTATTCCGCTCTTTGGCGTGGACATCCGCGAACGCGACCTGCCGCAGGAGACCGAGCAGATGCGAGCCCTCAACTTCAACAAGGGCTGCTACGTTGGACAGGAAATTGTCGAGCGTATTCGCTCGCGCGGCAGTGTTCATCGCAAGTTTTCCGCCTTCGTGATTGATGGTGCTCCCGGCGTTTCCGCTGGCGACAAAATTTCGTCTGCTGAAAAAGAGGTGGGCGAGATCACAAGCATAACGGTTCTGCGCACGCATTCGGGTGAACAAACCGTCGCCTTGGGATACATTCGGCGAGAAGTGGGAGTACCGGGACGCGAAGTGTTGATCGGAGGACATAAGGCAACCGTGGCCCAACCTCCACTGGACAGCATGGTAGACCGACACGCCGAAGATGCCGTTCTGAACTAAGCTTGAAAGCGCGGCTCGAACTTTCGCAAACTCTGATTTGAAGCTGCGATAAGGACACTTGCTATGGCTGAAAAAAAACAGGAATCAAGTTTCACCGTAACCGACCGCCGCAAATTCACAGA
>JBEKBW010000137.1:0-15852 GCA_050015215.1 Candidatus Sulfotelmatobacter sp.
TTTGAGGCTGCGGGAGGCGGAATAATTTATGCGCTAGACATAAGCCCGCGAGTTTCAGGCACGACTTATTGGCGGGCTTACTTTTTCTTCTCGGTCGTTGACGTATTTATAAAATCCGTCGTCACTGGTGAAATTTTTTCCCACCTGCTGCGCCTCTACCCACCGCTCGGCAAATTAGCAAAGGTACTTATGAGCAGTGTCGGAGTCGTCTTGGTATTTGCAGCGGCGATCATTGCGGCCTATTCGAATCCCGCATCGTTCTGGCTCATTTCCGCCACCCGAATCCTTGGCCGAAGCGTGAGCGTGGTTCAGTGTGGCCTGATTGTTTTTCTTCTTCTTTTCGCCGGCCACTATCACCTGCGGTGGGGGCGGTCCGTTTTTGGGATCGCGCTTGGCTTTGGGATCTCCGGCTGCGTCTATCTAGTTTACTGGGCCCTCACGGCCGAGTGGCTCTTGGGAAAAAAGAGCTATCTGCTCGACTTCCTGCTTATGGCCACCTACCACCTTTGCGTCCTGATCTGGTTCTACTACCTCCTCGTCCCCCAGAAAAAGCCCACGACGTCTGCGGTTTCGTTGCCGGAAAATAATTTGGCAATCTGGAACCGGGAACTGGAGCGTTTACTACAGCAATGAATCTGGCCATC
Organism: Candidatus Sulfotelmatobacter sp.; assembly: GCA_050015215.1. Lineage (GTDB taxonomy): Bacteria > Acidobacteriota > Terriglobia > Terriglobales > Acidobacteriaceae > Sulfotelmatobacter. The sequence continues at coordinate 645 of JBEKBW010000137.1, forward strand.
GTTCTTGTCATCGCCGCCGCGGTCGCGCTTGGCACCATCTTGCGCATTGCTGTCACGCAGAGCCTGCAGGTCAGGAAAAGTTCGAGCCTGGCCACAACCATTCGTCCCATCGATGTGGAGGCGTTCCGCAATCTGGCCAATCCCGCGGAGGACGATTATTTGCGCCGGCAGCTTCCGCCGGCGCAATTCCGAATGGTGCGGCGCGAGCGCTTGCGAGCCATGGCCGCTTACGTCCAGGTTGCCGGGGCGAATGCGGTCGTGCTTGTGCGGATTGGCGAGGCGGCGCTGGCCAGCGGCGATTCCCGAATTTCCGAAGCCGCGCAGCAATTGGTGAATGATGCTCTTCTGCTGCGCCGTAACACGACTGTGGCGCGGGTTCGGATTTACATAGCGCTGGCTCTCCCGAATTCGAGCTTCGCCGCGGTTCGCGTTGCGGACCGGTATGAGCAGGTCAGCGGTTCGGCGATGCTGCTGGGACGGTTGCAAAATCCGTCGGCGGCCGTGCGACTTTCGTGGAACGGCTAAGTTTGTGACGCACCTCACGACTCGCAGACCGGTTGAGGAGTAACTTTCCCACTTCCTCCCTTGACTCCAGCCTTGTTTTCGCTGCCCCCGATGGTGTAAAAACCAGCGGGAACTCTCAGCCCACAAAGTCGTGCGCTCAAATCGGCAACTCGCCGCTGCAGCTTTTTCTGCCACCACGCTCAACGTGTCGGAAGCAAGGGAGACTCGATGATCCGCTCAAGCATTATTTGCTCAAGAATGATTCGGTCAAAGTTGAACCTCATCAGCACGCTCCGCGGCGCAAACATCTCCTTCGTTGCGATCTTCGTGCTGCTGCTTTCCTCCATTGCCTTCGGACAAGGCGGTGTCGCCACCGGCGATCTACGCATTACGGTGAGAGATCCCAAGGGAGGGTTGGTAGCCAATGCCACCGTCACTGTAAACGACCTTGCGAAGGGCCTGGCGCGTACGGCGACTGGAGACGGACAGGGCGGATACACGGCTCGCCAACTGCCCCCGGGGAGCTACAGCGTGACGGTGGAAGCGAGCGGATTCGCTAAGACCGAAGCCACCAATGTGAGCATCACTGTCGGCGGACTGGTCGATCTTCCCCTAAACCTTGCCGTCGCCAGCGGAAAAGAAGTGGTGGAGGTAAGTTCGCAGGCAGACTTGGTGGAAACGTCGCGCACTTCGACGACTGACACGATTGGGCAGCGTCGCATTGATAATTTGCCAATCAATGGCCGGGACTTTGACCGACTCCCAGGTCGTCCGCGACAACGCACCGTCTTTAGGGGCCGCCCCTACTTCGGGGCTGAATATCAGCGGCCAGCGCGGCCGCTCGAATTTGGTGAATGTGGATGGCGCGGACGCTACCGATAATTCCACGAACGGCGTGCGCTCGACCGTGTCTCAGGAAGCTGTGCAGGAATTTCAAATCATTACTAACAACTATGCGCCGGAGTACGGTCGCGCAGCCGGCGGCGTCGTGAACATCATCACGCGCTCGGGATCGAATGCTTTTCACGGCGATGTCTTTGGTTATTTGCGCAACCGGAATTTTCAAGCCGTGAATCCGTTTAGCACGGTATCGAACCCCGCCTACACGCGAGTGCAGGCCGGAGCCGCATTTGGCGGACCGATTAAAAAAGACAAAACTTTCTTTTATTTTTCTTACGAGGTCACGCGGCGACACGAAACCGGATTTTCGACCGTTGCTCCGGGAAGCAACATCGGATATTACGGTCTGCAGAATTTCGATACTTCGACGACGGCGGGAGGGCTGATTCCATTGCCCTTTGGCAGCATTCCGATAACGAGCGATCAGGCCGCATTCCTCGGACCCGGCGGGACCCTGGCTCAATTGGCCGTCGCCGATCCCGCCGCCTTTGGAGCGATTGCCCCGAGCGTGCCGAACTACGTATTTCTGCTGGGAGCGTCTTCGGGGATGGCGCTGAATGGCGCATGGCCTACCGGCCTGACCGGAATTCCGGGCCTGAGTGGCTTCGCGACTAGTTGTGCGACGCCGCCGTGTTTTGTCCCAGCCTCGTATCAGTCGCTAGGTTCGCAGGCAGGTAATTTTCCCGTTTTCGAAGGTACCAGCCTCTACTCGCTGCGGGTCGATCACAACGTCAACACTAACAATCGGCTGACGCTGCGGGTGAACGTCAGCCCCAGCACCGTGACTGGACTCGAGGGCAGCGGCGAGGATCAGCCTTTCGGCCAGAACGCGTATTCACGAACGTCCGAGCAGACCTATCGCGACATCACCGGCGTGGTTCAAGACACATGGACCATCGGCAACAACAAAGTCAACGAATTCCGCTTTCAGTATGCGCGGCGCGGGCTGTCTTACTTTTACAACACGCAAATCGCTGCGGGCGCAGATCCTGCCGTCAACATTCCGGGATTCGGCTATTTCGGCCGTGAGCCGTATTCTTATATTCAGCGCGTCGAGCAGCGCTACCAGTTCACCGACAATTTTTCCTGGAGCATCGGGCGTCATAACATGAAATTCGGTGCGGACGTCAACTATCTCCCGCTCACCGCGACGTTCACCGTTAACTACGGCGGAGTTTACGACTTCGGCTCATTCTCCGCCTTCCCTCAGCCCTTCCCCACTTTGAATGCAGTGCAAGCTTATGGCGCGGGACTGCCGGGAGATTTTGTTCAGGGACTTGGCAGTCCAAGCGACTCGTTTACTAACATCCCCATCGGCGCGTTTTGGCAGGACTCATGGCGCATTCGTCCTAACTTTACTTTGAACTATGGCGTGCGATATGACGTGGAGATTCCGCCGACATTCAAACCGGTGACTCCATTGGGGCAAGCGGGCTATAACTTTCTGGGATTGCAGAAGGGCATTCAAACCGATACCAATAACATCCAGCCACGCGTTGGCATGGCCTGGGATCCGAAGGGGGACGGCAAAACCGTTGTACGCGCTTCTTACGGAATGTTCTATGACCATCCAGCGGCCAGTTGGCATTCCCCGGCACGGGCGTATGCAATGGCGCCGGGAATCCAGCCAACCTGAATGCGATTCCAATTTTCCAGGGGCTGGTAAATAGCGCTGCCTGCACCCCAGGGCCAGGGGCGTTACTCCCTGCACTTGGCTACCTGCCCAATCAACAGCAGTTCACTTCGATCAACTTCCCGAACTCTCTGTTTCTGAATCAGAACTACCTTACGGCTGGCTTCCCGCTGTTCTTCCAACCCTTCGGTTATCCTCAATCGAAAAATTTCGTGTTTGCCTATTCACAGCAGGCAAACTTCACGATTGAGCAAGACCTGGGCCGCGGCTTCGCTTTCAGCCTGGCTTATAACTTCAACGGCGGACGCCATCTGAATCGTCCCATCAACGCGAACGCGCAGCGCGGCGACCTGTTGGTGGCGAATTTCCTGGCTGCGCAATCCGATCCGACCTCCTATGCAAGCGTCGGTGGACCGTTGGGAGTAGGAAGCGGTCCCAGTTCGCAGGGCTTTGCGCCGTGCGGCTTCAATTCGAAGGGGCAACCCTGGGTGTCGGCTGCTCTTATGAACTTTTTCCGCCCTAGCGGGTTGAATGCATCGATTGCCAATGCTCTAACCGCTTCCGGCGGAGGCGCTTGCGTGACCGCTCTTGTACCTGCGGTGTTGCAGTATTTCCAGGCGTCCGGCTATAGCATTGCCGGCATTAACACGGCGTGCGATCCCTCAACCCTGGCCAATTGCATTCCCTTCGGCGACATGGACGCCAATTATTCGAATGGCAGCTCCGTTTACCACGGCATGAGCGCGAACCTCCGCAAGCGCTTCGGCGGTCACTACGAATTCCTGGCTTCCTACACCTGGTCGCACGCCATCGACGACTCGACGGATCTCCAATCTACTCTTACTCCCCAGGACAGCTATTACCCAAGCTTGGATCGCTCCAGTTCGCTGTTTGATGAGCGTCAACGGTTTGTGTTCAGCGGCGTGTATCAGAGTGGCAAGCTTGGGGGCAGGGGATTCGAGGGCAAATTCTTCAGCAATTGGACGGTCGCTCCGCTGATCGAATTCGGATCAGGGCGGCCTTTTAACATAATCACGGGCAACGGCGATAACCTCCAGGAGTCGGCCCTTACAGGCCGGCCGAACACATTTGTGAACCCCGCTTGTACTGCGCTCGGATTTCCGGCGGTTACTTCGAAGCATTCGCCAACCGGCGTTTTCCAGGAGCCCTGCATAGCGGACTTCAACGGAACGCTGCTCTCGCTCGACGGTAATCTGGGCCGCAACGCCGGCGTTCAACCTTGGACTGTGTTCGACGATCTCCGCATTGCCAGACGCATCTACTTCGGCGAGCGCTACAACATGGAGTTGATTGCCGACATGTTCAACATCGCCAACCGCGACAACCGGGCCGCGGTAAGCCCGCTGTTCACGAATGCCGGGCAGCCGACTGCCGCGTATGATCCGCGGCAATTTCAATTTGCGCTGAAGTTTTACTGGTAGGTTCGGGAAAGCTGCAGGCGAGTCTTCTTAAGCTCTTTCTCTTCGAATGTAGAACTGGCGATTGAGGAACTCTGGACCTTCAGGATGGTGCTACACTCGCCTTTTACCCATCCTTGGCGCTTGCCGGAGTACGTTTCCCAATGTCCACACCTTATACGCCCACGCCGCGGACCCGTGTTGTCCGCGAAGCGGAGCGCGCCGTTTATGATCGTGAAACCGCATACCGCATCCTCGACGAAGGATTTCTTTGCCACGTCGGCTTCGCTGTGGATGGCCAGCCGTTCGTCATTCCCACCTCCTACGGACGAAAGGACGACAGCCTTTACATTCACGGCTCCGCCGCCAGCCGCATGTTGCGGCAGATGAAGGAAGCCGTGCCAGTGTGCATTACGGTAACTCTGCTGGATGGGCTCGTGCTCGCTAGGTCGATCTTCAATCACTCGATGAACTACCGCTCGGTCGTTATTTTGGGAAGAGCGACCTTGGTGGATAACCCGGAGGAAAAACTTGAGGCATTGCGGCTTCTTTCGGAGCACATCATTCCTGGTCGCTGGGAGGACGCGCGGCAGCCCAATGACCGGGAGTTGAAAGCTACTTCGGTTTTGCGTGTTCCAATAGACGAGTTTTCGGCCAAGGTTCGCAGTGGGCCTGCGATTGACGACGAGGAGGATTATTCGTTTCCGACTTGGGCGGGGGTTGTTCCTCTGGAGATGAAGACCGGTTCACCGATTGATGACGCACGGCTTTTAGGCGGACAGAGCGTGCCGGAGTACGCACGCCGTTATTCGCGCGGGGGACATTCAAATTGACCCCAGAGGTAGACTGCTCTCCTTACTGGAAAGAGGATTGGTAAAGATGGGAAACTCCAGCACAATCAGTAGCAAGGGCCAAGTGACAGTCCCGGCGGAGATCCGCAATCGTCTGGGGTTGTCCTCCGGAGATCGGGTGGAGTTTGTCGTCGAGGGCGAACATACGATTATTCGCCCCCTGCGCCCTAAAACGAATCCGTTCGCGGAGTAGGCTGGCATTCTGGGTAACTTCCCGGGTGGAGAAAAGGAAATCAACGATTGGCTCCGCGATCTGCGAAGCGAGGATCTGCAAAACGAGGTTGAGTCCGACGGCAAGTGAGGACTGCGCTCGATACCAATGTTCTCTCCGCCCTGTGGTCACGCGAACCGCTGGCTTCTCGAATTTCCTCGAGGCTGGTGGATTTGTATTCTGAGGGAGGGCTGGTCGTTTGCGGGCCGGTCTGCGTCGAACTGCACGCTAGTCCATCCGTCAGCGAAGCCTTCATTGAGCAGTTTCTGCGCAAAACAGATATCGCCGTGGAGTTTAGTTTGGAAGAAAGCGTATGGCGCTCCGCGGCCAACGGCTTCGCGGCTTATGCACACCGCAGAAGGAGATTAGGTGGAGGAACTCCTAAGCGCCTGCCCGTCGACTTCCTAGTGGCCGCGCACGCCTGGGTTCGCGCTGATCAGTTGATGACGCTCGATGCGCGTCCGTACAAGGAAGACTTTCCAACACTTCGCCTGATCACCCTCTGAAACTCCATTGCGTCGCTGAAGCGCGGGGTTAGGAAGCAGCTTGAATTTTATGCTGCCTTTCCTCACGCGGGAAGGCGCGCCCGGCTCGATCGGGCTCTTACGGAATCAGCAGCAGTTTCCCGGTGGTCTTCCTCGCCTGTAACTCGCGATGGGCTTGTTGCGCCTCAGCAAGCGGATAAATATGCTCGATGCGCAGCTTGAGTTTGCCCTCTCGGATCATTCCGAAAACTGCTTCCGAGTGCTCCACCAACTCTTCCCGCGTTGAGATGTAGTTCGCGAGCGAAGGCCGGGTCAGGAAAAGCGAGCCTTTCTGCGTCAGAATAATGGGATCAAAGGGCGGCACAGCACCGCTTGAACCGCCAAACAGGACCATCATGCCGCGTGGCCGCAGAACGTTCAACCCCTTGTCAAATGTCGTTTTGCCCACCGAGTCAAACACCACATCCAGGCCTTTGCCGTTAGTGAGACGCTTCGTTTCGGTTTCGAAGTCAGTTTGCGTGTAGAGAATCACGTCGTCGGCGCCGGCCTCTCGAGCCAATTTCGCCTTTTCCGGGGTGGATACCGTAGCAATAACTCGCGCGCCGATGTTGTGCGCCATTTGTACCAGAAGCAAACCAACGCCGCCGGCGGCGGCATGGACGAGCGCCGTCTCGCCTCGCTTAAGGGGGTAGGTATCGTGAGAGAGATAATGCGCCGTCATGCCCTGCAACATGGCCCCTGCCGCCTGCTGTTCGCTTACTCCTTGCGGGACGGGCACCAGGCGGTCGGCAACTATCGCGGCATATTCGGCGTAGGAGCCGTGCAATCCGCTCCAGGCTACGCGATCTCCTACCTTTACCGATTTCACCTCGGCACCGACGGAATTAACGGTTCCCGCGCCCTCCTGACCCAGTACTATGGGCAGGGGAGCCTTGTAGCGACCTTCGCGGAAGTACACATCGATAAAATTCACACCCGAGGCGGCTAACTTTACGATGGCTTCGTTTGGCTTGGGTTCCGGGATCGGAAGCTCAACCAGTTCCATGGCTTCCGGTCCACCGGGCTGCTTCACCTGGATGGTTTTCATCCCCGCTTAGATGTTTTATGCGCGAGTGCCGATTCGCGACGGCTTTGACGGTTTCAGGTTTGGGGGTATAAATTCATGGGCTGAAGGTTTTGAGGGGATTTCTTTCATGGCCGAAAAGAAGCCTCAGACGCTCGCCAACCACACTCGTCGGGATCCGTGGTTTCACTTCGTCGCTCTACCTATACTCACTTTCACTGCCATTGGTGGTCTGATTCATCTGATCCGGCGGCCCGGTTTCCATTCAGCTTCGTTCTTCGTACTCTCGGTAACGGCGGTGATCGTCCTTCTTAAGACTCGTATGTACGCGCTAAAGGTGCAGGATCGAGTGATTCGTCTTGAAGAGCGTCTGCGGCTGACGGCTTTATGCTCCGAGCCCTTGCGCTCCCGACTCCCTGAGCTGACTGAAGACCAGCTTGTGGCTCTAAGATTTGCGTCGGACGCCGAAGCGCCCGGGTTGGCCGAACGCGCACTTGCTGAGAAGCTGTCTCGCTCAGATATAAAGAAGGCAATTCAGAACTGGCGGCCGGATTACTGGCGGGTTTGATTGGTACCTGCTAAACGGCGGATAATACCGATCCCGTCAAACCTTTTGGCCGGTTTATACCGTCTGACTATCGGGTATTTGGCTCGAAAGTAACCACCCGACAGGTGCCCGGAGTAACGGAGACGACCACTATTGCGGCGTTGACCCGGGTGCCTCGGCAGGATAGGATTTTGATAGAATTCACCGGACTTTAACTTCAGGAGCCTTCTCTATCTCATAGAGAAAAATGCGCGTTACGAAACTGCACGCTCGGATTGCGATACTCGTGGGGCTGGTTATCATTGGCTGTTCCTGCCAAACGGCTCAGAAACCGGTTTCACTGCTGCCTCAGTCAACGGCGCCCGCGTTGACAGTTCAAAGGCCTGCTGCTGCCCCGCCACGCGTTGCAGATGTCAGTTCTTCAGAAAGCGCCCAAGAATCGAGCCAAGGTTCGGAACTCACGATTCCACGTGCGCCGACGCGAATATCCGACCCGGTGGGGGATCTGGTGGCAGCCGTAGAAGGGGAATATCAGGCCGGAATGGCGAACTATGAGGCTGGCCGAATGGATGCCGCCAAGCAGAATTTTGATAACGCCTTCAACGCGCTGCTGGAGAGCAATCTTGATATTCGCTCCGACGATCGCCTGCAAAAGGAATTCGATCGGATCACAGACGGAGTGAATCATCTGAATCTTGTCGACCTGGCACCAGAGTCGGAAGCTCAGAAAACGGAACCGGCTCCCATTGATGAAACCAATGGCATCACTCCGGCGGCCGATCCGGGCATTCGCGCGAAAGCGCAGGCCGAAATCAAGTCGACCCACTCTGACTTGCCGCTGATGATGACCGACCAAGTCGCAGGTTACATCAGCTATTTCTCCAATCGCGGGAGGGGTACTTTCGAGCGTGCTTACGCCCGCTCTGGCCGCTACCACAACATGATGGTGCGCATCCTCAGGGAAGAGGGCGTTCCACAGGATTTGATCTACTTGGCGCAGGCAGAATCCGGGTTTCAGCCGACCGCGGTGTCTCGGGCTGGGGCTCGCGGTATCTGGCAGTTTATGGGCAGCCGCGCCAGAGGTTATGGTTTGCAGCGTTCGCTTTGGGTGGACGATCGCCAAGACCCGGAAAAATCCACGCGAGCCGCGGCCCGGCATTTAAGAGATTTGTATGCACAGTTCGGGGATTGGTATCTCGCCATGGCCGCTTACAATTCAGGCCCGGGTACCGTGCAAGCCGCGGTCAAGCGCACGGGGTATGCCGATTTCTGGGAGCTTTACCAGCGCAACGTTCTTCCTAAGGAAACGCGTAATTACGTCCCCATCATCCTGGCCGTGACCATCGTGACCAAGAATCTTTCGCATTACGGTTTCGACGATGTGTCGATGGATGAGCCGACGCTTTTTGATACTGTGAGCATCAACTATCCGGTTGATCTGCGGCTGGTGGCCGATTGCGTGGGCGCGACACCTGCTCAGCTTCAGCAGCTCAATCCCAGCCTTTTGCGGTTGAGCACGCCGAAGGATGGAACATTCGAACTTCATCTGCCGGCTGGTACGAAACCGCAGTATCAAAGCGCCATCGCCGAAATCCCCGCCGAGATGCGTGTCTGGTGGCGCTATCCGACGGTGCATTCTGGCGAAACGTTGGCTTCATTGGCACGGGCATACCACACCACGGCCCGGTCGATTGCCGAAGCCAACCACCTCGACGGTGCGGCTTTGCAGGCGGATGCCAGGTTGATCGTACCGGTTACGCCGAGCAAGCACTCAAGTGACAGCTTGACCTATGCGCGGCGAATTACGCGATATAAAGTTCGTAAAGGCGATACGGTGCAGAGGGTAGCCGAGAATTTTGGCGTCCCGGCTCAAATGGTCCGCCGCTGGAATGGCTTGCGTGGCGATACCCTTCGCGGCCGCAGCGTGCTGGCCTTACACCTTCCTGTCGCCCCCGGAAGCGAGGTCGCTTCCAGCACCGATAGTAAGCCTCGATCCCGCACGAGGAAACCGAATCAGACAGCCAGCGCTAAGAATTCTTCCGGCAAGGCGACGCCCTTAGCGGAAGAAAACGAAAGCAGCTCAGATCAGGCGACGGTGCTCCGTCACAAAGTAAAATCCGGCGAGACTCTCTATTCGATCGCGACGAGCTACAAAACCACCGTGGCCGCCCTCAAACGCAGCAACCAAAACATCGCCACGCTTCGTCCCGGCATGATCCTCGTCGTCCAACCCAGTCGATAATCCCCTCTAAAGACCATTTGCAAAATTTCTGGTTCTTCAAGGAAAAGGATATCGGCCAAGCAATTTTCAGTTGCGGACAAGAGCGTCCCTGTGTTTCAGGAGCGGTTTTTCTTGGTTGGAATCGGAATCTTCTTTCATTCCGCCGCAGCGTGTGGTAACAGGAGTAAGCAGGCGTTGTGATAACGGTCCTTGCAGCCTGCACCAAACGTCGTGCTATAATCGCCCGCCGTTCCAACACAAAGTTTCTGTGGCCTTTTAATTCTTGATGTTTCGGCACACTGCGACCTAGTTATGGCGCCAGGAGCCCCAAAATAAAGCTAGGAGGAGCAATGAGGTTCAACGATCCCACACTGTACGGACGTGACGAAGAAGAAGACTTCGGCGATAGCGGCGCCTACAGCGAATCGCTCGAAGAGGATTTCGAAGAAGAGGAAGAAGAGGAGGAAGAAGCTGGCCTGCCTGAATCGGACATGAGTGAGCCCGCAGCGCCTCCGCCGCCTGCGCCCAAACCCGCTGCGTCTGGCGGCGCCAGGAAGCCGGCGGCAAAGAAAAAAGCGCCTGCCAAAAAGGCACCCGCTCCTGCAAAGAAAAAAGCACCGCCCAAACCGGCCAAGAAGAAGGCGGCCAAGAAGCCAGCCAAGAAAAAAGCTGCCCCGAAGAAGACGGCCAAGAAAAAAGCGAAGAAGGGACGACGATAGGCTTATTTTAGAAATCGTGAACCGCGGCCCAAGGCCGCGGTCCGATTGTCAGTTGTGCTCCCTTATTTTTTCCCCTCGACAGCTTCCCGGCACTTTCCATACAACTCGAGCAATTGCGCCGCGTACTCCTCGGGCTTCGCAGCCGAGCCGGTGCCTTGAAATCCCACCCCGGACGACGTCGTTCGCCCGTATCCCGTGGTCATGGCTACAAACTTCATGAGATCCAGCGCGATATCCTCGTTACGGCGTGCTCCTGAATGCATACCTGGTCCTTCTTCCATTAGTCCTTCTCCTGAGCCGGAAATATAAGGAATTGGTTCTTCGTCTTCGAAGTCTTCCATACGGCCTGAGTCCTTCCGACAAATGATAGCAGGGCTTACGACTCGTGGTTTCCGGTTCCGGGAGGACATGCCCTGCCGCGTCATCCAAATGTACTTCCTGCACGTTGGATTGCCGATTATCCGGGGGTAGGCTAGGAGTTATTAGTCGGGCAAAACCAGCTGTGGTTCCGCGACTACTTGTAGCTATCCATGCCTGCATAAACTCTTGTTTTCGTCCAAAGAGGATACTCCCCCATGAAAAACAAATTCTTGTTCATTCTTGCTGGAATCTGCCTGCCGATGGTTTTGTGTTCCGCTTGGGCGCATGCCCAATCTAACCAACTGCCACTGGGCCACGTCAATACTCCGATCAGATCCGTAGCATGTGCGGAGGGGTTCGCACAGGGAACGGCATGTTATAGCGGGACCGTCACCTGCCCTGACACCTTGGATCTTGGGTTCACCTATGGAGTTCTAAACCCCCACGGCACTCAGGGAACAATCGTCTTTTTCAATGGCCAGTATGGAACCACTCCCGGCTTCGAGCAATATGTTGAGGCCTATACGGCCCGCCCGAACAATTTTCAGACGGTTCAGGTGGTGTGGGACACGGCCTGGGAAGACACTGGGGCCGGGACCGGAAATAGCCTCAAGGCAGCCGCGTGCCGGCCAGCTACGGTCATGGATTGGCTGCTGAATCAGAAGAATACCTACGCTGGCGGTGCGATGTGCGCGCAAGGGGCCAGCGCCGGATCGGCCGCCGTGGCTTACGCACTCACCGAATATGGTGCCTACGAATATCTGAATCATGTGGAATTGCAATCCGGCCCGGTGTTGAGCGATCTATCCATCGGCTGCAATGCCAACTCGTCGTCGATGACAGTCTGCCCCGGGAATCAGTGTCAGACTGGTCAGACAGGATCGTGGCCTGATATGCCGACTTACGTCGATGGAGCTGAAAACGCGGTTTCGACGTGGAGCGGCGCGTTGGGGTCAAACTCCTGCAATAGCGGCAATCAGATTCCTCAGTCGCAATACACCGCTTGGAAACAGATGAGCATTGTGGACGGATTGACAGGCGCCGAGGCCGACTCCACTTTCACCTATCCGAAAACTTCCATATCCGGCTGGCTCTGCAGCAAGCCCGAGAGCTGCAATGGTTCCTGGTGCCAGAACAATTCCGCGGCGCAGGGCCAACTTTACTACCAAAACGTCACCACCGCCAAGAACGTATATCGCGTGGATAACTGCCTGAGCACGGAGGGCGTCGATGAGGGAACGGTGCCGGCGCTCAACGACGAAACGGGACTGCAGGCCATTATCGCTGACATGGTGAATCAATGCGGGCAGCAGAGTGCCCATACGCGGTCTACCAGATGAGATCCTACGATCCCGTCTTCGACATCGTGAGATGAGCCCTACGAACCGCACTGTGAGCGGAGGCCACGCTGTTAGCGCGGCACTTCGCTCATCAGCGCCAGCAGGTTCTGCTCAGAGTCGCGGAAGAATGTCATCCACAAATCGTGAGTAGGCATTTTCGCGAGTAAGTGCGGCTCATCCTCGAAGTGAACCTCGCTTTCCTTCAGCTTGCTGTATGCCGCATGAATGTCGGGTACGGAGAAGTACAAAATCGAGCTGGGATGATCGAACTCCGGCTTTTCCGCCCGGTCCAGCATCAGACGCACGCCGCCGCAATCGAAAAACGCCAGCCCCGGAGGCGCTCTGAAGAGCAGCTTCAGACCTAGCTTGTCCTGATAAAATGCGGCGGCGCGTTCGACATCTTTGGCGTTGACCGCAATCTGGCCGAGGCCTGTAATTCCAATGCCGGTTGCTAATGTGTTCATGTATTGACCTCCGCGATCAAATTAGTTAGCATAGCTAACTATATTGGATGAAAAAAGTCAAGCAAGAAAAAAACGCACCACCACCAGACGCCATCGCCACCGCTGACCGCCTGCACTCGGCTGCGATTCATCTGCTGCGCCGAGTGCGGAAGCAGGACGCGGCGGTCGGTATTGGACCGACGCAACTTTCCGCCTTATCGGTTCTCGTATTCGGCGGGGCTAAGACGCTGGGCGAGTTGGCCGCTGCCGAGCAGGTGAAACCGCCGACGATGAGCCGCGTGGTTGCTGCCCTGGCGCGCGGTCGGCTGATTGAAATCACCCACGACCCGGAAGACGCTCGCCGGATGCGCATTCGTGCCACGGCTAGGGGAACGAGCCTGCTGCAGCAAGCGAGGCGGCGGCGCATAGACTATTTGGCCTCCGAGGTTGCGAGACTGGCTACCTACGAACTGTCGGAACTCACGGCGGCAATTGCAATTCTGGAGAAGTTGTTACAGGGCTGGCAATAATTCTCCAGTCAAATACCGCTTGTAGACGTTAGAATTGCAAGCCGTGATGCGTATGGAGCCGAGGACGATCATGCGGAAGGTCTATATTGTCGCAGTCTGTTTTCTGTTCGGCAGTCTCGCCAGCGCTCAGGACCAGGACTTCAGCAAAGTGCAGATGAAAGTTTCGAAGGTCGCGGGCAACGTCTATGTGTTGGAGGGCGCGGGAGGAAATATTGGCGCTTCCGTTGGCGATGACGGTATCGTGATCGTCGACGATCAGTACGCTCCTCTGGCCGAGAAGATTCAGGCTGCGCTCAAGGGTATCACGGACAAGCCCGTGCGCTTTGTGATCAACACGCACTATCACGGCGATCACACCGGCGGCAACGCGTACTTTCAGAAGCAAGCGCCCATCATCGCGCAAGACAATGTTCGCAAACGGTTGGAGAGCGGCGGAGGGTTGGGCAATGGCAGCTCAGTCCATATGGAAACCAAGCCGGCGTCTCACGATGCCCTGCCGATTATTACCTTTGATCATGACGTTACTGTTCACCTAAACGGCGAGGACATCCGCGCCCTGTACTTTCCCGCCGGGCACACCGATGGCGACTCGATTATTTTCTTCCCACACTCGAATGTCGTACACATGGGCGACGATTTCGTCACCTACGGTTTTCCTTTCATCGATGTGGAAAGCGGCGGCAGCATCAACGGCATGGTCGATGCCGTGGCGCAGGTGATTTCGCAATTGCCACCGGACGTTAAAGTGATTCCCGGGCATGGTCCAATTTCGAATCTCGACGATGTGCGGGCCTATCTTGGAATGCTGAAGGAAACGCGCGATGCAGTGCAGAAAGCGCTGAAGGACGGCAAGACGCTTGATCAGATGAAGCAGGCCAAGCTGCTCGATCCGTGGAAGAAGTATTCTGGACAGTTCATTAACGAGGATGCATTTCTGGAAACGCTTTACAACTCGCTTACTGGCCAGAAGACAGGAAAGTTCATCAAACATAATTGAAATTGCGTCGTATTATCTATCGAGGAGCCCTGTTCCACTTTGCGCCTGACACGCCGCGAATTTACCCGAACTTTGCTGGCCGCAATGGCCGCACTGCCTTCCGGATTGGTTTCGGGATGCAGCATTTCCTCGACTGCTGCGCGAACGGCTACCTTCGTGCCGCGGCCACATACTTTAAAGTTCGATAGCGCCGCGGAGGTTCGCTTCCCCAAGAATTTTTATTGGGGAACAGCGACCGCCGCTTATCAGATTGAAGGCGCATGGAAGGAAGATGGAAAGGGCGAATCGATCTGGGACCGCTTCGCCCACACACCCGGAAAGATCAAGAATGGCGACACCGGAGATATCGCCTGCGATTCATACCATCTGTGGCGTGAAGACATCGCGCTGATGCGGGCGATGAATCTTAACAGCTATCGCTTTTCGCTTTCCTGGCCGCGCATTCAATCTTCTGGATCAGGCCCGGCGAATTCCAAAGGCATCGATTATTACAATCGGCTCGTGGACGCCTTGCTGGAAGCGCGAATCCGGCCATTTGTAACGCTCTACCATTGGGACTTGCCTCAGGTCCTGGACGACGCCGGCGGCTGGCCCAATCGCGATACGGCATCGCGTTTTGCCGACTATGTGGAACTTGTGGCGCGATCGCTGGGTGACCGCATCACTGATTGGATGCTGTTCAACGAGCCTTCCGCATTTTGTGATTTGGGATATCTCGAGGGCACTCATGCTCCTGGCCATAAGAGCCTGTTCGATTTTCTCCGCGCCTCGCACACGGTGAACCTCGCGCAGGGGGCGGGCTTCCGGGCATTGAAGTCGGTCCGCCCTTTCGCCCGCGTGGGCACGGCATTCAGCATGTCTGCATGTGAGCCGGCGACGAATTCGGAAGAGGACATAACTGCGGCCGAGCGCGCGCACGCGATAACAAATCTGTGGTTTCTGGAACCTGCTCTCAAGGGAAAATATCCCGATGCTCTCGCGTTCTT
>JBEKBW010000138.1:0-12165 GCA_050015215.1 Candidatus Sulfotelmatobacter sp.
CACGCGGGCGAATCGAAACTCGAAAATTTGTGAACTGCGCCGGAGCCTGGGCTGCGGAAGTGGCCGCGCTCGCGGGAGTGGAATTGCCGGTTCAGCCGTTG
Source organism: Candidatus Sulfotelmatobacter sp. (assembly GCA_050015215.1). Taxonomy (GTDB): domain Bacteria; phylum Acidobacteriota; class Terriglobia; order Terriglobales; family Acidobacteriaceae; genus Sulfotelmatobacter. The sequence goes on from JBEKBW010000138.1 coordinate 102, forward strand.
CGCCGTATGTTAGTTCCGAGCGAACCGTTCGACCAGTTTCCTAACACGGCTCCAATGATTATCGACATGTCGAACGGATTTCACTTTCGCCCCGAAGCTCGCGGGTTTCTGCTTGCCTGGAACGATCCGGAAGAAACATCCGGCTTCAAGACCGATTTCGATCCAGCTTTTGTCGAGAAAATTCTCACGCGCGCCGCCGACCGCGTGCCATGTTTTGCCGACTTGCCGGTAAATCCCAAGCGCGCATGGGCCGGACTCTACGAGATGACGCCGGATCATCACCCTATTCTCGGCGAAGCCCCGAATGTGCCGGGATTTTTTCTGGCCAACGGATTCAGCGGCCACGGCGTGATGCACGCTCCGGCGACAGGAAAGATTCTCTGCGATCTGATTCTCACGGGCAAAACCGATTTGATTGATTCGTCGTCGTTGAGTCTCAGCCGTTTTGCCGAAGGGCGGCTGATTCACGAAACCGCCGTGCTGTAACGCAAACCGAACTATGGCTCTGCAAGAACGCAATTATTGGCTGACGACCGCTTCATTTCCTAAGACGGATGACCGCGCTCTTCCAGAGCGCGTGGACGTCGCGGTTATCGGAGCCGGCTTCACGGGGCTTTCGGCCGCGCGCACGCTCGCCCAGCGCGGGGCGAAAGTTGCCGTACTCGAAAGCGAGACGATCGGTTGGGGAGCAAGCTCTCGCAACGGCGGCATGGTGCTGACCGGCATGAAGCTGGGAGTGAACAAGCTCATCTCGATGTACGGACGCGAGCGCACTCAACGCATGTATGCCGCTTCGCTGGAGTCCATCGATTGCGTAGAGAAAATAATCCGCGAAGAAGCGATCGACTGCGATTTCTCGCGCTGCGGCCATCTGGAAGTCGCCTGCAAGCAGAGGCACTTCGACGATTACGCCAGGCAGGCCGAAGTGGTCGCGCGCGAGTTTAATCACGAGTTGCGCGTGGTGCAGAAGCATGAATTGAACGCCGAAATCGGATCGAACATTTATTACGGTGGAATGGTTGATGAAGTCAGCGCTGGCGTGAATCCTGCCCGATACGTTTCTGGTTTGGGTTGCGCCGCGATGGAAGCTGGCGCCCAGATATTCGAGCGCACGCGAGTGGAGAGCCTAGGGCCGGAATCACTGCAGGGAGACTCGGGCTGGAAGATCGCCACAACGCGCGGGAAGTTGTGGGCGCGAGAAGTCTTTGTCGGAACCAGCGGCTACACAGGCAGAGCCACTCCAGTGCTGCAGAAGAAAATCATCCCGATCGGCTCGTTCATTATCACAACGGAAATACTGCCGGAAGCTCTGGCCCATGAACTCAGCCCGCGCAACCGGATGATTTACGACTCGAAAAACTATCTCTACTACTACCGGCTCACGCCTGACCGCCGCATGTTATTCGGCGGCCGCGCGGCGTTTTTTCCGGAGAGCGATCAAACCGTCCGCAAGAGCGCCGAAATCCTGCGCCGCGGAATGATCGATGTCTATCCGCAGCTCAGCGATGCCGGAGTCGAATACGTATGGGGCGGCACGCTCGACTTCGCTTTTGACGTCATGCCGCACGCCGGACAGATTGACGGAATGTATTACGCCGTGGGCTACGCAGGGCACGGCGTCGCGATGGCAACTTATCAAGGACAAAAGATCGCGGAACTGATTGCAGGTGACAAGCCGGAGAATCCCTTCATCGGCATTCCGTTTCCTGGTGCGCCGCTCGGCTTATACAACGGCAGTCCGTGGTTCCTGCCGTTCGCGGGAGGGTGGTACAAATTCCTGGACTGGGTGAGCTGACCGCCCAGCGTTCGAAGATCACATAGTTGAAAATGATTCCTGCTGGTTACATGGCGAAGCGCGTGCAAAAGCCCAAAGGCTTTCAAATCGATGGAATCGCTGATGTGTGCTCAGTCAGCGGCTGCGTAAACGAGGACTTCGCTGACTACATCGAGTACTGGAAGCACAATGGTTACTGGCTTTTTGATTCGCCCGAGATTATTCGGAAGATAGCGAAGATGCATTCTATTCAATTAGAAGGAACGTCCCTCTTTTACTACGAAGTGTACGAGACGGAGTTTGACGGGAAGACCTGGTCTCCGTACGGAGCCGAGTCCTCATTTCCCACGAACGTCACTCCGCCACAAGGAAAAGTGCTCGAAGGTTTCGACGTGGTCACGTTTTTTGCGGGAAATGCGCCTGAGCACTCTCCCCTTTCTTGCAACGGAATGGCGAAAGAAATTCGGACGAATCAGCATTGCCTTCTCGAATCGCTCTCCGAGGCCTACGATCGACTGAATGGCGGAGCATTCAAGAATGCTGACCCCGGACCGTACCGCATCTTCGCGGTTTATTCAGTAGAATGGCCGCAGAGTTCAGACTAAGCGACTCAAAACGGGCTACTAATCGTCAACCGATCGATCACCTGCCCATCCTGCATATCCTCTGAGTACAAGACTGTGCACTTCGCCTCTAATGCCGAGGCAACGATGAGCGAGTCATAGATCCCATAGCCGTATCTCTCCGCAATTCCAACCGCCTTCTCGTGCGTCTTGATGGTGACCGGAACCGCTTGCGGACAGAGAAGCAGAATCCATTGCAATGCTGCTCTCACATCATCCCAGGGCATTTTTACCTGGCGGCGGACAATCGAAACGAATTCATTCAATACCTGCACGCTAATCGTGCCTCCGACGGCAAGCAGTTCGCGAGCACGTATATTGCGGGGATCGTTTTCTACGATGGCGTAGATCAAGACGTTGGTGTCGAAGAAAGCTTTACCGTTCATGCGCCTCTTCGCGGTCGAAGACAAATCCCTTGGGGAACGGCCGGCTCAATTTCCGCAGAGCCGCCAAAGCCTGCTCACGGGTCCGATCCTTCTTAACGTGAAAGTTCTTGCGGCCGGCAATTTGAATCTCAATGTCGTCGCCCTCTTTCAACTCTAGCGCTTCCACCACCGCCGCTGGCAGTCGGATAGCTAGGCTATTTCCCCATTTTGCGATGCGCACGGAAGCCCTCCTTGGATATACATATAAGTTGTATATCCTACCCCAAAGTTGTTTCAAGGAGGATTAGGCGGCCTTGATGCCCCACTCGTAAACGCAAAATACACTGCCGGCCCCACCACAAGCGCAGCCGCGCCTCCGATCAGAGCGAACCGATCGCTGCCTAACAGGGCCACCAACGCCATCACCACCGGCGCGGCCACAACGTACAGCAATCCCATTCGACCGCCGGGAATTACGAACGAGCGCGGCATTTCAGGGCGCGTGCGGCGAAGCTTCCAGGCTGAGAGCACAGTCAGCACGGTGGTTGCGGAGCGCAGCCAGATATACACCGATATCAACTGCCCCAGGCTCTGCCAGGCCAGCAGCGCATAAATCCCGCACGATACAAGAATCGCCAGCCAAGGTGTGCCGTACCGCGAATGCCTGCGCGTGAGCGCGGATGAAAGATAGCCGTCTTCCGCCATCGCGAACGGCATGCGCGTCGTGGTCAAGACCGTGCTGTTCAAAAGTGCTACGTTGCCGACCATCGCGGCCAGCGTCATCCACGTGCCCAGCCATGGGCCGCCGATCAGTCTGGCCGCATCCGAAAAGAATCCTGTGTGCCATTTTTCCCAGTGCCCCGCCGACGCGAGCCCGGCCCAGGTTGGCAGAAAGTAAGCTGCAATCGAAAGCGGCACAACCATGGCAAGCGCGCGCGGGTAGGCCCGTTGCGGATTCTCCACTTCCTCGGCGACGGTCGACAGCTGCTCGTATCCCGAATACAGCCACAATCCGAGACCCAGGCCCACGCCGAAAATCTTGAAAGTTGGCTGGTGGGGCGGAACCAACGGCACAAACGGATTGTGGTGCCAGTTCGCGATCGCCATCACGATCATGATCATCACCGGGATGAAAATAAAAATCTCCAGCGCGGTCGCGACCTGCCCTACCATTTCAATTCCGCGCACGTTGATCCAAGTGATCGCTGCTATCAGCGCCACAGAGACTAAGTAATGCTTCCAGCCTGTGATGCCAGGGAAGTAGTACACGAGATAATCGGTAAACAGAACGGCATACGCACCGCCGAGCAGGAAAGATGCCGACCAGTTCCACCATCCCGCAAGGAATCCCCAGAAGTCGCCGAAGGCTTCGCGGGTCCAACGATAGAAGCCGCCTTCCACAGGCATCGCGGTGGTTAGTTCTGCGGAAACCAGAGAAACAGGAACGCACCAGAAGAATGGCAACACCAGGAGATAGATCAAGGTCATGCCGGGACCGGAAGTCGTCACCATGTCTTCCAGTCCGAAGGGCCCGCCGGTCGTGTAAGAGAACATCACGAAGACGAGGTAAAAAAGACCGGCTTTGCGAAGAGTGGAAGATTTGGTCTGGGTGGTCAAAGTTTCAGGATGGAGTTGCCGATCTCCGATCGTTGAATAACGCGTTCGTCAATGCTTCACGCAGCGAGCACTCTGCTCAAAGCTCCCTCCAACTCCAGCAGTTTCCTTTTGACCTCCAGCCCTCCACCGTAACCGCAGAGTCCGCCATCGGAAGCAATCACGCGATGGCAGGGAACTACAATCGCAATCGGATTGCGATTATTGGCCATCCCCACGGCGCGAAACGCGTTCGCCTTGCCCACGGCGCGCGCGATATCCGCATAGCTTCGAGTCTCTCCGTAGGGAATCGCGAGCAGCGCATGCCAACAGGAACGTTGGAAGTCCGTGCCTCGGAGATCGAGCGGAAAATCAAACTTGCGCCGCGTTCCCGAGAAATATTCTTCGAGCTGACCTATATACGGCTGCATCCCATCCGGCGATTCCTCGAACGTTAATTCCCCGTTTTCCTCCCGCAGATCGCGCGGGTTGGGACGAATCGTTTGCTGCCCCGGCAGACGCGCATCGAATTCCAAAGCCAGCAATCCGCGGGCAGACGCCGCCAGAAATAATGGGCCGGCCATTGAGTTTATCTTTATGTACTGCAGTGTTTCCATGTCACGCACCTCAACAAGCCAACACAATAACAGATGGTGTAACGCTCAGGTGTGACGCTCAAAAAGACAAGTTTCAAGCGGCGTCGCGGAGAAGCAACCACTAGAACCTCTATCGCGACCGAGTGTTAAGCTAATTATCAGGCGGTCATGTGGTCTTTGTCCTCGACAACTACGACTCCTTTACCTACAACCTGGTTCAGTATCTTGGAGAACTCGGGGCTGAAGTGGAAGTGCGCCGCAACGATCAGGTAGAAGTTGCAGACGTCGAAGCGTTGCGCCCCGAGCGCATCGTCATCTCACCCGGCCCGTGCACGCCGCAGGATGCCGGCATCAGCATCGATCTGATCCGCTACTTCGCGGGCAAAGTTCCCATACTCGGCGTTTGCCTGGGGCACCAGGCCATCGGCGAGGCATTCGGCGGCAAGGTGGTGCGCGCGCCTCACCTGATGCACGGCAAAACCAGCGAAGTCACGCATGATGGCAAAACTATCTTCCGCACTTTGCCGACTCCTATGACAGCGACCCGGTATCACTCGCTGATCGTGGAAGAGAAGAATCTTCCGCAGGAGTTGGAAGTGAGCGCCTGGACCACCGAGAAAGACGGAACCCGCACCATCATGGGCCTGCGCCACAAGAAATTCCCGGTGGAAGGCGTGCAGTTTCACCCGGAGAGCGTTCTTACCGATTCCGGGAAACGGTTGATCGCTAACTTTCTGCAGGTGGTCAGTAATTAGTCGCAGGGCCGGAAAAACACTATCTGCGGTCTGGCAAAGTGGCCAGAAGGCCATTCAGCACCTGGCCAACCTCGGCTGTCATTGCAAGCAGACTATCGCTCTCGCCATGTTCGATATAGCCGAGATCCTGAGCTATGAGAACGCGCGTTTCAACCTCCATTAAAGAACCCCGAGCGTTTCCTACATAGCGTTCGAACTCTACAGCCGAGAGTCGAACTTGCCCCTCCGCAATATTACTTGGAATAGCGACCGCAGCTCGTCGCAATTGGGACGTCAAACCGTCGGTTTCAGTTTTAGGAAAACATCGAGTACAGCGATAAACACCCAGCACCAGCGCCATCGACTTTTTCCAGACTACCAAGTCGCGATAGAAGTGGACGACGGGCTTTAGTAAAAGGCGCACCGCGATACCATGCCCCATGAGCGATGCGCCCGGAAGTGATACTCATCACAAACCGCCTGTGGATTTCCCGAAACGACAAGCATTTGCCGCCACTACTCACCGACCGCTTCCCCTAGCTATCTCCACCGCCCTGAGCAGGGCCTGCGCCTTGTTCATGCTCTCCTGAAACTCGCTGGCGGGATCAGAATCCGCCACAATGCCCGCTCCCGCCTGCAAGTAGGCATGTTTTCCTCGCAGCAGCATGGTTCGAATCCCAATGCAAGAATCCAGGTTCCCGGCGAAATCGGCATAGAGAACCGATCCGCCGTAGATGCCGCGCCGCACTGGCTCCAATTCTTCGATGATCTGCATGGCGCGAACTTTAGGCGCGCCGCTCAGGGTACCCGCGGGAAAACAGGCGGCAAAAGCGTCAAGCGCGCTAAGATCCTTGCGCAGCGTGCCTTCGAGAGCCGAAACCAAATGCATCACGTGGGAGTAGCGCTCCACATACATCAAATCTTTTACTTTTACTGAACCGTACTCGCTGACCCGTCCCAGATCATTGCGCCCAAGATCAACCAGCATCACATGCTCGGCTCGTTCTTTCTCGTCACCCCGCATCTGCTCTTCCAGGCGCTGATCTTCCGCTTCATTTCGCCCGCGCGGATGCGTGCCTGCAATCGGCCTGTATTCCAGCTTGCGTCCCGTTACCCGCACCAGCATTTCGGGCGATGAACCGAGAATCTGCTTTTCCCCCATGCGCAGAAAATAAAGGTATGGAGAAGGATTCACCTGCCGCAGAGCGCGGTAAAGATCGAAGGGCTCAACTCCCGGAGTAAAATCGACCCGCTGCGAGAGCACTACCTGAAAAATGTCGCCTGCGGCAATGTATTCCTTGCACCGCTCCACGCTGCGCATGAATTTCGTTCGGGTTGTTCCCGCATGAATCCTGAGCCTTCCCTTGCTTGCGTTGGCCGGCTTCCGCCACAACGCGGAACGCAAGCCCGTCGCCAGCCGTTTTTCCAGCGCGGAAATATCGCGCACCGCCCTCTCGTAGGCGCTCCGCGGATTCTGGCGCGCGACATCTGCCGCCGCCACGATGTGAATCTGGTGCCGTAAGTGATCGAAGGCCAGCAACCGATCAAAGAACATCAACTCACAGTCGGGAAGATGTAGATCGTCCTTTGCGTGCTCGCCGATTCTCTCCAGTTGCCGAACTACATCGTAGGAAAAGTAGCCAACGGCCCCGGCCGTAAAAGGAGGTAGCCCAGGCAGCGTCGCCGGACGATGCTCGCCCAGCAGCTCTTTCACCACAGCGAACACGCTACTTTGGCGACGCTCGCGCTTCCGCCCGCGCTCGATTTCCACCTCAGAACCGCGCGCCTTCAGCCGCATATAGGGCCGCGCTCCCAGAAAGGTATAGCGGCCAATCTGCTCCCCGCGCTCGACCGACTCCAGGAGAAAAGCGTAAGGCTCCTTTTGGGCAATGGCCAGGAACGCGGAAACCGGAGTGAGAAGATCGGCGCTTACCGATTTGACCACCGGCACCAGCGTAGCCGACCGGGCCAGACGGGAAAATTCCTTGAAATCAGGGTTAACCATGCAAGAGATGGACGTGCGGCCGGCGCAACTCGAACTTTCGCGACCGCCTCGCGGTTCATTATAGGGGAGCCGTAACCGGCGTGTTTTCCTCGTCGGTGAGCGATGCGCTTAAATGGCCGTGCGGCCTCCATCGACGGCGAAGGTTGCGCCGGTCACGTAGCTGGCGCGGGGTGAGGCCAGGAACGCAACGACCTCGGCAATTTCTTTTGGGTCCGCGGCGCGCTTGAGCGGCGTGGTGGCGCCGAGAGTATCGAACAACTCGCGCGCCTCCGGCCGCGTGTAGACGGGACCGGGCGCGACCGCGTTGACCCGGACGCCGCGCGGGCTGAACTCCGCCGCCCACGACTGGGTTAGAGATATCAGGGCGGCCTTGGTGGCGCCGTAGGCCGCACCTCCGGCCATGCCGAGGCGGCCAGCCATGCTGCTGACGTTGATGATGCTGCCGCTACCGCGAGCCGCCATGGCGGGTGCAAAGGCAGCGACAAGATAGAAGGGCGCGCGTACGTTGCTGGTGAAGAGCTCATCGAACGTGGCGACTTCAAAGTCGGCTGTGGGTCCCCACACCGCGAAACCTGCGTTGTTTACCAGAACGTCGATCTCTCCGACCTCTTTAGCGAGGCGACGAATCTCCGCGGGATTATTGAGCTCAGCCCCAACGAAACTCGCTCGTCCGGCGGCGGTCTTGATCTCGTCAACCGTCTTGGCGCCGCGCGCCGCGTCGCGTCCGTGGACGATGACATCGAAACCGTCGCTACCCAACTGCAGCGCGACCGCGCGGCCGATACCCGACGTGCCGCCAGTCACCAAAGCCTTCGGGAGATTAGAGTTCGAATCGCGCTGCTGTGAGGACATTCCCTGCTCCTATCGATTGAGGTGGTCTGCTGAATCTGAACTACGTTTGCATTTGGATGCTCGCGATCGACCACTAGCTTCAGACTCCGGGCTATCCTCAGTCCCTGCCTTGAACAAGCGAAATAGTAACTCGTGAACCATTCCGGCAATTGACGTTGGCAGGCCGCCATCGGAAGATGTAAACATAACAAGCAGCTGGGCCCTGGGCAGTTCACAACTTATGCGGATTAAGTTCTGGGGCGTGCGCGGCTCCACGCCAACCCCACAACCCGAGAATATGCGTTACGGGGGCAACACCTCCTGCGTCGAGGTACGCCTCGGTGAGAGCATCTACATCTTTGACTGCGGCACAGGATTCCGCGTTCTTGGCCAGCAACTACAAAGCGAGTTCGGCGAGAAGCCTTTCACGGCGCACGTCTTCGTGTCGCATTTTCATTGGGATCACATTCAGGGGATGCCATTCTTCCGTCCCCTTTACGCCAACCCGGAGAACCGCTTCCTGTTCCAGTGCTCCAGCCGGACCCGCAGCCTAAAGCAAGTCCTGGCCGATCAGATGGCCGCGCCCTATTTTCCGGTCGACATCGGCCAGATGCAGGCCCGCCGCGATTTCTACGACATCGACAACGGACGCATCACCATCGAAGACGGCGTGGAAATGCAGACCGCGTGGCTCAATCATCCGCAGGGATGCATGGGGTTCCGCCTTGAAACCAAAGATGGAATCCTCGTCTACGCTACCGACAATGAACCGGGAGACGCCGTGTTCGACAAGGCCGTGCGGAAGCTCGCCGAAGGCGCAGACATTCTCATTTATGACGCCCAGTACCTTCCCGAAGAATACGCAGCCCGCCGCCGCGGCTGGGGGCACAGCCACTGGCGCGAAGCCGTGAACGTGGTAATGGAGAGCGGCGCCAAAGAGCTGGTGTTATTCCATCACGATCCCGAGCACACCGACGCGGTCATCGACAAGGTCGTGCACGAGGCGCGCAATTATTATCCGAAGGTGCGGGCAGCGTCGGAGGGGTTGGAAATTAATTTGGGGCCCGCGAAGCGCTAGTCGCCCGTGCTTGCAATATCGGTATGGGCAAAATCTGCGCCCTTGTAAAGCAGTTCTTCTCCTAAGCTGCGGGCGAGCGCGTAGCTGAAGCAATCTCCAAAATTCAGCCTAGCGGCGTGGCCGCTGCCCTTTCCGTACCGCCGCCAAGCTTTGCGCGCGATTCGTATTTGCTCGGCAGTCACCGGTTCAAGCTCGATCTGAGCGCGCGCCAGGAACAAGTCCAATTGCTCGCTGCCCCTTTCTCCGGACTTACTCTCGAGAACGATTGCGGTTTCCAGAAGACTTGCAGCAGAGATTCGCCGCGAGCCGGCGGCAGTCAATCGGGTCAACAGGCTTTCGGCTCCAGACTCTTGTCGCAGAATAGCCACAAGAGCTGAGGTGTCGATGACCATTTATTTCGGCAGCCCGTGCTCGTCGTAGCCAATAATCTCATCCGGGCTGCGGCGATCTAACTCGGGAAGGGCGGCAGAATGGCGGGCGATGGCGGTCAGGTCCTCCATCAGTTGTTCCTGCTGACGGGCTGCGCGCACACGCTGGTGGCGTTCGCGCAGAGCTTGCAAGATCGTCTGGGTGAGGCCTTCACCCGTCAGGCGAGAGAGCGCGCGGGCAAGGCGCTCGACTTCGGAGTTGCGGATACTGAGCGGCATGACTCCATTATATACAATCGCACTCGGTATATACAACGAGTCTGCATTTTAAGATCTAACGGGAACTGTCGGATCTGCTGGGGTATGGGCATGAAAAATCCCGCGCGGGGGTTTGACTCGCCTTCACCGCATCCTTAAGATTAGATCGCCTTAGGACCCTCCCATGATCGGCCAAACCATTTCGCACTACCGCATTGTTGAGAAGCTGGGTGGCGGCGGCATGGGCGTTGTCTACAAGGCCGAGGACACGAAACTCGACCGGTTCGTCGCGTTGAAATTTCTGCCCGACGATGTTGCCAAGGATCCGCAATCCCTCGCCCGATTCCGGCGGGAAGCCAAAGCGGCATCGGCGCTCAATCATCCCAACATTTGCACGATCCACGAGATTGACGAGCAGGACGGCTACACGTTTATCGTCATGGAGTATCTGGACGGTGTGACGCTGAAGCACCGCATCGCTGGCCGCCCGCTGGAAACCGAGACTTTGCTTTCGTTGGCGATCGAGGTCGCCGATGCCTTGGATGCCGCGCACGCCGGGGGCATTGTGCACCGCGACATCAAGCCCGCGAACATTTTTGTCACGAAGCGCGGACACGCCAAAATCCTGGATTTCGGATTGGCCAAGGTTGCGCCGCTAACGAAAGAAGTTTCCAGCGGCCTCACTGCAGCCACGATCGCCGACAGCCATGAATTTCTCACCAGCCCGGGCACAGCGGTGGGCACAGTCGCGTATATGTCGCCGGAGCAGGCAAAGGGCAAAGACCTCGATTCCCGCACCGATCTGTTTTCGTTCGGTACAGTCCTGTACGAAATGGCGACCGGGGCCTTGCCATTTGCAGGCGATACAGCCGCCACCATCTTCGACGGCATTCTGAATCGAGCGCCCGTTCCGCCGCTGCGGTTGAATCCCAGTTTTCCGCCGAGACTGGAAGACATGATTGGCAAGCTGCTGGAGAAAGACCGCGCTCTTCGCTATCAATCGGCAACGGAACTGGTCGGCGATCTGAAGCGCTTGCGGCGCGATACGGAATCAGGCAGGGAACCTGCAAACGAGTCTGGCTCAGTCCGGGCTTCGAGTGCCGGTGTGCCCATGGCGCGTAGCGAGCAGACGTCCAGCGGTTCGGTGCTGGCGGCTGCGGCGCGGCAACATCGGGCCGGCCTGGGAGTGATCGTTCTGGTGGTACTGCTGCTGGTAGCTGCGGCCTCATTCGGCGTTTACAGCTTGTTTTTCGCGGAGCGGCGTCAGCCTTTCGAGAGCATCAAGATCAGCAAAATCAGCGGCACCCACAATGCGATCATCGGCGCCATGTCTCCCGACGGAAACTATCTAGCGTACGTGTTGAATAACGAGGGCAACGAGTCGCTGTGGCTGCGCCATCTCTCCAGCGAAAGTAACGTGCAAATTATTCCGCCGCAGCATGTGGCGTACTCCGCGCTGCGATTCTCGCCCGACGGCAGCCACATTTATTATTCCCACACGTTATTGGCCAGTGGCCCGGCATCGCAGGAATACGATCTTTACCGCATTCCCGTGCTGGGCGGAGCGCCTCAGTTGCTGGTCAAAGATATCGACACGAATCCCAGTTTTTCACGGGACGGGCAGCGCTTTGTTTTCCTGCGCGCCAACGACCCGGATCCGGGCAAATTCTATCTGATGATCGCGAACGCCGACGGCAGTGACGAGAAAAACATTTTCAGCGGACCCATGTCCCATTTGATAATCGATGCCGCATGGTCCCCGGACGGAAAGGTCATTGGCGGCACCGTCATCGATCAGACTGGCAACAGCTTGGGTGCCGTGATTGGGGTCGATCCGGA
>JBEKBW010000139.1:0-12073 GCA_050015215.1 Candidatus Sulfotelmatobacter sp.
CTGCAGTGATTTTCCCATCCTCCAGCATGGCGTTGATCACCAGATTGCGCCGCTTTGTAGCCCTATCCGGATGGTTGATCGGCGAATAGAGTCCCGGCCCCTTGGGTATGCCGGCCAGCAACGCCGCCTCCGGCAAGGTGAGCTTCCGCGCCGGCTTGCCGAAGTAGAATTCCGACGCGGCTTCGAATCCGTAAACTCCGTGCCCGAGAAAAATCTGGTTGGCGTAGAGGGTGAAGATCTGCGGCTTGGTGAAGCGGCGCTCGATCTGAATGGCCAGCATCGTTTCCTGCACTTTGCGATGAAACGAGCGGTCGGGAGAAAGAAAGAGATTGCGCGCCAACTGCATGGTCAGCGTCGATGCGCCTTGCACACGCCCGCCGGATTCGACATCGCGATAGGCAGCGCCGACGATCCGCCAGAAGTTGATGCCCGAATGCCGGTAGAAATCTTTGTCTTCGATGGAAACCAGCGCGTCACGCAGAACTGGCGCAAAATCATCGTAGCTGGCCACAACCCGCCGCTGCAGCGCAAACGAGCCGATCACGCGGCCGTGATCGTCATATAGCTCCGTGATCGAACTTGGGCGGTACGCCTCGAGGGCCTCGACTTGCGGCAGGTCGGTGGTGTAGACCAGCAGCAATCCGGCGGTCGCGCCCACCAGCGCGGAGATTAGGACCAGCAATCCGAACAGAACCCGGCCCACGAGCTTGCGCCCGGCAATCTCTACCGGCGGCAGGTCTTCGTAGATCGACTTCATGGCGGGATGTGGTCAGGATAACAGGGGAGGGTGAACGGCGCTCATTACTTTCAGCAGAGTCTTGCGTGAGAAAAATACGCAGGGGCACGGGGGTTTGTATCCTGCCGTATCCTTGGAAGCCGCTCAATGCCTATGGGCCGGATTTCGACAGTTACTCCCGAAGAGCGTCGGCGCCGGTGTCTAATATCGCAAAGAGAACGAACGCTGTTTTTCTGGTTAGGCTCAGATGCCCCTGAAATTGAAATACGCGCTCCCGCTTGTGCAGACCTTGGTGGCGGTGGCCCTCCTGGTGTGGACCGACCGGTGGGAACGGGCTCTGATGCGCATTGACGATATGCCCGGAACCCCGCCTTCTTTCACGCTGCTGGTTGCGATAAATGCACCCTTAGCGGTGCCCACCGCGTTGGCATTTCGCTATCTGCCGGGCTCGTGGAATGACGCAGCGGTAGTTGTAGCGATTGCGGTGTTCTGGTATTGGGTGGGATTGAATATCGAATCTTGGCGGCAAAGACGGCGCATCTTGATGTTTTCGTGGACACCGTTGAGATTGTCGGGGGACGCGATAGGGGTCGGCATCGGCGTGGTGTGCGCTCTCGTTCTGTCGCATGATTTCGTTCTGTATGGCTTTCCTCGCGTCCCATCATTGACAGGCTGGCTGTGGTTTATTCCATGCACATCTCTGCCAATCGCGTGGTCTGTGGTATTGATTCTCTTGTTCGGACGCGACTGCGTTTGCTGCCTTCTACACTCCAAAGCCATGCTAGACGCCTCGTGACGTAAACATCGCCGTTTCACTGGTCGAGCCGATCACTCCTGGTTGGGGTTCTTAGTGCCCATTGACATGTGCCGCACATGAAACTATGCTCACAACATGTCAAAGATGATTCAACTGCGCAACGTGCCGGAGTCGCTCCACCGCACCCTGAAGGCTCGCGCCGCCATGTCAGGCATGTCTCTTTCAGATTATTTATTGATGGAGATCAAGGAAATAGCGGAAAAGCCGACTTTGGCGGAATTCCGCGAGTTGCTCCATAAGCGCGAACCGGTCTTGAAGCGGCTTGATATCGCCAGAATGGTGCGGGAAGAACGCGAGGCGCGGTGATCGTCCTGGATGCGTCGGCGACGATTGATTGGCTACTCCGGACAGGGGCGGGTCAGCGAATCGAGGAGCGGATCTACTCGCGCGATGAGACCCTGCATGCTCCCTACCTGCTGGACCTTGAAGTAATGCAAGTCCTGCGGCGAATGGTGCACCGCGATGAGATCCCGGATCGGCGCGCGGAAGAGGCCGTCATAGATCTCCTGAGGTTGCGAATAGATCTTTATGCCCACCGGCCGCTGATGGGCCGAATCTGGCAAATGCGTCACAATTTCTCGGCGTACGATGCAGCGTATGTCGCGCTTGCTGAGAAACTTGACGCTACGCTGGTCACTATCGATGCCCGCCTGGCCGCTGCTTCGGGTCACCGCGCCACGATCGAGTTGTTTTAGTTCTCCCCTTCAAATTCACAACCGATTAACAATTCCGAACTCGGTGACTTGCTAGACTTCGTCTTTACCGTTGGCTCCGTCAACGAACCTTAATCCCTCAAATAAATCATGGATTTTTGTCGCACATCACGATCCGTCGCGTTCGCCGTCTGCATAATCCCCGCAGTTTTATCCTGCCGAGGCGTCTCCGCGGCAAAAGACAATCCCGATGACATTTGCACGCGCGGAGCTTTAGGCAGCGCGGTGCCCGAACCCGCCGACCTTCGCAGCCAGAATGGCGAGCTAAAAGTAGAACTGGCCTTCCGCAGTTCCGTCGATTCGCAGGGACAGACGCGATATTGCTACGTCGATAAGGCTGGTAATCAGTCTCCCACTTTGCGCGTGAAGCCGGGCGACCATGTAACCCTGACGCTCCGCAATGAGCTTGCGGCATCCCCGGAAGCGCACAGCATGGCAGCACATGCGGGCTCGGCCGGGAAAGATTGCAGCGGCGGCGCGATGACCGCATCTTCCACCAACCTGCACTTTCACGGACTCGTGATTCCTCCGGTTTGCCATCAGGACGACGTTCTCAAAACTCTGGTTCAGCCCTCGTCTCCGCCCTTCGAATATAGTTTTCAAATTCCCTTGGATCAGCCGCCGGGGTTGTATTGGTACCATCCGCACGTTCACGGGTTCACCAAAAATCAAATACTGGGCGGGGCATCCGGAGCATTGATTGTCGAGGGGATGGAGACCGTTAACAGCGAGGTATCCGGCCTGCCGGAGCGGGTGTTGGTGATTCGTGATCAGGAACTCATGAATCCCAATGCGGCGCCGGTGCAAACCGATTCCATGCCGGCGCCGCAAGTATTGAAAGATGCGGAAGGGGACATTCTCAACAACGGCACGGGCGGTGGAAAGCCGGCCAAAGATCTCTCCATTAATTTTGTCCCGGTTCCTTATCCCGAGTATCAACCAGCGGCGATCAGGATGAAGCCGCACGAAAAAGAATTGTGGAGAGTACTGAACGCCTCCGCCATCACCTATTTAGACTTGCAGGTTTTGTTCAAGGACTGGCAGCAAACGGTCGGAGTGGTGGCCCTCGACGGCATTCCGGTCAATGCGAATGGAAACCGTGAGCAGATTGTGCTGAAGCGGCACGTACTGATTCCGCCGGGAGGGCGAGCGGAGTTTATCGTCAAAGCGCCAAAGGAAGGCATTCCCGCCAGCCTGGTCACTAGAACAATCGATACCGGCCCCGCGGGTGAGAATGATCCTACTCGTCCCCTGGCCAGCATCGTGGCTAGCGCTGACGCGCCCGAGCCGCGCTCGCACCTGCCGGCTTCTCCGGCGACACTCGTTGCAGTGCACGGCACGCCGTTAAAGGAGATTGCGCCGGTGCGCGAACGGAAGCTCTATTTCTCAGAGACGCCGCAGGACCCGAAGAATCCCAACAGCCCAACCGTCTTCTATTTAACGGTGGATGGAAAAACTCCGGCTCCTTTTGATCCGAACTCTCCCAATCCAGACATCGTCGTAAGGCAGGGGGATGTGGAAGATTGGATTATCGAAAACCGTTCGCAGGAGTTGCACGACTTCCACATCCATCAATTGCACTTCCAACTGTTGGAGTGGAATGGCGTGCCCGTGGACGAACCTTATCTGAGGGACACAATTAATGTCGCCTACTGGAGCGGCCACAACCCGGTGTATCCCAGCGTAAAGCTGCGCATGGACTTCCGCGATCCCAACATCGTGGGGACTTTCGTGTATCACTGCCATCTTCTGGAGCACGAAGATGGGGGCATGATGGGGACGATCCGCGTGGAACCACGGGACGTGAACACAAAAGACGCGAACGTGAAGAAAGACGAGAAATCCACAGGCGGGTGCGGCTCGCGATAGTTTGTTCACAAAGAATTCATTTTTCTGTCATCTCCTTGTAAAACTTACCGCGTAGCGTCGTTTCACATTCTGTCTTTCTGTGGGTCCTGCAAAGTGCGGCGTTGAGCAAAGTGTCAATCCCCGACCGCAAGGCAGAGTGTCAACCAATCGAGGAGATCCGCTAATGATCAGTAAAGGTATTCGGAGCATGGCCGCAGTTGTGTGTGGCGCATGCATGATGATCGGCCCATTCGTCGAAGCCTGGGGTGCAGAGAAGCCCAAAGAGCTCGTAAGCGTGACCAACCCCGCAGAAAGTTACCCCACGCAAACCCCCATCAAACACCTTGTCGTGATCTTCGGGGAAAACATCTCCTTCGACCACTACTTCGCCACCTATCCCAACGCCACGAACCCGGCGAGCGAACCGCAGTGGACGCCGAAGGCGAATACGCCGACCGTGAACAACCTGCTCTCCGGGGGCCTGCTCACCGAGAATCCCAACTCGGTGCAGCCGTTCCGCCTCGACCGGACGCAGTCTGTAACCTGCGATCAGAACCATAGCTATACGCCCGAACAACAGGCCTTCGACATGGGCGCGATGGACAAGTTCGTTCAATATACCGGCACTGGCGGCAGCACCTGCGACTACGGCTACGGCACCGGACTAGTCATGGGTTATTACGATGGCAACACCGTAACCGCCATGTGGAACTACGCCCAGACCTATGCCATGAGCGACAACTCCTTCAATTCGCAGTTCGGACCTTCCGCGCCTGGCGCGATTAACTTGATCAGCGGAAACACCGCCAACGTGCAATATGTCAGCGGCGGATCTACCGTTGGCGTTATCGCCGGCGGCGGCACCTCGGGCGCTTTGCTCGGCGATGGTCGCCCTGCCGGTGACGATTGCAATCCGACCGGCAAGACGTACGTGAGTTTCCCTACCGGCACCAATAACATCGGCGACGAATTGAACAACGCGTCCTACACCTGGGGATGGTGCCAGGGAGGCTTCGGACCCACCAGCTATAACGGCCAAACCGCCGTTTGCGCCGCAGCCAGCACCGGCCTCGCCGGAACTACCGCCGACTACGTCGCTCACCACGAGCCCTTCATGTTTTACCCGGAAACCGCCAATCCGCATCATCTGGCGCCGACTAGCACGATCGGGACCAGCGATCAGGCCAACCATCAATACGACCTGTCGGAGTTCACCAGCGCTCTAAACGCGGATTTGCTGCCTGCCGTGAGCTATGTCAAGGCCAAGGCGGTATACGATGCACATCCCGGCTACTCCGATCCTCTGGACGAGCAGACTTTCGTGGTGAATACGATCAACGCAATCCAGGCCAATAAGTACTGGAAGGACACGGCCATCATCATCGCTTACGATGACTCCGATGGCTGGTACGACCATGTCATGGATCCGCTGGTCAACCAATCGCAGAGTTCCATCGATGATGCCCTCACCGGGCCCGGTCTTTGCGGCGGAAACACAGCTGCGACTACACAGGGGCGCTGCGGTTATGGTCCGCGCACGCCGCTGTTAGTCATTTCGCCGTACTCGAAACAGAACTACGTCGATCACGTGATCACCGATCAGTCCTCGATTCTCCAGTTCATCGAATACAACTGGAGTCTCCCGGCGATGGGAAATGGATCGAACGACGCGAAGGCAGGATCGTTGCTGGGTTTGTTCGAGTTCACCGGCAAGAAAGCGCCCAAGCTGGTGCTTGATCCGACTACGGGCGAGATTGTCCCGTAGGGCGGTTAAATCGAACAGAGTGGACAGACGGCAGAGGCTACGCTCGTTTCAGAGCGTGGCCTCTGTCGTTTTGCAGCGAAGAATTAGCTGCAGTGGTTCGCACAGGTTTTGGGCTCGTTAGGCGCAGGAGAATCGGAGGTGAATGTTTCCGACGTATAGGAAACGCGTCCTACTTCAATTCAATATATATTTACATTGTGTAAATACACGAGATTCAGTATCTTTGGAATGGGAAGAAGAACCGGCGCAACGCCATTGGCGCCGTGAACGGCCTGGAGATAACGGTCATCTATGCAGACATCGCAGAAGACGAAAGGCGCGTCATCTCGGCGTGGCGCTCGGAGGCCCATGAAAGGCGTTTCTATCGGAAAAACCTCGAACGCTAAAGCCGTCAAGGCCACCGATTGGACTCGGCTCCGGCGCATGGACGATGCAGAGATTCGCAAGGGCATCGCCTCTGATCCAGACGCCCATGCGACGGACGCGGAGTTTTGGAAGAATGCCAAGGTCATATTGCCGGTGCGCAAGGAAATCGTTACCATGCGCCTGGATGCTGACGTGCTTCGCTGGTTCCGTCGACAACGCGGCTATCAGACCCGCATTAACGCTATTCTGCGAGCGTATATGTCGGCGCACGCCGCCGAGGGCTTGTGAATCACTCCACCACCAAACCACCAACCAAATCCGCCAATCTCGCAATCCCGCGATCCCCGCACCATCGCTTAAGCTCGTCCACAATCTTCTCCGTAGCGCACGGATCCCAGTAACTAGCCGTGCCAATCTGCACCGCAGTCGCTCCCGCCAGCATGAACTCCGCAACATCCGCCGCACTGGAAATCCCGCCCATGCCGATTACCGGAATATTCACCGCGTGCGCCGCGTCGTAAACCATGCGCAGCGCGATAGGCTTGATCGCCGGCCCGGAAAGCCCAGCCGTAACGTTGGCGATGCGCGGCTTGCGCGTGTCCGCGTCGATTGCCATAGCGACAAACGTATTGATCAGTGAGATCGCGTCCGCCCCGGACTCCTGCGCAATATGCGCCATCTGCGCGATGCTGGTGACGTTCGGCGAAAGCTTCACGATCAGCGGCCGCCGCGCCACGCGCTTCGCCGTGGTCACCACTTCCTCAAGCGCGCGCGGATCGCAACCGAACTGCAACCCTCCATGCGCCGTATTCGGGCAGGAAACGTTCAGCTCATACGCGGCAATGCCTTCGCCTTCATTCAGAATCTCGATGGTCCTCTCATAATCCTCGCGAGTGTAACCGAAGACGTTGGCAAAGACCGCGATGTTCGGAATCTGCCGCAGCCGCGGAAGTTTTTCTTCGAGAAACGCCGCCGCGCCAATATTCTGCAAGCCAATCGCATTGAGCATCCCGGCAGCGGTTTCCCAGAGCCTCGGCGGCGGATTGCCAATCATCGGCTCCCGAGAAAGCCCTTTCACCACGAAGCCGCCAAGCCGATCCAAATGGACGACGTCTTCGAACTCGACGCCATAACCAAAAGTCCCGCTGGCCGCAATAACGGGATTCTTCAGCGAAATCCCGGCCACGCTCACGCTCAGATCAAGCTTTCCGCCATTTTGCGGGAAAGCGTTCACTCCGGCTTCCTCACCCGTGAAGTCGGCAGGTCCGACAGAAGATGTTGGCGTCCGTGAGAAGCGGGGGAAGGAAATTTCATTGCGGTTAGTTTACACAGTCGAACCGTTCCCGCCAACGAGAGCATGAATTGATGAGCGCGCACCGCATAGAGACTTTCTTCCTCGATTGACACAACCGGAACCGACGCGCAATACTTTCATCCCTACGCTGCTCCTTCTCGACTGAGTATCTTTCCAGGATGGGCGCGGCATTTGCCATTCATCTCCTAGGAGGGTTTCTATGCCACATCTCGCCCGTTTGGTGCGCAATCTTCTCCCGTTTTTTTTGCTGACCGCCGTCCTCACGACCCTAGCGAGCGCATCCGGCCCATACAAAATCGGCTCCGGCAACACCGTAACCGCCGATCCACTGGTCACCAGGCCCTCCACCACACCTTGCGTGGTTACGCTTTTCACCGACGCGGCTTTCTACGATTTCAACGTGGAGAACTTCTCTTTCACTCCGCCCGCCGATTGCCCCGGCCCCTGGGCAAAAGTCGTGCTCGAATCGGACATCAACTTAAACGCCGGCATTCAATACGACCGCACCGCCAACTATTGGCTGGGGCCCGTCAACATTTATTTCGGCACCACGGCAGAGCCTTCCTCGAACCTCGGGCCATCGTGGCACATCGAGAACGATCTCACCGACTACAGTTCGATCTTTTACACCGCGCAGTCTGGTCAGGCAGATATCGGCAACACTCTCTGCTGCGGTCTCACCTCCACGATCTACGCTTCAGCCACGCTCGAGTTTTATCCACTGGCACCAGGCCAAGGCGCGCCTTCCAGCGCTAACGTCGTGTACGCGCTATCCGCCGGCCCGCAAGGTGGAACCGTCACGCTGAATACGCCGACCGACACGCTCTCCGGCACTTTCACCATGCCGACAAACGTCGAGAGTGCCTATCTCGACGTCTACTCGCAAGGCCAGTCGACGGACGAATTCTGGTATACCTGCGTACCCAACGATGTCTCTACCGAACTCGAAAGCTGCCCCAGCACCGGTTTCCGCGAAACCGAAATCACCATCGATGGCCAGCCAGCCGGCGTGGCGCCAGTCTTCCCGTGGATTTTCACCGGCGGTATCGATCCCTTCCTCTGGTTCCCGATCCCCGGCGTGCAAACTTTGAACTTCACTCCTTACCGCGTGAACCTGACGCCCTTCGCTGGCCTTCTGAGCAATGGCCAACCCCACACGGTGTCACTAAGCGTCTACAACGCCGACAGCTATTTTTCAGCCACGGCCTCGTTGTTGCTGTATCTCGATTCGGGCAGCACGCAGACCTCCGGCGCAATCACACAAAACACGCTAGCCGCGCCCAATCCGCAGGTGACGGAGAACCTCAACGTGCAATCGACCTTCACCAAAGGCACGGTGGATGTCACGTCCGATCGCAACTTCGTGATCTCCGGCTACGTCAACACTTCGAAAGGCAAGGTCACGACCAAGGTCGTGCAGAACGTCGATTTCTCGAACAAGCAGTTCTTCAACATCACCGCAACAGCCTTCGAACAGAACATCGTGCAGAACGCGATCATTGGCTCGACAGTAACAACCTCACAGCCGGGCGCGGCGGCGACTGTTAACACGCAGAACTATGCCTTCCCACTGGCCGTCAACATCGCTGAGTTGGTTTTGAAGAACACCGACATCCTGCAAACCACGACCGCCGACCAAACCTACCAACTCACTACGAGCACCGCCCAAGGCGGCAAGACCACCTACAGCAGCTCGTTAATCAATGCCGGTCAGCACAACGATACTCTCGAGTTGAACTCTTCATTCGAACTGTTGTCCAACTTTAATCAATCCGCCTCGCAGCAATACAACTCGTCGGATTCCACCGGCGCCACGTACTCCTGCGACATTTCCGCAGCGGCGAATGTTCTGACGTCGTTCACGCAAGGTTGCGCACCGTAGGAACGAGTAACTCAAGGCTTTGAAAGGGCGCGGCTTCAGCCGCGCCGCAAAGCTCGCTGGAAAACCTGTGCGTGCCCGAACGTGGAAGAGCGGTGCTTCAGCGCCGCGTAAGACGCGCCTGGAATCTTTCCGGGCTTCAGCCCAGCGGCTGGCCGTCCTGAAAAGAATTCAACGAGGCGTTTTTTCAGACGGCATCAAGGCCTCAGTAAGCACCCGCCCTGCGGAGTGCGTAGGCGCGTTAATCCCCAGCAGCGACGCCAACGTCGGAGCCAGATCGATCGGCTCCACATGCGTACGATAAGTCCCCGTCCGAAACGGAAGTCCGTAAAACGCCAGGGGCACATGCGTGTCGTAGGTGTAAGGTGAGGCGTGGTCCGTTCCTCTTGAGGAACCAACGGTATAAGGTTCAGGAACGCCCATCACATACCAGCCAGCCTCTGGCGTGTAGCTGTGCAGGAATTTTTTTCCGAGCGCGGTGCTTGGAACCTCGCCCTCTGCCAACTGAGACTTTGTGAAATATTCCCGCAGTCCCGCTTGCTTCATAGCTTCGCCCGCAGCCGCTTCCGCATCACGCTCTTTCACGTGAGCTGCGCCGAAAGCATCCTGATCAAGCCATGCCACCGGAAAATCGAATTTCACATAACCAGCGGGATGCCCCGCCGAAAACTTAGCCGTAAGCGCAGCATTAATCTGCGATTCCAAGCTCTTCCCATCAAGATTCGCCGCCGGAACGCGCAACTTCTTCGCAGCATCCGGCAGAGCCGAAATTCCATGATCGGCCGAAAGCGCAATCCACACATTCGCCAGCCCAAGCTGATGCCCGAGAAAGTTGAAAAAATCGGCCAGTTCGCGATCAAGCGCCAAAGCCATGCCAGCCATTTCCGGCGAATCCGGGCCAACCTGATGCCCAAGAATATCGTTCGCCGAGAGGCTGAGGGCAAGAAGATCGGTTGCGGGGCCAGAGCCCAAATTTTCGTAAACCACCAACTCCTTAGCGAACTCGAATTCATACTCATTAGCAAACGGAGTCGATCCAACCACCTCATAGAACCCAGCGTCCGTTCCGTTCTTGCTCCTGCGGTGCGCCGTCGAGCGTAGAACGTCTCCGCTCTTGTTTTTCCACTCCCGATCCCAATATTTCGCCGCCCGATTCGCGCTATTGAAATCCTGCGCCCACTTAGGCAAATCGGGACGGTAGTAGGTGGAAGTAACCCAAGCGCCGCTTTGTGGGTCGATCCAATAAGCTCCGTCGGCGGCGAAGCCGCCAGGCAGAACGCCGGCGCGATCTTTCAACGAAAGTGCAAACACCCGCGCCCGCCCCTGCGTAGCCAGCTTGAGTTCATCGCCGAGAGTATCGGCCAGCAAATTATGCGGCGACGCCCCCGCCTTATCCTCCCCAGCCCCGACAAGCTTCGTGCCATCATCCTCCACCGACGTAACCATGCGCTTCTTCGCCTGATCCCACCACTCGTTGGCCGCAATGCCGTGGCCATCGGTATACGCGCCGGTAAACAGCGTCGCGTGGCCGGGAGCGGTGCGCGTGTTGGCGTAGTCGTAATTGCAGTCGGTAAAGTCTGCGCCATGATCAAGCAGCAACCGGAATCCGCCTTCGCCGAACTGATCGCGATAACGCTCAAGATAGTCGCCGCGGAATTGGTCGATGACAATCACGACTACGAGCTTGGGATGGGCGTTGTAGGCAGAGGGGAATGCTGAGATCGAGCCAAGCAGCAGCAACACGATTAAAATGGCTAACTTCTGCAAGGGAACGCGAGGCGCGACAGAACAGCGCGGAAGGAATTTCATCGCTAGGCTAGTTTACACAGAGGACAGTCGCGGCCAAAAGTTCTCTCAACTTTTTGCGTACGCTACGCTGGCCGCGCTTTTTAAGCATTGAATACGATGCGAATAAGATGTAATATCGGTGCATGGTTAATGTAGCCGAGGACATCCACTCATTTACTACGTTTAAGCGCAATTCGTCCGACCTGATGAAGCACATGAAAAAGACGGGGCGACCGCTCGTGCTTACAATCAACGGCAAAGCAGAAGCTGTGGTACTTGATCCAATCGTGTACCAGCAAGTGGCCGAACACCTCGATGTGATCGCCAGAATTCGCCGCGGTCTGGCCCAAGCCAAAAGGGGCGAGGGACAAACGGTGGACGAAGTATTCGATGAACTGGAAAGAGAACCCTGAGCGCTGCGATCCGTTATCGCGTCATGGTCACGCCTGAGGCCAAGGCCGATCTTCGGGACATCTATCGTTACATTCGGGACCGTGCTCCGCGAGCCGCGCCCCAGTGGAGCGTTCGCGCACGCGCCAGTATCAAAACGCTCTCCCACTTTCCGGAACGCTGTCCCCTCGCGCCTGAAAGCACGCACTTCGACGCGCCAATCCGTCAGATGTTGCTTGGTACCGGCAATCGCGGAACTTATCGGGTTCTGTTTGTAATTGTCGATAGGTCCGTGCGCGTCATCCACGTTCGTCACGGATCCATGCTCCCACTGGGGGCGGAAGAATCTGGGGAGGATTAAATCTTCGGCCTCGGACGAGCGAGGGTTAACGTAAGCTATTGGCCGAGACGAATGGACTCAACCGCGCTCGGAACCCTTAATTTTTTAGCTCTGCA